>NZ_JADWYU010000086.1:0-45481 GCF_016786325.1 Frankia nepalensis | reverse complement strand
GGGGGGCCTGCGCCTTTTGTTAAACACACCCCGGCGGGGGCCCGCGGGGGCGCCACCCGGCGGGACGAACGGACGGCGTGGGCGGCGCTACTCCTCGCCGACCGGCGAGAGGTTGTCGTAGCGCTGGTGGGCGAACGGGAGGATGTCCTCCTGGGGGAGGCGGCGCACGACGGCGCCGGTCTGGACGCTGGAGCGCTCGGCGATCTCGATGCCGACGAGCCGGCGGACCGGCAGGTCCGCGACCGGGTCGAACCGCGACTCGCGCAGGATCATCTCGCCGTCCACCCGGAACAGCGCGCGGGTCTTCTCGCGCCGCTGGACGTGCACCAGCGCCGGGTCGTCGTCGAAGCCCTTGCCGTCGGGCGCCGGCAGGAACTTCAGGTAGAAGCTGGACCGCACCCCGTCCTCGGGCGTCGGAAGCCGCTCGGCCAGCAGGCCGTTGACCTCGACGAACGTGACCCCGAGCCGGGTGACCGAGCCGGAGACCCGCGAGCCGAGGGCGAGGCCGCCGGAAAGCTCCAGACGGACGTCACCGATCTTCTTCGGCTCGCCGAACGTCTCCCGTCCGCCGATGACCGACTGCTCGGTGGTCATCGGCATGACGAGCGCGTAGTCGCCGACGATCCCGTCGTGGCCGGCACCGACGGCGAACGTGCCGGCGCCGAACGGCGGCAGGCCCCGGCCGACGTCGACCCGCGCGATCGTGACCCGTACGTGCTCCGGCGCGGACGCGGCCAGCGGTGGGGGTAAGACGGCCGCGACCAGCTCGGGATCGGTCTCGTAGATCGCGACCATCGAGATCGCCCAGGTGTCGACGGAGGTCGCCTCGACCTCGCGGTTGCGCAGCTGGTCGGGCGTGCGCGCCCCGTACCGGATGCGAGTGCTCACGATGATTCCTCCCTGCCGTAGCCGATGAGCGCTGGGCATTTCTCCGCGTCGAGGGGCACGGAGGCCGGCGCCAGCGGCGTTCCGACCTCGGCGACCGTCGGGCCGAACCGGTCGGCCAGCGGCCGCAGCGCGTCGAGGTCGAACCCGTAGGTGGTGGCGGCGTTGGTGGCGAGCATCCGCTCGACGTCGGTCGGGTCGACCCCGGCGAACGCGGCCCGCAGCGCTTCGCGCGAGTAGGGGTGGCTGCCCTCCCGGTGCGGGTAGTCGCTGCCCCACATGATCTTCTCGTAGCCGATCCGGCCGGCGGCCGGCACCTCGTGCCCGCGCAGGAAGCTCGCCCCGATGCCGACCTGCCGGGCGAAGTACTCGCTCGGCCGCAGCGACATCCGCCCGACCAGCTCCTTGCCCCAGACCGCCTCCTGCGAGCCGGCCGTGCCGGTGCCCATCCGGTCGAAGAAGTAGTCGAGGCGGGCCAGTTCCTCGGGGACCCAGGCGGTGCCCTGCTCGGTGAGCACGAGGCGCAGGCCGGGGTGGCGCTCGAAGACGCCGCCGACCAGCAGGTGGGTGAACGCCCGGTGGGCCCACCAGGTGACCTCCAGCAGCAGGATCACCTTGTCCTCGGCCCGCTCGCCGGCGGCCGGCGCGGCGGAGCCGCTGTGGTGGTTGACCGGCATGTCCAGCTCTTCGCAGACCGCCCACAGCGGCTCGTAGTACTCGGGGTCGTACAGCGCCGGCACGCCCGAGCCGGGCGGCGCTCCCGGCAGCAGCACCCCGCCGAACAGGCCGTTCTCCTTCGCCCAGCGCACCTCGCCGACGGCGGCGTCCAGGTCGTGCAGCATGACCTGGCAGATGCCGGCGCGCCGGCCGGGGGTGGCGGCGCAGAAGTCGGCCAGCCAGCGGTTGTGCGCCCGCAGCCCGGCCCAGCGGCGCTCGAGATCTCCCGTGTTCGGGGCCGGCGGCTGCTCGACGAGGGAGTTGTTCGGGTAGAACGGCGGCACCGTGTTCGGGTAGATGACCTCGGCGACGATGCCGTCGGCCTCCAGGTCCGACAGCCGGCGGGCGGAGTCCCAGTTGCGGTCGCCGAGGTCGCCCTTGAGGTCCTCGTACGGGATCTCGTAGCCGGCGGCCCAGGCGTCGAAGTCGTCGTGCCACTTCTTTTCCAGGTACGGCCGGTAGTCGAGCAGACCACCGCCGCCGTGGCAGTCCGACGAGATGACGATGTACCGGTCCTGCGGCGCCAGCGTCCCGCGCGTGCTCATTCCGCGACCCCCCACGGCAGGTCGTGGCCGGTCAGCCAGTGCCGGCCGACGGTCCTGGCCCGCTCCCACCTGGCGATGCTGGCCGCGTCGTCGGTCTGGCCGAGGCTTCCCGGCGTGACGCCGAGCCGGTCGGCGGTCGGGCGCAGCACGTCGAGGTCGAACCCGAAGACCTCGGCGGCCGCCTCGCCGAGCATGCGGCGGGTCTCGGCGACCGGCACGTCGTGGAAGGTCTTCTTCATCCATTCCCGTGACCGCGGCCAGGTGCCCTCCGGGTGCGGGAAGTCGTTGCCCCAGAGCATGTTGTCCAGGCCGATCTCGTAGCGCATCCCGATCTCGCGCCGCTTGGTGTTCGACGAGCAGATGAAGATGTTGCGGTCGAAGTACTCGCTCGGCGCCATCGTCAGGTCGCCCAGCGAGCCGAGCTTCTCCGCGCCCTTCTGGCCCAGGTAGAGCCGGTCCCAGAACCACAGCAGGTTCGCCACCCACCAGCAGCCGGCCTCGGCGACGCCGAACCGCAGCCGGGGGAACCGCTCGAACACCCCGGACCAGAGCATGAACCACATGGGCCGCGCCGGCCACCAGGTGACCTCGGTGACGTAGATGCCCAGGTGGTCGCCGTAGGACTCCTTGTCCGCCGGGCCCGAGTGGGTGAGCACCGGCATGTCCAGGTCCTGGCACAGGGCCCAGACCGGGTCGTAGCGCCGGTCGTGGTACGGCTCCTGGCGCATCCACATCGCCGGGATCATCACGGCGCGCAGGCCCGAGTCGTGGGCGCGGCGGATCTCGGCGAGCACGTCGTCGGTCGGCGCGGTGATCTGTACCAGCGCGACGCCCCGGCGCCGCTCGGGCGAGCCGGCGCACAGCTCGGCGAGCCACCGGTTGTGGGCGCGGGCACCGGCCAGGCCCAGCACCGGGTCGAGGTCTCCGGACAGGCCCAGCCCGGTGCCGAACGGCGCGCAGGTGCGGCTCTCCACGGCGTCGGCGTCCGGAAAGATGATCTCGGCGGTGATCCCGTCCGCGTCCATCTCCTTGTCCCGGCGCGCGGTCTCCCAGCCGCCCTCGAGGCCTTCGGCGTTCTCCGTGAACCACTTCTGCGCGAACTTCGCGTCGCTCGTCCCCATCCGGCGGATCTCCTCGACCGCCGCCGGCCGGCCCGCGAGGAACTCGTCGAACGCGGGGTGGAACTCCTTTTCCAGATAGTCCCGGTACAGCTCCGTGGGTAAGCCCGCGTGACTGTCGGACGAAATGACGACGTAAGGCCGGTTGTCTGCTGCGTCTGCCCTGCTCTCGGGCCTGTTCTCGGGCTCGTTGGCCATGGGACGTCCCCTCCGGCTCGGCCGGCCGCCTCGGGCGGCCCGCGACGGCTGCCCGCCGCCCGATCAGGGAACCTCTTTGCATGTCGCATGTCAATATTCGCAATATGCAAAAAGAAGTCGCTAGAGTCGACGCATGTCGTCGCGTCCCTCGCCGCAGACCGACCGGGTCGTCGCCGTCGTCGAAATGCTCGCCGGCACTCCCGGCGGCCTGGGCCAGTCGGAGATCGCCCGGCGCCTCGGCACCACGCCGGCGACCTGCTACCCGACGCTCGCCGCGCTCGAGCGCGCCGGCTGGCTGCGCCGCCACCCGACGCGGCGCACCTACGCGCTGGGCCCCGGACTGATCGCCGCCGGTCAGGCCGCGGCGGCGGGCACCGACGCGCTCGCGGCCGGGCGCAGCCGGATGGCCGACCTGCACCGCCGGCTCGCCCTGTCGGTGGTGGCCCTCGTGCCCGCCGGGGAGTTCGCCACGGTCGCGCACCTGGTCGTCGACCCGCGCGGGCGCCCGGTCACGACGCTGCGGGTCGGCGACAAGATCCCGTTCCACCCGCCGCTGGGGATCACGTTCATGGCCTGGCAGCCGGACGAGGTGATCGAGGGCTGGCTCGACCGCGGCGGCGTGCTGGTGGAGGCGGACCGCCGCGAGTACCGCGAGATCCTGCCGGCCGTCCGCGCTCGCGGCTACTCGGTCGAGCTGTCGGCCTCGCTCGACGAGCGGGTCCGCCGCCGGGTCGGCGAGGCGGCCGCCGCCAACCTGCGCGACCAGCTCCCCGGCCTGCTGCGCGACCTCGCCGCCGGCCTCGCCGGGCCGGCCGACTTCGTCGCCGGCGCACTCGCGGACGAGGTCTCCTACCGGGTCGACTCGCTGTCCGCCCCGGTCTTCGACGCGCACGGCGACGTCGCCCTCGTCGTCTCCCTGCGAGGCTTCGCCGCCCCGGCCACGGGCGGCGAGGTGGCCCGCGTCGGCGCGGCGCTCACGGCGGCCACCGACTCGATCACCGCCGACGTCTCCGGCCGCCCGCCCACCGACCGGCACGGCGGCCACGCGGCGCGCATGATCTGATCATCGCCGCGCATGCGGTGGAAACGGCTTGAATCATCGCCAGCCGGGCGCCAGGGCCCGTTTCGCGACCTGCCTGGCGTCTTGGCGACTGAGCCACAAGCCGTGGGCGAGAACCGTATGCGTGCCGCTCGGTAGGGCCGGGCGCCGGTCGGGGTGCCTGGCCGGGACCCGTGACTCCTGACACGAATGGCCTTTCCGGGCCAGGCGGCGCCGTGGACGCGTTTCGCGGCGGGTCGCGGGCGGGGCGGGTATTCGCGACATGCTTCCCGCAACATTCTTACGCGCGGCGGCGCGGAAAACGCTCGCCTAGGGTGACCGAGCAAAGGGTGAAGCGCGGACGCCACGGCGGCGCGTGCTGAACAGCGGGGGGAAGGACGCGGATGAGTATTCCTCGGCGGCAGGCAGTCAAGATCGGCGCCTATATTCTCAAGCAGCGGCTCGCGGGGCGGACGAAGTTCCCGATCACCCTGGAGCTGGAACCGCTGTTCGCCTGCAACCTGGCCTGCGTGGGCTGCGGGAAGATTCAGCACCCCGCGGACGTGCTCAAGCAGCGTATGCCGGTCGAGCAGGCGCTGGCCGCGGTCGACGAGTGCGGCGCGCCGGTGGTGTGCCTGGCCGGCGGGGAGCCGCTCATGCACCCGCAGGTCGAGCAGATCGTCGCCGGCCTGGTGCAGCGGAAGAAGTTCGTCTACCTGTGCACCAACGCCTTGCTCCTTCCCAAGAAGATCGACAAGCTGCGCCCGTCGCCGTACCTGTCGCTGGCCGTGCACATCGACGGCCTCCAGGAGCGCCACGACGAGTCGGTGGCGAAGCAGGGTGTCTTCGCCCAGGCCGTGGACGCGATCAGGGACGCCCAGCGGCGTGGTTTCCGGGTCACCACCAACACCACTTTCTTCAACACCGACACCCCGCAGACCATCATCGAGGTGCTCGACTACCTCAACAACGACCTCAAGGTCGACGGGATGATGCTCTCGCCGGCCTACGCCTACGAGAAGGCGCCGGGCCAGGACAAGTTCCTTGGCGTCGACGAGACCAGGAAACTGTTCCGCGAGGCGTTCGCTGACGGCCGGCGCAACCGGTGGCGGATCAATCACTCGCCGCTTTTCCTTGACTTTCTGGAGGGCAAGGTCGACTTCCCGTGCACGGCATGGGGCATTCCGTCGTACTCGCTGTTCGGCTGGCAGAAGCCGTGCTACCTCATGGGCGACGGCTACGCCAAGTCGTACCAGGAACTGCTGGAGACCACCGACTGGGAGAAGTACGGCCGGGGCCGCGACCCGCGCTGCGACAACTGCATGGCGCACTGCGGCTACGAGCCGACCGCGCTCACGGCCACCCTGGCGTCGCTGCGCCAGTCGATCCGCGCCGCCAGCAGCTCCGCCGCCCCGGCGCTGTTGCCGTCCCTGCTCGGCGGCGCGCGCAGGAGCGCGACGGTCGCCGTCCCGCGACAGGCGGCACCCGCGACGAGCGACGCTCCCCAGAAGATCGACGCCTAGAGAGCCCCGCCGGCCCGGGCCGTTCTGGTCAGGTCCGGGCCGGCGCCGCTCGCCCGGCCAGTCGGCTGCCATGCCGCCGACGATGCAACCTTCCGGGGCCAGGCCGCGTATCTCCAGACAGAACTGGATCGGGCCGTGGCCTCGAGACGCGGAGGGGTGAATGCGCGGCGACGTCGAGCGGGAGCGGGGCGCGGACGACCGGTGCTTACCCGTCGGCACGCCCGAGCCCACACCTGCCCGCGCGGCCGCCGCCGAGCCCGGCCAGCCAGCTGGTCTGACCGGGGCCGGACCGCCCGGGCAGGCGAACGAGGCCGACCGCGATCGCGTCAGCCACGCGGATTCTGACGGACTCGGCCAGCCATCCGGTGGTGGTCAACAGCCGGGCGCCAGGTGGTCGGAACACCGGGACGAGGACTTCGCCGCGTTCGTGCGGCGGTGTGGGACGCGGCTGACGCGGTTCGCCTACCTGCTCGTCGGGGACCTGGGACAGGCCGAGGACCTGGTCCAGACGGCGCTCGTCAAGACCTGGCTGCGCGGCGCGCACGTCACCGCCGACACCCGCGAGGCGTATGTGCGCCGGGTGATCGTGACGACCTCGGTGTCCTGGTGGCGTTCCGCGCGCTGGCGCGGCGAGCGGCCCATGGGCGTCACCGATCCGCCCGGCCCGGCCCGCCCCGCCGACCCGGCCGATCCGGCTGAGCGGGCCGACCCGACCGACGCGACGGCCGTCGTCGACGAACGGGACGCGCTGCTCGCCGCGCTGCGCCGCCTGCCGCCCCGGCAGCGCGCCGCCGTCGTCCTGCGCCACTACCTCGCGCTCACCGAGGCCGAGACCGCCGACATCCTGCGCTGCTCGGTCGGCACCGTGAAGAGCCAGACCAGCCGAGGCCTGGCGACGCTGCGCACGCTGGTGCCGCCAGCATGACCGCGCCGACCGCGCTGGTTTCGCCCATGGCAACGATCCCCGCCGCGCCAGCGTCACACGGGCGAGCCCTCATCACGGCACCCGGCCGCCGAGTCCGCGCCGCCGGAACCTGCCCCGCCGCCCGGAGGCGCCTCGCCACGGGCCACGGCGGGAGTCCGACGCGGGAACGCCCCGCCGAGCCGGGGCACACCGTCACGGAGGTCGGTCGATGATGAACGACAACCAGCTCACCGACCTGCTGCACCAGGTGGCCGACCGGGTGCCGGCCAACGCCCGGCTGGCAGACCTCGTCGCGGCCCGCGTCCGGCGCGCTCGTCAGCGGCGCCGCGCGGCGGCCGTGGCCGGGGCCGCGAGCGCCGTCGTGGCGTTCGTCGCGGCCGCCGTGCTCTTCGCGGGATCGGCGCGGGACGACACCGCGCCTCGGCCGGAGCCGGCCGCGACCGGCGTCGACGCCTGGCGGTGGCGTGACCTGCCCGCCGCGGTCCTGCCGACGGACGACGGGACGCGCCGGCTGCTCGCCGTCGGCGACGCGCTCGTCTCCCTCACCTGGGAGGGGTCGCGCTGGTCCGCGGCCGTGTCGAAGCCGGCCGGCGCGCCGTTCGGCCCGCGCGTCCCGGCCCCGGACACGCGGCGGACCCGCATGGCGGTCGCCGTCTCCGACACGACCGTCTACCTGTGGGGCGGCTCGATTCTGGGAAGCACCCACGGGGGCGCCCACGAGGCCGGCAACGATCTGGCTTTCGACACCACGACCGGAACCTGGTCGACGCTGCCGCCCGCCCCCATCCAGTCCCGCGACGGCGCGGCCGTCGTCTGGGCCGGTGGGCGGCTGGTCGTCTGGGGCGGCTGGCGCGGCGGATTTCCGCCGGTCGAGTCCCGGACGCTCATCGACGGCGCCGCCTACGACCCGGCTACCGGCACGTGGACCGTGCTGCCGACGGCGCCGGCCGCCGACGGCCTGAAGCCGTCGTATGCCGCCGCCATCGACGGCCGGGTGGTCATCCTGGTAAACCGGGAGGGCCGGAGCTCGAACTCGGCGGACCGGCGGACGCTCGTCTACGACCTGGCCGCTCGCCGGTGGATCGAGGCTCCGGGCTCGCCGCTTCCCGAACTCGGCGGGGGCACCGGCCTGGCGGCCACCTCCGCGGGGCTCGTCGTCGTCTCGGCGACGCTCGACTCGGCGTACCAGCAGCTCAACGCCGCGGCCAGGTTCGACCTCGCCACGGGCACCTGGATATCGCTGCCCGGACCTCGTCTGCGCCCCGAGACGCTGTGCCGGACCCAGATCGTGCCGCTGCGCGACGTGGCGACCGGCAGGACGGTCGCGGCCGCCGTTCCCAACTGCCCCGACCCCGAACCCCAGGTTCTGGACCCGGCCACCGACGCCTGGGTCCCCCTGGACGAGTGGGGAGCCGACAAGGTCCTCGCCGGTGTCCCCTCCTCCGACGGCGCCTACCTCACCTCGGACGCGCTCCCGGCCGGCTCACGACCCTCGGGCACCAGCCCGCGGATTCTCGCGCCCTGACCCGCACGCGCGGCGAGAGGCTTCGTTCCATGAGGTGGCAGGCAGGCCTGATCAGACCGCCCGTACCTCGACCGGCTGGGTGGTGTGCTCGGAAAGTGCGTTCATGTCGGTGGGATCGCTCGTGAGGATGACCGGATCGCGCTGGGATGCGGCGTAGGCCGCCACGACGGCATCGGTCGCGCTGATGGATCCGGCACGCCCGGTGGCGGCGCGTAGCCTGGCGCCTTCGCGCGCGAGCAACTCGTCGACCTCGCGGACCTGGCAGGCGCGCAGGAGCCTGTTCGCATGGAAGTCGCGCTGGTGGTTGCCCGTGAGAGCCTCGGTCAGGACCACCGCCGGAACCTGCGCCGGCCAAAGCCCGCGTGCACGCAGTTCCGCAAGATGGCCGCGGTGCTGTACCAGGCCTGACAGCCCTCCGGAGTCGAGAACGAGGGTCACCGGGAACGTGCCTGGAGTCGGTCAGCCCACTCGCGGGCGGCGGCCGCCTCGTCGGCGGGGATTGGCCCGAGATCGTTTTCCAGCTCCAGAAGGTATGTGTCCAGCTCGGCGAGCTTCGCCTGCCGGTCGAGCTCCTCGGCCAGCGCGACGGCGGTTACCTGCGAGATGTTCAGGCCAGCGGTTCTGGCGCGCGCGAGCAGTGCGTCGGGCACCGTGATGTTGACCCTCGCCATGCGCATACTATACACATCAACGATCATCGATGTCCCTCTCTGTCCGCTTCGACACTGTCCGCTTCGGCGCTGTCCGCTTCGGCGCTGTCCGCTTCGGCACTGTCCGCTTCGGCACTGTCCGCTTCGGCACTGTCCGCTTCGGCACTGTCCGCTTCGGCACTGTCTGAGTCAACAATACCCATGGCTGGGCCGCGCGACAAACCTGGGCAAGGCTCGTGGACCAGGTCAACGGCGGGGTCGGTGGACCTGCTCGGGCCGGACGTGCGGCGGTCGAAGGAGCCCGGGGAGCGCGGTGTTGTCGAGGGAGGGGCTCCTGAGACGACGGGCAGGTTCGTTCCGGAATCGGTCAGGTGTGGGCACGTCCCGACGACGCGCCCCGCGGCCTCGGGCGTGTCGCGGGCCCTGGCTACAGGCCCAGGTGGCGGGCGATGAGCATCTTCTGGACCTCGGAGGTGCCCTCGCCGATCTCCAGGATCTTGGAGTCGCGCCAGTGGCGGGCGACCGGGTACTCGTTCATGAAGCCGTAGCCGCCGTGGATCTGGGTGGCCTCGCGGGCGTTGGTGACCGCCGCCTCCGAGGAGAACAGCTTGGCGATCGCGGCCTCCTTCTTGAACGCCACGCCGGCGAGCATCCGCGACGCGGCGTCGTAGTAGGCGGTCCGGGCGACGTGCGTCCGCGCCTCCATCTCGGCGATCTTGAACTGGATCGCCTGGTAGGCGCCGATCGGTGAGCCGAACGCCTGTCGTTCCTTGGCGTACTTCACCGACTCGTCGACGCAGGCCTGCGCCAGGCCCACCGACAGGGCCGAGATCGCGATCCGGCCCTCGTCGAGGATCCGCAGGAAGTTCGCGTAACCCCGGCCGCGCTCGCCGAGCAGGTTCGCCTCGGGCACCCGGCAGTCGTCGAAGCTGAGCGGGTGGGTGTCGGAGGCGTGCCAGCCGACCTTCGAGTACGCCGGCTCGGCGGTGAAGCCGGGCGTGCCCGCCGGGACGATGATCGTCGAGATCTCCGGCTTGCCGCCCTCGGGGCGGCCGGTGACGGCCGTGACCGTGACGAGCCGGGTGATGTCGGTGCCCGAGTTGGTGATGAACGCCTTCGAGCCGTTGATCACCCACTCGCCGTCCTCGAGACGGGCGGTGGTCCGCGTGCCGCCCGCGTCGCTGCCCGCGCCAGGCTCGGTCAGGCCGAACGCGCCGAGCGCCTGGCCGGACGCCAGCAGCGGCAGCCACTCCTTCTTCTGCGTCTCGCTGCCGAACCGGTAGATCGGCATCGAGCCGAGGCCGACGCCGGCCTCCAGGGTGATCGCGACCGACGAGTCGGCCCGGGCCAGCTCCTCGATCGCGAGGCACAGCAGGAAGTAGTCGCCGCCCTGGCCGCCGTACTCCTCCGGGTACGGCAGGCCGAACAGCCCGAGATCGGCCATCTGGGCGACGACGGCGTAGGGGAACGTCTTCGTCTCGTCGTGGTGCGCGGCGACGGGGGCGACGACCTCGCGGGCGAACTCCTCGACGGTTGCCCGCAGCGCCTCCTGCTCGTCGGTGAGCCGGGTGTCAGGCATCGGTTGCCTCCTTCGGGGCAGCGTCGTCGGTGGCGGCGTCGTCGTCGGGTGGGGCGAGGGCCTTCACCACGCGGGACGGGCTGGGGCGCCCCAGCTGCTCGGCCATCCAGCGGCTGGTCGCGGCCAGCGCCTCGAGGTCGACGCCGGTGCGGATACCCAGGCCGTGCAACTGCCAGAGCAGGTCCTCGGTCGCCAGGTTGCCGGTCGCGGACCTGGCGTACGGGCAGCCACCGAGCCCGCCGGCCGAGGCGTCGACCGTGGTGACGCCGGCGCGCAGCGCGGCGAGCGTGTTCGCCAGCGCCTGGCCGTAGGTGTCGTGGAAGTGCACCGCGACCCGGCCGCGGGGCACGCCCGCGGCCTCGACGGCGTCGAGGACGGCGACGACCTGGCCGGGGGTGGCGACGCCGATCGTGTCGCCGAGCGACAGCTCGTCGATGCCCAACTCGGCGAGCCGGCCCGCGACCTTGCCGACCTGCTCGGGCGCGACGGCGCCCTCCCACGGGTCGCCGAAGCACATCGACAGGTAGCCGCGGACGGCGACGCCGGCGGCCCTGGCCCGCTCGACGACCGGGGCGAACATCGCCAGCGACTCGTCGACGGTCCGGTTCAGGTTCCTGCGGGCGAACGTCTCGGTGACGCTGCCGAAGACGGCGATCTCGCCGACGCCGGCGTCCAGTGCCCGGTCGAGGCCACGCTCGTTGGGCACCAGCACCGGCATCCGGACGCCGTCAGGAGCGGGGCCCAGCCTCCCCAGCAGGTCCGCCGCGTCGGCCAGCTGCGGCACCCACTTCGGGTGCACGAAGCTGGTCACCTCGACGGCGCGCAGGCCGGCGGCGAGCATCCGGCGGATGAACTCGGCCTTCACCTCGACCGGAACCGTCCGCTTCTCGTTCTGCAGGCCGTCGCGCGCGCCGACCTCGTAGATGGTGACCTCGGCCGGCAGGCCCCCCAGCTCATACGCGCCGTAGTCCGTGATGCTCATGACTCCGCTCCCGCCTCGTCCGGGGAGGCCGCCTCGACGACGGCCAGCAGGGCGTCCAGGTCGACCCGGGCGCCGACGGTGACCAGCACGTCCTTGACCAGTCCGGCGACCGGCGCGGTGACGGCGTGCTCCATCTTCATCGCCTCGACGACCGCGAGCCGCTGGCCGGCGGCGACCACGTCCCCCGCGGCGACGTCAACCGCGATGACGGTGCCGGGCATCGGGCTGCGTGCCTGGCCGTCACCGGCCGCCACGGCGGCCGCTCCCGGCTCGCGCACCCATTCGGCGAGCGGCCAGGCCGCTCCGCCCGCGCCGACCCACAGCACGCCAGGGGCGGCCCCGTCGGCGACGTGCCAGCCGCTGGTCACGCCGTCGAGCGTCACCAGCAGCCGCTCGACGCGGGGGGTGGCCGGGGCCTGCGTGACGCGGGCGACCAGGGCGGCGATCGGCGCCCGGTCCTCGATGCGCACCCAGGCTCGCGTCGGGCCATCGGGGCCGCGGGCCTCGGCGGGGGTGGCGCGCGCGTCCACCCTGGTCCGCGCGCCACCCCCCAGGTCGACCGTCCAGGACAGCCAGGCGTCCTCGCCGACCCGCCAGCCGGACGGGATGTCCCACGGGTCGACGACCTGCCCGGCCGGGGCGAGCCGCGACAGCTGGGCGAGCGCGTACACGGCGAGCGCGTCGGCGCTCGGCCCGCCCGCGCCCGGCCCGCCGGCGCTCGCGGCGCCTCCGGCGGCGTCCGCCGCCGGGTCCGTGCCGCCGGTGGTGGTCAGCTCGGCGAGGTGGCGCTCGACCAGGCCGGTGTCCAGCGCGCCAGCCCGCACGTCCGGATGGGCGAGCAGGGTGCGCAGGAAGCCGATGTTGGTGGTGACGCCGAGCAGCACGGTGTTCGCGAGCGCCGTGTCGAGGCGGCGCAGCGCGCCGGCGCGGTCCGGCGCCCAGGCGATCACCTTGGACAGCATCGGGTCGTAGTCGGAGCCGACCGTCGAGCCGACGCCGACCCCGGAGTCGACCCGCACCCCGTCCCCGGCCGGCTCGGCCAGCGCGACGATCTCGCCGCCGGTCGGCAGGAACCCGCGGCCCGGGTCCTCCGCGTAGACCCGGGCCTCGACGGCATGGCCGGTCAGGCGCACGTCGGCCTGGGCCAGGCGCAGCGGCTCGCCGGCGGCGACGCGCAGCTGCTCGGCTACCAGGTCGACGCCGGTGACCAGCTCGGTGACCGGGTGCTCGACCTGCAGCCGGGTGTTCATCTCCAGGAAGTAGAACGTCTCAGGCTCGTCGTCCGAGACGATGAACTCCACGGTGCCGGCGCCCACGTAGCCGACCGCCGCGGCGGCGGTGACGGCGGCCGCGCCGATCCGGGCGCGGGTCGCCGCGCCGTTCGGGAGCGCGGTGAGCAGCGCCGAGGGCGCCTCCTCGATGATCTTCTGGTGTCGCCGCTGGAGGCTGCACTCGCGCTCGCCGAGGTGGATGACGTTGCCGTGCGCGTCGGCGAGGACCTGCACCTCGATGTGCCGGGGGCGGTCGACGTAGCGTTCGACGAACAGCGTGTCGTCGCCGAAGGCGCCGGCGGCCTCCCGCCGGGCCGAGGCGATGGCCTCGGCCAGCTCGGCGGCCGAGCGGACCACCCGCATGCCCTTGCCGCCGCCGCCGGCGGACGGCTTGAGCAGCACGGGGAAACCGATCTCCTCGGCGGCCGCGGCGAGCGCCGCCGCGTCCATCCCCGGCTCGGCCCGGCCGGGCACGACCGGGACCCCGGCCTCGACCATCGCCCTCTTGGCGGCGATCTTGTCGCCCATCACCTCGACGGCGCGCGCCGGCGGGCCGACGAAGACGATGCCGGCGTCGGCGCAGGCCGCGGCGAAGGCGGCGTTCTCGGACAGGAAGCCGTAGCCCGGGTGGATCGCCCGCGCGCCGGTCGCCCACGCGGCGGCGAGCACCGCGGAGGTGTTCAGGTACGACTCCCGGGCGGGTGCCGGGCCGATCCGCACCGCGACGTCGGCCTCCCGCGTGTGGCGGGCGCCGGCGTCCGCGTCCGAGTAGACGGCGACCGATCGGATCCCGAGCGCGCGCAGGGTCCGGATCACCCGGACCGCGATCTCGCCCCGGTTCGCCACCAGGACCGTGTCGAACATGGCGCTACTCACCGAGCTCACCGATCCGCTCTTCCTTCCGTCCCATCCGGGCTCCGTCGCATCCGGGCTCCGTCGCATCCGGTCTCTGTCCCGTCCGGTCTCTGTCGCGTCCGGCCTTCGTCACATCCGGAAGACGCCGTAACCACGGTCGTCGAGCGGGGCGTTCGCGGCGACCGACAGCGCCAGTCCCAGGACCGTGCGGGTGTCGGCCGGGTCGAGCACGCCGTCGTCCCAGAGCCGGGCGGTCGAGTGGTACGGGCTGCCCTGAGCGTCGTACTGGTCGCGGATCGGCGCCCGGAACGTCTCCTCGTCCGCGGCGCTCCAGTCCTGCCCGCGGGCCTCGAGCTGGTCCCGGCGGATCGTGGCGAGCACGGCCGCGGCCTGGTCGCCGCCCATCACCGAGATCCGGGCGTTCGGCCACATCCACAGGAACCGGGGTGAGTATGCCCGGCCGCACATCGAGTAGTTGCCGGCGCCGAAGGAACCGCCGATCACGACGGTGAACTTCGGCACCCGCGCGCAGGCTACGGCGGTGACCATCTTCGCGCCGTGCTTGGCGATCCCGCCCGCCTCGTACTCACGGCCCACCATGAACCCGGTGATGTTCTGCAGGAACAGCAGCGGGATCGAGCGAGCGTCGCACAGTTCGATGAAGTGCGCCCCCTTGAGCGCGGACTCGCTGAACAGCACCCCGTTGTTCGCGACGATCCCGACCGGGTGGCCATGGATCCGGGCCGTGCCACAGACCAGCGTGGAGCCGTACTCCCGCTTGAACTCGGCGAACCGGCTGCCGTCGATGATCCGGGCGATCACCTCGCGGACGTCGTAGGGGATCTTCGGATCGGTCGGCACGGCGGCGTAGAGCGTCGACGGGTCGACGGCCGGCGGCTCGGTGGGGGCGACGTCCCACGGCCGGGGCGCGCGCGGGCCGAGCGATCCGACGATCTGGCGGACGATGCGCAGCGCGTCCGCGTCGTCCTCGGCCAGGTGGTCGGTGACGCCCGAGGTGCGCGCGTGCAGCAGGCCGCCGCCGAGCTCCTCCGCCGAGACGACCTCGCCGGTCGCGGCCTTCACCAGCGGCGGGCCGCCGAGGAAGATCGTGCCCTGGTCGCGCACGATCACGGCCTCGTCGCTCATCGCCGGCACGTAGGCGCCGCCGGCGGTGCACGAGCCGAGCACGGCCGCGATCTGCGGGATGTCGCGGCGCGACATCGTCGCCTGGTTGTAGAAGATCCGGCCGAAGTGCTCCCGGTCCGGGAAGACGTCGTCCTGCAGCGGCAGGAACGCCCCGCCCGAGTCGACCAGGTAGATGCACGGGAGCCGGTTGTGGAGCGCCACCTCCTGGGCCCGGAGGTGCTTCTTCACCGTCACCGGGTAGTAGGTGCCGCCCTTGACGGTGGCGTCGTTGGCGACGATCACGCACTCGCGGCCGGCGACCCGGCCGATGCCGGTGATGATGCCGGCGCCGGGCGCGTCGCCGTCGTACATCCCGTTCGCGGCGAGCGGCGAGAGCTCCAGGAACGGGCTGCCGCGGTCGAGCAGGCCGTCGACCCGGTCGCGGGGCAGCAGCTTGCCGCGCTCGACATGACGCCGCACGGCGGCCTCGGGCCCGCTGCGCGCCCCGGCCAGCCTAGCGCGCAGGTCGGCGACCAGCTCGGCATGCCGCGCCGCGTTCGCCCTGCCCTCCGTCGAGGCGGCGTCGACCCGGCTGGTGAGCACCGCCCCCGCCGCCGGCCCGAACGGATGGGACTCCCGGTTAATGGCCGCTAACATGCCCGCCAGGTTAGCGCCCGCTAACCCCAGACGCCAGTCTCCGCGCGCCGCGAGCGGCGAGATCACAGGAATGTCTTCGTCACAACGTCGGCCGCCTCGCGCCGCGCGACTCGACGCCAGCGTCGCGAACCGGCTTGACCGCCTGTTGTGTGTCCCCCGACCCGCATCCTGGCCGGATTCCCGACGTTGGCGACATGCAGCTGGCGATCAAGACCTGGTCGGTTGTGCCGGGCTGGTTCCGGTGATGGTGCCGGCCGCGCGCCGTGAGCTGGGCCGGGTGTCCGAGCCGGGTGTCCGACTGGTTGACGACGGCGCCGGGCAGGGTACCGGGGTGGTCTTGGGGGCCTACCGTTGGGGGCAATCTCGGTCCGCGAGGACCAGAGATCGACGCTGGCCGGCTTGCCGTGCTGGGCACCCGTGAGGAGAGACGGTGGGCGACGACGAACTTGTCCCTCGGACGCGGGTCTTCGGCGAGCGGAGCCTGTACGACAACCCATGGGTACGGCTTGTGCAGGTCGATGTTGAGCCGCCCGACGGACGGCGGTTCTGGCATCATGTCGTGCGCCTACAGACGGTCGCGATGGCCATCGTGCTCGACGGAGCAGGGCGGGTGCTTCTGCTTCGCCGGCATCGCTTCGCCACAGGTGAGGTTGGTTGGGAGGCCCCGGGCGGAATCGTCAGGCCTGGCGAGACGGCGGAGGCCGCGGCAGCACGGGAGACGCTGGAGGAGACTGGCTGGCGGCCCCACGAGCCAGCGCGGCGAATCGCGGCCTTCCAACCGATGCCGGGGATGGTCGACACCCCGCACGAGGTCTTTCTCTTCCAGGGTGCCGAGCGGGTCGGCGAGCCGACCGACCGTGAGGAAGCCGCGATCGTCGGCTGGCTGCCTCTCGGAGAGGTTCCGGAGCTCGTGCGCCGCGGCGAGGTGCTGGGATCAGGATCCCTGGTGGGCCTCTTGGCCGTGCTCGCGGGCATGGTGTCCGAGTCGTAGCCCGAGGTTCCTGATCCGCCGTAGCTGCCGCGCGGAACCGGCGCGCCCGGCGAGGTCGCGCGCCGTGCCGAGCACACGCAGGGCCTCATCCACATGACCAGCCGCGACAAGGGAATGTGCAAGGTCCACATTGAGCTGTGCTCCGGCGCGCAGGTGCCCAGGATCCATGCCAACCAGTGCGTAGTGGAGACTGCTGATCGCGTCCTCGTCTCCGAGACGGGCGAGTGCCGCTCCCCGCCACCTGGCGAGGTCGAAGCGATCGAGCACGACATACGGGGCATCGGCGTCGTGGTCGCCTGCTTGAAAGAGCGCCTCGGCGCTGTCGAAGTAGCTCATGCTCGCTGCCATGTCGCCCGTGACCGCGGCGATCTCGCCGGCCACGGCGTACAACCCAGAGGGCCCTGCTCACCCGGTTCGCGGAGTTCTGGCGGAATAACCACGAGATCCTCGTCGCGCCGCAGCCCTACCGGGAGGCCGCACCGCACCTGGTACTGATGGCCTACCTTGACCGGGCCGTGAATGGCGACGGCCAGGTCGATCGGGACTATGGCGTCGGCCGCGGCCGGATCGACCTGCTCCTGCGCTGGGGCTACCAGGGCCCGGACGGTGCACGGGCCGTCCAGCGCGAGGCCCTCGAGCTCAAGACCCACCGCCCGGGCGACACCGACCCCACCCGCGAAGGACTGGACCAGCTCGACGGCTACCTCGACCGTCTCAGCCTTCCCACCGGCTATCTCGTGATCTTCGATCAGCGCCCCGGCGCCGCCCACCCCACCAGCGACGAGGCGTTCGCCGCCGTGACCAGCCCCACGGGTCGTGCTGTCACCCTCTTGCGTTGCTGATGTCGATGAAGGCGCGTTGATGGCCCTGCCGTAGCCGACGGTGATGGCGACGGAGGCCCACGGCGACGGTCGGACGTGCTCGTCGCGATCGAGGCGGACGAGACGATCACGACTTCCGCGATAACCGGCCGATCGCCCAGGGCGACCCGGCGCAATTTGATTCGTTCTGACCAGAATGCCGGTAGCGGAGAAGAAAGGTGCCGGATCGCTCGAAGGAACTATTCCACGCTGGCAACGGAGGCGTAGCAAGGCCGTCGGGCGGTGTGTCCCGTTGGCTCGCGCAACCACATTCGACCTTCGCCCGCAGCCGGCACGACGGATCGCAAGGCCCAGTTGCCCTCTGTTGCCTCCGAACGGGAGTCAGAGCCGACTACGGGACAGTCCCGGGCCGACTCGTAGGTCGCGACAGGTCGACGTAAGGACGTCCAGATGCCGGCAGTGTTCGATCACCTCCTCATCGAGGGTGGTCAGGTCGCCGTAGCCGTCGAGGAAGGCCGAGCGTAGGTCCGGGCGGGCGGGCCAGATGCGGGTGGCGAGGCGCACGAGGTCGCGGGCGGCCAGGTCGTAGCGGCTGTGTTCGAAGTCGATGACGTGGACGGCGCCGTCGTCGGCGCGGATGAGGTTGCGCGGGGTGAAATCGAGGTGGCATGGGACCGCGGGGACGGGCGCGAGGTCTTGAAGTGCTCGCATGTGGGCTTGGATCTCAAGCCGCTGGCGGGCGGAGATGCGGTCGGCGGCTTGGGCGAGCCAGTAGTCGGCGCGTTCGGCGAGCCAGGTTGTCCAGTCCGGTTCGGCACGAGGCGGTCCGGAGGAGTGGAAGGTCCGGAGGATCTCTCCAGCGCGGCGGTGTGCGTCCTGCTCGTCGGCCGGCCCCAGAGCGAGGTCATTGAGCATGTGGCCGGAAACCGCGGTGATCACGATGGCGGCGGGCTGGTTGATCGAGCACAGGAGCTTCGGCGCCCGGTTGCGAAGGACGGGGACCCAGGTGCGGTAGGCGTGGGTCTCTTGTCCGTGACGTTGGCGGTCCGTGTAGGTCTTGATGACGATGTCGCCGTGATGGCGGCTGACAGCCTCCAGGACCGCCGT
Organism: Frankia nepalensis; assembly: GCF_016786325.1. Classification (GTDB taxonomy): domain Bacteria; phylum Actinomycetota; class Actinomycetes; order Frankiales; family Frankiaceae; genus Pseudofrankia; species Pseudofrankia nepalensis. The sequence continues at coordinate 26,968 of NZ_JADWYU010000086.1, read as the reverse complement.
GCCGCAGCTGCGGAGATGGAGGCGGACCTCTTGGGATTCTGGGTCGAGGTACCGCTGGCACAGGCCGAGGAGCTCGTCCTGACTGTTCATCTGGGTGTGCCGGGCAGGTGGGTTGTGTCGTTGTGCGCGGCGAGGAGCCAGGTGGCTTGGCCGAAGCGGTTGACCTGCCGGTACCAGCGGGTAATCGCAGTGTGATCGGTGACGTATCCGAACCGGCGGCACGCGTCGATGGGCAGGTCGAGGAGCAGGTTATGGGCTGCCTCGATCGTCTCGCCGTGTGCCACGACGAGGATGCGCTGCCCGCCGTGGCGCCGCAGGATGGTTTCCAACGCCGCGATCGCGCGGGTGAGGTAGCCGTTCCAGCTTTCCGAACCGGGGGCGTACGGCTGGTCCGGGTTGTGCTGGGGAGGGCCGCCGAACGCAGTCTTGATCTCTGTCCACGGGCGGCCGTCGGCCTCGCCGTGGTCGGGGCCGCGGAGTTCGGTCTCGACGGTCTCGGGCAGGTTGAGCGTGTTGGCGACGATCCGCGCTGTCTCAACCACGCGGCGGCGTGGGGTGGCGTAGAGGTTGTTGTATGGCCGGATGGCGTGCTCGGACGCGAGCCGCTTAGCGAGTTGTTCGGCTTGTGCGCGGCCGGTCTCGGTGAGCCCGGTGCAGCCCTTGTCTCCGCCGACGATTCCGGCCACGTTGCAGGCTGCCTCGCCGTGGCGGACGATGACGATTTCGGTCGAGTGACTCATGTGAGGGATTTCCGTTCCTACGCGCGCTGTCTGTTGAAGGCAGCAGGTTCGGGCCATGGCCTGACCGTTGGCCAGGGGTGCCGGTAGCCGTGTCTGCCGAGATATGGGGAGGTGAGCAGGTGGTGGATCTCAGCTACGATGCGGAAGGATTCGGAGTCGCACCGGTTCGGCTGGACCTGCACGTTGTAGGCGTCAACTGATGCCTGGATGGTGCGTGTTGCCAGCTTGCCGTGGGTCATGGCGGTTGTGACGACGAGTTTGGCGAGGTCGTAGCCGAAGGGGGCGAGCGTAAGGTCGTCGAAGTCGACGATCGTGACTCGGTCCGCGGTGAGAACGAAGTTCCGCGGGTTGGCGTCCTTGTACAGCGCTGCGGGCTGGTCGGCGAGCATGTCGAGGACGGTGGCGACCTGTTCTGTCTGGAGCCCTGCGCTGGCGGCCAGCGCGAGAAGCTTTCCTCGGCGGGGCGAGAGAAAATCAGCCAGAGGTGGGCCGGCCGATGTGCGGTGCGGTTCGCGGAGGCTCGCCGCATAAAGGTGACGGCGATACGCGGCGGCGTCCAACTGGCCAATGATCGAGCCCAGACGTGGCAGGTCGCCCGGCAAGCCAGCACGACCGGGAACACGTTCGAAGATCAGCATATGCCGGTCGGCGCGCAGGAGGCGGGGCAGGAGGATGCCGGTCTCCAGCGCTGCGAGCCAGATGTAGTGGGCGCTGGCGGCGGCGCACCGTGCGTGATCGTGGTACCACTTGATGACGGTGGGGGCGTTCACGGGCAGCGTGCTATCGCGTAGCTAACGGTCGAGGCCGTCTCGATCGGCCGGTCGGGCAACCGGGAGCGCAGGGCTGTGGCGATGGCGTCCGGGTCGCCGTTGGCGGCGCCCATCTGGTACTTCGGCGAGGTGGCGAGGTAGACGGCGGCGTGTGCGTGGCCGGCGAACCGGAAGACGTGTCGTTCGTGGAGCACGTCGAGGACGGACAGGCCGGTGGCGGTAATGGCGGCGATCGATGCGCTGTGGAAGGTTTCGTAGAGGCTCGGCCGCCTGGTCGCCTGCGGGTCGAGCTCGGCGCGAGCGACAAGGTCATCGAGTTCGGCATAGCTGTCCAGTGACTTGGTCACCAGGACGGCGATACCGCCGGGAGCGAGTACGCGGGCTATCTCAGCGACCGCGGTTGCGGGTCGCGGCGAATGGTAGAGGCAGAAGGCCGCAACGACCGCCGAGATGGTCTGGCTGCGGATCGGAAGGCAGTGGAAGTCCGCGCAGACCGTCGTGGTGCTGGCTCCTAATGCAGTCGCCTGTAGGCGGCGGCGGGTAGTGGCCAGCAGCGCTGGAGATACGTCGATCGCGACGAGTCGGACGAACGTTGCGGCGGTCGCGAGACGCAGGGTGGTGGTCCCGCGCCCGCAGCCGATGTCGAGAGCGGTCCCGTGTGGTGCGCCGGCCTGGCGAAGCAGCGTCGGTATGGCCGCGGCGACATCGCTTCCGGTGATCTTCGCCTGGTGTAGGGCATCCGTTCGGCGGCTGAGCCTGTCCGCGCTGCGGTAGAGATCCTGGACAGCTACCGGATCGAGGAAGACGTCCTTGGCCATCATGAGCTGGACCGCCTCCCAGCACCGATCGTGACCTCAGCTATCTGCCCGTGCCGATACGCGCGAGGAAGCCCTTCGCCTGCCGCCGGCTGGTCAAGGTGACCAGGTGGGCGTGAGGTGCGTGCTCCGCGAGCAGCTGGCGGACCCGTGGACGCATGGTGCGCCGGTACCCGGCGATGTAGCGGACGAAGCTCCAGGTGATCCGGTCGTAGACGCCGACGTCGGCGTGCTGGCCGCCGCGGTAGCGCCAGCGGCGCTGGGCGATTCCCCACAGACAGGTGATCGCCGGCAGGTCCAGGAAGACGACCGTGTCCGCGGCTCGTAGCCGGATGGGCAGGGTGGAGGCGTAGTTGCCCTCGATGATCCACCGGTCGTGGACGACCAGCTTCTCCTGCCGGGCCGCGAACTCCTTCTGTGGGAGCGGATTCCACTGGTCGTCGTAGTAGAGGCTGTCGAGGTGGGTCACCGGCAGGTCGAGGATCGTGGCGACTTGCCGGGCGAGTGTCGACTTGCCGCTGCCGCCGCAGCCGATGATGGCGATCTTGTTCATCTGCTCTCACAGTAGGGGCGCGGCCCGGCCACGCCATAGGCGCATGCGCTGTCATCGGTCTACTCCACGTGCCGATGACAGCACTCGGTCGATGGTGTCGAGTTGCGCGGACAGCCGGAACAGATCCAGTTTCCCGAGACACTGGCTGATCAGATCCGTGTGTTCCGTGGTCCTGGTGACGGCCGTGAGCCAGTCGATCTTGGATAGCGTTTCGGCGCCGTCGACGACCTGCAGGCAGCGCGGCACGAAGGCGTCGACATCGTCGATGTCCGTCGGAGCGAGAGGCAGACAGCCCGCGAGCACCGCTTCGAAGATCCTTTGAGTCATTTGGCCGGCCGAACGGTAGCGCTCCGGGAGCAGGAGGACGGTCGCCAGTGCTTCGCGGTATAGCTCGGCGACCTGCTCGAAGGCGATGCGCCCGACGAAGTTGACGTGCGGCCACTGTGAGGTGCGAGACCACTTTCCGGCCACTGCGTGAGGAAGGTTGCCGGCTGCCGGCGCGAAGAAGCGCTCGAAGGCGTCGTCGCGGTCGTACTGGTTGCCGATGTAGACGAGCGGCAGCGGTCGGGGCAGGGCTGCGAGCGCGGCGGGGTCGGCGGTCCGAAGCACCGCGTCGGCGAGGGGGAACAGTAGGGAGACCGCGCGAGGGCGGGGATGCAGCGCCGGTTCACAGATCGTGACGTTTGGCCGCGTCCAGAGGGAATCGTCCGCGGGCAGTTGCCGGTCCTTGTCCCACAACAAGGTGGGTGTTCCGAGCCGGTCGGTGTAGTGGGTGACGAGTTCGGCCTGTCGGTGCAGGTCGCAGGTGTGGCTGGCTGTGCCGCAGGGTGTGGTGTTTCGGCCGGCGATGGGCCAGCGCCACTCGAGCATGAGGACGTCGATGACTGGCAGGCCGGGTTCCCAGCGGTAGAGGTCGGCCAGGTCGAGTCCTGCCTCGGTCCGGTCGCGGTCACGCTGCAGGAAGACGACCTCGTGGCCCCGCCGCTGGAGTCCATCGATCAAGGTGCGGCGGTGGCTGCGTCCGCCGTCGGGGGTGTCGATGATGCCGGGGCCTAGGAAGCCCCAGAAGCTGTAGCCGATCAACACCTTGTCACCCACCAGCCTTCGAGGAGGAGCCCGTCGAGACCGGACTCGGTCAGGCAGTCGAGCGCGAGTTCTGGTGTGCCGGCGATCGGCTTCCCCTTGATGTTCAGCGAGGTGTTGATGAGGACCGGATGGCCGGTGAGCTCGGCGAACGCGGCGAGCAGTTCAGCGAGGAACGGGTGCTGTTCCTGTGTGACGGTTTGGACGCGGGCCCTGCCGTTGGCGTGGACGACCGCGGGCAGGACCGTCTGGCTCAGCGTGGTGGCGGGGACGGCGATGGACATGTAGGGCGACAGCTGGTTGAGCGCGAAGTAGTCCGCGGCCTTGTCGGCGAGGACGACCGGTGCGAACGGCCGGAACGGTTCGCGGAACTTCACGGTCGCGTTGAGCCGTTTTACGACGTCGTCGGTGAGCGGCGAGGCGAGGATCGATCGGTTGCCCAACGCTCGTGGCCCGGCTTCGACCGGGCCGGTGAACAGACCGATGATCTGGCCTTCGGCGAGGTTGCGCGCCAGCTCGCGGGCCGGTTCGGTGAGGCGGCGGGCTGACAGTCCGGGCCGGGGCGCGGTAGAGAGGATCACGCCCGGGTATGCGGGGCCGAGGTAGCTGCGCTGGGTGAGTCCACCGGGCGCGCGGCCGGTGGTGTCCGACCAGACGGCCGCCGCGGCGCCGATGGCGGTCCCGGAGTCCGCCGGCGCGGGCGGCATGTGCACCTCGTCGAAGTACCCTTCCTGCAAGATGCGGCCGACAGCGACGCAGTTCATCGCGACCCCGCCGCCGAGGCACAGCAGACCGCTGCCGCTCGTACCGCGTGCCCGGTAGGCGAGGTGGAGCATTACCTGCTCGGTGCGTTCCTGGAGCGCGGCGGCCAGGTCGGCATGCACGGACTCGACCTGGGCGTCCGGCCGGCGAGGTGGGCAGGTTGCAGCAGTGAAGGCGCTGGTCACGCGGCCGTACCGGCTGGACAGCACGCGCAGGGGCAGCAAGGCGGGGTCGAGGGCGAAGCCGTCCCGAGTCAATCGGATCGCACGGGACATCAGCGGCCGGAATCTGGCGGGGTCGCCGATCGCGGCCAGGGCCATGACGGTGCCCTCCTCGTCGCCGCGTCGCCAGCCGAGGTGCTCCGTGATGGCGCCATAGGCGTATCCGAGCGACGCCGGGTCGTTGATCGCGTGGAGCAGTTGCAGCGTCGGATTGGCGTGCCAGGTCGTCGTGCTCTGGATCTCGCCGAGGCTGTCAACGACGAGGACCGCCGCCTCGTCATAGCCGGAGGACAGGAAGGCGTACAGCGCGTGGGCGCGGTGATGCAGAACCGACTGCAGGTATGCCTTGGGAAACTGGGATCGCACCTGTGCCATCCGGGCCCGGTAGCGGTGATGCACGGTGACGAAGCTGCGGGCGCGTGGTATCGCCCTTGTCTGCGTTAGCCGGTCCACCAGGTGCGCAGGCACGTGAAGCAGCGGCCTCAGGTAGTGGCGGCCAGCGAAGTTGTACGCGACGGTGGTGACGTCCTCCCGGGCGAGGCCAGCTTGGTCGAGTAGCCAGGCGATAGCGTTCGCCGGGTAGGAATTCGTGTGCTTGACGCCGTTGAGACGTTCCTCCTCGACGAATCCGACCAGATGGCCGTCGACGAGGAGCGCCGCCGCCGAGTCATGGGTGAACGCGCACAGCCCAAGCACGACCTCGGCGCCACGCCGGGCCGCGGCGGCGCTCATGGCGCGCCTCCCGCCGTGTGGATCACGGGCGTCGACCGCGTGGTGCGTAGGTCGTACCAGCGGCCCAGCGCCGCGCCCAGCACTCCTGGTATGTGGGCTGTCAGGGACCGTGCCTGGTCCCGGTCGCCGGCGCGCCAGGCCCGGTAGCTGGCCAGGACCCGCGCGAAGGGCGCCCAAGCGCTGCCCGCGACCCCGGCGTAGTCGCCGACCGCGACCCTTCCCAAAACGAACTCAAGATCGTCCCACTCCACAGTCATAGGCGCCATTCCCGGGGCGTCTACGGGTGCGGCATCGGTGGCCGCTTTCATGGCGCCGTCGCGGTTGTGCGCATAGAGGTGCAGCGAGTCGACGTGGTGGTGATAGTCGCCCATCGGCGCTCCGAGCCATCCGGCGAGTAGCTCGTGGATCAGCGTGGCGGTGAAGATGTCGTATGGAAAGCCAAGCCACAGGTCCTGGCTGCGCATCGTCGTGTGCATTTCCAGTCGGCCCGCCCGCAGGAAGAACCGGTAGGCAAGGGTGCATGGCACATCGCGATGACCACTGTGGTCGCGTTGCGGGTCATACAGCGTGACCACGGCGCGCCGGGAGTCAGCGTCAGCGAGCAGTTCCCGGCGTACTGCGTCCAGCTGGTCGACCGTCCCATGCCAACGACGCAGCCTCGGCCCGTAAGCCCCGCGGAGCACCCCGCCATCGGTGTAGCGCAGCAGTTCCTGGTTGAAGTCGTAGATCCAGGGGCCGTCCGAGCCCGACAGGATCCACACCGCCTCGGCCACGGCGAAGGCGGGGTTGATGACACGGGCAGGTGGGAGGTCGACGAAGCGGCGCCGGGGGTCGGTTAGTCGCAGGTGGGCGCCCATCACCTCCTGCGTGGTCATGCCCCGGGGGCGGACCTCAATGCCCTCGGCTAGCACGGCCTCGCATGCTGCGGCGAATAATCCTGTCGCGTCGCCAGCGCTGAGAACAAGCATTCCTGGTCCTCGAATCTCAGGGAGTGAAGGCGAGCAGTCGGTGGTGGGGGAGGCCCACAAGCCAGGAGGTCTGGCGGGCGATCCCCTCGGCGAGCCCGACCGCGGGTTGGTAGCCAAGGAGTTGCTGAGCCTGGGACAGGTCGGCGGCGGTGACGGGGACGTCGCCCGGTCTGGCAGCGACGCTGGTGGTCGGCACCCGTCGACTGGTGCACTGGCCGACCAGCGCGATCACTTCGTTCATCGAGGCGCTCGTCCCACCTCCGACGTTCACGACCGCGGCGAGGACATCGATATCCGCGGCGGCGATCGTGGCGTCGACAATGTCCGTGACGTAGGTGAAGTCGCGCCGCTGCGAGCCGTCACCGAAGATCTCGATCGGGAACCCGGTGTATGCGGCGAACAGCAGACGGGCGATAGCCATGTCCGGCCGTTGCCGCGGGCCGAAGACGGTGAAATACCGCAGCGCGACGACGCTGAGCGCGCTGTCCGGCCGGCGAGCGTATGCCAGACACAGCTGCTCGGCGGCGAGCTTGCTGACACCGTAAGGCGACATCGGACAGGTAGGGTCCGACTCCCGGCTCGGTCGGGCGATGGGACCGTAGACGCTGGAGGACGAGGCGAAGACGACGCGGCGCACACCGCGCCGGACGCACGCGTCAAGGAGACGGCGCGTGCCAACCACGTTGGACCGTATGTAATCGTCGAACTCGTCCCCCCAGGACTGCCGAACGCCTGGTCGGGCCGCTAGGTGGAAGACGACGTCGCACCCGTCCACAGCGTCATCCAGGCCGTCCTGGGCCAGGTCGGCACTGACGAGGACGCACCGCGGGTCGCCCCTTGCAGGCGCGAGGTTCTCGTCGGCGAGGGCGTCGGAACCGCGCGCTCGGCGGTCGACGGCGACGGTCGTGACTCCTCGGGCAACCAGGTTCTCGACGAGATGGGATCCAATGAAGCCGGCCGCGCCGGTGACCATCGCCCGGTTCATCGGACTGCCGCCGCAGGCCCAGCGGGCCGGAAGCCCTGCTCATCGCCGTCAGTGCTGTCGCTTGGCGTGCCACCGTTCTTGCTCGACGTGTCCACCACGCATCCCTGGTCGCTGTGGCCCGCGTCGGCTGTCGCCGGCAGGGCCCGGCGCACGATTCTCGCCGGCCCGATCAGAAAACCCGGCCACCGGCACGGGCGGTACCGTCCACAGCTCGTCCAATGGCAACCAGCCGATGACGGAAGGTAGCGGCGTTCGATAGCCTCGTCCTGGTCGACGACACCTGCCCGACGAGACGTTGGAGGTGCGGCGTGGCGAGCAACCGTCATCCCCCGAACCGGAATCTGGCCTGGGAACGACTCCAACGTGGCTGGTCACACGACGAGGTCGCCCGCCGCGTCGGCATAGAGATGGACCACGCCGGCGAGACGTACACCGGCCTGTGCGCCAACACGGTCAGGCGATGGGAGACCGGCGAGCGACGCCCCGAGCCTCGTTACCGCAAACACCTGGTGACCGTGTTCGGAAAGCCCGCGAGCGAACTCGGCCTGCTCACGCCAGCCGAGCTCAAGATGCGCCCTGACGTCACGATGGGGAGGGTGGACGGTATGCCGTCTGGCGCGGCCGGCGACGCGAACTGGGACCGGGCCACTGTCCTTCGCGCGCTGCTCGGAGCGGGGGCGCTGCCCCTGCTTAGCCCGTTGCTGTCCATAACGTCGGCCGAGGGCGACCCGCGCGCTGGATCTTCCCAGGTGGATCCCGAGACCTACACGAAAATCGCGAACGGTCAGCGAGAACTCTACTGGAACAGCCCCCCGCGTCCGCTCTTCGAAGCGTCCTTCGCGCACACCCACCTGGGCGTTGCCCTTGTGCGCGGCGCGAGCGGCACCCAGCGTGCTGCTCTCGCCGCCGGACTGCTCCAGTCGGCGCTGCTCGCCGGACGCCTCGCATTCTTCGACCTCAGCCAGCCCGCCGTCGCCACCCGCTGCTACGATGTCGCCCTCACAGCCAGCAAGGAGACCGGCGACCACGCGTTCGCCGCCACAGTCCTCGGCCACATGGCCTTCATCCCCGGCTTCAGCCAGGACCCTGACGGCGCGCGGAACCTGATCACCGCCGCGCTCCAGCACTGCTGGCACGCCGTCCACCCCATCGTCCGGTCGTGGCTGCACTGCGTGTCCTCCGAGATCGAAGCCAGAAACGGCGCCCCGGCAACCAGCCGGCACCAGATCGACCTCGCCGAAGCATCGCTGCCCGACAATGCAGGCGATCTCGCATGGTTCGACTTCTACGACGCGGCCCGTCTCGATTCCTTCGCCGGCTACGCCGCCCTCGCAACGGGCGATCATCCGGAAGCTGCCCGCAGACTGGCCGCGGCGGCTGACCAACTCGGCGCGCGAGGAAGCAAACAGCGCAGTGTCATCCTCGCCGATCTTGCCGGAGCACACGGCCGGGATGGCGACCGCGTCGCTGACTATCTTGGCCAAGCGATCGAGACGCTCAACACCGACTGGTACGCGACCGGGATGGACCGTGTACGCGCGGTCCGGCCATTGCTGGGAGACAGCAAGCACGGTCGACACATCGACGGGCAGATCAGAGCACTGTCACCAGCGTCGTGACCTCCAGTTGTGGAGTGTCAGTTCGCCTCGTTGTGCTTGCGCACCAGATCCGGTAGGTCGGTCAGAGAGTCGAGGTGAAACAAGCACCGGTCGGCGACCGTGGGGTCATCGAGGATGTGGCCCCACGGGCCCCGACGGAGGAGAGCGGTCGCCATGCCGACGGCCTGCGCGGGGCGGATGTCATTGTCGAGCCGGTCACCGACGTAGAGCGCCTCCCCGGCCAGGCAACCTGCTTCGGCGACGACGCGGTGGAAGAACTCCGCCGATGGCTTCTCCACTCCCCAGCCGTCCGACATGCCGATCACGTCGACGGGGAGATCCAATGCCCGCAGGATGCCCTCGGCGCGGGCGGTCTGGTTGCCCGCCAGGCCGACCAGCAGACGCTCCGCACGCAGCGCTGCCAGGCAGGGCCGTGCGTCGGCGTACAGGTTCTCCTCACCGAACGACTCCGGCTGCCCGGCCGCCGCTCGCCGCTCCCGCTCCGCCCCGAGATCAAATCCGGGCCGGAACACCTGGAATACCTCCCGGTAGTCCAGCCCACGCGCGATCACGGCGCCGAACACCGCCGAGAACGTGTGCCGAGGCACCCCCAGCCAATCCGCCCACGTCCCGTACTCCCGGGACTCATCCACGATAGTCTCGCCCACGTCGAAGAACACCGTTCTGATCGGCACGCGATCCCTCCCGACTGGTCAGACTGCGGATGGCTCAATCCTCTCGGATGAAGCTATCGGACGCCGCTACCTTCCGTCATCGGCTGGGTTGCCATTGGACGGGCTGTGGACGGTACCGCCCGCGCTGGTGGCCGGGTTTCTGATCGGGCCGGCGAGAGCGCGCGCCGGGCCCTGCCGACGCGGGCTACAGCGATCAGAATCGCCCGCGCGGCCCGCCGCCCTACCGTCAACTGCTCCGTCACACCGCCAAGCTTACGGGCGCTATCTGGCAAGGCCACGTTGCGTCGCGGCAAGCCGGCCGCCGGCCGCGATCCTCTCGGCGGTCGACGTGCTGGCCTACACCGATAGCACCGCCGCCCAGCACGCCCGCCTCATCGCGTCGACGCGCGCACTCGGAAGGGCCGCGCGGCGCCCATGACCTGATCATCGCCGTGCACGCCGCCGAGATCGGCAGGACGCCGTCAGCCGGGACGCCAGGGCACGCCTCGCGGACCTCCCCGGCGTGCTCGCGACGCGGCTGTAGGCCACGCCGCTCCGTACCGGACGAGCGTCCGGGCCCTGAACGGCTCCTGCCGCCGCACCATCCGGCCCGTCGTCATCCCTGACCACCCGACACGCGAGACGCCGCCCGCCTCGTTCTGCCACACACAGCCGACATCGACGAGGCTGTGGCCCTACGGGCGCCGTTGGCGCGGCTACGTGCCAGTAGGCTCCCTATGTGCTGACAGGTGATCTCCGAAGCAGGATCGATCGGGTCTGGGACGCGTTCTGGTCGGGTGGGATCTCCAACCCGCTGGAGGTCATCGAGCAGATCACCTACCTGATGTTCATCCGGCGGCTGGACGGCATCCAGGCCGGCAAGGAGAACAAGGCGCGCCGTACCGGGCAGCCGATCGAGAACCCGATCTACTCGGCCTCGACCCAGGATCTGCGTTGGTCGCGCTTCAAGGCCCTGGGCAGCCCCGAGGCGACGTTCGCGCTGGTGCGGGACCAGGTCTTCCCCTGGCTGCGGGACCTCGGGGGCGAGGGCTCGACCTACTCGCACCACATGGCCGGCGCCCGGTTCACGATCCCGACGGCGAACCTGCTGGCCAAGGTCATCGACATGCTCGACGACCTTCCACTGGACGAGCACGACACCAAGGGCGACCTGTACGAGTACATGCTCGGCAAGATCGCCACTGCGGGACACAACGGCCAGTTCCGCACGCCGCGACACATCATCGAGCTGATGGTCGAGATGACGGCACCCAGGCCCGGGGACACCATCTGCGACCCCGCCTGTGGCACCGCGGGCTTCCTCGTCGGCAGCGCCGCCTACCTGGAGCGGACCCACAGCGACGCCCTCCTGGACGACGCCGCCCGCCGGCACTTCGACCACGAGATGTTCCACGGCTTCGACTTCGACCACACGATGCTGCGGATCGGCAGCATGAACATGCTGCTCCACGAGGTCGAGCAGCCCGACATCCGTTACCGCGACTCGCTCGCCCAGAGCGCCGCTAGCGAGGCTGGCAAGTACTCGCTGATCCTCGCGAACCCACCCTTCGCGGGCAGCCTCGACTACGAGTCCACGGCCAAGGATCTGCAGGCGGTCGTCAAGACCAAGAAGACCGAGCTGCTGTTCCTCGCGCTGTTCCTCCGGCTGCTCAAGCCAGGCGGCCGAGCGGCGGTCATCGTGCCGGACGGGGTCCTTTTCGGCTCCAGCAAGGCGCACAAGGACCTGCGGAAGCTCTTGGTCGAGGGCCACAAGCTCGACGCCGTGGTCAAGCTGCCCGGGGGTGTGTTCAAGCCCTATGCCGGGGTCTCGACCGCGGTCCTGTTCTTCACCCGCACCGACAGCGGCGGCACCGACGACGTCTGGTTCTACGAGGTCACCGCCGACGGCTGGAGCCTCGACGACAAGCGAGTACCCCTGCTGCCGGAAGAGAAGCTTGGCGTTCTCCCGACGGCCGTTCTCGACGAGGCCGAGCACGCGAAGAACAACCTGCCCGACGTGCTACGCCGCTGGGGCGCCCGGCTCGGCTCCGAGCGCAAGCGCGCCCGCACCGAGCAGAGCTTCTGCGTCCCCAAGGTCGACATCGCCGCCAACGGCTACGACCTGAGCCTCAACCGCTACAAGGAGATCGTCCACGCCGAGGTCGAGCACCGTTCCTCGTTGGAGATCCTCGAAGACCTTGAACGTATCGAGTCCGAGATCCAGCAGGGCATGTCTGAACTGAAGGGTCTGCTGGGGTGAACGCTTTTAAACTCGGTGACGTAGCGACCTTCGTTCGCGGCATCACCTTCAAGCCTACAGACGTCGTGGAACCGGGCACCTCCGGGGCGGTCAACTGTATGCGCACCAAGAACGTGCAGGCGGAGCTGGATCTAAGTGACGTGTGGGCCATCGACTCCCGTCACGTGAGGCGAGAAAATCAATTCCTGCGCAGCGGTGATATCCTCATCTCCAGTGCCAACAGTTGGAACCTCGTCGGTAAGTGCTGCTGGGTTCCCGACTTGGCCGACAAGTCTACCTTTGGTGGCTTTATTTCGGTCCTGCGTGCCGATACCGCCAAAGTCCATCCGAGGTACCTCTATCATTGGTTCGGGTCCAGTGATATACAGGCCACAGTTCGTAGTTTTGGTCGGCAGACCACGAACATCTCGAACCTCGACTTCAAGCGCTGCCTGGATCTCGACCTACCTCTGCCTCCGCTTGACGAGCAGGCCCGTCTCGCGGACATCCTGGACAAGGCAAATGCACTCAGGGCGCGGCGGCGGGAGGCGATCGGGCGGCTCGACGAGCTTGCGCAGTCGATCTTCATTGGCATGTTCGGCGATCCGGCCTCAAATGCGCGAGAGTGGCATGTCTCCACTGTCGGGGAAGTCGCCGAGCAGGTAACCGATGGAGAGCACCTCACTCCAAAGAGAGAATCCGAAGGGATAAAGCTGCTATCCGCGCGCAACGTCCGTGACGGATATATCGATTTCGAGAACGTTGACTATATTGGACCCGAGGAGCATGCGCGAATTAGGCGGCGCTGCGATCCGCGCCGCGGAGATATTCTGATCTCCTGCTCTGGAACTATCGGCCGAGTGGCTCCGGTGGAGACGGACGAGCCTTTCTCTCTCGTTCGAAGTGCAGCCCTCGTGAGGCCTAGGACCTCTACAGTTACAACGGACTATCTTGCTAGCTACCTTCGAACTCCCGAGCTGAAGGCCCGCATGTTGCGAGAGGCGAGATCATCAAGTCAAGCCAATCTTTTTCAGGGCCCAATAAGGAACCTTCCCGTTCTGTGTCCACCCGTTGATCTGCAGTCAATATTTGGACAGAGGTTGCAAGCTGTTGGGCAAATAAGGGCTACTCAGTCTGGGCAGCTTGACGAACTCGACGCGCTCTTCGCCTCCCTCCAGTACCGGGCGTTCCGGGGGGAGTTGTAGGATAGCGCTCCTCTAGCGCTTGGTTAGCGGTCCCGGCGGGGGTGGGCGTGGGCAACTTCGCGTTTCTGCAGGTCGAGTGGCCGGAGCTGTTCAAGGAGGCCGGGCAGGCCGAGCGGAACGCGCTGGTGGACCCGCGGGCGTCGTGCTTCTACGCCCGGCGCACGCTGGAACTGGCGGTCCGCTGGCTCTACGACGTCGACACGTCGCTCCGGCAGCCCTACAGGTCCGAACTGGCGGCGCTGATCGCCGAGCCGACGATGGTGAAGCTGGTCGGGCAGACGCGGCGGGTCAAGATGGACCTGATCCGCAAGCAGGGCAACGTGGCCGTGCACCACAAGACGCCGGTGTTCGAGAAGGACGCGGTTCGCTCGCTCGCCGAGCTGTTCCACGTCCTGTACTGGATCGCGCGCACCTACACCCGCGACCAGGCGAACCTGCCGGCGGACGGGCTCACCTTCGACCCGAACCTGATTCCTCGCCGGGTCGACGTGCGCCAGCAGACGATGGCCGCGCTGAAGAAGCAGGAGGAGCAGTTCGTCGCTCAGCAGGCCGCGGAGGCGGAGAAGCTGGCCCAGGAGCGGGAGCACAGCGCCCAGCTCGCGGCCGAGATCGAGGAACTGCGGGCCGCCCTGGCGGCGGCCAAGGCGGCGAACGAGGCCCGGCCGGACACCCACGACTACGACGAGGCCGAGACCCGGGCCCACATCATCGACCTGCTGCTCAAGGAGGCCGGCTGGCCGCTCGGCCAGGAGCGCGACCGTGAGTTCCCGGTCACCGGCATGCCCATCACCCCGGCCAACAAGAGCGGCGCGGGCAAGGTCGACTACGTGCTGTGGGACGACGACGGCAAGCCGCTCGGCCTGGTCGAGGCCAAGCGCACGTCGAAGGACGCCATCACCGGTCAGCAGCAGGCGAAGCTGTACGCGAACTGCCTGGAGAAGGCCACCGGCCAGCGCCCGGTGATCTTCTACACGAACGGCTACACGACCTGGCTCTGGGACGACCACTCGGCCGTCGGCTACCCGCCCCGCGAGGTCCAGGGCTTCTACACCAAGGACGAGCTGCGCCTGCTCGTCCTGCGCCGGGCTATGCGCGGGGTGCTCGCGACCGAGACGATCACCGAGGACATCGTCAACCGCAGCTACCAGTCGCGGGCGATCCGGCGGATCGGCGAGGCGTTCACGGAGAAGCAGCGCGGGGCACTGCTCGTGATGGCCACCGGCTCGGGCAAGACCCGTACCGTCGTGGCGCTCGTCGACCTGCTGGCCCGCGCGAACTGGGTGAAGCGGGTGCTGTTCCTGGCCGACCGGCAGGCACTCGTCAGGCAGGCCACGAACGCCTTCAAGGAGCATCTGCCGGGGATGACGGCGGTCAACCTGCTGGAGGAGAAGGACCAGCCCGGCCAGGTGTACGTCAGCACCTACCCGACGATGATGAACATGATCAACGACACGGGCCCCGATGGGCGGCGCCGGTTCGGCCCGGGCTACTTCGACCTGGTCGTCGTCGACGAGGCACACCGGTCGATCTTCCAGAAGTACCGGGCGATCTTCGACTACTTCGACGCGCTCCTGGTCGGCCTCACCGCCACCCCGCGCGGAGAGATCCACCGCAACACGTACGAGATGTTCGGCCTCGTCAACCGCGTGCCCACCGACGCCTACGACCTCAAGGACGCCGTCGAGGAGGGCTACCTCGTCCCGCCGCGCGCCGTCGACGTGCCGCTGAAGTTCCAGCGCCACGGCATCCGGTACGACCAGCTCTCCGACGAGGAGAAGGAGGCGTGGGACGACGCCGAGTGGAGCGAGGACGGCAGCGTGCCGAACGAGGTCAGCTCGGAGGAGCTGAACACGTTCCTCTTCAACGCGGACACCGTCGACAAGGCCCTCGAGGTCCTGATGACCCGCGGCCTGCGGGTCGCGGCCGGCGACCGGATCGGCAAGACGATCATCTTCGCGAAGAACCAGGACCACGCCAAGTTCATCGCCGAGCGCTTCGACAAGAACTACCCGGAGCACCAGGGCGAGTTCGCACGCGTGATCACGCATCAGACCGCGTACGCGCAAAGCCTGATCGACAGCTTCTCGGACCCGGCGAAGGCCCCGCACATCGCGATCTCGGTGGACATGCTCGACACCGGCATCGACGTGCCCGAGGTCGTCAACCTGGTGTTTTTCAAGCTGATCCGGTCGAGGATCAAGTTCACCCAGATGATCGGCCGAGGCACCCGGCTGTGCCCCGACCTGTTCGGCCCGGGCCGGGACAAGTCGGAGTTCCTCGTCTTCGACCTGTGCCAGAACGTCGACTACTTCAACCAGAACATGCCGGTCGTCGAGCAGGCGCTCCCGCCGTCGCTCGGCCAGCGGATCTTCCAGCGGCGCGCGGATCTGCTGCTCAGGCTGGACGAGAAGCTCGGTACGGCGGCCGGCGCCCCGGCGGGATCGGGCAATGCCACAGAGCCGGTCACCGACGATGCCGGACTGCGCGCCGATCTGGCTCGCCGGATGCGCGAGCAGGTCGCGGGGATGAACCCCGAGAACTTCCTCGTAAGGCCCCGCCGGGAGCAAGTTGAGGCGTTCTCCGCGCCGGACCGCTGGAAGGCGATCACTCCGGCCGTACATGCCGATCTTGAGAGGCTGGCCGGGCTACCCACCGCCCACAAGGACGACCCCGCGGGCGAGGAGGCCAAGCGTTTCGACCTGCTGATCCTGCGGCTGCAACTGGCCTGCCTCGGTGCAGAGCCGGGGTTCACCACGATGCGGGCGCGGGTCCGGGAGATCGCCACCGCGCTGCTCGGGCAGACCACGATCCCGGCCGTCAAGGACCAGGAGGAGCTGCTTGAGGAGCTGACGACCGACACCTGGTGGCAGGACGTCACCCTGCCCATGCTGGAGACGGTGCGGCGCCGGCTGCGCGGCCTCATCCGGCTGATCGAGAAGAGCAAGCGCAACGTCGTCTACACCGACTTCGAGGACGAACTTGGCGAGCTCAGCGAGGGCGGGATCAGCTGGCAGCCGCTCGGCGAGGACTTCGAGAAGAAGATCCGCACCTACCTGCGCAGCCACGAGAACCAGCTCGCCGTCCAGAAGCTGCGCCGCAACCGCCAGATCACGACGGCCGATCTTGGCGAGTTGGAGAAGGTCTTCCTCGAGGCCGGCCTTGGCACGGAGGAGGACATCAGCCAGGCGGCGGCCAAGCACGAGGGGCTGGGCCTGTTCCTGCGCTCCCTCACCGGCCTCGACCGCGAGGCGGCGGCCCGCGCGTTCGACCGCTTCCAGGCAGGCCGCACCCTGACCGCGAACCAGCTCCATTTCCTGAGCATGATCGTCGACGTTCTCGCCCGCCGCGGTTTGCTCGACGTCGGCCACCTGTACGGTTCGCCGTTCACCAGGCTGGCAGCCAGTGGACCCGAGAAGCTCTTCACCGAGCCTGAGATCGACACCATCGCCGCCGTCCTCAACGAGGTACGGGCCACCGCCGTACCTCACCCGCAGGCCATGTGAGTTCACAGGCCGGCGTCTCGCCGACGCCGGCCCGCCGGACGTCCGCGTCGTGGCGGCCGGCGCCACGACGGTGTTCGCCGGTCCGCTCGCCGCTGCCCCTGTCTGCGGGCGGGGGAGCGGCCCTCAGTTCGCGGCGGATCCCGCTGACGCGTGCGAACGGGCGACCAGCTCGCGCAGCACGTCGAGATCGACCGCCGCGAGCGATTTCACATACAGGCAGGACTTCCCCGTCGTGTACTTCCCGAGCCGGCCGAGCAGGTCGGCGTGCTCGTCGAATCCGCCTGCCAGATAGATCGCCAGGTTCTGCTTGCGTGGCGCGAAGCCGACCGTGAACCAGTCGTTGGATCGGCCGTTGGCGTATGTGTACTGGTAGTGGCCAAAGCCGATGATGTTCGTTCCCCACATCACCGGCGCGTCGCCGGTCACCTCAGCCATGATCGCGCAGAGCCGCTGGGCGTCGCCGCGCCGGCGCTCATCCTCGACGGCCGACAGGAAGGCCTGGACGTCGCCGTCGTTGCGCTGGGTCTTCAGCTCAGCCATGCCGGCAGTGTAGATCCGCGATCCAGCGGCACAGGCCAGCCGAGCGACGGCCCATCGCCACGCCAGACCCCATCCCCCCAGCCCTCGCGAGCCCCGGGTCCCGCGCGGGACAGGTGCCCGCGGGACGTGCCTCGTGTCGAGGCATACCCCGTGGTCACGGAATCCGGCCAGGTCACGACCACGGGGTATGAGCTGGTTCTGGACGCCGGCGTCCGCGAGTCGCGATCATGCCGGGGGGAGACGGGTGGGGAAGGCGAGCGCGGGACTGAGCCGGGTGTGACCAGAACGGGGTCGCCTTGCCAGCGCATGGCACTAGCTGGTGCCGCCGGCCTGGCTGGGGCTGGTCTGGCTGGGGCTGGTCTGGTTGGTGTCCAGGCGGACCGTCCAGAAGGGGAGCATCGCCTGGGTGAGCGGGCCGATGGCCAGGGCGAAGGCGACGGTGCCGAGGCCGGCGGAGCCGCCGAGGGCGAGGCCGAGCAGCAGGACGGCCACCTCGATGCCGGTCCGGACCAGCCGGATCGACCAGCCGGTCCGGCGGTGCAGCCCGGTCATCAGGCCGTCGCGGGGGCCGCGGCCGAGCTGGGCGCCGATGTACATGGCGGTCGCCAGGGCGCACAGCGCGATGCCGCCCGCCGTCAGCGCGACCCGGGCCGCCAGGTCGCCGGGGCTGTCGAGCAGGGCGAGGGTGGCGTCGGTGGCGAGGCCGAGCACGACCGCGTTCGAGAGCGTGCCGAGGCCGGGGCGCTCCCGCAGCGGGATCCAGGCGATCAGCACGACGAACGCGACCACGGTGAGGATCTGGCCGACGGTCAGCGGGATGTGGTGGGTCAGGCCGACATGCAGCACGTCCCAGGGCGCGAGCCCGAGCCTGCCCCGGATCATGAGGGCCAGGGAGACGCCGTAGAGGACCAGGCCGATGTACAGCTGTGGCAGGCGGCGGCCGAGCCGACCGGCGCGAAGCTGGGCGATCGGGCCGAGGTCGACGAGCGACGCGTCGGGCGGCCTGGCGGCGGGCCGCCGGGCGGCGGGCCGCCGCGCGCCGGACGGCTGGGCGCCGGACGGCTGGCCTGTGGGCTGCTGGCCTGTGGGCGGCTGGGTGGGGAGCGAGATGGTCACCCGGCGAGCGTCATCCACGATTGGCCTTCTTCTAAAGGTCCAATCGTGAGAAAGTGGCCTGCATGGACCAGTCCATCTCGGCGGGACGGGTGGCCGCGCTCGTGGCCGGCTTCGACCGGGCGCCCGCGTACGCGGGCCTCGCCGACGCGTTGGTGCTGCTCATCGGGGACGGCCGGATCCCGCTCGGCGCCCGCCTGCCCAGCGAGCGGGACCTCACCGCCGCGCTCCAGGTCTCCCGCACCACCGTGGCCCGGGCCTACACCGCGCTGCGCGACGCCGGTTACGCAACGGCCCGGCAGGGGGCGGGAACCTACGCGGCGGTGCCCGGCGGGCGGTCCCGCGTGCACGACCGGGTGCTGGTGCCGTGGGCCGGCGAGCGCGAGATGATCGACCTGAACTGCGCCGCGACGTCCGCCCCGCCCGAGATCGCCCCCGCCTACGCCGACGCGGTGGCCGACCTGCCGGCGTACCTCTGTGGCCACGGCTACTTCCCGGCGGGCCTGCCCGACCTGCAGGCCGCGATCGCCCGCTCCTACGACCGGCGGGGCCTGCCCACCGACCCGGAGCAGATCGTCGTGACCCCCGGGGCGCTGTCCGCGGCCGCCCTCATCACCCGGGCGTTCGCCGCCCGCCGCGACCGGGTCCTCGTCGAGTCGCCTGTCTACCCCAACGCGGCCCAGGCGCTGCGCGACGGCGGCGCGCGGCTCGTCGAGGCCCCGGTCGACCCGGATGGCTGGGACCTCGACGCGATCCGCGCGGTCGTGCGCCAGACCAGCCCGAGCCTGATGTTCCTGGTGCCGGACTTCCAGAACCCGACCGGCTGTGTGATGACCGCTGCCCAGCGCCGGACGCTGGCCGCGGATCTCGGTCACGCCGGCACGGTCCCGGTGGTTGACGAGGCGCATCAGGCGCTCGCGCTCGACGGGCAGGAGATGCCACCGCCGTTCGCCGCGTTCGCGCCGGGCGCCCTGACGATCGGAAGCGCGAGCAAGGCGTTCTGGGGCGGGCTGCGGGTCGGGTGGATCCGGGCGCCGCACGCGTGCCTGGAGCGGCTCACCCGGGCGCGGGTCGCCCTGGACCTGGGAGTTCCGGTCCTTGAGCAGCTCGTCGTGGCCCGCTTGATCGCCGCCGGCCCGGTGGCGGCGGCGCACCTGCCGCGGCTGCGGACTCAGCGCGACGCGCTCTGCGCGGCGGTCGCGGCGGCGCTGCCCGACTGGCGGTTCGTCCGGCCCGCCGGCGGGCTCGCGCTGTGGTGCGAGCTTCCCCGCCCGGCCGGCACGGCGCTGGCGAAACTCGCCGAGGAGCGTGGGGTCGTCGTCGCGCCGGGCCCGGTCTTCTCGGTGGGTGGCGGACTGAACCGATTCGTCCGCATTCCCTGGACGCGGCCGCCCGAAGAGCTCGAACTCGCCGTGGCCCGCCTGGCGGACGCCTGGAAGAGCCTGGCCGATTCCACCCCGCCCAGCTCCCATCCGGGCCGCCGCGTGATGGTCGCCTGACCCAGGGGCCGAGCCGGCACGCGCGCCATGGGCGCCGACCGGACGTGGACGGCTCCGGATGTCGGTTGAGCGACGCGCGACGGCGCAATCCGGGGGCGGACGGGTGCCGAATGTTGGGCGAGTTCACCAGTGGCGCGGAACTCCCGCGGGCCATCTCGGCTGCCGGGACCGCGTAGGCGACGTTCGAACAGGCGGACAGAACCGATGGCGATGACCAGCAGCGGCAATGGCGATGGCGGCGGCGGCGGCCTCGAGCCCGGCGGGCCGGGCGTCCGGGCCGGGTCCGGCGCTCACCCCCGGCCGGGCGCCGCCCCCTTTCGGGGCAAGGACGGCGACGGCGGCGATGACATTTTCGATCTCGACCGGTTCCTGCGGGTGTCGCGCAGGCTCGACCTGTCGGCCGTGGCGTGGGACGAGGTGCGCGCGCACGAGCTGACCCCGGACGAGGCCCGGACGCTCACCTACATGATGGACATCGAGAGCCACACGATCATCTATCTGCGGGACCTGCTCGCCACCCGCGCGGCGCTCGAGCCCGACGTGACCGCGTTCCTGTCCTGCTGGGCGTACGAGGAGCTCTGGCATGGCGAGGCGCTCAGCCGCTTCCTCGGGGAGGCGGGTTACCGCTCGGAGCCGGACCGCGGGCTCGTCCAGGGCGACTCGCCC
This sequence comes from Frankia nepalensis, assembly GCF_016786325.1. Taxonomy (GTDB): domain Bacteria; phylum Actinomycetota; class Actinomycetes; order Frankiales; family Frankiaceae; genus Pseudofrankia; species Pseudofrankia nepalensis. The sequence continues at coordinate 6,302 of NZ_JADWYU010000086.1, read as the reverse complement.
TTTCCGTCGCGGATCGCCCGCAACCGGATGATCCGGCGGCGGGTCACCGCCAGGGACCTCGGGACCCACCTCGGCATGGCGCTGGCGAGCGCGGCGATGAGGGACTTCGTCGCGCTGCACATGACGTGGGGCGCGGTGAACGAGCTGTCCACGCTGACCGCCTACCGCCGGCTGGCGGCGAAGACCGGCCACCCGGTGCTCCGGGCGCTGCTCACCGAGATCACCAAGGACGAGCGGCGTCATTTCGCCTTCTACCGCGCGCAGGCCCGGCTGCGCCTCGGGCGCAGCCCGGCCGCCCGCGCGATCACCCGCTGGGCGCTGGACCACGTGTGGTCGCCGGTCGGCAGTGGCGTGCGCCCGCGCGCCGAGACCGACCACACGATCGCCTACCTGTTCGGCGACGCGGCGGGCCGCGCGGCGGCCGCGGACCTGGACCGCGTCCTCGGCCGCCTTCCCGGCCTGGCGGGCATCGACATCGTCAGCCGGTCGGTCGCCGCCGCGACGGGCCGCGTCCACGCCGGCGCCGCGGCGGCGGCCGGCGCGTAGCCACGCCGGCCAGCCTGCCGGGGGCGGCGGCCGGCGGCTCGGCGGGGGAGGCCGCGGTCAGCGGGGGAAGCGGGTCGGGTCGGCCCTGCCGGGGTTGGCCAGCGCGGTGACCGTGCAGGTGCCGAGCAGGCCGGCGGCGTCGTGGATGGTCGCCTGGCCGAAGGAGACCCCGTCGACGGCGTGCTGGTCGCGCGCGAGCACGCCGAGGAACTCGCCGACCGGCTCGCGGACCAGGTTCAGCGACCAGTCCGTGTTGATGTACTGGATGCCGCCGGTGCCGCGGTGGGTGGTCGCGCTCGTCATGTCGGCGACCAGCCCCACCCGCGTGAGCGGGGTCATCGGCATCCCCTCGACGACGGGGTGCAACTCGCGCACCCACATGCCGCCGCGCTGAACGCCCCGGGTCGGTCCGAGCGGGCCGTCGGGGCGCTCGCCCGCGAGCATGGGCAGGCCCTCGATGCGCGGGTTGACCGTGCCTGCCGCGAGGCGCGGGTCGCCCGGCTCGGGAGCGGTCCACTCGCCGCGGTCGGGCCGCCAGATCTCGCCGGGCGCGTTGGTCGACGGCCGCAGGAACACCGCCGTCGCCCGGCCGATGAGCGTCCCGTCGTGGGACAGGTGGGCGTCGGCGACCCGGATCCGCCCGCCAGCGCGGACCAGGGCGGTCGTCACGGTCAGCGGCGCCATCGGGATCGCCCGGAACATGTCGACGGTCAGCCGCGCGAGCCGGTAGCCCGGCGCCGACTGCTCCTGTTCCAGGACATGGGTGACCAGTCCGCCGAGGATCCGGCCGCTCACGGTCTTCGCGGCCCAGACCCCACCCGCGATGTCGTTGGGTGCGTAGCGCCCGTCATCGAGCCGTCGGAAGTACGCCTTGCGCTCGCGTGCCTGAGTGCCCTGTTCCGGGATCGAGGCGGGGTCGGTGGGCCTCGCCGTTTCCGCGGGCACGGCGGCCGGGGGAGTGGGACCGGCGGCCGTCATGCGGCGCCACGGCCGAGCGGGCGCTCCTCGGCGTGGGTGACCGGGCGATCGACCGGCATCTCGTCGGACATGCCACCTCCTTGAGCGCCTGGTCTCGGGCGCTGACGGAACCTCATTCCGTCGTACAGGCCCCGCTAGTGGGCCCGCAACCAGTTCCCGCCGGAGGTGCCGTTGCGGAGGGTTGAATTCCGGTTCTCTGGCACCCGGGCTTTACGCACGAGTACGGTGACCATATTCAATATCAGGATCGGCCGGCGGAGGGCCCGCCGGAGCGGGCTCGTCTCGGGTCCGGGCGGCCTAGCGGAGCCGGAGCCCGGCGGCCGGGCCGGACCGCGAACTCGCGGAGGGGACCCCGATGACCTCGCTGATGCAGCCGCCGAGCGTGGATCTGCCGCCTGTCGAGCGGCTTCGGCCGGGACTGTGGAGCATCCCGGTCCCGCTGCCGTCGGCCGGCCTGCGACATGTGTTCGTCTACCTTTTCGAGACCGACGCCGGTGGCTACATCGTCGACGCGGGCTGGGACACGGCCGAGGCGTACGACGCGCTCGCGGCCGGTCTCGCGATCGCCGGCTACCGGGTCAGCGACGTCCGCGGCGTGCTGGCGACCCACATGCACCATGACCACTACGGCCTCGCGGAACGGATCCGTGCCGAGTCCGGGGCCTGGGTCGCGCTGCACCCCGCCGACGCCGAGATGATCAAATTCTTCTCCCGGGAACCGGCGGACCTGCGCGACGGCATGAACAAGCTGCTGATCCGCGCCGGCATGCCGGCCGCCGAGATCGAGGCGATGAACCGGGCCCTGCCGCCGATGGGCCCGATCCAGGCGCCCTCGCTGCCCGACGTCCTGCTCGAGGACGGGGAGCGCCCCGACGTCCCCGGCTGGGACCTGCGCGCCATCTGGACGCCCGGCCACTCGCCCGGCCACCTGTGCTTCTGGGAGCCCACGAACCAGCTGCTGCTCGCCGGCGACCACGTGCTCCCGCGCATCACCCCCAACATCCCGTTCTCCCCGGCCGAGGGCGCCGACCCGCTGGGCGACTTCCTGGCGTCGCTGGACAAGGTCGAGGCCTACCCGGCCGACGAGGTGCTGCCCGCGCACGAGTTCCGCATCCCGGACCTGTCCCGCCGGCTCGCGGAGCTGCGCGCCCACCACGACCAGCGCTTCGCCGAGGTGATCGGCGCGATCCGGGACGGCGCCACGACGGCCTGGGACATCTGCCAGCGGATGACCTGGTCGCGGCCCTGGCACGAGGTCGAGGGCTTCATGAAGCGGGCCGCGCTCGCCGAGGGCATGGCCCACCTGCGGGCGCTGGCCCGCCGCGGTGTGCTGCGCGAGGTGGCCGGCGATCCGCCGACCTGGGAGCTTCTGGTCGACTAATCGGTTAGAACAAAATTCTAACTGACCAGGAGGCACGGTATGGCGATCGCGATCAGTGAGGAACATCGGGAGCTCGCCCGCACGACGCGGGCCTTCCTGGCCTCGAACGAGGCGCGGGCCGCGAACCGCGCGCTGCTGGAGTCCGACCGGGGCCGGAGCGAGCGCGACAATGGTTCCTCCGCGCTCGTGGAGGCCCCCCAGGTGACAGCGGAGCCGCTGCCGACCTTCTGGAAGGCGTTCGCCGACCTGGGGCTGCTCGGCGTGCACCTGCCCGAGGAGCACGGCGGCGGCGGGGCGGGCCTGCCGGAGCTGGTGGTGGTCGTCGAGGAGCTGGGCCGGGCCGCCGCGCCCGGGCCGTTCGTGCCCACCGTCGCCGCCGCCGCGGTGCTGGCCGCCGCCGGCGACGCGGACCAGCGGGCCCGTCTCCTGCCGGGGCTGGCCGCCGGCGAGACGACGGCCGCGGTCGGCCTGGGCGGCGAGCTCACCCTGTCCGAGAGCGGGACGTTGTCCGGCGACGGGGGAGTGGTGCTCGGCGGCGCGCTCGCCTCGCTGTTCGCGCTGGTCGTCGGCGACGACGTCGTCGTGGTGCCGGCGGGCGCGCCGGGGCTGACGGTGGAGGTCCCCAGGGCGCTGGACCCGGCCCGCCGCTCGGCGCGGCTGTGGTTCGACGGCGTCGTGCCCGCGGAGGTCCTGCCGGGAGCCCGGCTGGCCGCCCAGGCGGTGACCAGGACGGTCTTCGCGGCGGAGGCCGTCGGCGGCGCGCTGGAGGCCGTCGAGACCGCCACCGGCTACGCGAAGGTCCGCGAGCAGTTCGGCCGGCCGATCGGGACCTTCCAGGCCGTCAAGCACCACCTCGCGAACATGTTCGTCGCCGCCGAGCTCGCGACGGCCGCCGTCTGGGACGCGGCCCGCGCCGCCCAGGCGAGCGGTGACGAGTTCGCGCTGGCCGCCGCGTCCGCCGCCGCGCTCGCCCTCCCGGCGTTCGCCGACAACGCCTCGCTTTCCATCCAGGTCCACGGCGGCATCGGCTACACCTGGGAACACGACGCCCACCTGCTGCTGCGCCGCGCGACGACGCTGGTCGCGGTGCTGAGCCCGGACGCGGCCGCCGCCGAGGTGACCCGGCTGGGCGCGGCCGGGGTGGGCCGCGCCGCGACGCTGGACCTGCCGGCCGAGATCGAGGCCCAGCGCGCCGGCATCCGCGCGTTCGCCCAGGAAGTGGCCGCCCTGCCCGAGAAGGAGCAGCTCGAGCGGCTGATCGACACCGGCTACGTCCAGCCGCACTGGCCCAGGCCGTGGGGGCTCGAGGCCTCCGCCGGCCTGCAGCTCGTCATCGACCAGGAGTTCGCCGCTGCCGGCGTGAAGCCCCCGAGCTACGGGATCACCGGCTGGAACATCCTCACCCTCGTCCAGCACGGCACCGCCGACCAGATCGACCGGTACGTGCGCAAGGCGCTGACCAAGGAGGAGGTGTGGTGCCAGCTGTTCTCCGAGCCAGCCGCGGGCTCGGACGCCGCCGGCATCCGCACCAGGGCCGAGAAGGTCGACGGCGGCTGGGTCGTCAACGGCCAGAAGGTCTGGACCAGCCTCGCGCAGTACTGCCAGCGGGGCCTCGCGACCGTCCGCACCGACCCCGCCGCCCCCAAGCACGCCGGCGTCACCATGATGGTGATCGACATGTCGCACCCGGGCGTCGACGTCCGCCCGCTGCGGCAGACGACCGGTGACAGCGGCTTCAACGAGGTCTTCCTCACCGACGTCTTCGTGCCCGACGCCGACGTCCTCGGCGAGCCGAACCAGGGCTGGAAGGTGGCCCGCGCGACCCTGGGCAACGAGCGGGTCAGCATCGGCGGCGGCGTCGCCGGCGCCTTCCCGTCCGGCGACGTCCTCGAGCTCTACCGGACGCGGGGCGCGGCGTTCCCCGCGGCCGCCGAGCGGGTCGGCCACCACGTCGCCGAGGGCCTCGCCCTTGCCCAGCTCAACCTGCGCCGCGCGGTGCGCGCCGTCGCCGGCGGCGAGCCGGGACCGGAGGGCAACGTCACCAAGCTGGCCCTGGCCGAGCACGTCGGCTCCCAGGCCGCGCTGAACCTCGCCTTCGGCGGCCCCGACGTCGCGTTCCTCGAGGGCCCTGGCGCGCTCGCGGCCCGCTCGGCGCTGGCCTGGCGGGGCATGACGATCGCCGGTGGCACGTCCGAGATCACCCGCAACCAGATCGCCGAGCGCATCCTCGGCCTGCCCCGGGACCCGCTGTTGAAGTAGCCCTTCCCGACGCGACGCCGCCCCGCCGGCCCGTACCCGGACCGCCGTTTCGTCGCAATGGCTATGGTTGGCCCCGGGTTGTGGGCCGCGGGGCGCGCGGTGCCCGGACGGAGGGAGGAGATCACCATGGGACAGCAGCTCGCGGTGGACGCGGCCGCGCGGGCCGAGGCGGCGGCGCGGATGCGGCGGGCGGCGCGCGGGCTGCGCGCCTTCGACGTCGACACCTTCACCCTCGACGGTGCCGGGCCGGGACTGGCGCGCGACCCGGCGCCCGACAGCGAGGGCGACCGGGCGCTGGTCGCCGCCGGCGCGCTCGTGACCGCCTGCACGTCACTCGTCGACCACCTGGTCGACGACATCGCCACGCTGCTGACGACCGGAGCGGCGACCGCCTACGACGCGGCGGCCAAGGGGTACTCGCTCGGCGCGCTGGACCGGCTGCCCCCGGCCTACGACGATCACTACACGGCCTACTTCGCCAAGAAGCTCCTGGTCGCGACGGTCAGTGTCACGGGCCGGCTCGCCGAGCCCGACTGGATCCCGATGGCCTGCCTGGCCGAGCAACTGGCTCTCTACCTGCTGGTCGAGCAGGCGGCCGGCCTGCTGGAGTACTACGGGCTCGACGACGATCCGCGCGCCCGCTACCAGTACTTCGAGGAGACGGCGTTCGAGAACAACGCCCACCTGCGCCTCTACGACCAGCCCTCACCTGTGATCGACTATGGGGCCCACCCGGCCGCCGCCCCGATCAACGCCTGGTTCACCCCGTTCTACGACGGCTTCTACGTCCATCCGTATGTAGAACCGCGTTCCTGAACGTCGCGACCGCCCGACTACCGGACCCGACTACCGGACCCGGCGACCGGTCTGGCGCGAGTTGTCGGATAGCTGACGAGCCGGTCGCGCGGTGTACAGATGTCGATCTAGACTTCGCGCCCATGACAGGCTTCGAGCCCGTCGAGTGGTTCGCGGTCGTTGCCGACAACCCCGCGGCCGTCGCGGGCCGGGACGCCGGAGTTCCCACCTGATGACGGCGCCGACGCGCGCCCGGCCCGCCGCGGCCGCCGCGGCCAGGCCGCCCCGGTCGCCGAGCCAGGCAGAAATGGCCTTTGGCGGGTGCTGGGTGGAAAAAAAAAGG
>NZ_JADWYU010000093.1:120905-122546 GCF_016786325.1 Frankia nepalensis | reverse complement strand
GCCGGCACGGCTCACGTGGACCGGCCGGCGGCGAGACTCGCCGCCGGCCGGCTGGCGCGCAACGCGCGCCCGCCAGCACACCCGCCGGATCGCCGATCCGGGAGAAATCCCGGGCTTCGGTTGGCCCGGCGGGAACCCGGCGCGGAACTACTTGACGGTGACGGTGGCGCCGGCGCCCTCGAGGGCGGCCTTCGCCTTGTCGGCGGCCTCCTTGGCGACCTTCTCCAGGACCGGCTTCGGCGCGCCGTCGACCAGGTCCTTGGCCTCCTTGAGGCCCAGGCTCGTCAGGGCGCGCACCTCCTTGATGACCTGGATCTTCTTGTCGCCGGCGGCCTCGAGGATGACGTCGAACTCGTCCTGCTCCTCGACGGCCGGCGCCTCGGCGCCGCCACCGCCCGGACCCGCGACGGCCGCGACCGCGACCGGGGCGGCGGCGGTGACGCCGAAGGTCTCCTCGAACTGCTTCACGAACTCGGACAGCTCGAGCAGCGTCATCTCCTTGAACGCGTCGAGCAGATCGTCCGTCGAAAGCTTCGCCATGGTGGCGGTTCCTTCCTTCTTGTGTGTCTTCGTTCGTCGGGGGTGCGGGCGGATCCGCCCGACCGCGCCCAGCGGCGTGGTCGGGCTCCCGCGGGTGCTACCTGGCTGCCTGCTCGGCCAGCCGACCGGGGTCGGCTATTCGGCGGACGTGGCGGCCGGCGCGGCCTCGGCGGCGCCACCGGCCTCCGCCTCGCGCTTGGCGCGCAGCGCCTCGGCGAGCCGCGCGGCCTGCGACAGCGGGGCGGCGAACAGGCCGACGGCCTTGGCCAGCGAGCCGTTCATGGCCCCGGCCAGCTTCGCCAGCAGGACCTCGCGGGACTCCAGGTCGGCGAGCTTGCTGATGTCGGCGGCCGACATCGGCTTGCCCTCGACGAACCCGCCCTTGACGATCAGAGCCGGGTTGGCGCGGGCGAACTCCCGCAGGCCCTTCGCCGCCTCGACCGGGTCGCCACCGACGAAGGCGACCGCGGTCGGCCCGACGAGCAGGTCGTCGATGCCGGTCACGCCCGCGCGCTCGGCAGCGATCTTGGTGAGGGTGTTCTTGACCACGGCGTAGCTGGTCTCGCTACCCAGCGAGCGGCGCAGCTCGGTGAGCTGGCTGACGGTCAGGCCGCGGTACTCGGTCAGGACAGCCGCGGTGGAGCCACGGAACTGCTCGGTGATCTCCGCCACGGCGGCGCTCTTCTCAGGGTTCGCCATCGGGCTCCTTTGGGGAAAGGTGCCGGCCGCGCCCTAGGGACCCGTGTAAACGACGAACGCCCCGGCGCAGGCGCTCGGGGCGTGAGACCGCCGCGGTCAGGCCAGCCCCGAAGGGCAGCCCGTCAAGGCGGTTCGCGTCCGTCACCTGCGCGGGCCGCCCGGATGACTCCGGGGCCTTCGGCCGTCCCCCGGCGGAGCAGGCGGACGGCGACCAGCGGTCTTCGGTGTGGAACTGTCAACCAGAGTACAGGACGGAAAGCACCTGCATCAGTTAGCTACCGTGCCGGCACCGAGCGCGGAGCACTTCGCCGTCGGCCTGCGGGCAGCCCATCAATGACACGAGCCGTGGGGGGGGCCGCCCCCCCCGGCGGGGCGCCCCCCGCCCCCCCCCCCCCCCCCCCC
>NZ_JADWYU010000093.1:0-120895 GCF_016786325.1 Frankia nepalensis | reverse complement strand
CCTCGCCGGGGGCGCCCGGGGGCCACCCCACCACACCCCCCCGCGGGCGGCCCCCCCCCCCCCCACGGCTCGATGTCGTTCTAGCAAGCGATGCACCCAAACCGGCCACCGCCAGTGACGGCGCATCAGCGCAATGCCAACACAGCCACCTCGGCCACCCGAAACCAGGTCAGCCACCGCCATATGCACTGACCCAGAACCAGGTGGGAGGGCGCTTAGCGCCCGACAGGCGGCGCCCGGCGACGGGCGCGGAGCGTCCGGCGACGGGCGCGGAGCGTCCGGCGCGGGACCGCCTCAGCTCGTCGCTTCTTCCAGCAGGTTGCGGGTGCGGTTCGGGTCGACCGAGATCCCGGGGCCCATGGTCGTGGTGAAGACGATCTTCTTCAGGTACCGGCCCTTGGCGGCCGACGGCTTGGCCCGGACGATCTCGTCCAGCGCGACGCCGTAGTTCTCGACCAGCTGCTCGGGGGTGAAGTTCGTCTTGCCGATGACGATGTGCAGGTTGTTCTGCTTGTCGATCTTGAAGTTGATCTTGCCGCCCTTGATGTCCTTGACCACCTTCGTGACATCCAGCGTCACGGTGCCGGTCTTGGGGTTGGGCATGAGGCCACGCGGGCCGAGGATCCGGGCGATCCGGCCGACCTTGGCCATCTGGTCCGGGGTGGCGACGGCGGCGTCGAAGTCCAGGAAGCCCTCCTGGATACGCGCGACCAGGTCGTCGCTGCCGACGATGTCGGCGCCGGCGGCCTCCGCCTCCGCGGCCTTCTCACCGGCGGCGAATACGGCGACCCGCGGCGACTTGCCGGTGCCGTGCGGCAGGTTCACGGTGCCACGGACCATCTGGTCGGCCTTACGGGCGTCGACACCGAGCCGGAAGGCGACCTCGACGGTCGCGTCGAACTTGGTGCTCGACGTCTCCTTCGCGAGGTTCACCGCCTCCAGCGGGCTGTACAGCTTCTCCGGGTCGATCTTCTCAGCGGCGGCGCGGTACGCCTTGCTGCGCTTCATCTCTGCTCCTCGTGGTACCGGCGGGCTCGCCGGGCCGGCGCCCGGGGCCCTCCCACTGGTGGGGGACTGACTACCGAACTACTGCTCGGCCGAACTGCTGCCCGGCCGGACTACTGCTCGGCCGGACTACTGCTCGACGACGATGCCCATCGACCGGGCGGTGCCGGCGATGATCTTCTCGGCGGCCTCGATCGAGGTCGCGTTGAGGTCGGGCATCTTGGTCGTGGCGATCTCGCGCAGCTGCGCGGCGGTCAGCTTCGCGACCTTGTCGCGGTGCGGGGTCTTGCTGCCCTTGTCGACCCCGGCGGCCTTGAGGATCAGCCGCGCCGCTGGCGGCGTCTTGGTCACGAACGTGAAGGAGCGGTCGTCGTAGACCGTGATCTCGACCGGCACGACGTTGCCAGCCTGCGACTCGGTCGCGGCGTTGTACTCCTTGCAGAACTGCATGATGTTCACGCCGTGCTGACCGAGGGCCGGGCCCACGGGGGGCGCCGGAGTCGCCTTGCCGGCGTTGATCTGGAGCTTGATCACCGCGGTGATCTTCTTCTTCTTGGGAGGCATCTCGTTTCTTCCTGAACTTCGACGGGGTTCCAGGGGTTGCCCCCTGGGCCAGCATCACGCGGGAGCCTGGGAGCGTCTCCCCGGAGGGAACGCGAACAGGCTGCCCCGATCGCGCCCGGCCCGGCGGCCACCGCGAGGGATCAGATCTTCGCGACCTGGTTGAACTGCAGGTCGACCGGAGTCTCGCGGCCGAAGATGGAGACCAGCACCTTCAGCCGCTGGGCATCCGTGTTGATCTCGCTGATCGTGGCCGGCAGCGTCGCGAACGGCCCGTCCATCACGGTGACGGACTCGCCGACCTCGAACTCCTGAACCTTGACCGGCTCGACCTTCTTCTCCTTCTTCGCCACCGGGGCGAGGATGGCGAGCACCTCCTCGCGGCGCAGCGGGGAGGGCTTGTTGGTCAGGCCGACGAAACCGGTCACGCCCGGCGTGTTACGCACCGCGGACCAGGACTGGTCGGTCAGGTCCATCCGCACGTAGATGTAGCCCGGGTACTTCTTCTGCATGACCATCTGGCGCTTGCCGTTCTTGACGACCGGCACCTCCTCGAGCGGGACCTCGATCTGGAAGATGTAGTCCTCCATGTTGAGGCTGGAGATCCGGGTCTCGAGGTTGGTCTTCACCTTGTTCTCGTAGCCGGCGTACGAGTGGATCACGTACCACTCGCCCGGCGCCTCCTCGAGGGCGCGACGCAGCTCGTCCGCCTCGTCCTCGTCCTCCTCCACCGCGGCGGGGCTGACGGTCGCGGGCGAGCTCAGGTCGGCCGGCGCGGCGGCGGTGCCGTCCTCAGCCAGCTCGGCGCCGGCGTCCGTGCTCGCCACCTCGTCGTTCTCGAACGCCGCGAGCGGGCTGAGGCGCTCGAGGGCCTCCCCCTGCTCGGAGGCGGCATGCTCGGGAGACTGGGACACGGGGACGATCCTTACTCGTATGGACGCCTCGTTGCGCACGCTCCGGAGGAAGCCGGTTCGCGCGCCTCTCGGCGGCTGCGCTGGTCGTGACTCGGACTCGTGACTCGGACTCGGGGCTCGCGGGGTTGCTGGTTCGCTGACCAGGCTGCTGACGTCGTGGACCGACTCGGCTGACTCGTCGTTTCCGGTGATACCCCGGCTCACGCCAGGCACCGGTCCGACCGGCCGTCGATCGAGCCGCCACGGCCCGCCACCCCCGGGCCGATCGGCGGGCCACCGGAGGCACCACGGGCGCCAGGCCTCCGGCCTCTCCGTGGACCGGTCAGCCGAAGACCAGGAGCACCAGCTTCGTGAGGCCGAAGTCGAGCGAAGCCACGATCGCGGTCATCACGGACACGAAGACCAGCACGACCACCACGTAGGTGATCAGCTCCGTCCGGCTCGGGTAGACGACCTTCCGCAGTTCCGCCACGACCTCGCGGTAGAACCGCAGCGGCGACGTACGACGCCGGCCGCCAGCCCGCGCGGGCGGCTTGGCCCGCGGTGCCGCCTCGCGCGTGTCGGTCGCCACAGCTCCACCACTCTCGATCGTCTGACCTGCGCAGGGGCGACAGGACTCGAACCTGCAACCGCCGGTTTTGGAGACCGGTGCTCTACCAATTGAGCCACGCCCCTAGAGCGACCCAGCCCGTCGATACCGACGACCACCCAGCCGGCGGAAGCCCCGGTGCCGCGCCACGGATACAAACCTAGTACGCGTGGTTAACCGGATCTTCAGCCAGCGGGCGCGTGTGCGCGCCGACGTTGACGGCCTGAGCGGAATGAGCATACCCCCTAGACGCCGCAACGCCGCGTCTAGGTGCCCACGGCGTCTCGCTCGGTCGCCGCCGAGGGCTGTGACGTGGCCGTTCGCGGACGCGGCTCGGCCCGGCGGCTGTGGCAGCATGGTCACCATGAGCAGGATCTCCCGCCGCATTGGCGGCATCGCTCCCTCCGCCACGCTCGCCGTGGACGCCACGGCCAAGGCGATGCGCGCCGCGGGCCGCGACGTGATCGGCTTCGGCGCCGGTGAGCCGGACTTCCCGACCCCGGACCACATCGTGGCCGCCGCGGAGAAGGCCTGCCGGGATTCCAAGATGCACCGGTACACCCCGGCCGGCGGTCTGCCCGAACTCAAGGAGGCCATCGCCGAGAAGACCCGGCGTGACTCCGGCCTGGCCGTCGAGCCGAGCCAGGTCCTCGTCACCAACGGCGGCAAGCAGGCCGTCTACGAGGCGTTCGCCACCCTGCTCGACCCGGGCGACGAGGTCCTGCTGCCCGCGCCCTACTGGACGACCTACCCGGAGGCGATCCGCCTCGCCGGCGGCGTGCCCGTCGACGTGGTGACCGGCCCCGAGCAGGGCTACCGGGTCACCGTCGAGCAGCTGGAGGCGGCCCGCACGCCGCGTACGAAGGTGCTGCTGTTCTGCTCGCCGTCCAACCCGACCGGCGCGGTGCACAGCCGGGAGGAGGTCCGCGCGATCGGCCAGTGGGCCCTCGAGGCCGGCCTGTGGGTCATCACGGACGAGATCTACGAGCACCTGGTGTACGGCGACGCGCGGTTCGCCTCGGTGCCGGTCGAGGTGCCCGAGATCGCCGACCGGTGCGTGGTCCTCAACGGGGTCGCCAAGACCTACGCGATGACCGGCTGGCGAGTGGGCTGGCTGATCGGCCCGGCGGACGTCGTGAAGGCCGCGACCAACCTGCAGTCGCACCTGTCCTCGAACGTCGCGAACGTGTCCCAGGCCGCCGCGCTCGCGGCGGTCGCCGGCCCGCTGGACGCCGTCGCCCAGATGCGGACGGCCTTCGACCGGCGCCGGCTCGCCATGCACGGGCTGCTCAGCGACATCCCCGGGGTGCGCTGCCCGCTGCCGGAGGGCGCGTTCTACGCCTACCCGTCCCTGCGGGACGTGATCGGCCGGACGATCCGCGGCAGGACGCCGAGCTCGTCCGGTGAGCTCTCCCAGCTCATCCTGGAGGAGGTCGGGGTCGCGATCGTTCCCGGCGAGGCGTTCGGCACCCCCGGCTATGCCCGGCTGTCCTATGCCCTCGGCGACGACGACCTCGCCGAAGGAGTCCGCCGCATCGCCACTCTGCTGGGCGAGGCGGCCTGAGGCGGTCGGCTCAAGGTCGCCCCAGGGGCGACCATCCGGACCTGCCAGATCACGACCTCCCAGATCGACTTCGTCGATCCGGCAGGGACCCCGTCCGCGAGCTCCGTCGATCCGGCAGGAACCCCGGCTCCGCCGTCGGGGCGCGGGGCGCCCCGACCAGACCAGATCCCGAGCAGGACCAGAAAGCCCATGCACGGTCCTGGTCCGGGGTCAGTTCCTGGCCGAGTTTCGTTCGCGAGTACCAGCGCCCCGAATCCGGCGGGGACCCGGCGACTCCGCCCGCCGGACCTGCACCGGGCCGGTGTGCACGTCCGGCGTCGGGCTGGTCATGGGTCGGGATCGTGGCTGAGATTCGTCGGGCGGCCGCTACGGCTGTCGAGGCGGGCCCGCCGCGTCAGGCGAGCTGAACCTTGGCCTTGGCCGCCATGAGGACCTTGGCGCCCTCGCAGCGGACCGTCAGGTTCACGACGACGCGGTCGTCCGGGAGCTTCTTCTCGACGGTGGCGCGGACCTCGACGACGGCGCCGGTGTCGTCGTTCGGGACGACCACCGGCGAGGAGAACTTCACGCCGTACTCGCGGATCGCGCCCGGGTCGCCCGCCCAGTCGGTGACGACCCGACCGGCGGTGGCCATCGTCAGCATCCCGTGCGCGATCACGCCGGGCAGCCCGACCTCGGCCGCGACCTTCTCGTTCCAGTGAATCGGATTGAAGTCGCCGGAGGCGCCCGCGTACCGGACGAGGTCGGCGCGCCGGATCGGGAAGCTTCGCGCGGGCAGCTCGGTACCGGTCTCGACGTCGTCGTACCGCGTCGCGGCGGCCCGCGCCGGCGTCGCCGCCACGCTGGTCGCCGCCACGCCGGTGGCGGCCGGCGCCTCGACGCGGACCGGCCCGGCGCCCGGGTCGGCGGTACCGCGCGAGACCAGGCCGCACAGCCCGGTCGCCACCGGTTCGCCGGTGGTCGTCCGGAAGTCATAGCCCGCCGTCAGGACCTCGTTGGTCGCGACCGTGCGCAGGCCGGTGAGCGTGGTCACCGCGGTCAGCTCGTCGCCGGCGACTACCGGGCGCAGCAGGGTGAAGCGCTGCTCACCGTGCACGATCAGCGAGAAGTCCATGCCGAAGTCCGGGTCGTCGACGGGCAGCCCGAGCTGGCCCGGGATCGCCGCGACGAGGAACGTCGGCGGCGCCACCAGGTCCGGGTAGCCGGCAGTCCTGGCAGCCTCGAGGTCGTGGTACAGCGGGTTGGGGTCCCCGATCGCGCGCGCGAACTGCCGGATGTGCTCACGTCCGACCAGGAACGGCCTGGTGGCGACGATCTCGCGCCCGACGAACGCCTGGTTCAGCGGCATGCACGGCTCCGATCCCTAAAGCGCCCCGCCTGACCGGGCTCCGCCATCCTTACCACTACCACGGGACCCCACCCGGCGGCCCCGGGCCGCCGCGGCGCGTCCACGGGCGGACGACCCACGTGGGGCGTCGGGATCCGGAGCCCGGTGCCGCGGGGCCGGACAGCGACCGGATTCAGGAAACACGACAAGGCCGACGACTTCACGTCGTCGGCCTAGCCGCGGTAAGAAAGAGTGCCGATCGAGCAGGTCTCGACCGCGAGGAGGCCGCCCTGACGGCGGCCTCGGGACTAGCGAGTCTCGCGGTGGTCCGTGTGCTTCCGGCAGTTCGGGCAGAACTTCTTCAGATCGAGACGGTCCGGGTCGTTGCGCCGGTTCTTCCGCGTGATGTAGTTCCGGTGCTTGCACACCTGACACGCCATAGTGATCTTCGGACGAACGTCGGTGGCGGCCACGGCGTGAGCCTCTTCCTCTATCGGTTACTAAACGGGCAAGCGCCGCGAAGCCGTACGGTTCCCTCTTCCAGCGGAACCCCACCGCTCCACGGCCGGCCACCCGACGGTGACCCCCCAGCCCAAGAGGCCAGGACCCCCACCCCAGCCGATACGCGAAGCGCGAGCCACCCGGGGGGTGTCGGGGGGCGAAGCCCCCTGACACGGGGGTTCCAGGGGGTCGCCCCCCTGGGCAGACATCAAGTCAACGGGAAGCTGCCCGAAGGGCAGCGAACAGGTTGACCGTAGCGGTGGCCGGACTTGAACCGGCGACACAGCGATTATGAGCCGCTTGCTCTGCCAGACTGAGCTACACCGCCTTGGACCGCCACGTACGGCGGGCGTTCCGACCGACAGCGTACCGGCTGGGTACGGCACGCGGCACCGAAATGATCAACGATCTAGAGATCGCGACCAGTCGCCCGGTGACGGCCGGACCGTCGAGCCCCTTTACGGAATCGAACCGTAGACCTTCTCCTTACCATGGAGACGCTCTGCCGACTGAGCTAAAGGGGCGTGCTCTCGTGCTCGCGCGGGACACACGTTACACGATGACAGGGCAGGAGTGGGAAGCGGGTTCACCTGAACCCGAGATGCATCCCACAGCGGGTTAAAGATCGCGATCGAGACCGCGAGCCGCTCCGGGCCGGCCACGCTCGCCACGCCGACGGGGCTCCCGAACTGGAGACGATGGCACGTCGGTGGGCGCGAGGCCGCCCGCCGCGTCGGGAAACGTCGCGACATTCCGAGTGGCCGCGACTGGGGACGTCGACAAACTCGCCGCGACCCGCGAACCGATTGCGCTGTGTAGCCATGGTGACGCTTAGCGTAGTCGTCGGCCGTCGCTGCCTGCCGACGCACGTGATCCGGGCAGCACGGCCGCGCTCCTCAGTGAGCAGACCTGAGCCGAACCCGCGAGCAGCGAGGGTTGCCCATGCGCCTCACGCACCACCCCGGCCGGCACCACCAGGACCTCGCCGCCGCCGGCGCGGCGGACCCGCTGCTACCAGGCGCCGGCCTCTCGTGGGCCGAGGACGGCGGCATCCAGGTGCCCGCCGGCACACCACTACCGTCCGGCACACCACTACCGCCTGGCGCGGCCCTCGCCTCCCACCCGGACGCCATCCCCCACCAGCGTCGCGCGCCCGTCCGAGGACTGCCACCCGCGCGGCTTCCCGCGGGCGACCGCCGGCCGGGCGACCGCCGGCCGGGACGCCGTCCACCTGGGCACCGTCCGCCGGCGCACGAGCGGGCCGCCCGGCCGCTGAAGGCCCCGGCCGCCGCCCGCGGCGCGGGAGGAGCCGCCGCGCCAGCCGACGAGGCCGGGCCGGCGGTCCGGCGCCTCCCCCGGGTGGCACTGGTAGCCATGACGGCGCTCGCGCTGTCCACGACGGCCACGGTGGCGACGGCCGCGCCGAACCCGGCGTGGCCCCGCGGTGTCGACGTGTCCTCCTGGCAGCACCAGAACGGCGCCTCGATCGACTGGAATGCGGTGAAGGCGGCGGGCAACTCGTTCGCCGTGATCAAGGCGACCGAGGGCACGACCTACACCAACCCGCACTTCGTCGCCGACCGGGCCGGAGCCCAGGCGGCCGGACTGGTGGTCGGGGCCTACCACTACGCCAAGCCCGCGTTGCCGATCTCCACCGCCGTCGACCAGGCTCGCCACTTCCTCTCGAAGGTGGGCGACACGAAGACGCCCGGCCAGCTCGCGCCCGTGCTCGACCTGGAGATCACCGGCGGTCTCAGCCCGGCCGACCTGACCGCGTGGGCGCAGGCGTTCCTGCGCGAGGTCGAGAGCCTGACCGGACGGCCACCGATCCTCTACACCTACCGGTCCTTCTGGACCGACAAGATCGCCAACACCTCCGCGCTCGCCAAGTACCCGCTGTGGTTCGCGATCTACAACGAGAACCCCGACCCGGGCTGGCTCCCCGGCGGCTGGCAGAAGTGGCTGATCTGGCAGTACACCTCCAGCGGCTCGGTCCCCGGCATCAGCGGGCGGGCGGACGTCAACGCGTTCTGCTGCGGCCCCGCGGATCTCGCCGCGAGCGCCGACGGCACCCGCGACGAGATCGCCGCCCGGTACGCGGCCGAGCCGCTGCTGCACCTCTCGCTCGGGGCACCCGTCCGGGCGGAGGGGCCAGCCGGCGGTGGCGGCCGGTGGCAGCCCTTCACGAACGGCCTGATGTTCTGGTCGGTCGACACGGGGACCAGGGCGCTGTTCGGCGCGATCGCGCAGAAGTACCTGGCCTACGGGGGCAGCAACGGCTCGCTGCGCCGGCCGCTGGAGGACATCTCGTGGACGTCCGCGCCCGAGGGCCTGCAGGCCGTCTTCGAGGGCGGGCGGATCTACTGGCACCCGGCGCTCGGCGCGTGGGTCGTGCGCGGCGAGATCCTCAACAGGTACCTGGCGCTCGGCGGCTCCGGCGCCTGGCTCGGGCTGCCGGTCAGCGACGAGTACGACGTGCCGGGCGGGCGGGAGAGCGCCTTCCAGCACGGCAAGCTCCGCTGGAGCTCCACGACGAACCAGGTCACGGAGATCCGGGAGCCCGCTCCCCCGCCCGCCGTTCCCTGAGCGCCGCGTCAGCCAGGGTTCGCCCGGTCTCGGACCCGTACGCCGGCGCCCCGCGCGTACGCCGGTGCCCCGCGCCCGTCGGCCCTCCTGGCCGGGTGGGCAGCGGGACGGGCGGGGCGGGCGCGTGGCCGCCCCGCCCCGTCTCGGCGGCCAACCCGCCCTGTCGTCAGTCGTCCCACAGGCGGGCGGTGTAGCGGCTGAGCCAGTGGGTGGTGAACCAGTTGGGATCCCAGTCCTCGTCCTCGACGTCGGCCAGGTTCCGCCAGGTGTAGGTCAGCGCGACCGAGGCGGGCCGCTCCCCGGCGTCGAGGACCGGACCGCCGACGCCGCTGGCGCCGGTCCCAGCACCGGGGACGGGAGCAGGCACCCGGACGGGATCAGGACCAGCTCCGGACACCTCGACAGCGACCGTGCGCAGCAGGTATGAGTCGCCCTCGAACGCGTCGAGGACGGACCACTCGGCCGGGGTCAGCCCGGACAGCACCAGGCCCAGGGCCCGCCCGCCGGCCGCCGGCACAAGTCCCGGGTACACGCGCCCGGGCAGCCGAGCCGCCCGCCACCCCGCCGCCACAGCCGGGGCCGTGGGCAGCCGCCGCCCGACGAGCCCCTCGACCACCGCCTCGAACATCAACGTGCCGTAGGCGAACAGCCCAAGCCCCGCGCGCTCGCCGACCGGGGCCTGCCCGCCGGCCGCGCCCATCACGTCGCTCATCCGTTCCGCTTCGCCGCGCCCGCGCCGTCGTCCCGGCTCATCCGTCCCCGCCCATTGGTCTCCTGCTTCGCCACCGCCCCGCTTCGCCCGGCCCGCCGATCCGTCCCCGCTTCGCCCGGCCCGCTCGGCGGACCCTCTCAACCACCAGACCATTCGGCCGCGGTGTCGGCCGCGGCAGGGACGAGAAGCGCGGGGACGTCGGCGACCGAGTCGACGACGTGGTCCGGGGCGGCGTCAGCGGCGGCGAGTGTCTCCTCGCGGAACTTGCCGGTGCGGACCAGGACGCCGGTCAGGCCCATCGCCTGCGCGCCCAGCACGTCGTGCGCCACGTCGTCACCCACCATCACCGCCTCGCCGGGCTCGACGCCGACGAGCTCGAGCGCCGCGCGGAAGAACTCGGGCGCGGGCTTGCCGACCACGCTCGCCCGAACGCCGGCCGCCTGCTCCAGGCCGGCCAGATAGGCCCCGGTGTCCAGGGCCAGCCCGTCGTCGGTCGCCCAGTAGAGGTTGCGGTGCAGGGCGACGAGCGCCGCGCCGTCGAGCACGTGCCGGAACGCCTCGGTCAGGGCCTCATGGGTGAACTCGGGTCCGGCCCCACCGAGGACGACCGCGTCCGGGCGCTCCCCGGGACCCGCGATCGGCACTCCGTCGAGATCCGGCGCGACGTCGCCGCTGTTGAGCAGGTGCACCCGGCCGCCGGGGTGCCGCCGGCGCAGGTAGGCGGCGCCGATCACGGCCGCGGTGATGATCTCGTCGTCCGCGACGCCGACGCCGACCGACCGCAGCGCCGCGCCGATCGAAGCCCTGGACCGCGAGGTGGTGTTCGTCAGGAAGGCCACCGCCAGCCCGGCCTCCCGGATCCGGCGCACCGCGTCCGCCGCCCCTGGCAGGGCCTTCCACGAGACGGTCAACACCCCGTCGATGTCGAAGAACACCGCCCGGCATGCCATGCCCGCACCGTAGCCCCCGCCACGCCCGCGGGAACCCGGACGCCAACCCCGGAACCCAGCCGTAACACCTGAGCGGAACCTGCTAGGCCGCGGCGTCGAGTTGGGCCCGCGTCAGGGTGGGGTGCAGGGTCAGTCCGAGGGCGGCCAAGCGGTCGGCGCCCCCCTCCTGGCGATCGATGACACAGACGACGTGCTCGACGATCGCGCCCTGCTCGCGCAGCACCTTCGTCGCGTCCAGCACCGCGCCACCGCTGGTGACGACGTCTTCGACGAGGACGACGTGACGACCCGCGAAATCGCCGCCCTCAGCGATCTGCCGGGTGCCGTACTCCTTGGCCTTCTTGCGGACGAAACGGGCCGGCAGGCCGGTGCGAGCCGAAAGCAGGGTGGCGAGGGGCACGCCGCCGAGCTCCAGCCCGGCGAGCAGCTCAGCGTCCGCGGGCACCAGAGGGGCCATGGCGGCGACGATGTCGGCGAGCAGCACCGGGTCCGCCTCGAAGCGGTACTTGTCGAAGTATTCGGTGCTTGTCTTCCCCGATCGGAGCACGAAGCTGCCGGTCAGCAGGGCCGCCGCCCGAACCCGGGCGGCCAGCGTCGCGGTGTCTGTCAAGGAATCGTCGGCCACGCCTGCCGACTGTAGCGATCGGCCGTCCTCACCCGCGTCCGCTCGACACCCGCGTCCGCGCGACCCGCGAAAGATCACGTCGGGCGCCGTGTTCGAGGTACGCCGGACGGCTGGACGATCGGGCGACCATGGCGGCGAGGACGCGGCGGGCCCGAGGACGCGGCGGGCCGGTGGCGGCGGTGACCGGCCGGGACCGACCATGGGCGGAGAACGACCGTGGGCATGGAAAAGGCCCCGGTGATCGTTCCGGGGCCTTGGACCTGCTGCATCACAATTGCTGGGGGGTGGTGGCAGGTGTTGGGTTCGAACCAACGTAGGCTGAGCCGGCGGTTTTACAGACCGCTCCCTTTGGCCACTCGGGCAACCTGCCGTGTCCTCGGAGAGCATACCGGGCCAGGCGGGGGTAGTGCGCCGGTGAGGTCCCCCACGCGGGGACACAGCCCGGGGAGCGGCGGTCCGCGCCCCTCAGACCGACTCCCGACAGGAGGCTCCTCGCCGTGGCGGACCCCTCGTTCGACATCGTCAGCAAGGTGGACACCCAAGAGGTTGACAACGCGGTCAACCAGACCGCCAAGGAGATCAAGACTCGCTTCGACTTCCGGGACACCGGAGCCTCGGCGACGCACTCCGGCGACTCGATTTCGCTCGCCGCGAACAGCGAGGAGCGGGTCAAGGCCGTGCTCGACGTGCTGCAGGAGAAGTTCGTCAAGCGCGGCATCTCGCTGAAGGCGCTGCAGTATGACGAGCCGAAGCAGACCGGCAAGGAGTACCGCCTCGCGGTCACCGTGTCCCAGGGCATCGCCGACGACAAGGCCAAGGCGATCGCGAAGAAGATCCGCTCCGAGGGCCCGAAGGGCGTCCAGGCGCAGATCCAGGGCGACCAGCTGCGCGTCACCGGCAAGAAGCGCGACGATCTGCAGGCCGTGATCCAGATGCTCAAGGCCGAGGACTTCGACGTCGCGCTCCAGTTCGTCAACTACCGCTGACGCCGACGGGCCCAGCCAGTCCAGGGCTTGTCCCCCGGTTCCTGGTCGGGCTCCTCCTGGAGCGCCCCGCCAGCGCGCCCACGAGAGTCGCCCCCTGGCGGCGTCCCGGGCTTCGGCGAAGCCGCTCGAAGACCAGCGAGCGGGACCCGAAGGCCAGCGCCCCGCCCGCCTCGGCCGGCGCACCCCGCCCGTGGGGGTAGCGGGCGGGGTGCTCGGCGGGACCGCGGGGGATTCGGTTCCGCCGGGTCATGCCGGCGCCTATCCAGAGTTCCCCAAAATGAGCCGCCTATTCGCGCTATGGCGACCTTCTTCTATCGATAGGGGTTCAGCCGGGCCATCTCCTCGAGGCGGGCGATCCGCTGGTCCATCGGTGGATGGGTAGAGAAGAGCTGGACGACGCCGCTCGAGCGGAACGGGTTGGCGATCATCAGCGACGAGACCGGGGCGAGGCGTGAGCTCGGGGCGAGCGGCCGGACCGCGGTACCGGCCTCGAGTTTGCGCAGGGCGTTCGCCAGGCCGATCGGGTCGCCGGTGAGCGTGGCGCCGGACTCGTCGGCCTGGTACTCGCGGGCCCGGCTGATGGCCAGTTGGATGATCGTCGCCGCGATCGGGCCGAGAATGATCAGCAGCAGCAGCTCGAACATGCCGGGGCCGTCCTCGTTGCGGCCACCGAAGATCGCCGCGAACTGCGCCATGTTGGCCAGGTAGACGATCACGCTGGCCAGCGCGCCCGCCACCGACGCGATGAGGATGTCGCGGTTGTGGACGTGGCTGAGCTCGTGGCCGAGCACGCCGCGCAACTCGCGGTCGTCCATCAGCTCCAGAATGCCCTCGGTGCAGCAGACCGCGGCGTTCTTCGGGTTGCGGCCGGTCGCGAACGCGTTGGGCGCGCTGGTAGGGCTCAGGTACAGGCGTGGCATTGGCATCCTGGCCCGCGTCGCCAGGTCGCGGACGATCGCGTAGAGGCGTGGCTGCTCGACCTGGCTCACCGGGTAGGCCCGCATGGCACGCAGCGCCAGCTTGTCGGAGAAGAAGTACGAGACGCCGTTCAGCAGGACGGCGATGACAAGCGCGATGACGAGGCCGCTACGGCCGAAGATGGATCCCACCGCCAGGATCGCGGCCGACAGCACTCCGAGTAGCAGTGCGGTCTTGAGACCGTTGAGATGAGACATGGCGTCCCGTTGTCCTGTCGTGTCAGAAGATTCCACCCAGCTCAACGCCGGACGCGTCGCCCGGCGTTCCCGTCCGCGCCGTAACGTCCCCGGCGCCCGGCTTGCGCGGGTCGCCCGGCTCGCGGAACCCGCCCACGGCGCCGGGCCGCTCCGGCTCGCCGCCGCCCGGCGGTCCCGCCGCCCGGCCGACGGGTGCCGGCCAGGTCGGTGGGCGTCGGTGTACCCGCCGGCCTCCGTTTTCATCCTGCGCATGGCCGGCCTCACCCGCAGCTCGGACCCCGCGGACGGTTCGGCTTCGCTTGCCGCTCACCCCGCCAGCCGCTCGTCGCTCACTCCGCCCACCACTCGCCTCGCCCCCGCTCGCCTCGCCCGCCACGGCCAGGGCGCGGTCAGGCCTCGCCGGTGACATCGAGGGCGGCGCGGACGGCGGTGGTGGACGGGGCGGGCAGCAGCCCGGCCGCTTCCAGGCGGCCGACGGCGAGGCGGGCCAGGGCCACGTAGGCGGGGATGACGCCGGGATCGGTCACGCGCAGGGCCGCGAGGTGGGCGGCGACCGTGCCGGCGTCGCCACGGCGCACCGGGCCGGTCGTGGCCGCGTCACCATCACGAAGCGCGTTGTCCAGTGAGACCCGCAGCAGCGGGGCGAGCGCCGCCCGCGCGTCGGTGACCCCGGCGGCGGCGAGCAGGTCGGCCGAGGCGCCGGCGAGCGCGGCCAGGTAGTTCGCGCCGAGCACCATCGCCGCGTGGTACAGGGTCCGGGCCTCGTCCGCGACCTCGACGGGCCGGCCGCCCACGTCCGCGACGAGCCGCAGGGCAGCGGGCAGCGCGGCTGGGTCGGCGGTCACGCCGAACGTGGTGCCCCGCAGGTGGGCGGCGTCGGCGGCCGGGTCCAGACCGGCCAGGCTCATGATCGGATGGATGGCCGCGCGCCCGGCCGCGCGCGCCGTCACCGGGGCGAGCGGCGCGAGGCCGTGGCGTCCGCTCAGGTGGACGACGACGGTCCCGGGGCGCGGGCCCTCCGGGTCGGCGGCGGAGGCGACGGCGGTGGCGACTGCGGCCAGCGCGTCGTCGGGGACCGCGAGGACGAGCAC
Source organism: Frankia nepalensis (assembly GCF_016786325.1). Taxonomy (GTDB): domain Bacteria; phylum Actinomycetota; class Actinomycetes; order Frankiales; family Frankiaceae; genus Pseudofrankia; species Pseudofrankia nepalensis. The sequence continues at coordinate 106,309 of NZ_JADWYU010000093.1, read as the reverse complement.
GTCGACGCGGGCCGCGAGCTCGGTCGCGGGCAGCGGGGCGGCGGCGGGGAGGTGGCGGCGCGCACGCGTGGCCGCGGCCGCCGAGCGCGTCGCCACACCGACGATCCGGTGGCCCGCGTCGGCGAGCGCGACGGCGAGCGCCGCCCCGGCTCGGCCAAAGCCGACGAATCCAATGTCGAGCGGGTCCGCGCCGGCCGAACCGGTGGCCGACGCGCTCGCCCCGGCGGGGTTGTCCGCGTCCATCGACCGATTCTCCCGCTGGTCGTGTCCGCTCGCGGATCGGTCGCCCGGGAGTTCACCGATGCGTCGCGGAGTTCACCGTCGGGCCACGAGTTCACCGGCGGGCCATGGAGTTCGCCGACGGATCGCGCATCGGCGACAGCGGGCCGTGGCGCGGCGTGTCATGCCGTGGCGCGGGGCGTCGGCGCGGGTGCCGCCGCGGGTCTGTCCGGGCGTCTCCCGGAGGGTGCCGCCCGGTCCGCTTGTGGGGTGTAGTTGGCCGTCCCGACGGACTGAAGAGACGAATCCCACACTGTGGGCAATGTCATCCCGATGAACCATGGTTGAGACACCGTGAATGGCTCTGGGTGGCTTGCGCCGAGAAGTGGTCGCGCCGAACCAGTCAGTGACAAATACCCGACACTGGAGGCATCCGCAGGGACGACTTGCGCGATTTCGCGGAGCCCGTGGCCATGCCAGCCAGCGGGAGGGAGCCGGGAACGCGCCACGATGAGGCGACCATGCCCCAGTCCTAGGGCACGCGGGCACCACACCAGCACGTAGAGTGATAACCGTACCGGCGAGCGGGGGCCATCCGGACGTGGCGGACGGCACGCGCGCCTGTGGACCGGGCGCCGCGATCCGCGCGCCCAAAAGGGCCGACAGGTAGGCTGGTCCGGTACCTGAGGAGGTTACTGACGGTGTCTGAGCAGGTCCGCGAGCAGGTCAGGGAGAGGGAGACCCGCCGGCTCGACCGAGTCGTCGTGCGGTTCGCCGGCGACTCCGGTGACGGTATGCAGCTCACCGGTGAGCAGTTCACGAGCGAGACAGCGGCGTTTGGCAACGACCTATCGACGCTCCCGGACTTTCCCGCCGAGATTCGCGCCCCAGCCGGTACGCCGGCCGGGGTCTCCGGTTTCCAGCTGCATTTTTCCGACCACGACATCATGACGCCCGGTGATGCGCCGGATGTCCTGGTCGCGATGAACCCGGCCGCCTTGAAGGCTTACCTGAAGGACCTTCCGCCGGGCGCTGACCTGATTGTGAACACAGATGCCTTCACGGGTGGGAACCTGAAGAAGGCCGGTTATACGGCGGACCCGCTCACCGACGGCACGCTGGACAAGTACCGCGTTCACAAGGTCCCGCTGACCTCGATGACCATCAATGCGGTGAATGCCGCCGACGGCGTCGCCGGCGCGGTCAACAAGAAGGAGGCCGAGCGCGCGAAGAACATGTTCGCGCTCGGCCTGATGAGCTGGCTGTACCACCGGCCGACCACCGGCACGGAGGACTTCCTCCGGCAGAAGTTCGCCAAGCGCCCGGAGATCGCCACCGCGAACATCGCGGCCTTCCGCGCGGGGTTCAACTACGGCGAGACGACCGAGTCGTTCTCGGTGACCTACGAGGTCGCGCCGGCCCGGATGAAGGCCGGCCATTACCGCCGTGTGTCCGGGAACCTGGCGCTGTCCTACGGCCTGGTCGCCGCCGGCGAGCTGTCCGGCCTGCCGGTCTTCCTCGGCAGCTACCCGATCACCCCGGCCTCGGACATCCTGCACGAGCTGAGCAAGCACAAGCAGTTCGGTGTCCGGACCTTCCAGGCAGAGGACGAGATCGCCGGCATCGGCGCCGCGCTCGGCGCGTCGTTCGGCGGCGCGCTCGGCGTGACGACGACCTCCGGTCCCGGCGTGGCGCTCAAGTCCGAGACGATCGGTCTCGCCGTCAGCCTCGAGCTGCCGCTGCTCGTCATCGACATCCAGCGCGGCGGCCCGTCGACGGGCCTGCCGACCAAGACCGAGCAGGCGGACCTGCTGCAGGCGATGTTCGGCCGCAACGGCGAGGCGCCGGTGCCGATCATCGCCCCGCGCTCGCCGGCGGACTGCTTCGACGCGGCGATCGAGGCGGCCCGGATCGCGACCAAGTACCGCACCCCGGTGTTCCTGCTCTCGGACGGCTACCTGGCCAACGGCTCCGAGCCGTGGCTGCTGCCGCTCCGGGAGTCGCTGCCGGAGTTCAGCGTCGAGTTCGCCACCGCGCCGAACCACGACGGCCCGAAGGGGCCGGAGTTCTGGCCCTACCTGCGCGACCCGCAGACGCTGGCGCGCCCGTGGGCGATCCCCGGCACCCCGGGGCTGGAGCACCGGATCGGCGGCATCGAGAAGGCCGACGGCTCCGGCAACATCTCGTACGACCCGGCCAACCACGACAGGATGGTCCGGCTGCGGCAGGCGAAGGTCGACGGCATCGCCGCCGACATCCCGCCGCTGGAGGTCGACGACCCGTCCGGTTCCGCCCGGGTGCTCGTGCTCGGCTGGGGCTCGACCTACGGCCCGATCACGGCGGGTGTCCGCCGGGTCCGGGCCAAGGGCCTGCAGGTGGCCCAGGCTCACCTGCGCCACCTCAACCCGTTCCCCGCCAACACTGGCGAGGTGCTGCGGTCCTACGACCGGGTGCTGGTGCCCGAGATGAACCTCGGTCAGCTGCGCACCCTGGTCCGGTCCGAGTTCCTCGTCGACGCGATCGGTTACAACCAGGTCCGGGGCATGCCGTTCAAGGCGGCGGAGCTGGCGGGCGTCTTGGAGGATGTGATCAACCAGTGACCGTCACCACCAACGGCAAGGTTGCCGCCGGGCGGGTGACCAACCGGCTGCTGGACCTGGTCCCCGCCGCCGCGGCCCCGCAGACCCGCAAGGAATTCACGTCGGACCAGGAGGTCCGCTGGTGCCCCGGCTGCGGTGACTACGCCATCCTCGCGACCGTCCAGGGCTTCCTGCCGGAGCTCGGGATCGCCCGCGAGAACGTCGTCTTCATCTCGGGCATCGGCTGCTCCTCACGCTTCCCGTACTACCTGAACACGTACGGCATGCACTCGATCCACGGCCGCGCGCCGGCGATCGCGACAGGCCTGGCCACCTCGCGGCCGGACCTGTCGGTGTGGGTCATCACCGGCGACGGCGACTCGCTGTCGATCGGCGGCAACCACCTGCTGCACGCGCTGCGCCGGAACGTGAACATCAAGATCCTGATGTTCAACAACCGGATCTACGGCCTGACCAAGGGCCAGTACTCGCCGACCTCCGAGGTCGGCAAGATCACGAAGTCCACCCCGCACGGCTCGCTGGACCGGCCGTACAACCCGACGTCGCTGACGCTCGGCGCGGAGGCGACCTTCGTCGCCCGTTCGGTCGACTCGGACCGCCAGCACCTCACCTCGGTGCTGCGCGCCGCCGCGGAACACCCCGGCGCAGCCTTCGTCGAGATCTTCCAGAACTGCAACATCTTCAACGATGGCGCGTTCGACAGCCTCAAGGACCGCGACACTCGCGACGACGTCACGCTGCGGCTGGAGCACGGCCAGCCGCTCGCGTTCGGCGCCGACAGCGGCAAGGCGGTGCGCCGGGGCGCGGACGGCGGTCTGGAGATCTGCGCGGCCACCGACGCGGGCGTGCTCGTCCACGACGCGCACGCCGTCGACCCGAGCCAGCAGTTCGCCCTGTCCCGGCTGACCGGTGACACCCACGGCGTCACCCCGATCGGCGTCTTCCGGGACGTCGACGTGCCCAGCTACGACGAGGAGCTGAACGCTCAGATCGAGCGGGCCCAGCAGCGCCAGGGCAAGGGCGACCTGATGTCCCTGATCGCCGGCAAGGAGACCTGGACCATCGCCTGACCGTGAACTGAGAGAACCTCCGGCGACGGCCGGGGTCGGCGCACCCGCCGGCCCCGGCCGTCGCCGTCTCAGCCGTCCTCGTCTCGGCCGTGGCCGGCCCGGCCGTCGCCGTCTCCGCCGTCGCCCGCTGGGTCGCCACCGTCCCGGCCGCGCCGGGCCGGCGCGGTCCGCGAAACGCGACTCGCGAACCACGCGATCCCACCGGCCACCCGATTCATGGCGCGGCGGCACGCCGACTACGGGGAGGCCACGGACATCACGCACAACTCGCCCGTAGTGTCAAGGTCGCGTCGCTCCGGACGAACTAAGGTCGTAGTGGACCCGTCACGAGGCGACGGTGTCCCGGTCCACGGCGCAGCGCCGGGAATCGCCGCGACGGCGGGAACCGGCCCTTCTTCCGAAGGGTCTCGCGGCCTGTCCTGGTCCGGTCTTCTTCGGCGCGGGGACGCGGAGGCTTGCCGGTGATGAACGCCAACCCGGCCGACCCCATCGGCCCGGACGACGCCGATCCCGAGAACGACACGATCTGGAACGCCTCGGCCCGGCCCCCGTTGGCCGGCGGCTGGCCCGTTCCGCCTCGTTATCCGCCGGGCGCCGCCCTGCCCCGGGATCCCTCCCGGATCGGCGACCGGGCTCCCGGCGGATCCGGGGTTCCCGCCCAACCGGCCTCGCCGGCCGAGCAGGGCTGGAACCCGATCCCGACGGTGGGCGGTCCGGCAGGCCCGGACGGGTTCACCCCGAGCGACACCAGCCCTATCCCGATCGGCCCGCTGTACCTGCACACCCCCTACCGGGAACGGGCGGACGAGTCGCCGGCCCCGGTCGACCGGGCCCCCAGGCCGAGGGCCGACGCCGAGGTCCCACCCGGGCGCGCGGCGCCCGAGCACCCGGGCCCGCCTCAGCCACAGCCCAGGCCCTGGTCGTGGTTCCGACCCGCCGAGACCGCGCACGCGCCGCCGGAGAGCGCGCCACCCCCGCACCCGTCCCGCCCGGAGCCGATGAGTCCTCCTGGCGCGCCGTACCCGGGTGCCCAGGCACCCGCCCCGGCCAGTCCCTTCCCGGCCGGTCAGCCGGGCTATTACCCGGCGCCGGTCTACCAGCCGGTCTACTTCCAGCCGGTGTACCTCCCGCCGCCGCCGACTGTCGGTTTCGTGCCGACCGATACTGGGTCTATCCCGATCCCACCGTTTCCGGAGACCCCGCAGGCAGTGACGCCCTATCCGGGCCAAGCACCAGGCACGCCGTATCAGCAGCCGCCACCGAGCCTTCCCGACGGGTCAGGCCCGTTCTATTCCGGCCAGTCGACCGGCGGCCCGCACTACCCGGCCCCGGGTCATCAGCCGCCCTTCGGGGCCTACCAGTCGGCGGCGCACCAACCGCCGCGAGGGGGTGACATGGCGTTTCCGGATGAGCCCACCGCGCCGACCGGCGGTCTGCCGATCCCCCTCCCGCCGCCGTCCCCCGGCCCTGGCGGTCACGGGTCCTGGCCCGCCAGCCCGGGTGGCCACCCAGGCGCGCCGGCCGTACCGGCGCCGCCAGCCTCGGGGCAGGCACCGACTCCCAGCCAACCGCCGACTCCCAGCCAACCGTCGGTTCCAGGCCAACCGTCGGCTTCCGGTCAGCCGCCGGCGGTAGCGGGGTCGCCGGGCGCGCCGGCGGACGGCGCCGACGGCTCGCCGTCCATCGGCCCAGCCCCGGCGCCGGCCCTGGCGGCGGGCTCGACGGCGCCCGCCAACAGCGCGCCGGGCGACGCGGCGGGTGACGCGGCGGGCGGCACTGCCTCGCCGGGCGGCGGGGCGGCCACAGCCCAGGACAACGGCGAGGACGAGCGGCAGTGGCGCCGGCAGCGCGTCGCGCTGCTCGCGGCGGGCCTTGTCGCCGCCGCCGTGATCGTCGCGACCCTCGTGCTGACCCTGCTCATGGGCGGGGACGATGTGGATCCACGGACGCCGCCCCCCGGGCAGCCGAGCGCGACGAAGAGCTATCCCTTCCCGGTCTTCGATCTGACCCGCCGCGACGCCCCCGCGCCCCGGGCGGGCGGCGGCGCCTCCACGGCCGCGCCAGTGCCGGGCGCTCCGGGAGCCCCGCCCGCGCAGGGAGGATGACCCCCCTCGCGCGTCGCGCGGCGGTTATTCGGCTGGCGGCATCCAATGACCGAAGGGGGGTACGTCCGGTTGATCCGGATCCGGTATGGTCATGGTGCGCGTGGGGGTACGCGCGGTGTCGCCCGGGGGGGTACACACCATAGGCCGGAGGCTCCGTGCTTAGTCGCAGCTGGCACAGTCAGAACGTCCGACACCATGGGTCCTCGGATGGGCGTCGTATGGCGTCCGACCGTGGCACCGCGTCCGCCGGGATCCGCCGTGGCTAACCGCGGCTGGCAGCCGTGGCCCGAGGCCCGCGATGCCTACTCGGCCAGCCATGAAGGCTGGTCCTCCGCCGCCCTTCAGGAGAGCACCGTGACCGGGGTGCTGACCCCTCCGGGCATGCGGATCCCGCCGCCACCACCGGTGCTCCCGCCTGGCGAGCTGGACACGGTGACCGGCCCGATCTCGATGAGCGGCTCGGCGTACCGCCTCGACGGGCCTCCCGCCCCGGCCGGCGACCACCATGGTTACGGCGATCATCATGGCCACGGCGGCCACTACGGCTACAGCTACGAGGACTACCTCGGCTACGCCGGCCCCGCCGCCCACGGCTACCAGGACCCGGCCGTCGACCAGCACCCGGCGGACGGCGGCTACCCGGACTACGACTACGACTTCACGGGCCTGGACGACGCGCCCTACGACGACGAGCCGGATGGTGGGACCCCCTCCGCCCCGGCCGGCGGCCAGTTCATCGCCGCGACGCCGGCCGCGCGCGCCTCGCTCAGCGCGGCCGTCGGCAACCAGGCGATCCGGGACGCGCGGCTGCCCGGCGACCGGAGCCGCGAACCGCACGCCAAGGGCGACGACGCCCGCCGGGCGAACGGGGGGCAGCGCCCGCCCGGCGCGCACCGGGCCCCGGCGGGCCGCCCAGGGACCGCCCGCAACCGGCTCGCGATCATGAGCACGGCGTCGCTCGCGGGGCTGTCCGCGCTCGTCGGCACCGCGGTGCTGTCGACCGACACCGGGCCGCTCACCATCCCGACCGATCCCGGCGGCACGACGACCGACCAGTGGCCGTCCGCGCGGGCGACCGGCAGCCTGGACTCGTCGGCCACAAGTCCGACGCCGGTCAAGCCGGCGCTCGCCCCGGCCGCGCCCGACCAGTCCCCGGCCGGTGACCGGGACCAGCCGTCCACCACGGCCGGCGACCGCTCGTCCTTCGCTGACGACGACTTCGATTCGACCGGTTCCGGGTCGACCGCCGAGCGGACCTACCTGCCCGACGGCACCCCGATCCCGATCGTGCCGCTCCTCCCCCGGGACTCCGCGGCCGCCGAGGTGCCCGTGGACCTCACGGCCTCGCCCACGGCGCCGCAGGCGGCCCCGTCGAGCACGCCGAGCGACGACCAGGCCTACACCAGCTTCGACTGGTTCGGGCTTGGGAGCCTGGTCGACGAGGCCGAGGAGGAGCCCGCCACGACGGCTCCGTCCCAGCCGCCGACGACCGGGCAGGGGCAGCCGAGCGCCCCGACGAGCACGCCGACGACCGCGCCGCCCGCCGATCCCGGCACGCAGACCACCCCTGGCGCGCAGGCGACCCCCACCGCTCAGGCCCCCGCGGGGGCGCAGGCCGACACGGGCGCCCAGGCGGCCGGGAACGGCTCGGTGGCGAGCCAGCCGGCCGCGGAGCAGGACGAGGTCCAGGGACAGCCGCAGGGCTCGACGGCGGCCACGACCGAGCCGGCCACGACCGAGCCGGCGACCACGGAACCGACCGCGGCCGGCTCGCCGCCGCCGCCCGCGGACCCGTTCGTCGTGACCAGCCCGGACCCGGCGTCGGAGGACACGTCCCCCGACGCCGCGGTGCTCGACTGGATCTACTAGCTCCCAGACAGGCGAAGGCCCGGTCCCGCTCGCGGGGCCGGGCCTTACGCCTTTTCGGGCCGTTCTTACTGGCCGGACTGTCCGGGGGTTCCTCGCCGGTCACGCCACGCGGGCCGCGCCGGTGATGACGCGCGCCCGTGGGCGTCTGCGCGCGGCCCGGGCGGCCGGGCCCTGGTCAGCCGGTGCGGGCGATGACGATGTCGGCGAGGCTTCCAGCGCGGTCTGGGCCAAGTCGCCGGCCATCGACTCGCGCGGCCGGTCAGTGCGTCACGGCTGCGCCGCCAAGGCAACGGGCCGCCCGTCCGTGGCCGAGGTCCTAATCGCCAACCGGCTGACCTGCCCGACCGCGATGGTCCGGGTCGCCGACTGGGCCGCGGCGCGGGCGTCCGTGCTTCTCCGTTCCTGATCGGTATGTCTCGCCGGAGGCTCGGTGCGCGGCCCACCCAAGCAGGGCGAGGGCGGCGAGCAGCGTAAGGTGGGCGCCGGTCACCCGGCCTTCGGCGTCGCGGGCCCGCGACGCCGCCCAGAACGCTGCCCAGCCGGCGGCCGTGGCCAGGACCGCCCCCGCGCCCACGGCCAGGGCGCGCCACGACGGCCGGCTGGAGGCCACCCCTCGCGTCGTTGCCGCCAGCGGTTCGGCGGTGAGTGCGGCGAGGACCGCGACTGTGACGGCCAGGCGGGCCGCGGTGGTCAGGTGCGGTGTCACCAGGAGCCAGCTCGCGATGGTGGCGACCGCGGCGGCGGCGTCACCGCCGGGGTTGAGCACCAGCAGCGGGGCCGCGAGCAGGAGCAGGTAGTGGCTCCATACGATCGGCGAGGCCAGCAGCGCCGCCGCCACCGTCGCTGCGAACATCAGCCGCTCGTCCCCGGGCCACGAGGCCGCCGCACCTCCCGGCCCGTCCCGGCCGTCGTCGTCACCGCCCGGAGCCGCGGTCGGCCGCGCCGACCGGAGAAGGCAGGCGACCAGCAGGCCGCCCGCGACCGCGCGAGCGGCCCAGGAGGCCGCCGGGCCGAGGCCCGCGTTCAGGAGAAGCCCGGTGAGGGCCAGGCCATCGGGCGCCTCCTCTCGGGCCAGCGCGTCGAGCATGCCTACATAGGTGCCGAGACCGACCGGGCTGACCAGCTCGGTCACCGCGAACAGGACGACGAGCGCCGCCCCGCAGGTCGCCGTCGCCCGGTATCGGCCCGTGACCAGCAGCCACAGGGCCACCGGGAGGAGGAACAGCTTGCTGTAGGCGAGCAGCGCCGCGACCAGGCCCGCGGGCACGGGCTGGTCCCGTAGCCGCCACAGCATGGCCGACCCGGCGAACAGCAGCGGGCTGAGCGTCCCGTGCTGCAGGCCGGTGATCGCGCATGAGGCCACCGGCACGAGGGCGTAGACGCGCCATGAGCGCGCGCCGGCCAACCCGCAGCCCGCGAGAACGGCCAGCGTCGACAAGCCGACGAACAGCTCCGGCCCGCCGCTCGGGAGCAGGGCCAGCGGAACGAACAGCACGGCCATCAGATACGGGTAGACGAACGCGGAGCCCGAGTAGACCTCCTCCGTGCCCGGCGTTGGGTACGGGTCGCGGCCGCCCAGGACCGCGTCACCCGCCCGGAGGAAGACGTTGACGTCGTAGTGGGCCTGCGGGTCCACGTACACGAGCCAGTTCGCCACAAGCAGCGCACCGACCACCGGCACACCGTGGACGGGCCACCCGGCCGGCACCAGCCGGCCCAGGCGACGCGCCCACCCCATCAACGCCAGGAATGGTCCTACCGATATCACTGTCGTGGGTCAGCGCTCAGTCGCAGCCCCGCCACCGCAACCGGCTGCGAGGCCGACCCAGACCAGCCCGACGGCGACCAGGAGCACCCTGAGAGCCCGATTCCGGGTATGCGTCATCGACATTCTAGACCCCCCTTACTTTCTCTGGAATGTCACCCGACCGCGATCGGCGCGACCCCGGCCAGTAATTTCGCTCTTTATGATCACGGGCGGGTCGGGGCCAGTGCCCGGCCAGGTATTCCGGTTGTCAAGCCCCGGGGGATATTCCCTGGGCTTCTGCCGCGGGCGGCCGGATAGCTGCCTGGTGGGCGAATCAAAAGCGCACGGAGCTAGCCCCAGGTACCCCAAGGGCGTTCGTCTTGCGATTCCTCGGCCCGAGCCCGGTCAGCCGACGGTCGTGAGACGCACCTTGCCGTCTTCGCCACCACTGACGAGGGTGCGGCCGTCTGGTGTGTACGCCACCGAGGCCACGAATCCCTTGTGACCGGGGGCCGTGTCGCCGAGCCGCCGGCCGAACACCGGGTCGGTGACATTCCACAGCTCCACCATCCCGTCTTGGCTCGCACCCGCGAGAGTATGACCATTGTGGGTGAAGGCAAGGGAGTAGATCACGCCGTGCTGGCCGGCGGGGAGTGAGCCAAGCAGGCGAGGAGCTTCCGGAGCCGCGACATCCCAGAGCTGCACGACGTTCTCGCCGCCAACCGTGGCCAGAACATGACCCACGGGCGCGAATGCCATCACGCCACCGGGCACGGAGGAGCCCAACGGCCGGGCGTCGGCCGGGTCTGTGACATCCCACAGCCGCACCCCGTCGCGGTCCCGAACCGCGAGAAGGCGCCCATCTGGCGCAAACGCCACCATCGCGGTTCCGTTGGCATCGCTCGCCAGGGGAGAGCCGAGCTGCCGAGGGGCGGCTGGGTCCGCCAGGTCCCACAGTCTCGCGCCCCCGGCCCTGTCGCCGCTGGCAAGCATGCGGCCATCTGGCGCAAACGCAACCCACTCGATGCCACCCGAGCTACCGGTGAGAGCGGAGCCGAGCAACCGCGGAGCCGCCGGGGCCGTGACATCCCATAGCGTCACCGCACCCGTTCCCGTCGCGCCGTCAGAGCCGCCTGCGGCGAGAACCTGGCGGCCCGGCGCGAACGCAACCGACGACACATCAGGGATCTCCAGAGGCGAGCCGAGTTGACGGATGTCTCGTGGGTCGCTGGCGGCCCAAAGCCGCACCGCATTCTCGTAGTAGCTGGTGCTCGCGACGAGACCACCGTCGGACGAGACCGCCACCGACCACACCGGGCCGACCGTGGAGCCCCCTCCTCGAAGGCGCACGACCAGGACGACGAGCAGAACGACTATGGCGACGATCGTCGCCAGAAGTTGCAGGACGGCACGCGGCAGGCGCCGACGAGGAAGCACCTCTTCTTCGTTAACAATCATCAAGGATCCAGACCTGAGTAACAACGACTGTCACCGCGCCCTCCGATTCCTGGTAATTTCTGTCTTCAGGTTCCGAACCCGGAGGGCGCGGTGGTGGCCGGCGGGCCGGCCACCAGGTCGACGGCCAGGGCTCCCGCGTTCAGGACAGCGGCCAGATCGCGGGCCTCGGACTCGGTGAAGCTCCCGCTGATCTGGGCACTGCCGGGGATGCGGTCGTTCGTCGTCGGCGCCGACTGGACGACGCCGTCCAAGACGATCGCCGTCTGCTTACCGATGGTGTCCTCGGTCAGCTGGGTGAACTTCTTCTGGCCGGACCCGGTGAACTCGACGTTGACAACCCACTGACCGGTGTTGATGTTGGCGCCACCCGCGCTGGTCTGCGGCTGGCCGGCCGACGCGGACTTCACGTCGGCCCCGACCACCGCCGCCGGCTTGAGCAGATACGTGACCGCGCCGTCCTTGTCGCAGGCGACCGTCCAGTCCTGGGCCTCGGCCGGGCCGACGTTCGGCGCGGCGTCGCAGCTCAGGGCGCCGAACGCGTACATCACGTCGGCGGGCGGCGTCGCGTCGGCCGACAGGCTGGTGCTGGCAGTCGGCGTGGGCGTCGGCCAAGCCATCGCGGCCCGCGTAGGTGTGGCGGTCGGCGCCAGGGTGGCGATGGGCGTCGGTATCGGCACCGCTGCCGGCGATGGCACCGCGGGCGCCGCTGTCGGCTGCGGCCCCGGCTCCGCCAGGCCCGATGTGTACACCTCCCGGAACTCAAGCCGACCGGGCGCTGTCAGCGTGGCGATGAGTCCGACGTCGGCGGCAGGCAGGCCGAGCAGAAGGCTCTTACCGTCCGCCGCGGCCCGGACCTCGACATCGTCGATGCCCAGCCCAGCAGCCCGGTCCTCGAGCAGATCGATCGTCCCCCCGAGCCCCTGAGCCGTCAGCTCTCGCTGAGGTGTGAGGACCACATAGCGCATGTCGGCCGCGCCCCGGTTCCCAACGAGAACCCGGTTGACGAGGAGGAGAGGAATCGTCACTGCCAACGCGACGATGACGACCGCGGCCGGGAGCAGCCAGGCCAGCCGGCGCCTGGCACGGCGCCTGTCGGCGAGCACGCGGGCCGCCGGCGAGCGGCCCGCCACCGCCGACACAGCGGCGCCGGCTGGCGTGGCCTCCGTCAGTGGACTCGCCGCGGCGACCGACGACACCCGCGTGACGGCTGCTCCCGGCAGGGGAGCCCCAGCAGGGGCATCGCCCTGTATCCGCGGCCCTGCCGGCAGTGCCACGGCATCGCCGGCGGCCGGAGGCGCCGGGGTGCCGGGCATTGGTGGCTGGTCGGTCGGCCCGGCGATACCCAGCCCGGCCGGAACGGCGACCGTTGCTGTGCCGCCGGCGCTGACCGGACTCGTGTTGGCCGGCGCCAGGGCGGCGCCGCATTCGCCGCAGAAACGGTGCCGCTCCGCTGCCGGTGCGCCGCAGGACGTACAGAAACGCGCCATGAGCTCCCCCGTGCCGACCATTCGGATTCAAGTAATCAACTCACAGCGCCGGGGTACAGGACCTTCCCCGTCGGGAGAATTCCATCGTCAACACATCCGCCGACGCGGCGCGACCAGCAAGGATGCGATACGTCCACGGCCACGACGGCGAACCGCTCCGGGTCCACGCCTCAGCGGCGGACGAACTCACAGGGCACGTCGCCGTCCAGGGGGTCGAGCGTGAATGCGTCACTCGCCACGAACCGGTAGCCGAAGACCCGCTCGTTCCGGATCACCTGGAACCTGATCCGCCGCCCGTCGAGGACGGCATAGAACCCAGGGCTGCCGTCCCAGTAGATAGTCCCGTCCCACTCCTCCTCGCCGGGGAGAAGTCCGCCCTCCTCGAAGGTTATTGAAACGTCCTCGGCGCACCCCCTGCCGGCCCAGCTCCCGGCGAAGTCGCTGGCCGACGCGTCTCGGCCGGCCGGCGCGCTCGATGCCTGGGGCGACGACACTCCCACCGGCGGCTGGAACACCAACGACTCGTCGGAGCCACCGCAGCCCGCAGCGGTCGTCGCCAACATCCCCGCCAGGCCGGCGACGGCGACTGCCCGCGAAATTCGCAGGTATCTCACTGCAACCCTCATTTCCAGCTCCGGTTTCCGATGACGGTGAGGTCAATGATTGCGCGCTAGTCACGTCTGTTCGGTTCGTCGGCGGCCGGAATGGCTGCCGCCCCCTGTACGGCAGCCATTCCGACCTGGTCCTCGGCTTTCGGTACGGGCGACAGTTTTCGGCGCGGTGGCGCGGAGCCGGGGCGCCTGCTCCGGAATCCGGGACTTTCCTCCCGTACACGTCTACTCGGTTTCCATGCATTTCACGAAAGCACCGTCCCAGCGGGTCGGGGAAGCGCACGGGGCACGCTGGGGGGTCAGCCCCCCGGTTTCAGCCGAGGCTGGAGCAGCGGGCCGGGCCGGGGTAATTTCACCGTTTCCTGAGTCTCACCGCTGTCCCCGGCGCGCCTCGGTGCGGCGCCGCGCGCTGGCGGCGGCAGCCGGGCGGTGACTGGCGCGTCCAATTCCCGTAGGGAGTCGGCGAGGAGCGGGTGGTGGGCGACCACGTACTCGATGAACGGTGGAGTTCCCGCCTCGCCCGCGAGGTCAGCGCCCAGCCGCTCGCCCGCGTCCTTCTTCAGCCGTTTGAGCTGCTTGTCCAGCCACTTCAGGTTGGGCTGGTTCGCCGGCCGCCCCAGGATCAGCAGGGTCTGGGCCCGCCGCTCGCGCGGCCGGGGCAGGAGCCCGTTCAGCTCGGGGTAGCAGTAGGCGGCCAGCGTCCGCCGGTCCCCGTCGGTCCAGGCCGGCGGGTCGGCCGTGCTGGTCGACGGCGCGCCGGCCTCCCAGTCGCCCGTGCCCCAGTGCACCGAGGGCGCTCCATCGCCGCCAGCCGCGGGTCGGCGCCACCGGATGACCAGGTGGAAGCGGTGCTCGACGTTCCCGCCGCGGGAGCGCAGCGTCACCAGCTGCCAGTCCCGGACGAGTACCTCGGGCGGACTCTCCCTGGTGATCTCGCGGTACAGCCCCGGCGCGGTCAGGAAAAGCTTCGTGTTCCTGGTGGCGCAGTTCGTCAGTGCCCACCGGCCGCCCAGAACGGTGACCCGCCCGGCGAGCCGTGGGAGGGACGGGTCGGACTCACCGTCCTCAAACGTCAGCCGGACCGGGATGTCGACGCCGGCCACGGCGCGCCCGAAGCCGAGGGACCGCTCCGGTGGTACCAGCCAGCGGTCGTCGATCCGGACGATGTTGGCCCGGGGGTCGGACTCCGTGTCCAGCCCGGTGGCGCGCCGGTACAGGACCAGCAGCGGCAGTACGGTCGGCGACGCGGACATCTCACGACCCGGCTGGGGCGCCGGTGAGAACGGGATCACCCCACACCGCCCTGCTCTGCGCGCAGCCGTCGGTTGCCTGGCGCAGCACCTCCAGCCGAAGGCGCAGCCCGCCGGTGACGTCGAGGTCCAGGCGCGCGGTCTCCCCCAGCCGCAGGGAACGCACGTCGAGCGGCCGGCCGTCCAGGAACACCTTGAACTCGGTGTACAGCTGGGCGGTCTCGCTCTTGTCGTCGATCCCGGCCGTCAGGGTGAGCCTCTGATAGTCGCGGCTCAGGTTGAACTCGACGAACCACGGGTCGTCGTTGCAGTTGTAGTCGAAGATCAGCGACTTCGGGTGGGACTGGCCGTTGAGCTCCGCCTGCCGTGGCACGGACGCCCCGGCAGCCGCATCCAGATCGGCGAGGAAGACCTGGACGGGCCGTCTCTCGACGGTAAGGATGATCTCCTGACCGGGGGTGAGCCGGGCACCGACCGGAGGGGCCTGGGCGACGACGCGGTTGTCGCCCGCGGCGTCTACCACCAGGTCCGTCTCGACGGTGACCTCGAAGCCGGCGGCCACGAGGTTCTGCTGCGCCACGTCCACATCGACGTCGATGAGCTGGGGCATCCGGTCCAGCGTGGTCGGGCTCGGCGTCGCGGGGCTGGTGGGGGTCCGCCCTGGCGACCCGGCCGTACCGGTTACCCCGGCGGTGGGGAGGGACGGGTTGAGCGTGGCGTCGCCTCCGCCGCCGGGTTCAGGACCGAACAGTGCCCAGGCGCCGGCCCCGCCGAGGACCACGAGCACGGCGACAACGGCCACGACGACGAGACCGCGGCGCGCCGGCCGGCCGTCCGGCGCCGCGGGATCGGGCATCGGACCCGTGGCTGGCATGGTGGGCCGGGCGGCGGGAGCGGGCGCGGGGATGTGGGACGGTCCCGGGGGCCCGACCGTGCCGGACGTCTCCGTCGTCGAGCCGACGTCGGAAAGCCATCGGCTGAGCGACCGCGGGCGCTGGCCGGGGTCCGCGGCCAGGCCCGCGAGCACCAGGTCGGCGAGGAAGGGCAGGTGCACCAGCAGCGGGCTGCGGGCGAGCGCCTGACGGGTAGCCTCCCGGTCTACGTCGACCGGCCTGCCGGCGCCGTCCGCGATCTGCGCCGGTGCCTGGCCTGTCAGCAGGTAGACGATCATCGCGGCGAACGCGAACCTGTCGCTGTCGGGACTCGGCCGGGCGTCCGGTCCGGCCGCCAGCAGTTCAGGGGCCATGTAGCCGTAGGTCCCCATGCCGAGTCGGCCGGTGCCATCGGCGAGGTTGGCGAGGCCGAAGTCGACGAGCACGACGGTGCCATCGTCCTTGACCAGGACGTTGGCCGGCTTGATGTCCCCGTGAGCCACCGGCACGCCGTTCGTGTCGCTGCCGCTGTGCAGATAGTCGAGGGCTGAGGCGACCTGCCGGGCAAGCCGGAACCGCTCCTTGAGGCCCGCTGCCGGGTTGTCGTTGCACCACTGCGACAGCGACCGCGCATCGATGTGGCTCATGACCAGGTACCGGCGCGGGGTGCCGGTCGGGGGCGTCTCGCCGTACCAGTGGGGCGCCGGGGCGACAAAACCATCTAATACCCGGACGATATGCGTATGCTGCAGCGCCTGTAACAAGGAAACATGCCGCGACCAGGAAACCTCGAGACCCTGGTCGGCGGTCCCGGGGCCGTCCGCGCCCGAAAGGGCCACTGACGCGCGCACCGGGCCGAAATCCTTGACCGCCACCGTGCTGCGGCTCCGGCCCGCCTCAGACAGGGGACGGACCGCCCGCCACACTTCGCCTTCTCCGCCGCCGCCCAGTGATTCCACCAGCTGGTAGCGGTCCGACTCATTCGCGGGACCTACCCAAAGACCGTCGCTCATCGGCTTTCCCCCGTGCCAACCCGTCGCTGGCGCCGAATCCTACGCCCGAATCGGACGGATCGGGTGGTACCGCGGGGCGGGTTCGACAACCCCATTCCCACCGGGCCTTGGGCATCGCCCGTGCTCCTCGCCGCCACCGCCGCCGTCCCCCACCTGTCCGTCCCAGCCATCCTGGTTTGGGCACGGACCACGCGGAATACCCTGGGGAGAGTTGTCCCGTTTCTGTCACCCGACGGACAGGCTGTCCCTGGCCCCCGCGCCCTCGTTCTGGCACGATCTCCCCCTGATCAGACCGGCCGGGAGACAGGAACGAAGGACGGTGGCGGCCCGCGATGGACAGCGACGTGTCGGAGGCCGTCGCCGAGTTACGGGAACTGCGGCGGGGGCGCGGGCTGCTGGCCGACGATGTACATCGGCGCGTCGGGCCACGACTTCGCATTTTCTGCGGTATCGACGCCTCGGATCCCCCCGCCGCGATCCGACGAAAGCTGGTGCTCGCGCTCACCGAGCAATGTCGCCGGCTGCCCAGCGATCTGCGGCTTGCCGTGCAGGTCGCGCTCGCCTTGCATGAGACCGCCGACCACAAGTTTCTGCACGAGCGGCTGGAGTGGCTGGCCAGCCAGTTCGACCGGGACCCCCGCACCGCGCGCCGCCGGATCGACGAGGGACTGCGCATCCTCGCCGAGTCCGTCGTCGACCCGCGGGACGCCGCCCCGGCGGCCACACCGACCCCGTTCGCCGCGGACGGGTGGTTCGTCGCGTCGATGCGCGCGACGTTGCGGTTCGACGTCGACCCGCCTCGGCTGATCGAGGAGCGGCTGGTGGTGGCGACGGCCGACGACCTTGACGAGGTGGTCAGCTCGCTGAGCATCCCCCGTCGGCCCGGCCCGCCGGCGCCGTCGCCGAGCGGCCTGATGGCGACCATGCTCTACGGCGGTGAGATCGTCGAGACCCGGCGGCCGTCGCGCGGGCACGCCCGGTTCGTCGTCCGCCTGCCCCGGCCGCTGAACCTCGGGGAGCAGCACGAGTTCAGCATCGAGTACGTCGCGTACCCCCGCGCGCAGCTGCCGCCGTACTACGCCGTGGTGCCGCTGCGCCGCTACGACCACGTCCAGACCCGCGTCAGGTTTGGCACCGACCGACTACCCGCCAAGATCTGGCGGCTCAGCGGCGTTCACCCACGCGTCGTCGACGAGTTCACCCCCGGACCGGAGCGGGTGGCCATCGACTCGATCGGTGAGGTCCGCGTGGAGTTCTTCAACCTCCGCCAGGGCCTGAGCTACGGCCTTCAGTGGGAGCCGTCCAGCGAACCACCCTGACCGGCGAGGCGCGGGCCGGTGTTCCGTAAGGTCCGCTCCTGGCCCGGCCAGGCCCACCAGAACCGGGTCAGCCGGTGCGGACGACGATGAAGTCGGCGAGGCTTTCCAGCGCGGTCTTCGCGGGGCCGTCCGGGAGCGGGGCGAGGCACTCGCGGGCGCCGGACACCCAGGCGCGCAACTCGGCGCGGGCCTCACCCATTCCCGGATGGCCGCGCAGCAGCTCCAGCGCCTCGTCGACGGCCGCGTCCGTCGAGAAGCCGGCCGCCATCAGCTCGCGCAGCCGCTCCGCGGCCGCGTCGCGGGCCCGCAACGTGTAGAGCACGGGCAGCGTGCTCACCCCCGCCCGCAGGTCGGTGCCGGGGGTCTTGCCGGAGGCGACACTGTCCGAGGCGACGTCGATGATGTCGTCCGAAAGCTGGAAGGCGACCCCGAAACGTTCGCCGAAGGTGGCGAGGATGTCCGCCGTCACCGGGTCCGCGCCGGCCATCATCGCGCCGAGCCGGCCGGAGGCGGCGATCAGTGACGCGGTCTTGCCGCTGATCACCCGCAGGTAGTGCTCGATCGGGTCGTCGTCCGGCATCGGGCCCACGGTCTCGCGGATCTGGCCCTCGCACAGCGTCGCGATCGTCTGCGCGAGGATCCTGGTCGCCTCGGGGCCGAGGTCGGCGGTGATCTCCGAGGCCCGCGCGAACAGGTAGTCGCCGACGAGGATCGCCACCGTGTTCGTCCACCGGGCGTTGGCGGACGCGGCCCCGCGTCGCAGCGGGGCCTCGTCCATCACGTCGTCGTGGTACAGCGTCGACAGGTGGGTCAGCTCGATGGCGGTCGCCGCTTTGATCACCTCCGGCGCCGCCGGGTCGGCGAACTGCGCCGCGAGCAGCACCACCATGGGGCGGAAGCGTTTCCCGCCCGCGTCGGTGAGATGTCGCGACGCCTCCGTCACGAACGCGAACTCGCTGCGGACCGCGTCGCGCAGCAGCTTCTCGACGTCGTCGAGGCCCGCGCGCACAGCGGATTCGAGATCAGGGTCGGCCCTGATCCCCATGGTGTCCAGCCCGGTTCTGCTCATACCGCCATCAGCGTACGAAGCCTGAGGCCGCCGCGTGACTAGCGAGGTCCAACAAGGGCTGTGGCACGACGCCCAGGAGCAATGTCACAATCGCGCCGACTCCCGCGGTCGCGTAGGTCAGGCTCGGCTGGGTGACCACGACCGGGCCGTCGGCCGGCGGGTCGGAGAAGAACATCAGCACGATCACCCGGACGTAGAAGAACGCGGCGACGGCGCTGCACACCAGCGCGACGACCACGAGCGGGGTGGCGTCCCCGGAGATCGCCGCCTGGAACACCGCGAACTTGCCGGTGAAGCCGCTGGTGAGCGGGATCCCGGCGAGCGCGAGCAGCAGGAACGCGAAGATGCCGGCCAGCATCGGCGAGGTCCGGCCGAGGCCCTGCCACTGGGACAGGTCGCTGGCCTCCCCGTCGCCGGTACGCACCAGCGAGACGACGGCGAACGCCGCGATCGTGGTGAAGCCGTACGTGACCAGGTAGAACATCGAGCCCGACAGGCCGTCGGCGTTGGTGCCGGCGAGCCCGACGAGCAGGAAGCCCGCGTGCGCGATCGCGGAGTAGGCGAGCATCCGCTTGATGTCGCGCTGGGTGAGCGCGAGCACCGCGCCGACGATCATCGTGAGGATCGCCACGCCCCAGATGACCGGCCGCCAGTCCCAGCGCAGGCCGCCCAAGGCGACGTAGAAGACCCGCAGCAACGCGCCGAACGCGGCGACCTTGGTGCCGGCCGCCATGAACGCCGTGATCGGGGTCGGGGCACCCTGGTAGACGTCGGGGGTCCAGGAGTGGAACGGCGCGGCGCCGATCTTGAAGAAGAACCCGACGGCGAGCAGGGCGACGCCGAGGTAGAGGTAAAGGTCGTTCTCGCCGACGGTGCCCGTCGCGTCCGCGATCTCGCCGAGGCGGACGGTGCCGGCGAAGCCGTAGATCATGGCCACGCCGTACAGGAAGAACGCCGAGGAGAAGGCGCCGAGCAGGAAGTACTTCAGCGCCGCCTCCTGCGAGAGCAGGCGCCGGCGCCGGGCCAGGCCGCACAGCAGGTAGAGCGGCAGCGAGAGGATCTCGAGCGCGATGAACATCACGAGCAGATCGTTCGACCCGACGAACAGCAGCATCCCGGCGACCGAGAAGGCCATCAGCGGGTAGACCTCGGTCTGCATCGCCTTCGAGGTCTGCATCGCGGTCGATCCGGGCTCACCAGGGGTGATGGCCGCGGCCGCGACGATCGCGCCGCCGGAGGAGTCGAGCCGGCGTTCGGCGACCAGCATCACCGCGAGCACCGCGAACAGCAGGATCGTGCCCTGCATGAACAGGGTCGGGCCGTCGATCGCGAGCGCCCCCGAGACCAGCGTGGCCCGGCGGGAATGCAGCAGCACGACGGCGACGAATGCCGCGACGAAGCCGAGGACGGCCAGCACGGGCTGGATCGCCCGGCGGGCGGACGATGCCGCGAACGCCTCGACCAGGATGCCGACGAACGCGAGCCCGAGCACGATGAGGATCGGGCTGATCGAGGAGTACTCGACCGGCGGGGTCTGCGGCGGTGGGAGGGTCGCGGCGAGGACGACGGGAGCGGCGCTCACGAGTGGCCTCCGTTGTGGGCGACCTCGGCGGTCGGCGCCGGGTCGTGGTGGCCAACGTCGCTGAACGTGGCCGTGACCGACGGGCGGATGATGTCGATCAACGGCTTCGGGTAGATCCCGAGCGCGATGATCAGTGCGACGACCGGCGCGACCACGAGCTTCTCGCGGACGGACAGGTCGACGACCAGCTTGTTCTCCTCGTGGACGATCGGGCCCGTCATCGTCCGCTTGTACAGCTGCAGCACGTAGATGGCCGCCAGCACGATGCCGCAGGTAGCGACGATCGCGAGCGCCCGGTACTCGGTGAACGTGCCGACCAGGACGAGGAACTCGGAGACGAAGCTGTTCAGACCGGGCAGCGCGAGCGAGGAGAGCCCGGCGATCAGGAACACCCCGGCCAGCACCGGGGTGACCTTCGCCATGCCGCCGTAGGCGTCGACGTCCCGGCTGCCCCGGCGGGCGACCAGGAAACCGACCACCAGGAACAGCAGGCCGGTCGACAGGCCGTGGTTGACCATGTAGAGCACCGCGCCGGTGCCGGCCTGTGAGGTGAAGGCGAAGCAGCCCAGGGCGATGAACCCGAAGTGCGCGAGCGAGGTGTAGGAGACCAGCCGCTTCATGTCACGCTGCCCGATCGCGAGCAGCGCGCCGTAGAAGATGCCGATGACCGCGAGCGCGAGCACCAGTGGGGCGAAGTAGTCCGCCGCGTCCGGGAACAGCGGGATGCAGTAGCGGATCAGGCCGAAGGTGCCGACCTTGTCGAGCACGCCGACGAGCAGCACCGCGCCGCCGGTCGGCGCCTGGGCACCGGCGTCCGGCAGCCAGGTGTGGAACGGGAACAGCGGCGCCTTGATGGCGAAGGCGAGGAAGAAGCCGAGGAACAGCCACTTCTGGGTGTCCTCGTCGATGTCCATCTGCCGCAGCGCCGCGAAGTCGAACGTGCCGGTGCCCAGCGCGTTCGCCGAGACGACGTAGAGGCCGATGACCGCGGCGAGCATCAGCAGCCCGCCGAACAGGCTGTAGAGCAGGAACTTGACCGCGGCGTACGACCGCTGCTTCTGCTCGTTCGGCGACCCGTAGCTCCCGATCAGGAAGTACATCGGGATGAGCATCGCCTCGAAGAACACGTAGAACAGGAAGACGTCGGTGGCGGCGAACACGCCGACCATGCCGGCTTCCAGCGCGAGCAGCAGCGCGAAGAACGCGGGGACGCTGCGCTTGCCCTGCTCGGACTCGTGCCAGGAGGCCAGCACGACGACCGGCACCAGCAGCGTGGCCAGCAGGATCAGCACGATCGAGATGCCGTCCGCGCCGACCGAGTACGAGACGCCGAACTGCTTGATCCAGTCGTAGCTCTGGGCGAACTGGAAGCCGGGTGTCTCCGGCTCGTAGGCGATCGTGGCGAGCACCGCGATCACGAGCTCGGCGATCGTGATGGCCAGCGTCGCCTGCTTGGCGAGCAGGCCCGCCCGCTTGGGCAGCAGCGCCACCACGATCGCGCCCGCGATGGGCACGATCAGCAGGATCGTCAGCCAGGGAGCGGTGTTCACGTCAGCCCACCCTCACCAGCAGCAGGGCCCCGATCACGAGGATCGTGCCTCCCAACATCGACAGTGCGTAGGTCCGGACGTAGCCGGTCTGGGTGCGGCGCAGCCGGCCGGACAGGCCGCCGATGGCCGCCGCGGTCCCGCCCACCAGGCCGTCGACGATGATCTTGTCGAACCAGACGAGGAACCGGGTCAGGTAGTTGCCCGGGATCATGAACGCGGCCTCGTTGAAGGTGTTCGCGTACAGGTCGTGCCGGGCGGCGACGGTCAGCGGGCTGACCTCCGCGTCCGTCGGGGCGACCGCCGCCACGGGGCGCACCTGGTAGCGCAGGAACGCGCCGGCGAGGCCGCCGACGCTGACCACCAGCGTGAGCAGGGTGACGACCCACGGGTCGAGCCCGTGGTGCTCGCCGGCGTGGTGGCCGAGCACCGGGGCGAGGAAGTCCGACAGGGTGCCGCCGACGATGAACAGCGCGCCGGCGGCGACCGAGCCGACCGCGAGCACGATCATCGGGAGCGTCATCGTGGCCGGCGACTCGTGCGGGTGCTGGGCGTTCTCGCCCTCCGGGGTCCCTGCCGGATCGGCGGAGCCGATCCGGGAGGTCGACTCCCAGCGCGGCTTGCCGTGGAAGGTCATCAGGAACAGCCGGGTCATGTAGAACGCGGTGATCCCGGCGCCGAGCAGCGCCACGAGGCCGTAGATGGTGCCGGACGTCCCGCCCTTGGCGAACGCCGTCTCGATGATCTTGTCCTTGGTGAAGAACCCGGAGAACGGCGGGAGGCCGATGATGGCCAGGTAGCCGAGCCCGAAGGTCACCCAGGTGACCTTCATGTACTTCCAGAGGCCGCCGTACTTGCGCATGTCCTGCTCGTCCTTCATCGCGTGGATGACCGAGCCGGAGCCGAGGAACAGGCCAGCCTTGAAGAAGCCGTGCGCGAGCAGATGGGCGATACCGAGGGCGTAGCCCGCCGGCCCGAGCCCGACGGCGAGGAACATGTAGCCGATCTGGCTGACCGTCGAGTAGGCGAGCACCTTCTTGATGTCGTCGTACGCGCAGCCGATGACGCACCCGATCACCAGCGTGACCGCGCCGATGATGAGGACCACCGTGCGGGCGGCCTGCGTCTCGTTGAAGATCGGGGCCGCCCGGGCGATCAGGTAGACGCCGGCGGTGACCATCGTCGCCGCGTGGATCAGCGCCGAGATCGGGGTCGGGCCCTCCATCGCGTCCGGGAGCCAGGCCTGCAGCGGGAACTGGCCGGACTTGCCACAGGCGCCGAGCAGCAGGAGCAGCGCGATCGCGGTGAGGATCCCGTAGCCGAGGACGCCGCCGGCGGCCGCCGTGAACACGTCGTCGTAGTTGGTGGAACCCAGGGTGGCGAACATGAACATGATCGCCAGTGCCAGGCCGACGTCGCCGACCCGGTTCATGTAGAACGCCTTGTTCGCGGCCGTGGCCGCCGCCGGCTTGTACTCCCAGAACTTGATGAGCAGGAAGGACGAGAGGCCGACGAGCTCCCACCCGGCGTAAAGAACCAGGAAGTTGTTCCCCAGCACCAGCAGCAGCATGGAGGCGAGGAACAGGTTCATGTAGGCGAAGAACTTCCGCCGGTTCGGGTCGTGCGCCATGTAGCCGATCGAGTAGATGTGGATCAGCGTGCCCACACCCGTGATCAGCAGCACGAAGACGATGGAGAGCTGGTCGACCAGCAGGCCGACGTCCACCTGGAAGTCGTTGACCGGCACCCAGGCGAACAGGTGCTGCGAGAAGGCCCGCTCATCGCCGTTCTTGCCCACCAGGGCGAAGAACACCACTAGGCCGACGACGAAGCTCGCCGCGGCCGCCAGGGTGCCCACGATGTGGCCGAAGCGGTCGGTGCGGCGGCCACCGAGCAGCAGCACCGCCGCGCCGGCCAGCGGCAGCACGATCAGCAGCCACGTCAGCGAGAACGCACCGCTGGCGGCGGCGTAGTGGACCGGGCCACCGTGCTCCGGGGTCGCGGCGGCCAGCACCGTGGGAAGGCCCGCGCTCATCGCGCACCGGCCAACAGGTAGGACACCACGGCGCCGTCGGTGGGCGGGTCCATCGGCGGGTCCAGTGGCGTCGCCATCGCGTGCGGCGGCGTCGCGCTCGCTTCCAGCGTCACTGCAGTGTCGTCCGTTCTCGCTAGCGGGCCGGCGCTCTGGCCGTCAGGCAGCCATGCGTCCATCGGCCCGTGAGGCGTCTCAGTACTTCAGCAGGTTCACGTCGTCGATCGACGCGGAGCGACGGGTCCGGAAGATCGTCAAGATGATCGCCAGGCCGATGACGACCTCGGCGGCCGCCACCACCATCACGAAGAACGCGATGACCTGGCCCTCGAGGTTGCCGTGGATCCGGGAGAAGGTGACCAGCGACAGGTTCACCGCGTTGAGCATCAGCTCGACGCACATGAACACGACGATCGCGTTGCGCCGGACCAGCACCCCGACCGAGCCGATCGCGAACAGCAGCCCGGACAGCACCAGGTAGTTCGCCGGGTTCACAGCCCGCTCCCCTTCCCGGCGCCGACCGGCGCCGATCCGTCCGTCGCGCCGGGCGGGTCGTCGCCGTCGGCGTCACCGGTCTCGCCAGCGCCGTCACCCGCGGGCGACCCGCCACCCGGCTCCAGCGGCGCCGGGGCGCCGCCCGTGAGGCCGCGGCCCGCGCCGGGCAGCGCCGGCTGCTGGTCGGCAGAGTCGGCTCGCGCGTACACACCGGGGCCGGGCAGCGGGGTGAGCACCCCGCCGTCGGCGATCCGCTTGCGCAGGGTCTCCTTCTGCGACGGCTTCGGCCCGGTCCGCTCGCGGTGGCCGAGGACCATCGCGCCGACCGCCGCGATGACCAGCAGCGCGGACACGGCCTCGAACGCGAAGACATAGTCCGTGAACAGCAGCCGGGCGATGGAGTGGATGTTGCCGCCGCCGGCCTGGTTCACCGCCTCCAGGCCCGCCGCCGGCTGGTCCTTGATGACCTTCCCGAGCGGGAAGACCAGCAGGCCGGCGAACCCGAGGCCGAGCACCGCCGCCGCGAGCCGCTGCCCGCGCAGCGTCTCGACCAGCGACTCGGTCGAGTCGACGCCGATCAGCATCAGCACGAACAGGAACAGCACCATGATCGCGCCGGTGTAGACCACGATCTGCACGAAGCCGAGGAACGGGGCGTCCTGGAGCAGGTAGCAGACGGCCACACAGAAAAGGTTGGCGACCAGCATGAGCGCACCGTGCACGGCGCTGCGCGCCAGCACCATGCCGAGCGCGCCGATCACCGCGATCGGGGCGATGATCCAGAAGGTCAGCGCCTCGCCGGTGGACGTGCTGGTGATCGGCGCGGTCGCCGCGAGCAGAAGCGGGTCCATCAGTGCTCCGAACCGGACCCGCCGCCGCGCGCCAGCTCCTGGAAGGCGGGCAGCGGGGTGTTCGGGTCCCAGCGGTAGTAGTCCGTCTCCGTCTCGCCGAGGAACATCTGGTGGGGCGGGGCCACCATCCCCTCCTTCAGCGGCGCGAGCAGCTGCTCCTTGGTGAAGATCAGGTCCGCGCGGCTGTCGTCGGCGAGCTCGTACTCGTTCGACATCGTCAGCGCCCTGGTCGGGCACGCCTCGATGCACAGCCCGCACAGGATGCAGCGCAGGTAGTTGATCTGGTAGACGCTGCCGTAGCGCTCCCCGGGCGAGAAGCGCTCCTCCTCGGTGTTGTCCGCGCCCTCGACGTAGATCGCGTCCGCCGGACACGCCCAGGCGCACAGCTCACAGCCGATGCACTTCTCCAGCCCGTCCGGGTGCCGGTTGAGCTGGTGCCGGCCGTGGAAACGCGGCGCGGTCGGCTTCTTCTCTTCCGGGTACGACTCGGTGACCGGCTTGCGGAACATGTTGCCGAAGGTGAGGCCGAAGCCCTTGAAGAAATCGAAGGCTCCCATGGTTCAGCTCTCCTGACGCTGACGTGGGCCGGCCGGGATGACCGCCGGGTTGGCCGCGCCCGACTCCGCCGGCGGCGGCCACGGGATGCGGTCGAGGCTCGGCGGCGCCTGGGCGTACGGATCGTCCTCGTCGTCCTCGTCGTCCGTGGAGCGGCGGCCCCCCAGCGCGAACTCCGCGACGACGAACAGGCCGAGGATGACGGCGATGCCGATCAGCCAGGGCCGCAGACCGGCGGTGTCGTTGTCCCGCATGGTCCGCAGCGCGGCGATGAACAGCACCCAGACCAGGCCGGTGGGGATCAGGATCTTCCAGCCGAAGCTCATGAACTGGTCGTAGCGCAGCCGCGGCAGGGTGCCCCGCAGCCACACGAAGAAGAACATGACCGCCAGCAGCTTGATCAGGAACCAGATCAGCGGCACCCAGCCGTGGTCCAGCCCGGACAGCCCCGGGATGGGCGGCGGCTGCCAGCCACCGAGGAACAACGTCGTCATGATGGCCGAGACGGTGACCAGGTTGACGTACTCGGCGAGGTAGAAGAAGGCGAACTTGATCGAGCTGTACTCGGTGAGGAAGCCACCGACCAGCTCGCCCTCGGCCTCTGGCAGGTCGAACGGCGTGCGGTTCGTCTCGCCGACCATCGAGATCGCGTAGATCACGAACGACGGGAACAGCGCGATGTACCACCAGTCGGCCTGCGACTCGACGATGCCCGAGGTCGACAGCGTCCCGGAGTACATGAACACCGCGACGAACGCCAGGCCCATCGCGATCTCGTACGAGATGATCTGGGCGGCCGAGCGCAGCGAGCCGAGCAGCGGGTACGTCGACCCGCTCGACCAGCCGGACAGGATCAGCCCGTACACCCCGAGCGAGGCGGCCGACAGCAGGTAGAGCACGCCGACCGGCAGGTCGGCGAGCTGCAGCGTGGTGTGGTGGCCGAAGATCGAGACCTCGGGCCCGAACGGGATGACGGCGAACGCGATGAGCGCTGGGATGACGGACACCAGCGGCGCGAGGAGGAACACCGGCCGGTCGGCCAGCGCCGGGATGATGTCCTCCTTCAGCATCAGCTTGACGCCGTCGAAGAGGCTCTGCAGCCAGCCCTTCGGCCCGTGCCGGTTCGGGCCGAGCCGGACCTGCATCCGGGCGACGACCTTGCGCTCGAACACGATGCCGAACAGCGTCATCACCATCAGGAACGCGAACACCGCGACACCCTTGATGAGGACGAGCCAGAACGGGTCCGAGCCGAACCTGGTCAGGTCGGGGTCGGCGCTGCCCGCGGCGAGCAGCACGGTGGTGCTGGCCGAGCCGGTCATCGCGCACCTCCGGTGGTGGCCTCGGCCGGGGCCGGCGTGGCGGGCGCGGGCACCGGGGCGTCCAGTGCCTGGGCCGCGATCCGGACGAGCCCGCCGGTGGCGCCGGCGAGCGCCCGGCGGACGTGCGAGCCGGGCGAGTGCGTGGGCACCCAGACCACCCGGTCGGGCAGGACGGCGATCTCCAGCGGGAGGGTCACGGTCCCGCGGTCGGTGCTGACGGTCACCAGGCCGCCCTCGACCGCGCCGATCTCGGCGGCGGTGGCCGCCGAGAGCAGCGCCCGCGCCGGGCGGGCGGTGCCGGCGAGGTAGGGCTCGCCGGCCTGCAGCGCGCCGTCGTCGATGAGCTGGTGCCAGCTGGCGAGCAGCGCGTGCCCGGCGGGCGGGGTGACCGGCCCGGTCGCGGCGACCGCCGGGGCCGGCACGCGGGTGACCGCGGCGCCGGCCCGGCCGAGCGCGGCGAGCTCGCGGGCCGCGGCGCCGGCGTCGCCGACGCCCAGGTCGACACCCAGCCGGGCGGCGAGCAGGTGCAGCACGCGCAGGTCCGGCAGCGCGGAGGTCTCCAGCGCCCGCTGGAACGGGCGCAGCCGGCCCTCCCAGTCGACGAACGAGCCCACCTTCTCGGCGACCGGCGCGACCGGGAACACCACGTCGGCCACCTCGGCGATGGCCGAGCGGCGGATCTCCAGGGACACCAGGAACGGCACCGTCGACAGCGCCGCCAGGGCGGCGGCCGGGTCGGGCAGGTCCTCGACGTCGACGCCGGCGACGACCAGGCCGTCGAGGCCCGCGTCCTCCAGCGCCGCGGCGGAGAGGATCTCGGCGGTGCTCCTGCCGGGCGCGCCGGGCAGGCCCGCCCCCCAGACCGCCTCGATCTCGGCGCGGGCCGTGGGGTCCGCGACCGGGCGGCCGCCGGGCAGCAGCGACGGGAAGGCGCCGGCGGCGAGCGCGCCGCGCTCCCCGGCGCGGCGCGGCACCCAGCCGAGCCCGGCGCCGGTCGCCTCCGCGAGCCGCAGCACGGCGGTCAGCGCGCCGGGGGCCTCGGCGGCGCGCTCGCCGACGAGGATGACCGAACCCGGCTTGCGCAGCGCCTCGGCGACGTCGCCGGCCAGTTCGCCGTCGGGGCCGGGGCGCCCGCCGGCGAGCCCGGCGAGCAGGTCGGCCTCGCCGCCCGGCGCGACCGGCAGCAGCGTGCCGGCGAGCTTGCCGAGCGCCCTGGTCGCGACCGGGCCAACCGCGTACACGGCGGTGCCGAGCTTGCGGACCGCCTTGCGCAGCCGCAGGAAGACGATCGGCGACTCCTCCTCCGGCTCGAAGGCGACGAGCAGGACGGTCGGGGCGGCCTCCAGGTCGGCGTAGGTGACGCCGATGCCGGTACCGGCGACCGCGTGCCCGAGGAACGCCTCCTCCTCGGCCGAGTGCGGCCGGGCACGGAAGTCGATGTCGTTGGTGCGCAGGGCCAGCCGGGCGAACTTCGCGTAGGCGTAGGCGTCCTCCCTGGTGAGCCGCCCGCCGGCGAGCACCCCGACGCCGTACCGGTCGCGGGTCTCCGCCAGGCCCCTGGCGGCGTACTCGAGCGCCTCGTTCCAGCTCGCCTCGACCAGCTCACCGGTCGCGTCGTCGCGGATGAGCGGGGTGGTCAGCCGGTCGGGCTGGCGCGCGTAGGTGAAAGCGAACCGGCCCTTGTCGCAGTTCCACTCCTCGTTCACCGCGCCGTCGTCGCCGGCCAGGCGGCGCATCACGGTGCCGCGCCGGTGGTCGGTGCGCAGCGAGCAGCCCGACGCGCAGTGCTCGCAGGCCGTCGGCGTGGAGACCAGGTCGAACGGGCGGGCGCGGAACCGGTAGGCGGCGCTGGTGAGCGCGCCGACCGGGCAGATCTGCACCGTGTTGCCGGAGAAGTAGGACGAGAACGGCTCGTCGGCCGCCACGCCGACCTGCTGGTCGTTGCCCCGCTCGAACAGGTCGATGAACGGGTCACCGGCGATCTGCGCCGAGAACCGGGTACAGCGGGCGCACAGGACGCAGCGCTCCCGGTCGAGCAGGATCTCCGAGGAGATGGCGAGCGGCTTCGGGAAGGTCCGCTTCTCCTCCTTGAACCGCGACTCGCTGCCGCCGTTGGCCATCGCCTGGTTCTGCAGCGGGCACTCGCCGCCCTTGTCGCAGACCGGGCAGTCCAGCGGGTGGTTGAGGAGCAGGAACTCCATCGTCCCGGCCTGGGCCTTCTCGGCCACCGGCGACGTGAGCTGCGTCTTCACCACCATGTCGGCGGTGACCGTCGTCGTGCAGGAGGCGACCGGCTTGCGCTGGCCCTCCACCTCGACGATGCACTGCCGGCAGGCACCCACCGGGTCGAGCAGCGGGTGGTCGCAGAACCGCGGGATCTCGATGCCGAGCTGCTCGGCGGCCCGGATGATCAGCGTGCCCTTGGGCACGCTGACCGGCAGGCCGTCGATGGTCAGCGTGACGTGGTCGGGCGGCGGGGCGGGCGGCCCGCCCGGCCCGGCCGCGGCGTCAGTAGCGACAGTCATGATGCTCCGTGCGCTCTCATGATCGTGACGGTTCCCATGGTCAGTGCGCTCCCGCGAGGGCGTTGGTCGAGCTCTTGGCGACGCCGTTGCCCGAGGCGCCGCCGGGCGCGGCGGTGGCCGGGCGCGGCGTGGAGGCCGCGGCGAACTCCTCCGGGAAGTGCTTGATGCCGGACACGATCGGCGAGACCGCGCCGTCGGCCAGCGCGCAGAACGCCCGGCCGAAGATGTTGTCGCAGGCGTCGGTCAGGGTGTTGACGTCGCTCGGGTCGCCCTGGCCGTGCTCCATCCGGGTCAGGATCTGCAGCAGCCAGGTGGTGCCCTCGCGGCACGGGGTGCACTTGCCGCAGGACTCGTGCGCGTAGAACTGGGTGAGCCGGCGGACCACCGGGACGATGTCCACCGTGTCATCCATGATCATCAGCGCGGCCGTGCCGAGCAGCGAGCCGGCGGCCATGACGCTGTCGAAGTCCAGCGGGACGTCGAGGTGGTCGGCGGTCAGCATCGGGGTCGACGAGCCGCCCGGCGTCCAGGCCTTGAGCTGCCGGCCGCCGCGCATGCCGCCGGCCATGTCGAGCAGCTCGCGCAGCGTCGTGCCCATCGGCGCCTCGTACTGGCCGGGCCGGGTGACGTGGCCGGACAGGCTGTAGATCTTCGGGCCCGGCGACTTCTCGGTGCCCAGCGAGCGGAACCACTCGACGCCGTGATTGACGATGAACGGCACCGAGGCGATCGTCTCGACGTTGTTCACGACCGTCGGCGAGTTGTAGAGGCCGTGGGTCGCGGGGAACGGCGGGCGCAGCCGAGGCTGCCCGCGCCGGCCCTCCAGCGAGTCCAGCAGCGCCGTCTCCTCGCCGCAGATGTACGCGCCGGCGCCGGAGTGGATCACCAGGTCGAGGTCGAACCCGCTGCCGAGGATGTCCTTGCCGAGGTAGCCGGCGCGGTAGGCCTCGGCGGTCGCGTTGCGCAGCCGGCGGGCGGCGTGGATCAGCTCGCCGCGCAGGTACACGAAGGCACGGTTCGCGCGCACCGCGTAGGAGGCGACGATGATGCCCTCGATCAGCGAGTGCGGGTCGGTCATCATCAGCGGGGCGTCCTTGCAGGTGCCCGGCTCGCCCTCGTCGGCGTTGATGACCAGGTAGTGCGGCTTGCCGTCGCCCTGCGGGATGAAGCTCCACTTCATCCCGGTCGGGAAGCCGGCCCCGCCACGCCCGCGCAGGCCGGAGTCCTTGACCATCTTGATCAGGTCATCGGGGCTCGTGTTCAGCGCCGTGCGCACGGAGCGGTACCCGTCGTGGCGCTCGTAGGTCTCCAGGGACCAGATGCCGGGGATCTTCCAGCGGCTGGTGAGGACCGGGGTGACAGGCACGGTCACGCCCCCTTTGTCGGCGAAGCGGCAGGACCGGCCGGTGTCGCCGAAGCGGCGGGACCGGCCGGTGTGCTGGTCGGGGCGCCAGCGGCCGGGCTGGCGCCGGACCGGGCGCCGTCCGCGGGCGTCGTGTCCGGCAGCACGTCCCCCACGGGCGCCGGGCCGGCCGGGCCGCCGGCCGCCTGGGCGCCCGCGACCCCGCCGTCCCAGCCCGCCTGCTCGGCGACCGTGAGACCGGCCACCGACGGCTCCAGGAAGCCGGTCCCCGCGATGCCCTCGGGCCGCGGGTCCTCGAAGCCGGCCAGCTGCCGGGAGATCTCGGCGAACGTGCACAGCGGGCCACCGCGGGTCGGGGTGGGCCGCTCGCCGCGCCCGAGCGCGTCGACGATCTCCTCGGCCGCGCCCGGGTCCACGCCGTCGTAGAACTCGTAGTTGACGGTCATCACCGGGGCGTAGTCGCAGGCCGCCAGGCACTCGGCGTGCTCGAGGGTGATCGAGCCGTCGGCGGTCGTCTGGTCGTGCCCGACGCCGAGCTTCTTGGAGAGCCGGTCGTACACCTCGTCGCCGCCGAGCAGCCGGCACGACAGGTTCGTGCACACCGAGACCAGCCAGTCACCCACCGGGTGCCGCTTGTACATCGTGTAGAAGGTCGCGACCGCGCTGACCTCCGCCGCCGTGAGGCCGAGCTCCCTGGCGCAGAAGTCGACGCCCTCGGTGGTGACGCAGCCCTGCGCGGACTGGACCAGGTGCAGCATCGGCAGCAGCGCCGAGCGCTCCCGGCCCACCGGGTAGCGGGCGACGATCTCGCGGGCCGCGGCCCGGATCTCCTCCGTGAACGGCCCGCTGCCGGCCTCAGGAGAGGCCGGCCCGTACCTGGCCTCAGGAGAAACAGTCATCAACGATCAACTCCCCCGAGCACCGGGTCGACCGAGGCGACCGCGACGATCACGTCGCCGACCTGCCCGCCCTCGGTCATCGCGGGCACGGCCTGCAGGTTGACGAAGCTTGGGTCGCGCAGGTGCACCCGGAACGGCTTGGTCCCGCCGTCGCTGACGACGTGGCAGCCGAGCTCGCCGCGCGGGGCCTCGACGGCCGTGTAGACCTGCCCCGGCGGCACCCGGAAGCCCTCGGTGACCAGCTTGAAGTGGTGGATCAGGGCCTCCATCGAGGTGCCCATGATCTTGCGGATGTGGTCGAGCGAGTTGCCCATGCCGTCCGAGCCGACAGACAGCTGCGCCGGCCAGGCGATCTTCTTGTCCGCGACCATGACCGGGCCGGGGCCGAGCTTCGCCAGCTTGTCCAGGCACTGCTCGACGATCTTCAGGGACTCGCCCATCTCCTCCAGCCGCACCAGGTAGCGGGCGAAGGAGTCGGCCTCGGTCGCGGTCGGGACGTCGAACTCGTACGTCTCGTAGCCGCAGTACGGCATCGTCTTGCGCAGGTCCCAGGGCAGGCCAGCGGCCCGCAGGATCGGGCCGGTGACGCCCAGGGCGAGGCAGGAGGCCGCGTCCAGGTAGTTGACGTCGATCAGCCGGTTCTTCCAGATCGGCTGGCCGGTCAGCAGCCGGTGGTACTCCTTGATCCGCCCGGGCATGTCGGCCAGGAACTCCATGATCGCCTTCTCGGCGCCGTCAGGGAGGTCCTGGGCGAGCCCGCCGGGGCGGACGTAGGCGTGGTTCATCCGCAGGCCGGTGATCAGCTCGAGCAGGTCGAGGATCTTCTCGCGCTCGCGGAAACCGACGATCATCGCCGTGGTGGCGCCGAGCTCCATGCCCGAGGTGGCCAGACCCACCAGGTGCGAGGAGATCCGCTGCAGCTCCATCACGAGCACCCGGATGACCGTCGCCCGCTCGGGAACCTGGTCGGTGATGCCCAGCAGCCGCTCCACCGACAGGCAGAAGGCCGTCTCGGAGTACAGCGGCGAGAGGTAGTCGGCCCTGGTCAGGTAGGTGACCGCCTGCGTCCAGGTGCGGAACTCGCAGCTCTTCTCGATCCCGGTGTGCAGGTAGCCGATGACCAGCCTGGTCTGGAGGACCGTCTCGCCCTCGATGTCGAGGACGAGACGCAGCACGCCGTGGGTGGACGGGTGCTGCGGGCCCATGTTGACGACGATCCGCTCGGCGCCCTCCTCACCGGCGCCAAGCACCTGCTCCCAGTCGCCACCGGTGACGGTGTAGACCCGGTTCGCGCCGGACTCGGTGAAGCCGGCCTCGTACGGGCCGGGGCCTGAAGGCTGGGTGCGCGTGTCGGTGCTCATGCTGCGTCCCTAGTTCGCTCCGTCGCTTCGCTCACTCCGCGGGCGTCCTCGTACCTCGGACGACCACTCCGCTCGCTCACTCCTGCGCTCACGGTGTCCCTAGTTCGCTCCGTCGCTTCGCGCCGGGTCCTCATGAGTAGCTCCGGCGCTTCTCGGGCGGGGGCACCTGGGCGCCCTTGTAGTCGACCGGAATGCCGCCGAGCGGGTAGTCCTTGCGCTGGGGGTAGCCCTCCCAGTCGTCCGGCATCATGATCCGGGTCAGCGCGTGGTGGCCCTCGTAGATGATCCCGAAGAAGTCGTAGGTCTCCCGCTCGTGCCAGTCGGCGGTCGGCCAGACCGGGGTGAGGCTCGGCATCACCGGGTCCTCGGCCGACACGGACACCTCGACGCGGATCCGGCGCCGGTACGTGAGCGACGCCAGGTGGACGACGGAGTGCAGCCGGCGTCCGCTCGGGTCGTCCAGGTAGTCCGCCCCGGACAGCGAGGACAGCAGCTCGAAGCGCAGCGCCGGGTCGTCGCGCAGGGTGCGCGCGACGGCGAGCAGGTGCTCGCGCCGCACGTGCAGGGTCAGCTCGCCCCGGTCGAAGACGACCCGCTCGATCGCCTCCTCGAGCCCGGGGAACGCCCGCTCGAGCGCGTCGTAGACGGTGTCGGCCTGCTCGTCGCCGAACGGCCGCTCGCTGGACGTGAGCACGGGCGGCGGGGCGACCAGGCCGCCGAAGCCGGAGGTGTCACCGCTGCCCGACGCGCCGAAGGCGTCCCGTCGGCGGCCAGCGGCCCCGTTCGGTACCAGCTCGCTCATGGTTCCTGGACCTCGTTGGTTTCTGACTTTTCGACCTTCTCGACGACCGGCAGCAGCTTGCGGCCGAACACCGACGGCGGGGTGACGGCGGCCGGGCGGCGGGCGTCGAGCGACGCCGGCTCGACCGCGCCGCGGCCGACCGGCAGCGGGGCGTCGGCGGGCATCTTGAAGCGCTTGCGGTCGTTGACCGACAGCGTCCGGGTGTCGAGGCTGCCCTCGGGCAGCGCCGACTGGGCGGTGGCGACCTCGATCGGCTTCGGGTACGGGGAGTTGCCGATCTCGGTGCGGTCGAGCTTGCCGGACACCGGGCCCGTCTGGATCTTCCGGTGCAGCTTCATGATCGCGTCCATCAGCATCTCCGGCCGCGGCGGGCAGCCGGGGAGGTACATGTCGACCGGGACGATGTGGTCGACTCCCTGCACGATGGCGTAGTTGTTGAACATGCCGCCGCTGGAGGCGCAGACCCCCATGGCCAGCACCCACTTGGGCTCGGCCATCTGGTCGTAGATCTGCCGCAGCACCGGGGCCATCTTCTGGCTCACCCGGCCGGCGACGATCATCAGGTCGGCCTGGCGGGGGCTGGCCCGGAAGACCTCCATGCCGAACCGGGCAAGGTCGTACCGCGCGGCGCCGGTGCCCATCATCTCGATGGCGCAGCAGGCAAGGCCGAAGGTCACCGGCCACAGCGACGACTTGCGGCCCAGGCCCGCGAGCTTCTCGACACTGGCGAGAAGCACGCCGCTGGGCAGCTTCTCCTCTAGTCCCATTCCAGGCCTCCCCGCCGCCAGACGTAGGCGTAGGCGACGAACACCGTAGCCACGAACAGCACCATCTCGACGAGCCCGAATACGCCCAGGCCGCCGAAGGCAACCGCCCACGGGTACAGGAAGATGATCTCGATGTCGAAGATGATGAAGAGCATCGCGATGAGATAGAACTTCACCGGAAAACGGCGTGGCCCAGCCGGCACCGGCTCCGGCTCGATGCCGCACTCATAGGCGTCGAGCTTGGCCCGGTTGAACCGCTTCGGCCCGACCAGCATGCTGATCACGATCGATCCGGCCGCGAACGCCGTGGCGATCGCGACCAGGACGAGGATCGGCACGTAGTTGGAGAGCATGCCGATCTCCTCTCTCCAGAGAATGTGTGGCCGGCCCTGCGCCGGACTGCCTGCCCCGCCGCGGCTGGACGCTGCGCTTTCGCGCCGCCGCGAGCCTGTCCTGACCTCTGGCCGCCCGGCGCGCCGGTGATTTCCCGGCACGGCTGGGTGGGCCGTTTTCCTTGGTACCGCTTGCTGCACTCACGCACGCTTCCGGGCGTCAGCACCGCCGTGCCGCGGCTCGCCAAGCCGCCCCATCGAGCCAGCGCGCAGCGCAGCTTACGCCCCTGCGCATGCTGCCCTTCCACGGGTTTCCCCCGGTCGGCGCCAAACGTTTCCGTCGGCGCCCTGGCCCGGGCACGTCCTCGTCACCGGCGCGTACTGGCCGGGCACGAATGGTCCCGGCGGTGGTGCTTACGCGCTCGGCGCGAGCCGGCACAGCGCATTGATCATCCGGTCGTGCGCATCACCTCCCCGTGGGTCGGTAAGGTTTGCCATGATCTTCAACATGAACCGCATCAGCACCGGGTGCGGCAGGCCGTACTTCGTGGCCAGCCGCATCACGGTCGGATTGCCGATGAGGTTCACGAAGACGCGGCCGAGGGTGTAGTAGCCGCCGTAGCGGGCCCGCACCGCCTCGGGGTACTGGCGCAGCGCCCGCTCCCTGGCCGGGTCCGCCCGGCGGGCCAGCGCCTGGACGACGACGTCGGCCGCGATCTCGCCCGACTCCATCGCGTAGGCGATGCCCTCGCCGTTGAACGGGTTGACCATCCCGCCGGCGTCACCGACGAGCAGCACGCCGTCGGAGTAGTGCGGGGTCCGGTTGAAGCCCATCGGCAGCGCGCTGCCGCGCACCGGGCCGGTGGCGTTGTCCTCGGTGTAGCCCCACTCGGGCGGCAGCGCGGCGAGCCAACGGCGCAGCAGGTCCCGGTAGTCGGTGTTGCCGAAGGCCGGGGTGGTGTTGAGGATACCGAGACCGACGTTGCTGGTGCCGTCGCCCATCCCGAAGATCCAGCCGTAGCCGGGCAGCAGCCGGCTCGCGCCGGGCTTGCCCTCCCAGAGCTCCAGGTGGGACTCGAGGTAGTCGTCGTGGGTACGTGGGCTGCGGTAGTACCGGCGGACCGCGACCCCGAGCGGCCGGTCGTCGCGGCGGCGGATGCCCATCGACAGCGCGAGCCGCGCGCTGTTGCCGTCGGCGGCGACCACGACCGGCGCCCGGTAGGTCACCGGCTCCCGATCGCCGCCCGCCCGGGCGGTCACACCGACCACCCGGCCGGTGCGCTCGTCGCGCAGCGGGCCGGCGACCGTGGTGCCCTCACGCAGCCGGGCGCCCGCCTTCTCTGCGGTGCGGGCCAGCAGCTCGTCGAAGTCGGAACGCGGGCGGACCAGGCCGTAGTCGGGGAAGCTCGCCAGCTCCGGCCAGGGCAGCTCCAGCCGCAGCCCGCCGCCGATGATCCGCAGGCCCTTGTTGCGCGCCCAGCCGCTCGCGATGCCGGGCTGGGGGTCCGCGGCGGCGTGCGGCTTCGCCATCGTCACGCCGTCTCCGGCCAGGCCGGGCTGGGGGTCTCCGGCGGCGCGCGGCTGCGCCATCGTCACGCCGCCCGCGGCCGAGTCGGTGGCGATGCCCATCTTGACCAGGCTCGCCACGGCACGCGGGGTAAGCCCGTCGCCGCACACCTTGTCCCGCGGGAAATGGGACTTCTCCAGCAGCAACACGTCCAGGCCCGAGCTGGCCAGGTGGTAGGCGGCAGCGGAGCCCGCCGGACCGGCGCCGACGACGATCACGTCGGCATCGGCCTCGGCGCTCGCCGCGCCATCTGGCCGCGCTTCCCGCGCCGTCTCCTTCGTCACCAAATGCTCCGGTTCGTCCACCGCACGACCAGCGTCCACCACGCCCCCACCCAGGGGGCGCGCGGTTCGCCGGCCGTTGCCCGACAGTTCCGCGAGGCGCTCGTGAATTTCTTCACGAGCTTCCCGCTACGGCCGAGTGTAGGGGCTCACACGGCCAATGGCACCAACCAGGATGCTTCTGAGCGCTGACGAGCCCGGCCAGCCTCCCAACCCGCCACCAAGGGTGATAGAGCTGCCACCAGCAGCGGGCAATGATCGCGACGCTTCACCACAAGACCCCCACGACGGCACCAATCCAGCCACATGGCCGAGCGATCCCGGAACCGCCAATGGGCTGTTTGTCGGACATCGCCCGAGCGGAAACGCGCAGGTGGAGCGCTCAGCGCGATGGCCGGCCGCCCGCAGGGCGTGGTGACGGCTCCCGGCCGACCGCACAGCGACCGGGCCGGCACGGAGGCGACCCACACCGGTGGTGCCAGCGACCCGTGAAGGCGGTTCGACGACCCCACGATCCCGGCCACTGTGGAACCGAACACAACCTGTCCAGCACGACCGATCCCGGGATCGAGGGGACCATCTGGCCCGCCTCCGGCCCGGCCAGCACCAAGGGCCCAAGACCCGTCAGACCGACCGCCAGGGGTGCCGACGCACCCACCGGGCACCTCCGGTCACGACCTGTGGGGCACCCGGTCATGATCCCCGAGGTAGTGGTGCCGAGCACGGCGCTTTTCGGCACCACTGCCCCTGGCTCGATCCCAGGAACGGAACGCCGTCAACGGTCGCCGTGGTGCAGGGCGACGATGCCGCCGGTGAGGTTCCGCCAGCCGACGCCGGTCCAGCCGGCCTCGCGCAGGAGGTCGGCGAGCTCGGCCTGGCCGGGCCAGGCCCTGATCGACTCGGCGAGGTAGACGTAGGAGTCGGCGCTGCTGCTGACCGCGCGGGCCACCGCCGGCAGCGCGCGCATCAGGTACTCCAGGTAGACCCGGCGCATCGGCCCCCAGGTCGGCCGGCTGAACTCGCACACGACCAGCCGCCCGCCCGGGCGGGTCACCCGGCGCAGCTCCGCGAGGCAGCGCGGCACGTCCGCGACGTTGCGCAGCCCGAACGAGATCGTCACCCGGTCGAAGGCCTCGTCGGGGAACGGCAGCCGCAGCCCGTCGCCGGCGACGAGATGGACGGAACCGGCGGGCGGGGCCGCCGGCGGCCGGGTCTCGGCCGTCGCCTCGCGCGGCCGGCTGCCCGCCAGCGGTTTGCGGGCGAGCCGCGCCTGCCCGGCGCGCAGCATGCCGACGGAGAAGTCGCAGGCGACCACGTCGGTGCCCCGGGTGGCGAACGCGCGCGACGAGGTGGCGGTGCCGGCGGCGAGGTCGAGCACCCGCAGCCCCGGCTCCAGCCGCAGCGCCTCGGCCGTCGCCCTGCGCCAGCCCCGGTCGCGGCCGGCCGACAGGACAGCGTTGGTCACGTCGTACCGGCGGGCGACCTGGTCGAACATCGCCGCGACCTCGTCCGGCCGCTTGTCCAGCCCGGCGCGCACGCCGCCCCGGCTGGAGGCCTCCGTCGCGGGGCTCACCCCGCCTGGACCAGCGGGAGCGCGGTCGACGAGTAGTGCGAGGCCACCCGGTCGTCGGACGGGTCGTCGGCGGGGTCGCGGTGGACCACCAGATGGTTGTAGAGGGTGTCGCGCTGCGCGGGGATCCGGTCGGCGGCCCGAATCAGGTGGATCAGTTCGGAACGGTTGGTGCGGTGCCGGGCGCCGGCGGAGGAGACGACGTTCTCCTCCAGCATCACGGAGCCCAGGTCGTCCGCGCCGAGGTGCAGGGTGAGCTGCCCGACCTCCTTGCCGGTGGTCAGCCAGGAGCCCTGGAGGTGCGCGACGTTGTCGAAGAACAACCGGGCGACGGCCACGAGCCGCAGGTATTCAAAGATCGTCGCCTGTGTGCGCCCGCGAAGATGGTTGTTCTCCGGCTGGTACGTCCAGGGGATGAACGACCGAAAACCGCCGGTACGGTCCTGAACGTCACGGATCATCCGCATGTGCTCGATGCGCTCAGTGTTGGTCTCGCCGGTGCCCATCATGAACGTCGCGGTCGACTCGACGCCGAGGCCGTGCGCGATCTCCATCACGGACAGCCAGACGTGACCCGGCTCCTTGAGCGGGGCGATCGCGGCCCTCGGCCGCTCGGTGAGGATCTCGGCGCCGGCACCGGCGAAGCTGTCCAGGCCCGCGTCACGCAGCCGGATGATGACCTGCTCGTGGGTCAGCCCCGAGACGCGAGCGATGTGCACGACCTCGCTCGCGCCCAGCGAGTGCAGCGCCAGCCGCGGGTGGGCCCGCTTGATGGCCGAGAAGGCGGCCTCGTACCACTCGATGCCGAAGTCCGGGTGGTGGCCGCCCTGCAGCATGATCTGGGTGGCGCCCAGCTCGACCGCCTCGCCGCATTTGGCGACGATGTCGTCGACGTCGCGGACCCAGCCCTCCTGGTGCTTCGGCGCCCGGTAGAACGCGCAGAACCTGCAGGCCGTCACGCAGACGTTGGTGTAGTTGATGTTGCGGTCGATGATGTAGGTCGCGATGCCGTCCGGGAAGCGCCGCCGACGCACGGCGTCCGCCGCCAGCCCGAGCGCGTGCAGCGGCGCCTGGGTGTAGAGCAGCAGCGCCTCGTCAGGCGTGATCCGGCCGCCGTCGGCGGCCCTGGCCAGCAAGGATCGGATCTCGCTCACCGGCCCGATCCTAGTCTCCCGGTCATTGCGCGGGTTTTTCCTGGAGCGCCCAGCCCTGTGGCCTTGACCGCGATGTCGCCGATCGCGGCGCCGTCGGCCCCTGCGTGGAGCCCGCCCGGTCGGGATCCGTGCCTGCTGGCCGCTGCCCCGGCGCGCGGCGCGCCGAGGCAGCGATGGTGCGTGTGGTGGCCGACCAACTGGCGGTCAGTAGCCGGTACCGGGGCCGGTGCCGGGGCCACTACGGCTGGACGAGGACGAGGCCCGGTGGCGCAGCTTGTCCGCGAACTGCTGGATCTTCGCCTTGTTCTCCGGCTTGTTCGTCTGCGCCTTGACCTTGTTGATCATCTCCTGGGTCTTCGGGTTGTGCAGCATCTCCGAGACCCGCTGCGCGAAGTTCGCCATGACGGGGTTGTACCTGCCAGGCGCCTTCATCATGCACCCAGAACACGATCCGTCCAGGATCCGGTCACCCGCCGTGGGTGAGGACTCAGGGAGCTTGACCCGGTCCCGGCCCGCCTGTGGCCGGCCTGTCGTTGATCCGGTCGCCGATCTCATCCGTGAGCTGCCCGGGGACGTCGTTGACGGCGTCGCCCGCCTGGCCACGCCACTCGTCGATCTGCTGTTCCACCCGGTCGACGAGCCGGTTCCAGAGCGCCTCGCGCTTCTCGTTGACCGCGCTCGCGATCTGGTCGGCGGCCGACAGCAGCAGCAGAACCATCAGGACGAACAGGATCGTCTTCTTGAACGGGATCCGGAACCGGCGCCGGCGCCGGGCCCGGGGCGCGCGCTCGGGGCGCGGCGCCGGGGCCGGCGGTGGCGGTGGCGGTGGCGGCGCCGGGCGAGCCGCTGCCGGCGGAGCCGGCTGGTACGGCGGCCGGTAGGACGCCTGGTCCCGGCCCGCGGCCCGTCGCGGCGCGGGCGCGGGCGCTGGCTCCTCGAAGCGGATGTAGCCGCCGCCGCGCTGCCGGCGGCCCGCGTCCTGCCCGGCCCGGCCCGCGGCGCCGCCCTGGTAGCCGGCGCTCCTGCCGTAGCCGGCGTCGTAGCCGGCGTCGGCGCCCTGGGCGGGCCGGTCACCTCGGTAGTCGTTCCCGTAGCCGCCGGCCTGGCGCGAGCCCTGCCCACCCCGGTAGGCCGCCTCGCCGCCGCCGTGGCCAGCCCCGCCGCCGTGGTGCCCGGGGGCGGCCGTCGGCCCGCCGAGGCGGGTCGGGTCCAGGGCGCCCCCGCCCTGGCGGACACCCGGCCAGGTGCCGTCGATCACCCGGGTGGCGGCCGCCCGCACGTTGCCCCGCCCGGTCTCGCCGAGCAGGGTGAGCAGGATCTGCTCCGCGGACGGGCGCAGCCGCGGGTCGCGGCCCAGCGTGGCGGCGACGACCGGGCGCAGGTCGGCGGGGATGCCGGACAGGTCGGGGCTGCCCGTCAGGACCCGCTCGGAGATCTCGTAGAAGCTGCCCTCGCCATACGGGTGGACGCCGGTGGCCGCGTAGCCGATCAGCAGGCCCCACGCGAAGATGTCGGTGGCGGGCCCGACCGGGCTGCCCTCCATCTGCTCGGGCGCCATCCAGCCGAGCGACCCGAGCACGATGCCCGAGCGGGTGCGGCCGGCGACCGCGTCGAGCGCGCGGGCGATCCCGAAGTCGATCACTCGGGGCCCGGAGTACGACAGCATGACGTTGCTCGGCTTGAGGTCGCGGTGCACGATCCCGGCGCCGTGGATCGCGGTCAGCGCCGACGCGACGCCGACGGCGACCCCCTGCAGGGTCGACTTGCCGAGCGGCCCCGACTCCTCGACGGCCGTGTCCAGCCGCTTGCCCTCGATGAACTCGGTGACCAGGTAGGGGTTGTGGGCGTGCGGGTCGGCGTCGAGCACCTCGGCGGTGCAGAACGGCGCCACCCGCCGGGCCGCCGTCACCTCGTCGCCGAACCGCGCCCGGAACTCCTCGTCGTTCGCCAGCTCGCCGCGGATCACCTTGACCGCGACCCGGCGGCCGCTCGGGTCCTTGGCGAGGTAGACGGCACCCATCCCGCCGGCGCCGAGGCGGCTGAGCACCTCGTAGCGGCCGATCATGCGTGGGTCGGAGGAGCGCAGCGGCTCGCCGGGGACCGGCGGGCCAGCCGCCGAGCGCTCCGTCCAGACCGATCGTTCCGACACTGCCACCCCGCTCGTCGACCTCACCCTAATTGTCCCAGCGACCGGCATGTTGATCCAGGCCGCATCGTGATCCAGGCCGTTCCACCCACGACGCCTCGTGAGGCCGGCAAGACCGTATCCAGGAGGCCGCGGGTGGTCCTCGGCATGGGCCGGCTACCGGCGACGGTAACCCGCCGCGCGAGCGGGTCGGCTTCCTTGTCGAAGTTCTGACGGAAACCACAGTCGACCGGACGGCGCAGACCGGACGGCCGCCCGGCCGTCGCCGGCCGCCGCCGGCCGGCGGCGGCCACAGTCGGCCATGGCCGACCAATTCGACCACCAGTGTGTCATCGCCCCGTCGGGGAGGCCGCCGGCTCGGCGAAGACGGCGCCGGGCCGCGCCGCGCACCGGTAGGCGATGAAACACACGACGCTCCGACAACTCGGATCAGGGCACGTGACCCCGGCTTCCGGCAGTATGGAGTTCCAGGAGTACTCCAGTGGCATCGGACGGGAAGCCTGGGTCTTGACAGCCGTAGTCGACGCTGTCGGAGGAAGCTACCTGGTGCACGCCCCCACGGGGCACCGTCGGGCCATCGGCAGTACAGGCCCAGACGGGCCGACAGTGATCCAGGGTCAGGCCGGAGGGCCTCCGGGTGCCAGCGGATGGAGAAGAACACCATGGGTGACACGTCCATCGACCACTCGGTCGACATGCTCATCGTCGGCGCGGGCCCGGCCGGCCTGTTCGGCGCCTACTACGCGGGGTTTCGCGGCATGTCGGTCGCGCTCATGGACTCGCTGCCCGAGCCCGGCGGCCAGGTGACCGCCATGTACCCCGAGAAGGTCATCTACGACATCGCCGGCTTCCCGGCGGTGCGCGGCCGAGACCTGGTCAACGCGCTGGTCGAGCAGGTGGCACCGTTCAACCCGGCCTACCTGCTCGGCCACCAGGCCGCCGAGATCACCCACGAGCCGGACGCGATCCTGGTGACGAGCGCGCAGGGCCTGCGGGTACGCGCCAAGGTGATCGTGATCACCGGCGGCCTCGGCACGTTCACCCCCCGGCCGCTGCCGACCGGCACCGAGCACCTGGGCCGCGGCCTGGTGTACTTCGTGCCGCGGCTGGACGACTACCGCGACCTGGACATCGTGGTCGTCGGCGGCGGTGACAGCGCGTTCGACTGGGCGCTGGCGCTGGAGCCGCTCGCGAAGTCCGTCACCGTGGTGCACCGCCGGGACAAGTTCCGCGCCCACCAGCACACCGTCGACCGGGTGCTCGCCTCCTCCTGCGAGGTCCTCACCTTCACCGAGGTCGCCGCGATCAGCGGCGACGAGCGGATCGAGAAGGTCGAGCTGGTGCACAGCAAGTCCGGCGAGCGGCAGGTCCGGCCGGCGCAGGCGGTCGTCGCCGCGCTCGGCTTCACCGCCGACCTCGGCCCGCTGACCCGGTGGGGCCTGA
Organism: Frankia nepalensis; assembly: GCF_016786325.1. GTDB lineage: Bacteria > Actinomycetota > Actinomycetes > Frankiales > Frankiaceae > Pseudofrankia > Pseudofrankia nepalensis. Next base: position 63,026 of record NZ_JADWYU010000093.1, on the reverse strand, counting down.
ACATCGACAAGCGGCACATCGTGGTCGACACGACGATGTTCACCGGCGTCGAGCGGATCTTCGCCGCGGGCGACATCACCGAGTACCCGGGCAAGGTTCGCCTGATCGCCACCGGCTTCGGCGAGGTCGCCACCGCGGTCAACAACGCCGCCCCGGTCGTCGACCCCTCCGCCAAGGTCTTCCCCGGCCACAGCTCCGACGACGGCACCCCGGCCGCCTGACCCGGCCGGCGAGGCGCCGCCAACGCCGCGCGCCGGGCGGCAGCCAGCCAGGCACACACTGGAGGCATGCGAGGTCTGCTGATCATCGGCCACGGGTCCCAGCGGGACGCGGCCAACGCGACCGTCCGGACGCTGGCCGCGGAGCTGGCGGCGGAGCCCACGGTGAACACCGGTACACCACCGGCGTGGGGCGCGGTGGAGCCGGCCTTCCTGGACGTGCTGCGGCCGAACATCGAGGACGGGTACGCGGCGCTCGCGGCGGCCGGCTGCACGGAGATCGTCGCGCATCCCTTCTTCCTGTTCGAGGGGAAGCACACGGCACGGGACATCCCCCGGGCGCTCGCCGCCGCGCAGGCAGCGCACCCGCACACCACCTGGTCGGTGACCGAGCCGCTCGGGCTGCATCCCGGCGTGGTCGCCACCGTCCGCGCTCGCATCGCCGACCGGCTGCCCGGCCCGCCGGGCAACCAGCCCAGCGCCGGCTGACGCCGCGCCCACGCGGGCAGCCCGGCGGATCTCGTGGGGACGACGCGCCGCGGAACGTGAAGATCCTCCAGCCGTCCGCGGCCCGCGGTCGTCAGCCGGACGGGTCGACGAGACGGCCCGGGGCCACCAGCTGACACAGTGCCGCGACGAGACCGGCGATACCCGGCTCCGCGGCGACCGCGTCGACCCGGATACCGGCCTCGCGGCAGGCGGCGACGGTGCGCCGGCCGATCGCGGCGACCAGCAGGCCGGCCGGGAGCGGGCTGTAGACGTGAGCGGTCATCCGGGCGGCGGTCGACGAGGCGAACGCGGCGGCGTGCAGGGCGCCGCGGCGCAGGTCGTCAGCGACAGCCGCGTCGGGGTCGGCGGGGATGTCGGTCTGCAGGGTGATCCGGCGGACGGTGCGCACCCCCATCGGGGGCGCGGCGGCGGCGCAGACGGCCACCCGCAGGCCGGTCACCGGGATCTCGGTGACGACGACGTGGGCGACCCGTACCTCGGCCGACGAGCGGACCGTGGCCAGGCCCAGCGCGTCGAGGGCGGCCGCGGCCGACTCGGACGCGGACACCAGGGTGAGGCCGGCCAGCGCGCGCACGTCGCGCCCCGACCCGCGCAGCAGCGTGACGACGGCCGCGACCTCATCCGCGTCGGCGAGCACCAGCGCGTCCGCGCCGGGCAGCGCCTCCAGGAGCTGGCCGGCGTCCGGAACCGGGGCGAGCGTCGACACGATCGTCTCGACGACCTCGGCGCCCTGGCGGCGCAGGTCACGCGCGAGCAGGCTCGGCCGGGCCCGGGTGCGCGGCACCAACACCCGCACCCCGGCCAGCGGCCCGCCGGCCACCGCGGGCCGAGGCGGGAGCGCCATCCGGTCCATCCGGGCATCCTCCTGGTCGGGCTGGCGAGGCGTGGGCGGGCCGGGGGCGGGCGGGGCACCCTCCCTCACGCCGTCGTCGCGGCGCCCGTCGTTCCCGCGCTCGCCGTCCTGCCCGGGGGCCTGGCCAGCGACCCACCTGGCGCCCCGGTCGGCGGCCGGCGGCCGGATCTGCCCCGGCGGCCCGGCTGGCGCCGGCCCCGGCGGTGACAGCCGGGGGCGCGCCGCGGCGCCTCGGCTGGGCGAGGCGGCGCCGCGGGCGTCGATGCGCGCCGCGACGTCGCCGACCACGATCACGGCCGGCGAGCGCACGCCGGTCTCGACGGCGTCCGCGCCCAACGACTCCAGCGTGGTGCGCAGCACCCGCTGGGCGGGGGTGGTCGCCCGCTCCACCACCGCGACCGGGGTGCCCGGCTCCCGGCCGGCGGCGAGCAGCGCGTCCGCGATCGCGACCAGGTGGGCGACCCCCATCATGATCACGACCGTCAGCGTGGGCGAGGCGAGCGCCGCCCAGTCGACGGTCGAGTCCGGGTGGTCCGGCGGCAGGTGGCCGGCGACGATCACGACGTCCTGGGCGAGCCCTCGGTGGGTGACCGGGATGCCCGCGTACGCCGGGCCGGCGAGCGCGGCCGACACCCCGGGCACCACCGTCACGGCCACGCCGGCGGCGGCGCACGCCTCGGCCTCCTCGCCGCCGCGGCCCAGCAGGTAGGGGTCACCGACCTTGAGCCGCACCACCCGGGCACCGGACAGCGCCCGGTCGACCAGCAGGGCGTTGGTCTCGTCCTGGCCCCGGATCTCACCATCCGGGCCGACCCGGACGATCTCGGCGCCGGCGCGGGCGTGGCCGTGCAGCGCCGCGTCCGGAGCAAGGTCGCTGACGATCACGTCGGCGCTGGCGACCAGCTCGGCACCGCGCACGGTGATCAGCCCGGGGTCGCCGGGACCGGCGCCCACCAGCCAGACATGGCCGCGGCGCGACGCCGCTCCGGGGCCACCCCGCCGCCCGATCGCCACCTACGGAACGTTACTGGCATAACGCCCGACAGCCGGCAACAGCCGGCACGGCAACGGGCAGGCGGCCCGCCGAGCGGCCCGTTCGGACTACACCGTGTGCCGAAGGGCATTGCTTCTGACTGACCACCGGCGGGGGAGCTAGTGGATGCCGCACTCCGTCTTCGTGCTGCCGGCCCAGCGGCCGGCCCGGCCGGCACCGCGCTGGGTGCACGGCCAGCAGCCGACGGAGTTGTAGCCGTCGGACAGCAGCGGGTTGACCAGCACGTTGTGCTCGGCGACGTAGCGGTCGACGTCCTCGTCGGTCCACGTGGCCAGCGGGTGGATCTTCACCTTGCCGCGCCGCTCGTCCCAGGCGACGACCGGCAGCTCACGGCGGCTGTCCGACTCGGCCCGCCGCGAGCCGGCCGCCCACGCCTTGTACGGGGCGAGCGCCCGGTCCAGGGGCACGACCTTGCGCATCCGGCAGCACAGGTCCGGGTCGCGCGCGTACAGGTCCTTGCCGTGGACGGCGTCCTGGCCGGCGACGGTCAGCTGCGGCCGGACGCTGATCAGCGGCAGGTTGTAGGTGGCGGCCACCGCGTCTCGGGTGCCGATCGTCTCCGCGAAGTGGTAGCCGGTGTCGATGAAGACGACCGGCACGTCCGAACGGATGCTCGCGAGCATGTCGACGAGGACGGCCTCCGCCATCGAGGCGGCGACGACCAGCTTGGTGCCGAACTCCTCGACCGCCCAGCGCAGCACCTCCTCGGCGGGCGCCTCGGCCAGGTCCCGGCCGGCCCGCAGGGCGCGGGTCTTCAACGCGGCGTCCATCAGGGGGTCTCCTCCGGAGTGGTCGGGACTGGCCCGTGGTTCGTCGGGGTGGTGGCCGTGCTGGCGCTGGCGAGCGCGGTGAGGCTCAGCCGGAACGCGCGCCGGCAGGAACGGCAGGCCCAGTGCCCGTGGCCCTCGCCGGTCGCGCCGGCCGGAACCTCGGGCACGAGGTCCTCCTCGCCGCAGTAGGGGCAGTAGAAGGGGACCGCGCGGCCCGTCGTACTCACAGCCGTGCCATGACCGCGTCGTGGGTCAGCGCTGCCTCGTCGGCCCGCTCCACCCAGTCGGCGAACGCCTCGCCGACGGCGCGGTCGGCCTGGTAGGCCTTCAGCAGGCCGACGACGTAGTCCACCAGCTCATCGGAGGTGATCTTGAGGCCGCGGGACTTGCGGCCCAGGCGCGACCGGCCGCCGAGGTGGCCGCCCAGGTGTAGCTGGAAGCCCTCGACCATCTCGCCGGCTGGCCCGGGCACGAGCGAGCCCTTCAGGCCGATGTCGGCGACCTGGAACCGGGCGCAGGCGTTCGGGCAGCCGTTGACGTTGATGCCGATCGGCTCGTCGAAGTCCGGGAGCCGCCGCTCCAGCTCCTCGATCAGCTTCGCGGCGTTGGCCTTGGTCTCGACGATCGCGAGCTTGCAGAACTCGATGCCGGTGCAGGCCATCGTGCCCCGGCGGAAGACGCTCGGGCGCACGACCAGGTCGAGCTCGGCGAGCGCGGCCTCCAGCGCCGGCACGTCGGCCTCGGTGACGTCGAGGATGACGAGCTTCTGCGACGTGGTCGCGCGGATCCGGCCCTGGCCGTACTGGTCGGCGAGGTTCGCGACGGCGGTCAGCGTCGTCCCGGTGAGCCGGCCGGCGCGCGGCGCGAAGCCGACCGCGAAGTTGCCGTCGGCCTGGCGGTGCGCGCCGACGTGGTCGCGGCCCTCGGAGCGCGGCGGCGCCGGCGGCGGGCCGTCCGGCAGCGGCGCCTCCAGGTACTCCTTCTCCAGGGTCGCCCGCACCCACTCGACGCCCATGTCGGCGACCAGGAACTTCAGGCGGGCGCGCGTGCGCATCCGGCGGTAGCCGTAGTCACGGAACAGCTGCGCGACGCCGTGCCAGACCTCGGCGACGCGCTCCGGCGTCACGAACGTGCCGAGGCGCACGCCGAGCTTCGGGTTCGTCGACAGGCCGCCGCCGACCCACAGGTCGTAGCCGGCGCCGAGCTCCGGGTGGACGACGCCGACGAAGGCGATGTCGTTGATCTCGTGCAGCGTGCAGTGGTCGGCGCAGCCGGACATCGCCGACTTGAACTTGCGCGGCAGGTTCGCCAGCGACGGGTCGCCGACGAAGCGGCGCACGGTCTCGTCGATCACCGGGGTGGCGTCGATGATCTCGTCGCCGTCGACGCCGGCGAGCGGGCAGCCGAGCATGACCCGCGGGGTGTCGCCGCAGGACTCCTGGGTGGTCATGCCGTTGGCCTCGAGCGCGCCCCAGATCGCCGGGACGTCCTCGATCCGGATCCAGTGCAGCTGGATGTTCTGCCGGTCGGTGACGTCGGCGACGTCCCGGCCGTAGCGGGTCGAGATGTCGCCGATGACCCGCAGCTGGTCGGAGGTCATCCGGCCGCCGTCGAGCCGGATCCGCTGCATGAAGTAGGAGTCCTCGATCTCCTCGGGCTCCAGGATCGCGGTGCGCCCGCCGTCGATGCCGGGCTTGCGCTGGGTGTAGAGGCCCCACCAGCGGAACCGGCCGCGCAGGTCCTGCGGGTCGATGCTGTCGAAACCGGTGTAGGGGTAGCGGTTGAGGATCCGGTCCCGGACCTCGAGGCCGCCCTGGTCCTTCTTCATCCGCTCGTTGGCGTTGAGCGGCTCGGAGTAGCCGAGCGCCCACTGTCCCTGGCCCTTCGGGCGAGCGGGGCGCGCGGAACGGGGCCGTGCTGGAGAAGTCATGTGCTCTCTCGCGACGCTGGAAATGCGGAGCGCCGCCGAGGCGACGGCGCAGGGCTGAGATCAGCGAGCGCGGCGACAGCCGGCGCTGGCCACCCGGAGCAGGTCGACGTGCAGTCGCGCGACCAGAAGAAGCTCCGGGACGCCCTCGGCGCCGGCGGCAAAGAGATCCACCGGGCGGACGCCAACGCCACCCCGAGGGGCGGGCGTCTGGCGGGGCGCGGTCATGCGGCCCATCGTTTCACAGATGTGACCGTGACGCCGGAGTTGTGGCGCAATCGATTCTCGGCACTCGGAGCTGCGTCGTGCTCGGTGCCATCACGTTAAGTCGACTATACCAGTCGAGATAGGGAGAGTTTGCCATCCGGGTCAGCCGGCGGGAGCCTGGCGCTGGCACACCGCGCGCAGCCGGGCGACCAGCGGCCCGGAGCCGACGCCCTTCTCCAGCACGTCGTCGGCGCCGAGGGCCAGAGCCTCGTCGCGCACCGTGTGCGCGGAGAACCCGGTGAAGATGACGACCCGGGCGGACGGGGCCAGCCTGCGAACGCGCGGCAGCGCGGCGATCCCGTCGAGCACGGGCATCGCGACGTCCAGGAGGACGAGGTCGGGGCCGGTCTCGGCGACCAGGTCGACCGCCTCGGCGCCGTTGGCCGCCCGGCCGACGACGGTGAAGTCCGGCTCCAGATCCAGCAGCAGGCAGATCAGCTCGCGCACGCCGTCGGCGTCGTCCGCGACGACCACGCGCAGCGGAGCCGAGCCCGCGCCGTTCGACGACCCAGGCCCACCAGCGACACCCAGGTCGTCGATGCGGCGGTCCACTCGCACCGTTCTACCGGAGCACGCAGGGTATGCCCATCGTCATTCGGGGTGGTATTCACGGATGACCCGGGCGAGCCCAACGCTCCGAAGGAGTCAGGAATGACGACCGGTCGAGGAAGGGATCGGCCTAGATACGGGCAGTTATTTGGGTAACCGTGCGCGTATAGGACCTTTGACCTCTAGCGGAGAAGGCCGCTCGACGCAATATTCTGACCACGAACAGTTACATGCGCGCGGGTCGTCGCACGATCGGCCGGTCAGCACGATCGGCTTCTCGGGCGACAGGATGACACGCCGCCGGGATCAGTGGGGTGCAGATGCGGCATTCGGGCGGCCGGCAGAGCAGCCGTGGCCCGGAAGAGACGGCCACCGCGGAGGAGGTCTTCCACCAGGAGGTCCGACGCCGCCGGTGCGCCCGCGGGCTCTCCCGCGATGACGTGGCCCAGTTGACCGGGTACAGCCGTCAGTACGTGAGCCAGTTGGAGCAGCCCAGCAGAGGGGTCCCGCCGCGGCCGGTGGTCATCGCCGTCGACGCGGCGCTGCGCGCCGACGGGGTGCTGATCGCGCTGCGCGACGAGGCCGCGGCCGCGCGGGACGCGCGGCTGCGCCGCCCACGCGACCCGGAGCGCGAGTCCCGCCGCCGGGTGCACGACCTGCTGCACAACCGGCGCTGCGACACCGACCTCGACTACCTCGACCGGATGGTCGGGGAACTGATCGCGATGGCCGACAGCCTCAGCCCGCGCGACATCACGGACCGGGTGCTCGACCAGCAGGAGTTCGTCGACGGCCTGCTGCGCACCCCCATGCTGCCGCACCAGCAGTTCCGGCTCTACATGATCGCCGGGCACCTGGCTGGCCTGTTGGCGATCGCGCTGCTCGACCAGGGTGAGCTGGCCGGCGCGGGCACCTGCTGCCTGGAGGCGGCGGTGTTCACCGAGCTCACCGGCCACGAGGGCCTGCGAGCCTGGACGCTCGCGGTCAACCGGCTGGTCGACGAGGCCATGCGGCACGCGGAGCTCGTCGCCCGCCACCACGCCGGCGCGCCCGGCGACCCGCTTCCCGCCGACGCGCCGCCGTCCCACGGCCCGCCGGGCCTCGCCGAGCCCGGCCCGCTGGTCCTCGCCGACGGCTACCCGGCCGACGGCCACTCTGCGGGCACGACCGGCGCGACCGGCACCACCGGCGCCGAAGGGTCCTCCGACCCGATCGTGCGGCGCGCCGACGAGCTGGCCGCCGGCCGGCTGGCGACGACGCAGGAACGGCCGACGGTCGACACCGAGCCGGCGAGCCCGCCGTGGCATGGCCTCGCGGACCTGATGACGGCCCCCGGCGGGCGGGCGAGCACCCCCCGCCTCGTCGCGCTGGTCAAGGGCCGGTTCGCCCGGTACGCCACCACCAGCGGCCGCCCCCACCGGCCCCCGTCCGGCCTCTCCCGCGCCTTCCACCCCCCGGTCTGACCTGGGGCGTCGGGGTCAGACGTCCGCGAAGGCGACCTCGGTCAGGGGCGGGACCGCGCCACGGGCCGCGGCTCGCCTGGCGAACTCGGTGAGTCCCGCCAACTGACGGGGGCCGAGGCGGAAGTCGAGAGTGGTGAAGTAGCGAACCAGGGAGGCCTGGTCGAAGACCTCCCAGCGCGACGCGCGGGCGGCAACCGTCTCCACGTCGGAAAGCGCGAGGTCGAGGCTGGCGCGGAACGCGCCGTGGACCTCCTTGACCAGCCCGGGGTGTGCCCGCGCGAACGAGCGGCGGGCCGCCCACACCGCGAAGACCATCGGCAGGCCGGTCCACTCCCGCCAGGCGGCGCCGAGGTCGAGCACCGTCGGCGACGGCGACTGCCCGCCCTGCTCGTACTCGTAGTAGGCCCGCAGGGCCACGTCGCCGATCGTCACCGCGGCGTCGGCCTCGCGCAGCATCATCGGCACGTCCGGCGGCATCGTGACGTACTCGGGCCGCGTCCCGAGGCGTTCCTCGAGCAGCATCCGGGCCAGCAGCACACTGGTGCGCGAGGTGGAGCCGAGCGCCACCGAGCGGATCTCACGGAGCGGCACCTGGGTGCTCAGCACCACCGACAGGACCGGCCCGTCGGAGCCGACCGCGAGGTCGGGCAGCAGAACCAGGTCCTCGGCGTGCCGCAGGTACTCGACCAGGCTGATCGGGCCGATGTCGAGATCGCCGGCGACGAGAGCCTCGCTGAGGCGGTCCGGGGTGTCCTTGAACAGGTTGAGGTCCAACAGCGCTCCGGAGTGGATCAGACCCCAGTAGAGCGGCAGACAGTTCAGGAACTGGATATGCCCGACCCGCGGCCGGGTGGGCGCGTAACCCAGTTCGGCGCCGCCGAGGGCGCCCTCTCCCCGGCCGGCGGGGCCGACCGGCTCGGTATGTGGACCGTCGGCGCCGTCGGGCCCCGCCAGGGCCGTCACATCCGGCCCTTGCGGATCTCGAACGCCCGCTGCGCGGCCTGGCGCTGACGCAGCGCCAGCGGGAAGCTCATGAGCCCGCTGACGACGACCGCGAGGAAGAAGGCGAGTACGCCGTTCATTCCGAGGAGGAGGACCGCGGTCAGCACCGCGCCGAACAGCACGGCCCGCAACGCGAAGTAGCGCAGGTTGATGGCGAGCAGCCCCGGTGGCTCCTTCGTCGGGGCGACCAGACCGGTCTCGGGGTTCGGCGGCATCGACTTGGCCATGGGTCCTCCGTCTTCGCTTCTTCCCGTTATCGCTTCTTCCGCGGCCGGCGGCGCACCCAGCCCAGGCGGACCAGCACGCTCGGGTACAGCGCCAGACAGACGATGACCGTCAGCAGCCCCAGCAGGGTGGACGGCGCGAGCCCAAGACCGAGTGCGTGCGTCACCAGGTACATCGCGATCCCGGGCACCAGGATCACCAGGAACGCCAGCACGAAGATCGACCCGATGCCTGCTCGGCCGGTCGGCCCGCCCGCTGGCCGTGAGTCGACGGGCGGACGGTCGGCGTCGGGCCGCGGTTCGGTCACCTTGGTGCCCTCGCTCGCTGTCACTGGTTCGCTCCCGGGGTTCCTCCCGGATCAGCTTGCCGACTTGGGAGGTTCGGTTCAATCATCGCTCCCGCCGACCACGGCCGCGGCCGGCGGGAACCGCGCTCACGCGTCGATTGGCTGGGGGATGTCGCGACGGGCCGGGTCCGGGCCGTCGTAAGTCCGGATCACGCGGTAACGGGTGTCGCGCTCGACGGGCTGGAAGCCGGCGTCACGGATCACCTCGAGCAGGTCCTCGCGGGTCATCGTGTTCGGCGTGCCAAACCGGTCCGCGTCGTGAGTGATCTTGTATTCGACCACGGAGCCGTCCAGGTCGTCCGCGCCGAAGTTCAGCGCGAGCTGAGCGGTGGTGAGGCCGTGCATCACCCAGAAGCACTTGATGTGGTCGACGTTGTCGAACAGCAGCCGGGAGACCGCGAACGTCTTGAGTGCCTCGGCGCCCGTCGCCATCGGCTGGTTCATCAGGCGGTTGCGCGGATCGCCGGCCGCGTCGTGCTGGAACCGCAGCGGGATGAAGACGGCGAAGCCACCCGTCTCGTCCTGCAGTTCCCGCAGCCGCAGCACGTGGTCGACGCGGTGCCGGGGCTCCTCGACGTGGCCGTAGAGCATCGTGCACGGCGTGCGCAGGCCCTTGGAATGCGCCAGCCGGTGGATGCGCGACCAGTCCTCCCAGTGGGTCTCATGGCCGACGATCTGCTGGCGGACCTCCCAGTCGAAGATCTCCGCGCCGCCGCCGGTCAGCGACTCCAGGCCCGCGTCGATCAGCTCGTCGAGGATCTCGTCAGCGGTCAGGCCGCTGATCTTCTCGAACCAGTGGATCTCGGTGGCGGTGAACGCCTTCAGCGCCACCCCGGGCAGCGCGGCGCGCAGCTCGCGCAGCGAGCGCGGGTAGTACCGCCAGGGCAGCGTCGGGTGCAGGCCGTTGACGATGTGCAGCTCGGTGATGCCGGCCGGCTCCATGTCCTTCGCCAGCCGGACGGCCTCCTCGATGCGCATCGTGTAGGCGTCGGCCTCGCCGGGCTTGCGCTGGAACGAGCAGTAGGCGCAGGACGCCGAGCAGACGTTCGTCAGGTTGAGGTGCCGGTTGACGTTGAAGAACGTCTGGTTCCCGTTCTTGCGGGTCCGCACCTCGTGCGCGAGGCTGCCCAGCCAGGCCAGGTCGTCGCTGGCGTAGAGCGCCTCGCCGTCGGCCCGGTCCAGCCGCTCCCCGGCGTGGACCTTCTCCTCGATCTCCCGCTTTCGACCGGCATCCATAGACCAGAAGCGTAGTCCCACCGACCCGGTGATCATCAACAACGGGATCGGCGCCACAGGGCCGCGAGCGGCCCACGGGAGCGCTCGCCACGCGGCGAGCGCGCCACCTACCCGTTACTTGCCTGGCTTGGCGGGCTTCGCGGGCTTGGCGGCCTTGTCTGGCTTGGCGGCGGCTGGCGTGTCGCCCTGACGGCGGGAGACGCGCTTCTGGATGCGGGCGATCGGGTAGGTCACCACCGCCGCCGCGGCCATCCCGAACAGCAGCGACCAGATGACGTTCACGCCGACGGCGATCAACACCATGGTGAGCACGACGAAGACCGCGATCCGGACGAGGAAGTACGGCAGCGCGGCTTTCAGGTCGGGCGGCTCTATTTCCGGCTTGCGCGCCTTCGCGGCGCTCTTCGCCGGGGTGGCGGCGACCTTCGGCTTGGCCGGCTGACCCTTCGGCTGGGCCGGCGTCTTCGGCTTGGCCACCCCGTTTCCACGCCCGCGTGCCATCGTCGCGTTCTCCCCGTTTCTTGGTCCGCAGTTCGTTGGTTCACAGATCTTTGGTTCACGGTTCGGTGGTCGGCCGCCGCCGTGATCCAGGAGGCCTCCGCTCCAGACAGGCCTCTGATCCGGCTAGGCCGGCCACGTCCGCGCCGTTCGCGCGCCACGCGCCGTTCTCGTCTACTGTGCCAGGCCCGGTCGATCCGCACGAGCCGCGCCCAGTTCGCCCGTCCAGCGCCGGAACAGGGTGTTCGCCACACCGGCCGCGTCGAGCACCCGCCCGGCGACGAAGTCGACGAGCGCCTGGGCGTCCACGGCGCCGGCGTAGAAGCCGGGGCTCGCCGCCGCCACCACGGCGCCCGCCGCGTGCAGGTCGACCAGGTGGCGCAGGGTGGCGCCGGTGAACGGCATCTCCCGCGGCACGACGACCAGCCGGCGGCCCTCCTTGAGCGTGACGTCCGCGGCACGCTGCAGCAGGTCCTTCGACAGGCCGAGCGCGATCCCGGCGATCGACGCGGTGCTGGCCGGGACGACGATCATTCCCCGGGTGGGGTAGGAGCCGCTGCTCGGTCCGGCGGCCAGGTTGTCGGCGCCGTGGACCCGCGCGAGCTCGGCGATCCGGGCCGTGATCTGGTCCCGGTCGGGCCGCCGGTCGCCGGCGAGCGTCGCGCCCAGCCAGTCGGCGAGCGCGCCCGGCCAGGCGCCGGCGCCGTCCCGCCAGGCGATCCCGGTCTCGTCGAGCAGGGTAAGCCGGGCGGCGCGGGAGACCACCAGGTCCACCGGCAGGCCGGCGGCGAGCAGCCCGCGCAGCACCGAGGCCGCGTACGGCGTTCCGCTCGCGCCGCTCACCCCCACCACCCAGGGCAGCCGGCGCGCCCCCTCGCCGTCCCGGCCGACGTCGGCATCGGCGTCCCAGCCGGCATCGCCGCCCCAGCTGGCACCGCTGTCCGAGCCAGGATCGCCGTCCCGGCCGGCGTCGGCGGCGCCGGGAGGGGTCACCAGGTCAGGCCGCGGGCGATCAGGTCGACGAGCGCGAAGCCGAACAGCGCGATGCCGACGAACCCGTTCGCGGTGAAGAACGCCCGGTTGACCCGGGACAGGTCGCTCGGAGTGACGATCGCGTGCTCGTAGCCGAACGCGACGGCCGTGAGCCCGAGCCCCACCCACCAGTAGGCGCCGAAGCCCTCGGCCAGCCCGAACAGCACGAACAGCACGAAGGTGACGACGTGGGTGACCCCGGAGGCGACGAGCGCGGCACGTACCCCGAACCGGGCCGGCACCGAGCGCACGCCGATCCGACGGTCGACCTCGGCGTCCTGGCAGGCGTAGATCAGGTCGAAGCCACCGATCCAGGTACCGACCGCCAGACCGAGCAGGACCGCCGACCAGGACCAGTGCCCGGTGATCGCGATCCAGGCGCCGATCGGCGCGACCGTCTGCGCGATCCCGAGGATGACCTGCGGGAAGTCGGTGAACCGCTTGGCGTAGGGGTAGACGACCAGCGGAGCCACCGCCGCCGGCGCGAGCGCCAGACACAGCCAGCCCAGCGCCGCCGCCGCGCCGAGGAACACGGCCAGCGCCACCGCCGCGCCGACGACCGCGGTACGCACCCCGACGGCGCCGGTGACCAGCTCGCGCCGCGCCGTGCGCGGGTTCCGGGCGTCGATCTCCCGGTCGATGATCCGGTTCGCCGCCATCGCGAACGTGCGGGCGGCGACCATGGCGACCGTGACCAGGGCCAGGTCGGCCCAGTGCACCGACTTCGACACCTCGAACCCGGCCGCGAGCGCCGCGACGTAGGCGAACGGCAGCGCGAACACCGAGTGCTCGATCATCACCAGCCGCAGGAACGCCCGCGGCCGCGCCATCGGCCTGGGCAACGCCGCCTCGGTCACAGCTTCATCCTCCGCTCCTAGTCATCCACTCCCCATCACCCGCTCCGCTCCCCGTCACCCGCTCCGCGCCACCCGCCCGCCCCTCAACGGGACGCAACCCGCCAACCCAACCCCCGCCTGCCCCTCAACAGGACGCAACCCGCCAGACCAACCCCCGCCCGCCCTCAACGGGACGCAACCCGCCAGACCAACCCGACCCCGACCGTTCTGAACCCGGCCCCGAGACCAACCCTGGGAGGGCGCTCAGCGCCCGACGGCAGGGCGGTGGGGAGGCGCCTCTAAGGCGCCGATTCCACCGCAATGCCGTATTCCTTCCACCGGGCCGTCACCAGGTCACGGGTCGCGGCGTCCATCACGCATTCCGCCGGCCAGCCGCCGTCCCGGCGGTAACCCTCGGTGGGCAGCTTGCGAGTGGCGTCGACGCCGGCCTTGCCACCCCAGAACTGCTCATAGGACGAGTGGTCCAGATGGTCGACGGGGCCGGTCGTGGTGACCAGGTCGTGGGCGTAGTCGACGTTGCCGAACGCCCGCCAGGCGACCTCGGCGTAGTCGTGCACGTCACAGTCGGCGTCGACGACGATCACGAGTTTGGACAGTGACAGCAGCCCGGCGCCCCAGACCGCGTGCATCACCTTCTGCGCCTGCTTCGGGTAGCGCTTCTCGATCGACACGATCGCGCAGTTGTGGAAGACGCCGGCCTCTGGCAGGTCGTAGTCGACGATCTCCGGGATCAGCATCTTGATGAGCGGCAGGAAGATGCGTTCCGTCGCCTTGCCCATCGGCCCGTCCTCCTGCGGCGGGCGGCCGACGACGATCGTCTGGTAGATCGGGTCCCGGCGCATCGTCATCACGTCGATGTGCAGCGCCGGGAACGGCTCAACGGGGGTGTAGAAGCCGGTGTGGTCGCCGAATGGCCCCTCCGGCAGGCGCTCCCCGGGCTCCAGCCAGCCTTCCAGCACGATCTGCGCGTTCGCCGGGACCTGCAGCGGCACGCTCAGGCAGTCGACCAGCTCGACTCGCTCGCTCCGTAGGAAGCCGGCGAACAGGTACTCGTCGATGTCGGCCGGCAGCGGCGCGGAGGCCGCGTAGGTGACCGCCGGGTCGCAGCCGAAGGCGATCGCGACCGGCAGCCGCTCGCCGCGCCGCTCGGCGACCGCGTGGTGCGCGTTGGAGTCCTTGTGGATCTGCCAGTGCATCCCGACGGTCCGGGAGTCATGCCGCTGCAACCGGTACATGCCGAGATTGCGGGCGCCGGTCTCCGGGTGACGCGTGTGGGTGAGCCCCAGGTTGAGGAACGCCCCGCCGTCTCCAGGCCAGGAGGTGACGGCCGGCAGCCGGAACAGGTCGACCTCGTCGCCCTTGTAGACGACCTCCTGGCAAGGGGCCGTCCTGACCTTCTTCGGCGGCATGTTCGTCAGCCGGGCGGCCTTGCCGAGCGCCTCCCGCATCCCGGAGAAGCCGTGCGGCAGCTCCGGTCGCAGCATGTCGGCGATCCGGTCGCCGAGCTCGTCGAGCCGTTCCACGCCGAGCGCCCTGGCCATGCGCTTCTCGGTGCCGAAGACGTTGATGGCCAGGGGCATGTCCGAGCCGGCCGGGTTCTCGAACAGCAGCGCCGGGCCACCGGCGCGCACGACCCGCTGGACGATCTCGGTCATCTCGAGCCGAGGGTCCACCGTCGCCTTGACTCGCCGCAGCTCACCGCGCTTCTCGAGATCGCTCAGAAACGCCCGCAGATCCGCCCATGCCATGGCGCCATCCTCGCAGTGCCTCCGCCTGGGCGTCGCCGTCTCCCCCGCCGTCCGCCTCCCCCGCCGTCCGCCTCCCCCGCCGTCCGCCTCCCCCGCCGTCCGCGCCGCGCGCTTCGAGCGCCGTCAACGGATCGTCGGCGTCGCCGGGTTGACATGTGTGGGTCTTGCCACCTTCAGGACGGCGCGGGTAACCAAGGAGCACACTGGCTGCTAGTGGGCGCTCCGGTCGGGGTGCTTGACGAACTGCCAGGTCATGGTCGCGGGGCGCGGCCGGGGGCGGTTTCGTCGGGACGTAGGGTGAATGTCAACGGTCCGGACCGCGACGGCGCGGTGACCGGCCAGCGTGACCGGGACCAGCCGCGACGGCGACCGGCCAGGGCGCGACGGCGGGCCGCGGGCACGATAGGAGGCGGCGAACCAGTGGGGCTCCTGCTCTTCCTCGTGATCATCGCGATGACGGTCTGGGGAGTCCTGGACGTCGCGCGTACTCCCCCGGAAGACGTGCGGCTGCTGCCGAAGTTCTTCTGGATCCCGCTCATCGTGGTCTTCACCACAGTCGGCTGCCTGCTCTGGCTCCTGTTCGGCCGGCCGAGGTCACCGATCGGCCTCGACCGCGGCCAGTCGGCGCGCCGCCAGCACCCGGCCTACGGCGGCCGTGGCGAATGGGGCGCGCCGTCCTTCGCCCGCGGCCCCGGTTCGACGCTCGGCCGGTTCCGCCGCTGGGACCAGCCGGAGGGCCCGAAGGGCCCCGACGACGACCCGGAGTTCCTGCGCGAGCTCTCCGAGCGCCTGCGCCGCCAGGACCCGGACGGCCCCGCGTCCCACGCCTGACGACGTCCGGCCTCGTTCTGGCGTCGTTCATTTCTTCCGCGAGTCTTCCGCGAGGCGCGAGCGCCGGCGAGCGCACGATCGCCGAACAGCGCACACAACCGAGGATCTCCGGTCCGTCCCGGCACTGACCGCCGTACAGATCGCCAGATCCGTACGGAATTCAGGGACGAAACGGACGGAAATCGCCGAACAGCGCACAGGTCTGGCGATCAGCACGTCCTTCCCACCTATCGGCCGCCCCTGATCACCAGATGCGTACGCACACCGGCGGTCGGGTCGGGCCGGAGCACGGATCCTGGCGCGGAAAACCGATCAACTCCCACGGCAGCCAGGTCCGTACCGGGACCGAACCAGAAATCAGCCCCAGAACATGGAACTGCACATCTAAAAAAACGACCGGCGCCGGGCATGGCTCGAAATCCGATCAGATGCTGTCCCGACGCGAATCCGGGCTCAGGGTCCGCAATCGCCATCAGGATGGCGATCAGACGCCGGCGTAGGAGTGCAGGCCGGAGACGACCAGGTTGACCAGGTAGTAGTCGACGAACAGGGCGCTGAAGGCCACCAGCGAGACGACCGCGGCCTTACGGCCGCGCCAGCCGGCTGTTGCCCGGGCATGCAGGTAGGCGGCGTAGCCGACCCAGGTGATGAACGACCAGGTCTCCTTGGGGTCCCAGCCCCAGTAACGGCCCCAGGCGGCCTCGGCCCAGATCGCGCCGGCGATGACGGCGAACGTCCAGATCGGGAACCCGAACGCGATCAGCCGGTAGGTGAGCGTGTCCAGCGCGCCCGACGACGGCAGCTTGGTGACAATGCCGCCCCGGTTGCGCATCGCGCCCGACACCTCGGCCCGGCCGGCGGCGACCTCCGCGAGCCGCTGCTCCCACCGGTCCCGGACCAGGTACAGCACGGTCGTCACCGCGGACACCAGGAAGATGCCGCTGGACAGGATCGCGGCGGCCACGTGGATCTTCAGCCAGTACGAGTTCAGCGCCGGCACCAGTGGCCCGGCGGGGGTGTACAGCACCGTGCCGGCGAACCCGAGGGACAGCAGCACCGGCAGGGTGACGAACACCCCGAGCCAGCGGACCGGGTAGCGGGTCAGCAACACCAAGAACGCCGTGATCGCGATGAGGCAGATCATCGACGAGAACTCGTACATGTTGCCCCACGGCACCCGGTCGGCGGCCAGGCCACGGGTCACCACGGAGCCGACGTGCAACGCCCAGGCGACGACCGTGAACCCGACCGCCGCCCGGCCGATCAGCCGCGCCCGGCCGGGGGGCGCCTCCCCGGCCTCCCCGGCCAGCCCGCCGTGGGCCGGCCTCACCGAGGCCACGCCGGTCGAGGCCACGCCCGGGGCGGCCGTGCCCGGGGCCGCCGCGGACCCGGATCCGGTACCCGTGGACACGTCCGCCGTGCCGGCGCCAGGGGCGGCCTCCGTGGCGAGGCCGGAGGCCCCGACGCCGGCGAGCGCCGGCTGGCGGGCCTTCTCGACGGTCGTCGCCTGGGTGGCCTTCTCCCGTTCCGCCGCGTCGACGGTGGCCGTGCGACCGAAGCGGTTGAACGCGAACTCGGCGGCGAAGGCGAGCATCGCGGCCGAGTACACCGCCAACCCGCCGTTGAACAGGTTGTCGGATAGTTGGGCGAGGCCCTCGTCGACGGCCATCAGGGCTCCCGTCTCGCACTGGAGGGGTTCGGGTCTTCGGGCTCGTCGGCCGTCGCCGGACCGCCGCTGTCGGCGGCGGGCGGCGTGACGGTGTCGGGCGGCGTGACGGTGTCGGCGGGGGCGGCGGCCGGACTGGCAACGGCCGGCTCCGGCCCGGAAGCCGCACCGGTGGCGGGGCCGGCGGGGCCAGAGCCGGCGGCGGACTCCGCGGAGCCGGACGGCGGTTCGGCGGGCCCGGCCGCGCCCTCGCCGGGCGTCGCCCGCTGGGACGGCGTGGACTTCTCCGGGCCGGGCTTCTCAATCTTGGACTTCTCGACCGCGGCCTGCTCGACCGCGGCCTGCTCGGTCGCGGCGCGGACCCGGCCGGTGAGGGCGGCGAGCTCGGCGGCGAAGCCCTCCGCGTCCGAGCGGGACAGGCCGCCGATCTCGACGGTGCTGCCGGCGGCGGCCGGGCGGGCGCGAACCCAGACCCGGCGGCGGCGGACCCTCAGGCTCGTCACCAGACCAATGATGAGTGCGACCGCCGCCCAGAGCACCAGCCCCTTGTACGGGTCGGACTTCGTCTGGAAGACGGCGTACTCGCGCACCTCGTCGACCTCCAGGCTCAGGCCGCCGGGCAGGCCGGTCATCGTGCGGTTCTTCGGGTCGGCCACGTCGAGCTTCTGGCGGATCATCCCGTCGCCGCTCGGACCGTTGGTGGTGACCTGCTTGAGGTCCTTCATGTCGAGCTTGAAGACGTTCTGTGGCTTGCCCTCGTCAAGGTGCAGGTTGCCGACGAAGCTGGTGATGAACACGCCGGGCGCGATCGCCTTCGGGAAGATCGATATGGGGCCGCCCGTGGGATCGACGACGGCGGTCGGAGCGAAGATCGCTATGAAGCCCAGCTGCTGCGGCGTCCGGAGCGGGCCCGTCGCCGGAAGACCGGTGTCGGGGATCTTGACCACGCAGTCCGAAGTCAGGTTGTTGTCCCGCCGCTCGCACTGGGAGTATGCCTCCCAGATGACCTTGCCGTCCTTGTCACGCAGGACGAAATGCGGCGCGTAGCCGTAGCTGAGCAGGTAGACCTTGTCGCCGCCGATCTCCAGTGGGTGGTTGACCCGGATCTCGGCCTGCTTCGTCGGACCGTCCAGGTCCTCCTCGTAGGACACGTGGGCGGCGAACTCCCTGGCCTGGCCGTTTTCCAGGTAGCTGGCCTCGAAGTCGTCGAGCTTGATCGAATAGGGCCGCAGCTCGGAGGTGTCGACCAGCTGGCCGGGACTGAACTGGTCATAGGAGATCAGCGTGTTCGTGTAGCCGTCCCCCTCGGTCACCATGACCTTGCCCTCGTAGCCGTTCCAGGCGCCGAGGCCGACCCCGAGCAGCACCGCGACCAGCGCGAGGTGGAAGACCAGGTTGCCGGTCTCCCGCAGGTAGCCCTTCTCCGCGGCGGCCGAGTGGTCGGGGGCGCCGTCCGGCCGGGTCGCGCCGGGCCTCGCCGCCGCGACCCGGAACCGCCGGCCGCGCAGCACCCTGGCCGCCGCCGCGACGGCCTCGTCCGGCGGCAGCGTGCTCGCCCACGACGAGCCGCCGGCCAGCCGCCCGGGCCGGGCCGGCGCCGACGGCGGGCGCCCCACCAGCGCCTTGGCGTGCCAGAGCACCCGCGACCACAGGCAGCCGATGAGCGAGATGAACAGCAGCAGGTAGACCGCCGCGAACCACGGCGCGGCGAAGACATCGAAACCCGACAGCTTGTTGAGGATCGGCGCCCACGTCGGGTGCTCGAGGTAGTAGTTCTGGACCTTGATCGGGTCGATGTCGCGCTGCGGGAAGTACGAACCAGGGATCGCGGCCAGCGCGAGCAGGAAGAGCAGGATCAGCGCGGTCCGCATGCTGGTGAGCACGCGCCACGCCCGCCGGACCGGGTCGAACGCGCGGGCCAGTTCGCTACGCCCGCCCACGCGCCGGGGCCCGTCGCCGCCGGTCGCGACCGACCGCGCACCGCTGGCCGCCGCGTCCTTCAGGGCTGGCTCGGGGGCGGCGAACTCGTCGGGCTGGGCGATGACCTCGCCGGGGGACGCCTCCGGAATGGTCGCGGCCGGCGCCGCCGGCACGGAGGTCGTCGAGGGTGGTGTCACAGCGGCGTCTCCACGAATCCGGGGGCGTAGGGGCGCAGCGTCGTGACCAGGTCCGCCCACTGGCCGGTCACCTGCAGGACCCCGACGGCGACGAGCAGCGCGCCACCCGCCATGGTCAGCAGCCGGGCGTGGGCGCGGACCGCCCGCAGCGCGCCGGCGGCCCGGCGGAAGGCGACGCCGACGACGATGAACGGCACTCCGAGGCCAAGGCAGTACACAGCCGACAGGAACGCGCCGCGGCCGGCGGTCGCGCTCTGCAGCGAGAGCCCGAGCACAGCCGCCAGGGTGGGGCCGAGGCAGGGCGTCCAGCCCAGGCCGAACATCGCGCCGAGCACCGGCGCGCCGAGCAGCCCGGGCGCGGGCAGCCGATGGAACCGGAACTCCCGGTTGGCCCAGGAGAACCGGGAGAACACCCCGGCGAACAGCAGGCCCATGACGATCGTGAGGGCACCCATCACCTGGGCGACCCCGGCACTGTGGATCTTGAGCCAGGTCCCCAGCCCGCCGACCGCGACGCCGTACAACACGAACACGGCCGTGAACCCGAGCACGAACAACCCGGTCCCGACGGTCACCCGTCCCACCCGGCGCAGCCTGCCCAACCCGCGCCAGGCCGACCCCGCGGCCCTGCCCGCCGGGAGCGCGCCCGGCTGGGCGCCGCCCCGCTGGGCACCGCCCGTCGGCGGGCGATCCCCGTGGCCGGCCGCGGCCAGCTCCCCGGAACCGGCCGAGCCGGCGCCCACCGCGACCAGAACCGTACCCGCGGGCATCGCCGCCGCGCCCCCGGCGGGCTCGGCGGGCGCCAGCTCGGCGGCCGCGGCCTTGGCCGGCCCCGCCGAGGCTCGCCGGGGCCGGGACTCCCCCTCCAGCTCGGCGCCGGACAGGCCGGTGACGTACGAGAGATAACCCGGAACCAGCGGCAGCACGCAGGGAGAGAAGAACGACAGCAGCCCGGCCGCGGCCGCGACCGGCGCCGCCAGCAGCAGCGGCCCGTCGGTGACCAGCTCGGTGACGCTCACGGCGCCACTGCCACGCCCGCGACCGCCGCGACCGCGCGGGTCGGCCAGACCGTCGAGATCGGCCAGACCGTCGAGGCCGGCCGGATCAGGTCAGACAGCCCGCGCCGCGCCACGCGCCGTGGCATCGTCGACGACCCGGAGCGCACCGGCGCGCCAGGCTCGGCGCCGCGCGCGCAGGGCACGCCCGCGCTGGTCGGGAGCGTCACGTCTCGGCCGTCACGCGGTCGAGCACGGGGGCGAGTTCCGCCTCGGTGACCCCGCCGGTGAACCGGGCCGCGATCCGGCCCTCCGGGTCGAGCACGACCGTCGACGGCAGGCCGACCGAGATCGGCCAGTGCGCGGTCAGCTTGCCGACCTCGTCGAAGAGGCTGGGAAAGGTGACCCCGAAGGTGCGGACGAATGCCCGGGCTGGGGAGACATCGTCCCTGGAGTTGACGCCGACGAACGCGATCTCCGGTCGCTCACCGGCCAGCTTGACCAGGGCGGGGGTCTCCGCGCGGCAGGGGGCGCACCAGGATGCCCAGAAGTTGATGACGACGACCTTGCCGCGCAGCGAGGCGACGTCGAGGTCCTCGTCGGTGAGGGTCTTGCCGGACAGGGCCGGCGCGGCCTTGCGGTCGCCAGGCGCCGCGTAGTCCTGGCCCGGGGCCTGCTGCACGAACCCGAAGTTGCCGCCACCGGTCGCGTCCACCGCGTCGGAGCCCCCGGAGCACCCGGTGAGCGCCAGCCCGACCGCCAGCGCCAGCGCCGGCAGCGCGAACCGCCGGCCGGGCCCGGCCACACCACGCGCCGCGCCGGCCGAACCCCGCCGCCGCCGCGTCCACCGCATGGCACCCAGTATGTGCGTCACTCTCGGCACCCCGACACCCCATCTACGACTGGTCGTAGAACTTCCCCTCCACAGTAAGCCGACCCGGCCGGCACGCGTCGCCCAGGGCCCCGGTAGCACTCTGCGGCCCACCCCATCCACAAACACGCACGGTATGGCCGACGCCGCCACGCCCAGTCCCGGCCTCCACATCTACCCGCCGAACACGCCCCGAGCGGGTCCGCCGACGTCGTGGTTCCCGTCACGATGCCCACCGACGGCGGGCCGGGACGCCGAGTACAGCCACACCGCCGGACAGCCATCGCGAATCCCGCCGGACGCGGCGGGCGCGCCGCCGGCGGAGCCGAGCCCGCGCGGGCGACGACAGCGCGCCGCCCGGCCGCGCGGGCACCGGCCCGCGCGATCAGGGAATCGACGATGGGTGGACCCGGCCTGGGTCCACCGATCGGTGGACCACCGGTACCACCGCGCGGTGGTTCCGGGCGGCAGCCGGCGGCGGAGATCATGCTGGCATGCCAGCGATTGAGATATCGGCACTGCGCAAGACCTACGACGGACGGGCCGTCGTACACGACCTCGACCTGACCATCGAGGCCGGTGAGTGCTTCGCCCTGCTCGGCCCGAACGGCGCGGGCAAGACGACCACCATCGAGATCCTGGAGGGCTTCCGCTCCCGGGACGGCGGCCAGGTCCGCGTGCTCGGGCACGACCCGGCCAAGGCCAACCGGCGGTGGCGCTCGCGGATCGGCGTGGTCGCGCAGTCGACCGGCGCGGCGCTCGACCTCAGCGTCGCCGAGGCCGTCCGGCACTTCGCCGCCTACCACGCGGCGCCGCGGCCGACCGACGAACTGATCGAGGCCGTCGGGCTCACCGGGAAGGCGGGCACCCGCATCGCCAACCTGTCCGGGGGCCAGCGGCGCCGGCTCGACGTCGCGCTCGGCGTGCAGGGCCACCCGGAGCTGCTCTTCCTCGACGAGCCGACCACCGGCCTCGACCCGCAGGCCCGCCGCCAGCTGTGGGAGCTGGTCGGCCAGCTGCGCGCCGAGGGCACGACGATCCTGCTCACCACCCACTACCTCGACGAGGCGGCGCAGCTGGCCGACCGGGTCGGGGTGATCGCGGGCGGGCGGCTGCTGCAGGTCGCCCCGACGGCCGAGTTCGGCGGCGAGCTGCGCGGCGGCGCGACCGTCCGCTGGCGCGCCGGCGCCCTGGTCCGGGAGGTCGTCACGCGGACCCCGACGGCCCTCGCGCGCCAGTTGCTGGCCGAGACGCCCGACGGCGAGATCGAGGACCTGGAGATCCGCCGCCCCACGCTCGAGGACATCTACCTCGAGCTGCTGGCCACCGCGAGCCCCGAGACCGCCGGAACCGCCGCCGGCGACGACACTGCCGGCGACGACACCGCCACCGACGACGCGGCCGCCGGCCGGGACGCGCGCGACGCCACGCCCGGCGGCGCGGCCGGATCCACCGCGCGAGCCGACGGCCCAGCCAACCGGTCTTCCGAACCCGAGCCGCCGCGCCAGCCGCGCGCCGTCACCAGGAGTGGGTCATGACCACCGCCACCGAACCAGCCACGAGCGCCACCGGACCAGCCACGAGGTCGGTCCCGGCGCCGCCTAGCGCGGCGCGGATCGCCCGCGCGCGCGCCGTGCTCGAGCTGCGGCTCTACGTGCGCGCGCGCCAGGCGATGATCTTCTCTTTCTTCTACCCGATCATCATGCTGGTGATCTTCGGATCGATCAGCCCGGCCGACACGGTCGAGGGCGGTGTCACCTACGTCCAGTACTTCACCGCCGGGATCGCGGCGACCGGCATCATCCTCAACACGTTCCAGCAGCTGGGGATCCGGATCGCGAACGAGCGCGACGCCGGCGAGCTCGCCCGGCTCCAGGCCCTCGGCACGCCGGCGATCTCCTACCTGGCCGGCAAGGCGGCGCAGGTGCTGGTCACGACCGTCGCCCAGCTGGCCCTGCTCGTCATGGTCGCGCGCTTCGCCTTCGACGTTCCTTTGCCGGTGGACGCGGCGCACTGGCTGACGTTCGCCTGGGTGACGTTGCTGGGCACGCTGGCCGGGACGGCGCTTGGCTTCGCCGTGTCGCTGCTGCCGAAGTCGGCGAAGAACGCCGACACGGTCATCGTCCCGATCGCGCTCATCCTGCAGTTCTTCTCCGGGGTGTTCTTCGTCTACAGCAGCCTGCCCGGCTGGATGCAGGCAATCGCGAGCGTCTTCCCGTTGAAGTGGCTGACCCAGGGGATGCGCTCGGTGTTCCTGCCCGACGCGGCCGCCAGCGCGGAGGTGGCCGGCAGCTGGGAGCACGGCCTGACGGCGCTCATCCTCGCTGCCTGGGTGGTCGTCGGTGTCGCCGTCTGCGCCCGGCGCTTCCGCTGGCGGCGCCCGGCGTGACGACCACCACCGACAGGACGCCGCCGCGGGAGGCACACTTCCCGCGGCGGTAGTTCACGAGAGGCACGCTTTCCCACCCGGACGAAGGACGGATCGTGGCGGTGAGTTCGCAGGCACCGGTGGCGGCGGGGACGACGGCGACGGCGGCACAGCCGTCGACGACACCAGTGACGACGGCCGTGACCGCCGGGCGCGCGGAACCCGCGACGGCGCGCTGGCGGCGGATCGCCGCCTCGTCCCTGCTGGCCGACCGGTCGGACTACGACGAGGCGCCCCTGGGGGCGCAGATCTGGCATCGGGTACTCGTCGGCCTGCACCTGGCCTTCGCGCTCCTCATGGCCCTCGCCGCGCTCGCGGTGCTGACCACCGAGAAGTCGGAGAGCTGGGCGCGGCCGGTGGCGCTCGGCGCGATCGGCGCGATCGCGGTCGCGTACGCCGTCGCCGGACGCGTCGGGATGGAGTCCGACGGGCGCTCGCGCCGCGCGTCCTACCTCGCGACGGCGTACCTGGTGGTGCTCGTCGCGGGCCTCGGGGTGCTGGCGAGGGCGGTACCGGACGCGCTGTTCATCCTGTTCATCGCCTACCCGCAGGTGTGGTCCCTCGTCGGCCGGCGCCTCCCCGGCGTCGTCTGGACCCTGCTGGTGCTCGCCACGAGCCTCGGCGGGCTCATCCTGCACCAGGTCCAGGCGCGCGAGTCGGTCGTCCAGGTGATCGGCGGCCAGCTGACCGGGGTCGCGTTCAGCCTCCTCATCGGCCTCTGGATCAACGTCCTGTTCGACCGGAGCCGGGTACAGGCCCGCCTCATCGAACAGCTCGAACGGGCGAAGGCCGAGGTCACGACGCTGGAGCGGGAGCGCGGCGCGCAGGCGGAACGCGAGCGGCTGGCCCGCGACGTCCACGACACCCTCGCGCAGGGCTACACCAGCATCCTCATGCTGGCCCGCACCGCGATGGCCCAGCTCGCGACGGACCCGGCGGCGGCGCGCGAACGCCTCGAGCTGGTCGAGGAGGTCGCCGGCGAGAACCTCGCGCAGGCGCGGGCACTGGTCGCCGCGCAGTCACCGGTGGAGCTGGACGGCACCAGCCTGCGCGACGCGCTCGCCCAGCTCGCCGCCCGGTTCACCCGCGAGACGGGCATCGAGGTCGACCTGTCCCTCACCGGCCCGGCGCAGGACGGCGATCCGCCGGCCGACGGCGGGCAGCTGGGGCTGCGCCCGGCCGAGGAGCTGGTGCTGCTGCGCGCCGCCCAGGAGGCGCTCACCAACGCCCGCCGGCACGCCTCCCCGCGCCGGGTGAGCCTCACGCTGGCGACCACGCGGCCCGGCGAGGTGACGATGCGCATCGTCGACGACGGGGTCGGCTTCGCCGTCGGCGCCGCGACGGGCAGCGGCCTGACCGGCCTGCGCCGCCGCGTCGAGGAGGCCGGTGGCGAGCTGGTGGTGACGTCGACCCCCGGCGCCGGCACCCAGGTCGTGGCCCGCGTGGTCAGCGGCCAGTGACCGGCGCCGCGGGCACCGGCCACTGGCGCGCGCCGGGCGGGCGGCATCGGGCAGGCGGACGGCGACGGGCGGCAGCCGACGTGGCGGCGACTGGCGGCCGACGGCTGGACCCGTGCGCGGACGGGCTCGCGGATCGTGGCGGCATCGATTGGCCGACGATTGGAGCTGGACCCGTGCGCGGACGGGCTCGCGGGCGCGAACGGCCCACGACACGAACGGTTCGAGCACGCCAAGGGCTCGAGCGCACGAGGAGGAGCGCGGACGGTGGCGGCGGTGGACGAGCGGGCGACGATCGGCGTGCTGGTGGCCGACGACCACCCGGTGGTGCGGTCCGGCCTGGTCGGGATGCTCGCCGGCGAGCCCGACCTGCGGGTCGTCGGCACCGCGGCGGACGGTGAGCAGGCCGTCGCCCAGGTCGGCGAGCTGCGCCCCGACGTCGTGCTGATGGACCTGCGGATGCCGCGGCTGGACGGCGTGGCGGCGATCGAGCGGATCAGCGCCGCCCATCCGGACGTCGCCGTGCTGGTGCTGACCACCTATGACGGCGACGCCGACATCGTCCGCGCCGTCGCCGCCGGAGCGGCCGGCTACCTGCTCAAGGACGCCCCGCTCGACGCGCTCGCCGAGGCGATCCGCGCGGCGGCGCGCGGCGAGACCGTGCTCGCGCCGCCCGTCGCCGCCCGGCTGGCCTCCCGGCTGCGCGCGCCCGAGCCGGTCGCGCTGACCCGCCGCGAGACCGAGGTGCTCGCGGCGGTCGCCCGCGGCGGGACCAACGCCGAGATCGCCCGCGAGCTGTTCATCGGCGAGGCCACCGTCAAGACCCACCTGCTGCGGATCTTCGCCAAGCTCCAGGTCGACGACCGCACCCGCGCCGTCACCGTCGCCCTCGAGCGCGGCCTCCTCCCGCCCATCACGCCCCGTTCCCAGTAGCTGGAACATCCGGGGCATGGGCGCATACCTCGTGGTCGTGGTCCGCCCGGATTCCGCGACCACGAGGTATGCGGCGACGCCGGCGCCCAGGCCTGGTGGTCAGGCTCCGACGGAGCCGGCGCCGCTGGCGGTGGGGCCGTTGGGCTCGGCGTAGTCGACGCGCAGGAGGGCGTCCCCGGCGCTGTAGACGGCCGAGGTGACGCTCGCCAGCGCGCACTGGCGCCGGTCGGGCCGATGGAAGAGCCGCTCGCGTTGGAGGGCGCGCCGCGCGGTCCAGACCGGCAGCTGGTGGCTGACCAGCACGACGTGCCGGCCGGGGTGCGCGTCGCGCCAGTCGGCGGCGGCGCGCAGCATCCGCTCGGCGATCTCGGTGTAGGGCTCACCCCAGGACGGGCGCAGCGGATTGCGCAGCACCGCCCACATCTTCGGGTCGCGCAGCAGCCGGGGGCTCGCCTCGAAGGTCCGGCCCTCGAAGTAGTTGCGGCTCTCGATCAGCCGGTGGTCGACGAGCACCGGCAGCCTGTGGGCGGCGGCGATCGGCGCGGCGGTCTGCTGGGCGCGCAGCAGCGGGCTCGCGACCACGGCGGCGACGTCGAACTCGGCGAGGAACTCCGCGGTGACCTTTGCCTGCCGCTGGCCGGCGTCGGACAGGCGGTAGTTCGGCAGCCGGCCGTAGAGGATCTTCTCCGGGTTGAACACCTCACCGTGGCGCACCAGGTGGACGGTGGTCGTCCCGGGCTCGGTGGCCGTCTCCGGTCTGGTGGTCGTCCCGGGCTCGGTGTCCGCCGCCGTCCGCCCGTCCCGTTCATCCGCCGTCTGGACGTCCCGCTCGGGCGCGGGGACCTCGCTCGCGTTCACGGCGTCAGCGCTCCGCCCGCGCCGGCGGCGCTCGGTGGATCGGCGACCGCGGCGGCGGCGCGGGCCGCGGCGGGGGCGGCCGCGGCGATCCGCTCGACGGCCTCGTCGTCGTGGGCCGCGGAGACGAACCAGGCCTCGAAGGCGGACGGCGGCAGGTAGATGCCGGCGTCGAGCATGCTGTGGAAGAACGCCCCGTACTGGGCCGCGTTCTGCGCGGTCGCGCCGGCGTAGTCGATGACGGCGGCGGCCTCGGTGAAGAAGAAGCTGAACAGGTTGCCCGCGCTCGACGGCAGATGGGCCACCCCCGCCTCGGTCAGCGCGGTGGAGACGATGCCCGCGACGTCCGCGGCGCGGGCGTCGACGGTGGCGTACACCTCCTCGGTGCAGGCCTTCAGCGTGGCGAGGCCGGCGGCCACGGCCAGCGGGTTCCCGGACAGCGTCCCCGCCTGGTAGACCGGCCCGGCCGGCGCCAGCCGGGACATGATCTCCGCCCGGCCGCCGAACGCGGCGGCCGGCAGGCCGCCGCCCATCACCTTGCCGAAGGTGAACAGGTCTGGCGCCCAGCCCTCCGCGACGCCCTCGATCTCCCACCAGCCGGCCCGCGACACCCGGAAGCCGGTCATCACCTCGTCGAAGACGAACAGCGCCCCGTGCTGGTCGCAGAGCCGCCGCAGCCCGGCGTTGAATCCCGGCAGCGGCGGGACGACCCCCATGTTCGCCGCGACGGCCTCGGTGATGACCGCGGCGATCTGGTCGCCCTGCTCGGAGAACACCGCGTCGACGAGGGCGAGGTCGTTGTACGGCAGGACGATCGTGTCGGCGGTCGCCGCGCCGGTCACGCCCGGCGTGTCCGGCAGGCCCAGCGTCGCGATCCCCGAGCCGGCCGACGCGAGCAGCGCGTCGACGTGGCCGTGGTAGCAGCCGGCGAACTTGACGATCTTCGATCGTCCGGTGAAGCCGCGGGCCAGGCGTACAGCGCTCATCGTCGCCTCGGTGCCGGAGTTGACCAGCCGCACCTGCTCCAGCGGGCCGACCCGGTTCACCAGCGCCTCCGCCAGCTCCACCTCGCCCGGCGTGGGCGTGCCGAAGCTGGTGCCGCTCGCCGCCGCGGCACGCAGCGCGTCGACGACGTCCGGGTGCGCGTGGCCGAGGATCATCGGCCCCCAGGAGCAGACCAGATCGACGTAGCGGCGCCCGTCCGCGTCGGTCAGGTAGGCGCCCTTCCCGGACACCATGAACCGCGGCACCCCCCCGACCGCCCGGAACGCCCGGACCGGGGAGTTGACGCCGCCGGGCGTGACCCTCCTGGCGCGGGCATAAAGGTGCTCGGAGGCCGGGGCCGCGGACGGGCCCACCGTGCCGGCTGCGGGAAGGTGCATGCCCCCGATCCTCGCAGGTTGGTCGGGCTCCACTCGCGACCCAGTGGCGCTCTTTACCCCGAGGAGGGCCGTGAGCCAACTCACAGAAGCGCCTCTGGGCGCACGGGCCCGCTCCTGACGACCCGTCAGCCAGAGCCGTGATAGTGACAGTCATCACGACAAGTTGTCACAAACTGCCGAACGATCGGAGTCGTCATGCGTATTGGGACGGTGCTGCCGGATCCCGGCGGCCAGGACGCGCTCGCGCGGGTGCGCGACGCGCTCGCCCGTGCCGCCGACGACGGGCTCGCGTCCGCGTGGATGACCAACATCTTCGGCCTGGACGCGCTGACCACGCTGGCCGTCGTCGGCGGCCAGGTGCCCGGGATCGAGGTCGGCACCGCGGTGGTGCCCACCTACCCCCGCCATCCGGTGGTGCTGGCGCAGCAGACACTGACGGCGGCGCTCGCCACCGGTGGCCGGCTCACGCTCGGCATCGGGCTGTCGCACCGGCTGGTGATCGAGGACATGCTGGGTTACAGCTTCGAGCGCCCGGCGCGGCACATGGCGGAGTACCTCTCGGCGCTGCTGCCGCTGCTCGACGGTCAGCCGGTGGACGTCAAGGGCGAGACGCTGCGGGCGGCGGCCGGCCTCACGACCCCCCGGCTGGGGCGGGTCCCGGTGCTGGTCGCGGCGCTCGGGCCGACGATGCTGAAGCTCGCGGGCCAGCGGGCCGACGGCACCGTGCTGTGGATGACCGGAACGGCGACCATCCGCGACCACATCGCGCCGACGATCCGGGCGGCGGCCGAGGCGGCCGGCAAGCCGGAGCCCCGGGTGGTCGCCGCGCTTCCGCTCTGCGTCACCAGCGACGCCGCCGCCGCGCACGCCCTGGCGAGCCAGACCTTCGCGGTCTACGGCCATCTGCCGTCGTACCGGGCGATGCTCGACCGGGAGGGCGCCGCCGGCCCGGCCGACGTGGCGATCATCGGCGACGAGCACGCGTGCGCGGCCAGGATCGCCGCCCTCGGGGTCGCCGGCGCCACCGACTTCGTGGCCGTCCCGTTCGCCAAGGCTGGCAGCGCCGAGGAGGAGCGCACGGGCGCCCTGCTGCGCACCCTGGCGCGCGGCGCCTGACCGGGCCGCGGGCCCGCGTCCTGCCCGGCGCCGCGCGCCCGGACGCCGGGCCGCCCGCAATGCCGGGCGTCCTGCGTGCCGGACTTTCTGCATGCCGGGCCTACTGGCCCGGCTACCCTCGCGCGGGCATTTGAAGGTGTTTTCGGGGGTCCCCGGTCGGTCCGGCTGACGACCCCTACCCGCGGGTGCCCGTCCCGGACGGCCGCGCTAGCGGGTCGTCGTCGGCCGGGCTCCGCGGCCCGGCCACGGCGGCGCCGGCGCCCTCGGCGTCGGTGGCACCGCTGGTGATCAGCGTGCGGTAGGTACGGCCCTTCCCGGTGGCGCCTCGGCCGGCGAAGTGGCGGCGGGCCGAGTCGACGATCATCCCCAGGTAGAACATCGCCGTGATCGGCAGCAGCAGCGCGGCCGGCAGCGGCTGGCGGTAGTAACGGATCATCGGGACGTAGCTGGCCGTGAGCAACAGCCAGCCGGCCCCGCCGAGCACGGCGAGCAGCGGCGCGCCGGCCGCGAGCCCGGTCACCGTGGCCGCCACCGGGACGGCGAACAGCAGCACCAAACCGGCGGCGGCCGCGGCGAGCAGCGGCCTGGAGTGCCGCGGCTGGGTGTAGGCGCCGCGGGCGACCATGTTCCACAGGTCGGCGAGCCTCGGGTAAGGCCGCACGCTGTCCACCCGGTCGGCCAGCCCCAGCCAGGTCTGCCCGCCGGCCTTCTTGACCAGCCGGGCGATCGCCACGTCGTCGATCACGGCGCCGCGCACGGCGGCGAGCCCGCCGGCCTCGAGCAGCACCCGCCGGCGGACCATGGAGCAGCCGCCTGCGGCCGCCGCGACCGCCGACCGCGGCCGGTTGGACCAGCGGAACGGGTACAGCATCGCGAAGAAGTACCCGAACGCCGGGACGATGAGCCGCTCCCAGCGGGTGGAGATGTTCAGCCGCGCCACCTGGGAGACCATGTCGAGCCGGTGCGTCGTCGCCGACTCGACGAGCGCCCGCAGCGAGCCGGGCCGGTGGGCGATGTCGGCGTCGGTGAGCAGCACGAACTCGGCCTCGCCGGCGAACTCCACGCCATGCTGCAGCGCCCAGAGCTTCCCGGTCCAGCCGGGCGGTGGCGAGGTGGACGACAGCAC
This sequence comes from Frankia nepalensis, assembly GCF_016786325.1. Taxonomy (GTDB): domain Bacteria; phylum Actinomycetota; class Actinomycetes; order Frankiales; family Frankiaceae; genus Pseudofrankia; species Pseudofrankia nepalensis. The sequence continues at coordinate 32,694 of NZ_JADWYU010000093.1, read as the reverse complement.
GGTGAGCCCGACGCCGCCGAGCGCGGCGGAGTCACCGGCGTCCCGGGCGGCGGCCCGGCGGGCGAGTTCCTGGGCGGCCAGGTCACGGGCGACCTCGGCGGTGCCGTCGGTGCTGCCGTCGTCGACGAGCACCAGCGTCACCGGGCCGGGATAGTCCTGGGTGAGCAGGGACGGCAGGGTCAGCGGCAGCACGTCGGCCTCGTCCCTGGCGGGGACGACGACCGCGACCGCCGGCCACCCGGCCGGCGCGCGGCGCGCCGGCAGCCGCTGGTCGGTCCGCCAGTAGCCGCCCCAGCAGGCGACCAGCCACACCCAGCCGGCGAGCGCGACGCCCGCCACGATCGTCAGCGCCGTCAGCGCTATCTGGCCCGTCACTCTCAGTAGCCTGCCACGGCGGCCGACTGGTGGCGCGCGCCGCCACGGCACGGCGGACGGGCGGACGGCTCCTGGTCAGCCGCGGGCGAGCCGGGTGGCGACCTCGGTGGCCCAGTAGGTGAGGATGATGTCGGCGCCGGCTCGGCGGATCGCCGTCAGCGTCTCGTCGATCACCCGTTCGCGGTCGACCCAGCCAGCGGCGGCCGCGGCCTCCACCATCGCGTACTCGCCGGAGACCTGGTAGGCGGCCACCGGGACGTCGACGGCGTCGGCGACCGCGCGCAGCACGTCCAGGTAGGCCAGTGCCGGCTTGACCATCACCGCGTCCGCGCCCTCGGCCAGGTCCAGCGCGACCTCGCGCAGCGCCTCCGCCGCCGAGCGCGCGGGGTCCTGCTGGTAGCCCGCCCGGTCGCCGAACTGGGGAGCGCACTCCGCGGCGTCCCGGAAGGGGCCGTAGAACGCCGACGCGTACTTCGCCGAGTAGGCCAGCACCGGCAGGTCGGTGAACCCGGCGCCGTCGAGGGCGGCCCGGATCGCCCCGACCTGGCCGTCCATCATCCCGCTCGGCGCGACCACCTGGACGCCGGCGCGCGCCTGCGCCAGCGCGATGCTCGCGTACCGCTCGAGCGTCGCGTCGTTGTCGACGTCGCCCGACTCGGTCAGCAGGCCGCAGTGCCCGTGGTCGGTGTACTCGTCCAGGCACAGGTCGGCCATCACGACGACGTCGCCGCCGACCTCGGCCACCAGATCGGCGATCGCGAGCTGCACGATCCCGTCCGGGTCGTCGGCGGACGAGCCACGCGCGTCCTTGACCGCGGGGACGCCGAACAGGATGATCCCGCCGACTCCCGCCTCGGCCGCCGCCGCGGCGGCCTTGCGCAGCGAGTCCCTGGTGTGCTGCGCGACGCCCGGCATCGAGGCCACCGGCACCGGCTCGGGCACGCCCTCCTTGACGAACATCGGCAGCACCAGGTCCGCCGGGTGCGGCCGCACGTCCGCGACCAGGCGGCGCAGCGCCGGCGTGCGCCGCAGCCGCCGCGGCCGCGCCAGCGGGAAGCCGGCGGCCGGGCGCGGGCCGGTGGCCATTACCGTGTCTCGGGTTCGCTCCGTCGCCGCACTCACTCCGCGGCCGTCCTCCGGGGTCCCTGCCGGATCGGCGAAGCCGATCTGGGAGGTCCGCCTCGGACGACCACTCCGCTCACTTGCTCCTGCGCTCACCGGCGGCCTCGGCGCGGCTTGGGCAGGCGGGCGGCCAGCGGGCCGACCTTGCCGAGCTCCTCGCGGTGCTCGGCGGCGAACTCGGCGAGCGCGGTGACCAGCGCGGGGATCGTCGCCTCCGACGCCTGCACGTCGACCCGCAGGCCCAGCTCCTGGGCGGTGGCGGCGGTCGCCGGGCCGATGCAGGCGATCACGGTCGTCTCGTGCGGCTTGCCCGCGATGCCGACCAGGTTGCGCACGGTCGAGGAGGAGGTGAACACGACGGCGTCGACCCGGCCGCCCTTGAGCGCCTCGCGGATCGGGGCGGGCGGCGGCGCGGCGCGCACCGTGCGGTACGCGGTGACGTCGTCGACCTGCCAGCCACGCTCCTTGAGCCCGGCCTCCAGCGTCTCGGTGGCGATGTCGGCGCGCGGCAGCAGCACCCGGTCAAGCAGGTCGAGCGAGCTGTCATACGGCGGCCAGTCGGCGAGCAGGCCCTCGCTGGACTGCTGCCCCGTGGGTACCAGGTCGGGCCGGATGCCGAACGTGCGCAGCGCCTCGGCTGTCGCCTCGCCGATCGCGGCGACCTTCACGCCGGCGAACGAGCGGGCGTCCAGGCTGCGCTCCTCGACCTTCTCCTGCACCGCCTTGACGGCGTTGACGGAGGTGAACGCGACCCACTGGTAGCGCCCCGAGACCAGGCCGGTGATCGCCCGCTCCATCGGGGCGGCGGTGCGCGGCGGCTCGACGGCGATCGTCGGCACCTCGAGCGGGCTCGCGCCGTGCGAGCGCAGCAGGTCGGACAGGATCGCGGCCTGCTCCTTGGTCCTGGGCACGAGCACGGTCCAGCCGAACAGCGCCCGGGTCTCCCACCAGGACAGCTTGGCGCGGGTCGCGACCACCGGGCCGATCGACAGGACCACCTGGGCGACCGGCTGGCTGGAGTTGGCCAGCAGCGGGGCGCAGTCCCCCTCGACCCGGTCGAGGGTGGAGCTGACGGTGCGCTGGTCGGTGGTGGTGCCGTCGACGGTCACGGCGGTCGGCGTGTCGCCGGGCCGGCCGTGCTCGACCAGCGCCGTGGCGACCTTGCCGATCTCGTTCGGCGCGGCCGTGATCACCAGTGTGCCCGGGGTCTGGGCGAGGCCCGCCCAGTCCAGGTCGGACACGCCCGCGACCGTGCCGCTGCCCAACCCCCCGAACCCGCCGCCCAGGCCGAGGCCGCCGCCGAGGCCACCCCCGAGACCGCCCAGCCCGCCGCCCCCGAGACCGCCGCCCAGGCCACCCCCGAGACCGCCGCCCAGGGTGCCGCCGAGCGGGCGGCCGATCAGCCGGTTCGACCCGAACGGCGACGAGCCGAGGCCGACCGCGTCGGGGCCGAACGGGGAGGCCGCGGGCAGCTCGCCGCTGGCGGAGAACACGCCGGTGGTGCTGGCGTAGGTCACGGGCAGGCCGGGAGCCACACCCGCGTAGGTGGCGACGGCGGCGCCGGTGGCCACACCGGGGATGACCTTGTAGGGGATCTTGGCCTTCGCGAGCGACTGGGCGTCGTTCGCGCCGATCCGGGTCAGCCACGGGTCGGAGGAGTACAGCCGCACGACCTTCTCACCGGCGCGCGCGCGACTGACCACGGCGGCCGTCGCGCTCTCCGCGTCGCGGATCGGCTTCGGCGCGTCCAGGTCGCCGATCTTGAGCACCTCGGCGGACAGTGGCTCGAGGATGGCGGGGGCCACGTCGGGGTCGGCGACGACGACGTCGGCGGCCTTGAGGGTCTCGACGGCCAGCACGGTCAGCAGGCCGGGGTCACGGGGCCCGGCGCCCACCAGGGCGACCGGGGACACGGGCTTCTTGGTTCGTCGAGGAGTGGCCATGACGTCAGCGGGTTCCCATCAGCGTGTGTGCTCCGGCGGACAGCAGGTCGTCCGCGAGGCGCTTGCCCAGCGCCTCCGGATCAGCGGTCGGACCGGTGAGCTCGCGGCGCAGGACGGTCCGGCCATCCGGCGACGCGACCACCGCGCGCAGGCGAAGCTCGCCCGCGCCGACAGCGACGCCGCCCGGGCCAGCCAGGTCCTGGTCAGCCGAGTCCACGTCATGGCGTCGCGATCGTTCGCCGACAGAGTTCTGTCCACGAGCGGCCGCGGCGCCACCGGCAACGGGCGTGAGCCGCGCCAAGGCGCCGACCGGGGCGGTGCATCCCGCCTCGATCGCCGCCAGGAAGGCACGTTCGGCCCTGACCGCCACGGACGACGGTGCGTCGTCGAGCACAAACCGTAGCAGCTCGGCAAGCGGAGCCCCAACTCCGCTTCCCCCGGTAGCCGCCCCGCCGACTCCCGTGACATTCCCGTCCGGGACCACCGGGCAGCCCGTCGTCAGCCCCGCCGGGGCCGTCGCCGCGGCCAGGCACTCGATGGCGAGCGCGCCCTGTCCCGGCGCCGGAAGCATCACCTCCGGCTCCAGGATCTCGGTCACCGCGTCGAGCCGGTCAAGACGGGCGAGCCCCGCGCGGGCAAGCACGACGGCGTCCACCTCGCCGTCGATCGCCTTCTTGATCCGGGTGTCCACGTTGCCGCGGATCGGCACCACTTCCAGGCCAAGGCCGAGGGCGAGCAGCTGCGCGGCCCGCCGCGGCGAGCCGGTGCCGACCCGGGCCCCGGGGCCGAGCTCGGCGAGCGTGCGGCCGGTCGGCGAGACCAGCACGTCCCGGACGTCCTCACGCGGCGGGACCGCGGCCAGCGCGATCCCGGCCGGAGCGGCGGTGGGCAGGTCCTTGAGCGAGTGCACCGCGAGGTCGATCTCGCCGGCGAGCAGCGCGTCGCGCAACGCGCTGACGAACACCCCGGTGCCGCCGATCTGGCTGAGGGCGGCCCGGTTCCGGTCGCCCTCGGTCACGACGTGCACCAGCTCGACCTCGACGCCGAGCCGGGCACGCAGCTCGTCGGCCATCATCCCGGACTGGGCGAGCGCCAGCGCGGAGCGGCGGGTCCCCAGCCGCAGGCGGGCGCGCCGCGCGCCGGGCACCGGGCCCGGCGCGGCCAGGGCCAGCTCCCCGGCGGCGAGGGACGCGAACGACAGGGGCGCCGGCCCGAACTTGGCCCCAGAGGACACAGACGTCACGGTTGCTCCAACAGATCGGGGGCCGACACCACGGCCGGGACCTCTCTGGGCAGGTCGAAGAGCTCTCGCAGCGCCTCGGCGTAGGAATCCCCGCCGGGTCCGTTCGCGAGCTGCTGAACGCGCACGGTCGGGGCATGCAGCAGCTTGTCGACGACCCGCCGCACGGTGCCCGTCACCATTTCCCACTCGCGCGCGTCGAGCCCTGGCAGCCGCCCACGCAGCCGGTCCAGCTCGTCGGAGGCGATGGCCGCGGCCTGGGCCCGCAGCGCCACGACCGTGGGCGCCACCCGGACCGCGCCGCGCCGCGCCAGGAACCCGGTCACCTCGGCGGAGACCAGCGCGCGCACCGCCTCCATGTCATGCGAGACCTGCGCGCCCTCGAGCGCGACCCGCAGCGACTCCAGGTCGACGAGGACGACGCCGGGCAGCTCGCGCACGGCCGGGTCGATGTCGTGCGGCAGCGCCAGGTCGAGGAACACCAGCGGGCGCCCGGACCGGGCGGCCAGTGCCTGCTCGACCATCTCGTAGGCGACCACCAGCCCGGTCGCTCCCGTGGAGGAGACCACGAGGTCGGCCAGGCCGATCTCACGCGCCAGGTCGGCCAGGCCGACGACGCGGGCGCCGTGGTTGTCGGCGATCGCGGCCGCGCGCGCCGGGGTGCGGTTGGCGACCGCCAGCTCGCGGGCGCCGGCCCGCCGGACGGTCGCCGCCGTCAGGCCGCCGACCGCGCCGGCACCGATGATCAGCACCCGGCAGCCGTCCAGCGGCAGGTCGGCGGACGGGTCCAGCGGGGCCGCGCTCGCCCCGGGAGACGGCGTCACGTCGGCCAGCGCCGTCGCGTCGCCCAGGACCGTCGCGTCGCCCAGCGCCGTCACGTCGGCGGAGAGCCGCTCCGGGCGGCGGACGTCCAGGCTCCCGGCGGCGATCTGCAGGCCGACGGAGACGATCGAGGCGCCGGCGGCGTCGATCGACGTCTCGGTGTGCGCCCGCTTGCCCACGCGCAGCGCGGTCTGGAACAGCGCGGCGAGCGCGCCGCCGGCCGCGCCGGCGGCCTGGGCGCCGCGGAACGCCGCGCGGACCTGCCCGAGGATCTGGCTCTCGCCGACCAGCATCGAGTCCAGCCCGCAGACGACGGCGAACAGGTGCCCGACGGCGCGCGCCTCGTGGTGCACGTACAGGTGGGGCGACAGCTCGGACAGCTCGACCCCGCAGACCCGGGCCAGCTGGTCGGAGATGTCGGCGAGGCCACCGTGGAAGGTGTCGACCTCGGCGTAGATCTCGGTGCGATTGCACGTGGACAGCACAACGGCCTCGACGATGTGGTCGGCCTGGACCAGGTCACCGAGCACCTTGGGGGCATCGTCACCCGACACCGCGGCGAGCTCCAGTAACGAGTTCGACGCCGTCCGATGGTTCAGCCCGACCGCCAGCAGGCTCACGAGGCCTCACTTCCTGTGCCGGCCGCTGTGATGTGTCGCATGCGTACGATCCCATCCATCTGGCCGCCTGTGCCGGCGTCCACGATCTCGCCGTCCGCGGCCCCGGCGATCGCGGGGCCGGCGTCCACCATGCGCACGCCGTCCGGGCCGACGCCAGCAGTCGCCGCGTCCACCCCGGTGACCTGGGCCGGTGCCGCCGTCTCGAGCCCGCCGGACCCGGCGGCCTCTGAGGGCAGCGTGCCCGGGGGGACCGGTCGGACACGCGCGCCGCCGACCCGGGCCGGGCGCTTACGCGCCTCGTGGAACGACAGGATCTGGAGCTCGACCGCCAGATCGACCTTACGCACGTCGACCTCTTTGGGGACGGTGAGCACCACCGGCGCGAAGTTGAGGATGCTGGTGACCCCCGCCGCGACCAGCCGGTCGCAGACCTGCTGCGCCGCCCCGGCCGGGGTACAGATCACACCGATCGTCACCTGACAGTCCTCGATCAGCCTTTCCAGGTCCTCCACCGGCCGGACCGCGATGCCGCCGACGACCTCACCGGCGCGAGCCGGATCCGCGTCGACGAGCGCGACGATCCGGAACCCGCGGGCTGGGAACCCGCCGTAGCGCGCGAGCGCGTGCCCGAGGTTACCCACCCCGACGAGCATCACGGCCCGGTCCTCGGTCAGCCCGAGGCGGGTCGAGATGCGGTCCAGCAGGACGTCGACGTCGTAGCCGACCCCTCTCGTTCCATAGGAACCCAGGTACGACAGGTCCTTGCGCACCTTCGCGGGAGTCACTCCCGCGGCGGCGGCGAGCGTGTCCGACGACACGGTCTCGACGCCCTCGTCACCGAGCGAGGTGAGCACCCGCAGGTAGAGCGGCAGCCGGGCGACGGTCGCCTCCGGAACCGCCGCGCGGGCCCGGTTTTCCCGGGCCGTGCGCCGGGACTGGCTCATGACGCGCGGCTCCTGGGGACGGTCCTGGCCGCGAGAAGGCGTCGCCTGCGCGGGTGGGAACGTGGGTGGGAAGTGGTCGTGGCGTCCACTGTCTGTCCGGGTGGGCTCCGTCCGGTGGCGCTGGGTCCGGGCGGCCGGCCGCCGGCGCGACGCCGGCCGTGAGTGTTCGAACAGTCTACGACTTCGTGAAAGGCTTCACAAAGTCTCGCGCGTCCCATCTTTCCTGTCTCCGGCTGGACCACGGAACGCGACAGGTCGGGACGTAAGCCGCATGCCAGAGGGCCGAACAGCCGATCAGCCAGGGCCTAGGGTCCCGGCACCACCAGGCGCCCCGGCGGGATCCACGCGAGCGCCCGGTGGCGGCGCGCCCGGTGGCGGCGTGCCCGCGAACGTCACCACGGCCGGCGTCGACGAGCCGGCATCAGCCAGCCAGCATCGCGGTGGCCACCGTCTTGGTGGCCACTGTCGTGGTGGGCCGGCGTCAGCGCAGGGACCAGCGGCGGCCGGCCAGCGCGTCGCGCAGCCGGGCCTCCTCGACCCGCCAGTAGCCGTGCTCCTTGCCGTCGACCAGGATCACCGGGACCCGGTCGCCGTACTCGTCGGCCCTGGCCGGGTCCGCGTCCACGTCCAGCTCCCGCCATGAGGCGCCGGTCTCGCCCGCCACCCTGGCGACCGCCGCGCGCGCGTCGTCGCACAGGTGGCAGCCGACCCTGGTCAGCAGCGTGATCCGCGCCGCGTCCGCGGCGCCCTCGCCGCCCGTCGCCCCGGCCGCCCCAGCCGCGCCCATCCGCCCACCCCGCTCGCGCCACGTCCCGGGACGCTGACGCGCCCCGCCGCCGACCCTACCTAGCGTGCGCCACCCCACTGTCCCGGGTGAGCGGGCCTGCCACGCGCACCGCCGGGAGAGCCGTAGGCTCTGATGCGCGTGTCGGTCAGACGACAGCGCCGGCGTAACCACTGGCCAGCCGGAACTGCCGCCGTACCTCGCTGGCACGCCCGAGCGGCCGGAACGGGCCATGCCACACGCCGAGAGGTCGCGCGGCGCCGCGCGACCTCCGAACCCGCGACGTGCGTGGTTACCCGCTCCCCGGTCGCCGCGCGCCGTGGACAGCCAGGAGATGAGATGTGGTTGCGACCGCGTAAGGACGAGCCGACCGACGCGGACGCCGCGGCCGACGCCGCGGCGACGGCCGCGCTGAAGGTCGCGGCCCAGATATCGCCCAAGGCGCCACCCGACCCGACGGCGGCCGCCTTCTTCGACGTGGACAACACCATGATGGCGGGCGCGTCGATCTTCTACTTCGCGCGGGGCCTGGCCGCCCGTGACTTCTTCGACTCCCGGGACCTGCTGAAGTTCGGCTGGCAGCACGTCTCCTACCGGCTGCGCGGCCTGGAGGACCCGAACGGCATGCACAACGCCAAGGAGGCGGCGCTCGCCTTCGTGGCCGGCCGGGAGGTCGACGAGATCGTCCGCTACGGCGAGGAGATCTACGACGAGCGGATGGCGGAGCAGATCTACTCGGGCACGCTGGCGCTCGCGCAGCAGCATCTCGACGCGGGGCACCGAGTGTGGCTGGTCACGGCGACCCCGGTGGAGCTGGCGTCGATCATCGCTCGCCGGCTGGGGCTGACCGGGGCGCTCGGCACCGTCTCCGAGGTGGTCGACGGCCGCTACACGGGCCACCTGGTCGGCGACCCGCTGCACGGCCCGGGCAAGGCTGCGGCGGTGCGCGCGCTCGCCGATCGCGAGCACCTCGACCTGACCCGCTGCTGGGCCTACTCGGACTCGATCAACGACCTGCCGATGCTGTCGATGGTCGGCAATCCGGTCGCGGTCAACCCCGACCCGGACCTGAAGACCGCGGCCAAGGAACGCGACTGGTCGATCAAGGACTTCCGCACGGCCCGGAAGGCCGCCAAGGTCGGCATCCCGACCGCCGCCGGCCTCGGGGCGCTCGCCGGCGGCGTCGCGGCCGGCATGGCCCTGCGCCGCCGCTACGGCGAGATCTGAGCCCGGTGCGCGCACGGCCACGCGGCCACGGGAGCGGCCGCCACCGGCTCGGCCTGGGGCATTGACTACTGCCGGCTCAGTTTGTCCCTCAGTTGTCGCACGATGCCGCGTTCCAGCGCCGGGTCGGGTACCGAGTCCAACTGTATAAGGGTGACCCGCGCCTCGACTCGCCCTAGGAAAACAAAGATCACATCGCAGAACACCACACGACTGCGTTGGCCGGCTTGGACGCGCATCTGAAAACGGACCGCCGCCGTGACATCCGGCAACCCGCTCAGAGTCTTGCCGGTCTCGATGTCGACCGTGGTGCCTTCCTGCGAGGTTATCTTGAGATTCTGCCGTAAGCAGTCCGGGAGTTGGGACTGCTGCAGATATCCAGCCATGACCCGGACGCTGTCTGGATCACGTATGTCGGCCGTCGACTCGATCGACGTCCCGTGCGTGGAGTCATGGAGTTCCGGACCCGTCGCCGAGTCAGTCGCCTCGCGCCCCTCGGTCCCCGGAACCACACCCATGCACGACCGAAATGCTGTCGATTCCGGTTCTTCTGAGGTAGTGGCCGCCGACGTCGGCTCTGGCGTCCGTGTATCGAAGGACTCCGTCTCGGGTCCCCTGGTGAGGACATAGTCGGCCGCGCGCAGCGGGGCGGGCGCCGATGTGGGCCGCGGCTCCGCGTCCGGTGTCCGGCCGGCCGCCGGGGTGCCCTCGCCGAAGTCGCATGACATCACCGCGAGGCTCAGCAGGACCGCGACGACAAGGACGACGCGACCAGCCGGTCGAGGCCCCCGCGACGGCGCAGCACCGGCCTCGACACAGCCGGGCCGGCCGCGTCCGGCTCCCAGCGCCGGGCGAGGCCGTTCGCCTCGCGCTCCCGGGCCGAGCGGTCGCGGCCAGTGGCGGGACGCCGAGAACAGGTTCAACGCGGTCACCTTCCGGCGCGCCCAGGAAGCGGGTCGGGACATCTACTGACGGGCGGCCTTGCTGGCCAGATGCTTTACCAGGTCACGCTCGAAATCCGGATCGGGCTCGGCGCCCGCCCGTAGGACGAGGAGAGTCGACTCGACCCTGCCGACGTTGACGGAGAAAATGTCGAGATATATCGCGTCCCCTCCGTCCTCGGCCGGTTCCCGAACGGCGAGCCGTAGACCGGACGTGGCACCTGGAAATCCCGTCAGACTCTTTGTCTCGGACACGTCCGCCACCCGGCCCGGCTGATCCGGAGAACCTGCCGCCAGCTGGGCGAGCATCCCCTCGCGCATGCATTCGGCCAGGCCCGGCTGCGTCAGCCAGAGCGCGCCGCGGCGAACGTCATCCGGCGTGTGTATCTCCGCGTGCGAGCGAACGGCGATCAGGTCGTCGCGACTGACGAGGAGCGGCCCGTCAGCCGAGTCCGATGGCTCTCCCTGAGCCACGGAGGGCTCGAGGTCGACACACGATCCGATCGTGTTCCAGTCGGGCACCCCCGAGGATGGGCTCGGCGAGGAACTCGGCGATCCCGTGGCCGTGGCGGAGGACAGGGGCGTCTCATCCACGAGATTCCCCGTGTCGGGGCCCTTGGTGAGGACGTAGTTCACGGCGAAGAGCGTCGGCGGCGCTGGTGACGGTGGCGGCGGGCCGCCGTCGGAGCATGCCGTCAGGGTCAGGACCGCGACCAGCAGGAGGCCTTGGCCCGGCCCTCGGAGCGGCCGCGGCGCTCTGCGCCCGCCACGGGACCATGGCCCGATCACGCCTCGCACACCTCCCGGTAGCGGATCGGGGAGGCGTATCGATCCCACAAGGACGCGCCGAGACCGCCGCCGCCGCGCCCGCAGGCGTATGGCAGCGGGTCTCGGAGAAGCCGGTCCAGCTCGGCCATATCCCATAAGGTGCCACCAACCGCCATCGTCAGCCCGTCACGTGACAGGAATATCCCGCCCCCGAGCTCCGGGAGTTGGACCAGTTCACGGGCCACATCCTGGTCGGCAAGCGTCCACAGTCCGGTCGTGCCGTCGTCGCCTGAGGCGACGACGTACTCCCCGCTCGGCGAGATGGCGACGTCACCCACCACGAAGCTCGTTCTGATAACGGTCCGCTGGTATGGCTCGCCGGGTCTCCTGATGTCCACGAGGAAGACCTCACCCCCGCCCCCCATGGGGAGCCCGGCCATCGCGAGTGTGTTCGTTTCCGGCGAAAAGGAGAGGGAGGTCAGGGCTCCCGACGTCGCGACCCTGATGGTCCCGGTCAACTGACCGAAATCCGCGCCTTCCCAGATCTCCACCCTGCCGTCAGGATGTGCCGTCACGAGCTTTTCTCCGTGGCCCGAGAAGGCTACCAGCATGGATTCGTTCTCGTCCTTGCCATCGGACGGCATCCGCGCGATCAGGAACGGTGTCATCCGGGGATCGGAGACGTCCCAGACGGTGACACCGTCTCCTCCGATGGCGAGAAGGTCTCCATCGGCCGAGAAATCGGCTGACCGTATACCGCTCACAGGAATCGAGAGTCCCATCGCCCCCCGGGACGACGACCGGTCGTCGAGAACCCAGATGATGGCGGTCGAGTTTTCCGCCGCCCGTGTGACCAGGCTTCGCCCGTCCGGCGAGAACTCGAATATCTCGTTCGCTCCGACCAGCACATCCAGTGCTCGTGGCTTGGCCGGGTCCGCGATGTCCCAGACCACGACCTTGTCTCCGTCAGCCGTCGTGGCCAACAGTCGGCCATCCGCGGACAGCACTCCTCCTCCGGGAGGGATACTTCCGACTCGCACCGGGAGACCCGCCCCGCTCAGGTCCCAGAGGACTATCGACTTGTCGTAGCTCGCGCTGGCCACGGTTTTCCCGTCCGGCGAGAAGGCGATGGCCTTTATCTCGCCCCCGTGACCCGCCAGTGGCATGCTCAGCTGCCGCGGCTCCGCCTCGTCCATGACATCCCAGAGATAGACCGAGTTGTTTCCCTCGGAGATCGGGACGTACGTGGACGAGTTCCCGCCCGCCGCGGCGAGGACCTGGCCGTCCGGTGAGTACGCCACCGATTTCGGCGAGGCCTCCGGGATCACCAGATCCGGTTCCAGGCGCCGCGGCTCGCCTGACTCCGGAAGGGACCATCGCAGGACGTTCTTGGCCGCCACGGCCAAGGTCCCCCCGTCCGGCGCGAACGCCAGCGCGCGTACCTGCCCCGGGATGTCCGTCAGGGCCTTTCCCCGCATCACCGGAGCCGCGGCGTCGGTGACGTCCCAGAACCTGATCGAGTCGATGGACGCGGCGGCCACAGTACGCCCGTCCGGAGCGAACGCGACATCGCTGACGTCGTCCGCCGACTCCACGGGTCCACCGATCAGGTATCCGACAGGCCGAGGATCATCGGCGTCGATCACGTTCCAGAGCGTGTTGCCCACCAGCAGCGTCTGCCCGTCCGGAGAGAAGTCGAGCACGCCCCTGCCAGCTATGTGGGCGACGGTGGTGGGCTTGTCGGCCCTCGAGACGTCGACTAGGAAAACGTCTTCCGAGGTCCCGACGGCTAGCAGTGGGCGCCCTGTGGCGAAATCGACTTTCTCGATGTAGTCCGGCTTGTCCAGTGGGTACCGCCCGACCTGCGTCGGCGGCTTCCGGCCGAGGTCCCACAGGAGCACCACGTCGTCAAAGCCGCCGGAGGCGAGGACCCGTCCGTCGGATGAGATCGCGACGGCGTTCAAGAAGGAGGTGTGACCTGTGAGCGCGCCCTTGTATCGGGTCGAGCTGAGAATGCTGGCGAGGCTCGACCGGGACTTGGCATCGTGAAACGTGCCGTAGGACGACGTGCTCAGCCGCATGGCCGACGAGAGGTCCGGCGAGTCGTTCTGACGGCTCGTGTCGGCCGCTGTGACCAGGCGCCCAATGGCCTGGTCACGTTGTTCGCGCTCGACGGCGCGCTCCCCGAGGGAAACGGCGACACCAGTACCGGCAAGTAGGGTCGCCAGGACGAGCATGAGGGCGACGAAGGCGGGGTTGGGCCTCCTCCGGGCGCGTTGGACTGCTTGCGACACGGTCGCGGCGGGGACCACGCGGACGGGGCTCGCCGGAAAGTCGGACCGCTCGTACGAGGACGCCGGGACAACGACCCGGCGTAGCCGGGCCGCCCGCGCGGCCTCGAGCTTCTGCTGGTAGCCGGCTACCGCCACCAGTTGCTCGGCTCGCTCGTCGACCGCCGCGGTGACCGCGCAGTGGGGGTCGAGGCGGCGCGGGCTGACCCGCGCCAGACGCCGACGCAGGCGGTGCAGCTCGTGGAGCCCGACGGCGAAGGCGGCCCCGGCGGAACCGTGCCGAATGTCCACGCAGGGTGCTTCGCCGTTGAGGATGGACCATGTCACGCATGTCCTGGTATGCGAGATCGGGGAGTTCACCCAGGCGCGGCGTACCCCCTCGTGGAATTCTCGGTCACCGACGAAGAAGGACATCGTGGCCGGATCGGGGTGAAGTCCCGCCGGTCCGGCCGGGTGGATGCTGAGACGCAGGAGGCCGGTGTCGCCGCCGATGTGCCGGTCAAAGAGCACCGGCAGGGCCACCGACCGTCCTGCTGGAAGCGGAAGCCCCACCAGATGGCGCACGAACAACGCCTGGAATCCCCGGAAGGGGCCACGGCTGGCGGCGACACGACCGAGGGCCTCCTGACTGGCGTCGTCCGTGCCCTCGTAGAGGTCCGCCGAGAATCGCCGTCCGGCGTCGAAGGCGGGCAGGCGCGCGCGTTCCCAATGCGCCGCGACGTCCCGTAGGTGGTGGGCGGCGTTCGCTCCGTCGCACACCGCGAGGGCGAGCGCGGCGACGGCGCGGGCCGCGGCGAGGTCCGGGGCGTCGTCCGCGGCCTCGTCGTCGAGCCCTATCGGAAACGACACGCCGGTGTGCTCCGCGCGCGCGTCACGGAGCGGGCCAGAGTTTCCCGCCTTTTCGTTCAGGAGGTTGAAGCCGGTCCCCGGCCCGCTCGGGGCGGGTCGCGCGCGCGCCGCGCCGGAGAAGCCCGCCGACCTCGCGTCCCCGGTATCCGCTGGCCAGCGCCGGCTCGATTCGGCGAGGGCCGGCCAGTAGGGGCCGGCCGGATCCAGCAGCGCGCGGACGGCCGCCGGTCCGTCCGCGCCCGCGGCGGCGCAGAGCGTGAGCCAGCGCTGGGCTGGCCCCGCGAGTTCCTGGCCGAGGCGGCGCAGGCCCACGATCGACGCGGGTAGACCCGCCGAGCCGATGCCAGTCATCGCAGTCCCTCGGCGATGGCCGCGCGTACGGCGTCGTCCGGACGCGACCGGGCGATGGCCCGCCAGGCGTTACGACCAGAGCGCGTCGTGACCGAACACGATCGGCCTATCGCGGGAATGTCGTCATCGGTCAGCGACGAGGCTGGAAACGGAAAGGACACGGACATGCCGACCCGGGCGGCGCGCGTGGGCAGCTCAAGGCCACCCACGAGGTTCCCGCCGGGATCTCGCCACAACGGCATTAAATAGGCGATGCCTTTCTCCTCGGGGCCGAGGGTGGCAGCGACGACATCGCCGTCGCCGCCAGCCGCGCCGACGATGAGAAGGACGTCGACCGAGGAGGGACCCATCGTTCGACGCACAATGCGCATACCGTCCAGCGCGACCTCGTCGACGTCGTCCTCGCCCCCGCGGTCCGGGTCCGTGGCGGCGAAGGCGATCCGGCCTCGCGTGAACAGCGGCAGTACGTGAAGGCGGCGCTCACCTCGCGTCGAGGCCATCCCCTCCGCCGAGCGGGCCGCCGGTCCATCGCCTCCGGTGGCCCAAGTCGGCGACGCGTCTTCGCGGGTCCGCGCGTCGTCCAGGTCATCCGCGTCCGGAGCGACGCCACCCAGCTCGTGGATCAGTACGTTGACAAGCTGGCGGACAGGTGGCGGCGCCGGGCGGCCCTGCGGGTCCTGGTCGCCCCCAAAGCGCCGCGCGTACGCGACGGCGGCTCTCGCGAGGTCCGTCGCCGCGCCGTCGACGGCCGCCGGGTTTCCCGCCGCCAAGGCCGCGCGCAGGCGGACGACCAAGATGCCGACCTGATCCCAGTCCTCGGCGGATAGCGTCCACCGAGAGACCGACAGCAGAAGACTCCGAATCGCGGCGTCGGCTACTCCGGCCGACGACTCCGACTCCGGTGACACGGCGTCACCACCCCCCGGCTCCCGTGTCCGGAATAGTACCCGTACGGCAAACACGCACGTTCGGAGCCCACAGCTTCGTCGCGTATCGGCGACGGCAGTCGCACAGGCTCACAAGTGGCGGGGAGTACGGATTCCGTTTAGGTCAGTTGGGCGCAGGGCGATCGTTCAGGCGGTGCTTCCCGGCGAGAGCACCGAAGACCCGATTGTATGGGTATCCCCGGAGTGCGGCGCCCAGAATCCAGCGATATGGGTCAGCTATCGCTCCACGTTCGAGATCCCGCAGTGTCTCGTCCCACCAGCTCCGCGGGCTCAGCCCGACCGGGCTGACGTGGCGGGTTCTCGGGAACCCAACCTGTTCGAGGAGCTGGCTGGCCGTGGGTCCGCTGCCGAAGATCTCGGCGAGCTCGTCACAAAGCTGCTGCCTGTCACCGGGGGTGAGGCGGACGTCTCCCCCCTCCGTAGCCGCCGACGCTGACCGGCCGCGTGACTCGTCGGCGTGGGCTATGGCCGCTCTGGCACGATCAGCCGCTGCGGCGACAAATACCGCGTCCGCTTCCAGCTGCGCGGTCATGTGTTCGGCGAAGGCAAGGTCGTCGCCGAACGGATCGTCACGACGGGTGATGGTCCGGTCGGCGTCCAGAATCTTGCTCATGTTCGCGGTCGCGATGATGACGCTCTGCCGCATCGCCACCAGCCGGGATGACATCGTGCTCAGGTCGAGCAGGTCACGCCGCAGGTCGTCGACCACGGCGGCGTTCGCTCCGGCGCCACGCGGCCGGTCGCCACGGTCGGCGGCGCCGGAACGGCCAACGTCATCGTTGGGGCCGCCGGTCAGGCGGCGCAACCGGGCCTCGGCGCGGGCATGCAGCGCGCGTACCGGCTCGCCGCCCTCCCATATCCGCCACTGATAGCGGACCTTTGCCGCATGTCCGAGGTAGCTCGGCAGGGTGGGCAGGACGTCATCATCGCGAGTCCAGGTCCAGGTGCTCAGGTCCCAGTCGCTGGCGGCGCCCGCGATCACGACGAAACGGCGCTCCAGCCGATCGTCCCGGCGGTCGCCGACCTCCCACACGGCGAGACCGGACCCGGTGGTCACCCCGTGGTGGCCCCAGGCGCCGGCGCGGAGGTCCTCCGGTAACGCTGCCGCGAACGCGGGGGCGCGGTCTGGTGACGATCCCGATGACTCGTCCGTCTCGTCCAGACGCCCCTGATAGACCCGCGCGGCACCGACCAGCGACGGCGGCGGTTCCCCCGCCGTCGCGAGCCACGCGGCGTCCAACGCCGCCCAGTCCCAGACGGGCGCCATGGCGGGCGGCGCGAGCATGACCGACAGGCAGAGCAGGTCGTGCTCCCGGCGCAGGACGGCCTGGAAGATGCCTTCGGCGGGGCTCTCCTGCGCGGCCAGCACCCGCCGGTGCCCCAGCCCGGACAACGCCGGCAGCGTCGCGGGCGTGTCCGTACCGCGCACCGCCCGTGTCATGTCGAGACGTTCGCGGCAGGCCGTCCAGACGGCTCTCAGGTGGTCGTACGCGCCCTCGGCGCGCGGACCGTCCACCGGCGCGAACAGGTACGCCACCAGCTCGAAGCCGGACAACACCGGTCCGCGCGCCTAGAAGAACACCGAGCGGCGCTGCATGAGCAGGCCGTAGAGGGTGTGTTGGATGGTCTCGCGGATGCGGTCGGTGAGCTCGAAGACGAGCATCGGGTCCTCGGCCGCGGCCGGGGTCAGGTGCGTGGTCGACACCGGCTCGCCGAACTCGATCAGCCACTTCGACGGCAGCGGGACCATCCCGAAGACACCGAGCCAGGGGAACGTCGGCGTCAGCGGGAAGTAGGGCAGGCCGAGCAGCCGGGCCACGGTCTTGGCGTTGCCGAGCATCGGGTAGATCTCCTCAGCCCCGACGATCGTGCACGGGATGATCGGAGCCCCGGTGCGCAGCGCCGCGGAGACGAAGCCGCCACGGCCGAAGCGCTGCAGCTTGTAGCGCTCGCTGAACGGCTTGCCAACGCCCTTGAAGCCCTCCGGCCAGACGCCGACCAGCTCGCCCTTGGCGAGCAGCCGCTCGGCGTCGGGCTGGCAGGCGAGCGTGTTGCCGGTCTTGCGGGCGAGCGGCGCGAGGAACGGCAGCGAGAACACCAGGTCCGCGGCGAGCATCCGCAGGTAGCGGTGCGCCGGATGGTGGTCGAGCAGCGCGACCGCCGTCATCAGCGCGTCGATCGGCAGCGTTCCGGAGTGGTTCGCGACGATCAGCGCGCCGCCGGTGTCGGGCACGTTCTCCAGGCCGCGGGTCTCGACCCGGAAGTAGTTGCGGTAGACGGGCCGCAGCAGCGGGGCGACGACCTGCTCGGTCAGGTCCGCGTCGAAGCCGAACTCGTCGACCTCGTAGTCGCCGGTGATGCGCCGTCGCAGGAAGGCGAGCATCCCGGCGAGCGCGCGCTCCAGGCCAGCTGGCTCCGCCATCGGCGACTCGCCGGCATCCAGCCCGTCACCGAGGCCGCCAGGCCCGGCGGCGTCGTCCCGGAGACCGCCGCCCATCCCGGCGTCACCGGCCGCGGCCGCGCCGGTCCCGGCCGGGGCCGGCGTCCGCCCGGTGCCGCTCTCGGCGGGCTTCGTGGCCGCCCGGGTGGAGCGCGCCCGGCCGGTGACGCCGGCGCGCGCCGCGCCGGCGGCCTGGTCCGCGCTCGGCCGAGCGGGGGTCGCCGGCTGGGCGGCTGACTGCGCGGCCGGCTTCGCGGCTGTGGGCCTGGCCGCGGCCCTCCCGGCCGGCGCGCTGGCGGTGGCGTCCGCGCCGCCGTCCGTCCGCGCCGTGTCCGGCTCGGCCGCCCGGCGGGCGGAACCGGCCCGCGCGGCCCGGGTGCGCGCCGGCTTCGCCTGCCCGTTCGCGAGGTCCCCGTCCGAGGCCCGGCCGCCGGTTCCCCGCCCGTTCGGCGTCCGCCCGTTCGGGACCGGGCCGCCGGGGGCCGGGCCGGCCGTCCGCGCCCTGCTCGCCGGGGGCGCGCCCTCGGACGTGTGCTCCGGATCGGCGGGCGGCGCCCCGTCACGCTGGGTACCGTCACGCTGCGTATCGTCGCGCGACGTACCGGCGGCGGGACGAGCACGAGGGCCGCTCCGACGGGCCGGCCGGGCCAGCGGGATGATCTGGGCCTCACCCGACGGTGGTTCCGCGGCGGTCATGGCGCGCTTACCAGACGTCGACGGGCCATCAGGTCCAGCAGGCCGCGCTCGACCTGGACCACCCGCTCGGGGTCGATCGTCGGGCGCAGCCCGCGCTCGCGCACGAAGCTGTCGAACGCCGCCGGTGTCGTGTAGCGCGGCGTGTAGCCGAAGACCTCGCGCAGCCGGGTGGTGTCGACCGCGCGGCCGTAGGCCAGGAAACCGATCTGCTCGGCCGGGAAGTCGACGATCCGCAGGCGGCTGGCGAGCCGGGACAGCGAGCTGACCGCCGGGAACGGCACCGGCAGGGGCGGCCGGCCGGCCCGACGGACGGCCTGCGAGAGCAGCAGGATCCCGTCACCCGCGACGTTGAACGTGCCGGCGTGCCCGCCGGCGGCGGCCCGCAGCAGCACCGCGAGCGCGTCGCTGGAATGCAACAGCTGGATGCGCGGGTCGAAGCCGAGCACGGTCGGCACGACCGGGAACTCGAAGTAGCGGGCGAGTGGGCTGTCGACCCCGGGGCCGAGGATGTTCGCGAACCGCAGCACGGTCACCGCGATATCCGGCCTACGGCGGCTGAAACCTCGTACGTAGCCCTCGACTTCGACGGCATCCTTGCCGTAGCCGCCCTTCGGCAGCGCGCGCGGCTCCATGTCCTCGGTGAACAGCGCCGGGTCACGCGACGACGAGCCGTAGATCGTCGTCGTCGAGCGCACGACGAGCCGGGACACCGTCTCCGACTTCTGGCAGGCGGCGAGCAGCTGCATCGTGCCGATGACGTTGATCTCCTTCATCGCCGTGCGGCCGCCGGCGGCGACCGGGTTGGCGATGAGGTTCAGGTGCAGCACCGTGTCGATCGCGGCCGTGCCGATCACTTTCGCGATCAGCGGGTTACGGATGTCCGCGCGGACGAACCTGGTACGGCCGAGGTCGTCGCTCGGCGGAACCGTGTCGACCCCGATCACGGTCTCGACACTCGGGCTCGCGGCGAGGGCTCGGGCCACGTCGGCTCCGAGCGGACGGGACACACCGGTGACAAGCACGCGGCGTGGTCTCATGTGGGCTCCCGGGACGCCGGTCGGCTGCGATCCGTGCGTCATGGTACGCCTATCCCCGTTCGCTTCCACTGCGCAGCGTCACCAGATCTCAACCGGACGCCCCGGCGTTACCCGGTGGAAACCCGCAGGTAGCGAAGCCTCGACGCGGCGTTGTCGGCACCCGCCAGCGCCCGCCAAGAGGCCCCTCCGGAGGGCCGGATGCGCGTCGAACGCTCGGCCACGCATCCCGGCCGCTCAAGAACCGACCCCCGGGTCGCGGCGCGACATCGGGGGTCCGGAAGGGGGCGATCCCCTGGTTACTTCTTGTTGCGACGCTGGACGCGGGTGCGCTTGAGCAGCTTGCGGTGCTTCTTCTTGGCCATCCGCTTGCGACGCTTCTTGATAACAGAACCCACGAATACAACCGATCTGTGTGGAGGAAAGCTACCGGGTGAGCCTACCGCCCCGCGCGGGCCGGCTCGGTGGGGCGATCGTCCGGAAGGGCGCTGGCGCGTCCGACGGACGCTCCCGGACCTACCAGATCGCCGACTCCCGGATCGGCGAAGCCGATCCGGAGGAACCCCGTCGCCGATCCGGCGGGCACCCCGGTCGGGCGCCGGGGCGCCCGACCCGGCGTGATCCCGGGGCGGCGACGACTGCCCGGGGGCGACGGTCGTCTTGGGCCGAAAGCATAGCCCGCTCTCGCCCGGCGGAGCGCCAACCGGCTACCGGGGGCGGCCGAGCTCGACGGAACGGTCACGGGCGGCGGTGAGCGCGTCGAGGATGGCGCCACGCACCGCCCGGCGGTCGAGCTCGGCCAGCGCGGCGGCCGTGGTGCCGGCCGGCGAGGTCACCGCCTCGCGCAGGAGCGCCGGGTGCTCGCCGGACTCGCGCAGCATCCGGGCCGAGCCCAGCGCCGTCTGCACCATCAGCTCGGTCGCCAGGGCGCGCGGCACCCCGAGCAGCACCCCCGCCTCGATCATCGCGTCGATGAGGTAGAAGAAGTACGCCGGACCGCTGCCGGACAGCGCCGTCGCGGCGTCCAGCTGCGACTCCGGCACCCGCACGACCCGGCCGACGGAACCCAGGAGCGCCTCCGCCCGCTCCAGCTGCTCCTCGCCGACGTGCCCGCCGGCGCTGAGGGCGGACATCGCCTCGCCGACCAGCAGCGGGGTGTTGGGCATCACCCGTACGACGGGGGTACCCGCCGGCAGGTGGGACTGGAGGAAGTCGAGCGTGATGCCGGCCGCCAGCGACACCACCAGCGCCGCCGGCTCCAGCGCCGGCCCGATTTCGGCCAGCAGCGACGCCATGTCCTGCGGCTTCACCGCGATGACCAGCAGCTCGGCACCGGCCGCCGCGTCCTTCGGGGTGGTCGCCCGCACGCCGTGCTGGGTCGACACGGCCGCCGCCCTGGCCGAGTCCTTCTCGGCGACGACGATCCCCGCGGGATCGAAGCCGGACTTCAACAGACCCGCGAGGAGCGCCTCTCCGATCCGCCCAGCGCCAATGATCGCGACCGTCATGCCTGCTCCCTCAACCTGCGCGCGCACCCGCCGCCTCCGCGGGCGCGAAACACGGACATTCTTCGCGCCTCCTTCGGCCGTGCCCGATCCGTTCCCGGCCAGCAACGCTACGGCGCGCGGACCAGCGCGCCGCCGCCGGGCCACCGCGAGATTTCCCATGCCCGGCGGCCTCGAGGCGACCGCCTAGGGAAGCGCCCTAAGGCCGGCGGGCAACCACCAGCAACGTGCGGAACGGCTCCTCGACGATTCCGTCGGGGAAGGTGCGCAGCATCGAGCGGCGCTCCGCGTCGAGGAAGTCCTCCTGACGGTCGCCGATCGCGGCGACGTAGGACTTCGAGCGAAGCCAGGTCAGGTACGTGTCGATGTCCAACCTGCGCCGCCAGCGGCCGCCGAGTGTGAGGACCTCGGCGAAGTGGCCGGTCCAGCGCAGTTCCTCGGCGTACGGGCGCGTCCGGTACTCCCGCCGGTAACCGGGGCTCATCGCCTCCAGGCGTTCCTGCTGGCGCCGCCACCAGCGCTCGTCCTCGGCGTCGACGTCGTTCCACCAGACGGCGAGCGAACCACCGGGCCGCAGCACCCGGGCGACCTCGGCCGCGGCGACCGGCACCCGCACCCAGTGCCAGGCCTGCGCGAAGCACACCAGGTCGGCTACGCCGGACCGCAGCGGCAGCGCCTCCGCGTCGCCGAGCACCGCCGGGATCCCCGGGGTGCGCTCCCGCAGCCGGGTGAGCATCGCCGCGCCCAGGTCGACGGGGACGACCCGGGCGCCCAGGTCGAGCAGCCGCCGGGTCGCGATGCCGGTGCCGGCGCCGACCTCGACGACGTCCGCGCCGGCGACCGGCCGCCCGGCCAGCCGCTCCAGGTCGGCGAAGAGCCGGTCCGGGTACGTGGGCCGCGCCGCGTCATAGGCGTCAACCAGCGCGTCGAACGGCGAACGTGAACCCATACCGCGATCGTGGCACCGCCGCTCCCCGTCCGGCTACGGGCTGGCCGCCGCCGCCGGGGCCGCGAGGTTGAGGCGGGTGAAGGCGAGCGCCTCGGCGAGGTCGGCCTCCCGCTGCGCCCGCGTCTCGGCGCGACGGGTGTTGATCTCGACGACGACCGTGCCGTCGAAGCCGCTCACAGCCAGACGCTCGAGCAGCTGGGCACAGGGCTGGTTGCCCCGGCCGGGCACGAGGTGCTCGTCCTTGGCCGAGCCCGAGCCGTCGGCCAGGTGGACGTGCGCGAGCCGGTCGCCCAGCGCGTCGGCCATCGCCAGCGCGTCGGAGCGGGAGACGCTGGTGTGCGACAGGTCCAGCGTCACGTGCCGGTAGCCGTCCTCGACGGGCGACCAGTCCGGCGCGTAGGCCGAGACCTCCCGCCCCCGCGCGCGCAACGGGAACATGTTCTCCACCGCGAAGCGCACGTCGGTCTCCTGCGCCATCCGCTCGATGCCGGCGATGAACTCCCGGCCGTAGTCGCGTTGCCACCGAAACGGCGGATGCACGACCACGGTCGGCGCCTCGAGCGTCTCGGCGGCGGCGCGGGCACGCACGAGCTTGCCCCACGGGTCGGTCCCCCAGACCCGCTGCGTCAGCAGGAGGCAGGGCGAGTGGATCGCGAGCACCGGGATGCCGTGGTAGTCGACGAGGCGGCGCAGCGCCTGCGGGTCCTGGCTGACCGGGTCCGTCCAGACCATGATCTCGACGCCGTCGTAGCCGAGCCGCGCGGCCATCTCGAAGGCGGCGGGAGTGGACTCCGGATAGGTCGACGCGGTCGACAGGGCGATCTTCGCGGCCGGGATGCGCGCGGTCCGGTCGGTCGAAAGGGCCGCCAGCGGCCAGGCGCGCGCCATGTCCGCGGCCAGCGCGTCCACGACGGCGGCGCCGTCGCCTCCCCTGGCGCCGTCGCTCTCCCCGGCCCGGCCGCCCGTCCTCGCGCCAGCCCGGCGGCCGTTGCCTCGGGGGCCACCGTTGCCTCGGGGGCCACCGTCACCCGGGAGGGCGCCGTCCTCCCGGGGGCCGTCGCGGGCGGGCGCCGCGGCGCCGGCTCGCGCCCGAGCCAGTCGGTCGAGTTCGCCGCTCATGCGCACGCGAACACCTCTTCCGCCTCCCCTCAAGCCCGAGGCCGCGTTGCGCCGTCGAGCGTTCAGGTCGCCGCGCCGCGCCATCGTGGAATGGAGCCACGCTGCGCGACTCGGCCCAGTGCCAGGCTAGGCCATCCACCCACCGTGCACCGGCGACCGAAACGGACGTAGCCGACCTCATCCGTCGGCTGTCACGCAAAGCACATACCCGGGCGAGCGCTTCGGACGCGGCGGCGAGGGGATCCGGTTGGCCCGGCACCCGGCGCCGGGCCCCGCGCGAACCGGCGTCAGCCGAAGTTCAGGGTGTCCAGGCGGCGCAGGATGATGCCCTCGCGCAGGGCCCACGGGCAGATCTCGACCTCCTCGACGGAGAGCAGGTCCAGCGTCTCGACGGCGACCACCGCGCCGGCGGCGAGCTGCGCGGCGCGCGACGCGGACACCCCCGGAAGCGAGACCCGGCCGGACGAGGGCATCCGGCAGACCAGCTTCGCCGCCGACTCCAGGTCGGACCGGCGCAGCACCCGGCGCACGTAGGGGCCGCGGCTGTACGGCTCGGCGCCGGCGATCCTGGCCAACGAGCGGAACGTCTTCGAGGTCGCGACCGCCCTGGTCGGCTCGCCGACGTGGTACAGCCTGCCGACCACCGGGGCGATCTGGGCGCGGACATAGCGGCGCAGCGCGGTCAGCTGGCGCTGGCTCGGCGGGTCGGTGGACAGCCAGTCCCTCGTGAGCCGGCTCGCGCCCAGCGGCAGCGAGGCGACGACGTCGGGCTCCTCGTCCATGCCCGCGCCGATCTCCAGCGAGCCGCCGCCGATGTCCATCGCCAGCAGCCGCCCGGCGCTCCAGCCGAACCAGCGGCGCACCGCGAGGAACGTGAGCCGCGCCTCGTCCTCCCCGGGCAGCACCTCGACCGCGACGCCGGTGACGGTACGCAGCCGGGCGAGGACCTCGTCGCTGTTCGTGGCGTCACGCAGCGCCGAGGTGGCGAACGCCACCAGGTCGTAGACGGCCAGTTCCTCGGCCTGCCGGCGCAGGTCCAGGATGCAGTCGATGAGCGCGTGCTCGCCCGCGGCGGACAGCGCCCCCGCGTCGTCGAGCAGCTCGACGAGCCGCAGCGGCACCCGCGCGCTGGCCGCCGGCCGCGGCGCCGCGCCATGGTGCGCGTCCACGACCAGCAGATGCACGGTGTTTGAGCCGATGTCGATGACGCCGAGCCGCCGCGGCTGGGCGGGCGGAGCCGGCAGGGCCACCGCCGTGACGCGCTCCTGACCGGAAAGGATCGCCGACCGCTCCTGGGTGGACAGGGCCACCACCGAGCCCTTGCCCGCCGCGGGCCGGCCGTCCGGCGCCATCGCGCCGGACGATCCCAGTGGCGGAGCCGAGGTCGCGAGCGCCGCCACCGCGACGGCCTCCGCCCGGGGCGGCACGACCACACCGGGCACCACCCGGGGCTGGCCGTCGGGGCCGTCCACCCCCGCCCGTTCCTTGTCGGCCGGCTTGGCCGACGGCGAGAACCTCAGCCGCATCGTTCGTCTCCTCGTCGCGCACCGTGCCGCCCGGCGGGCCTCCGGGCGCGCGAGGCTTCGCCATGATCGCGCACCCTTCGGCCAGACCGCCCGCCGCCCCCAGGCCAGCCGGCCAGAGCGCGCGCCGGGGGTACGCGACCACCAGCGATCACGTACCCCGGCCAGGAGCGGGCAAAAGCCGCACCGTCCCCGCCCGGCCGTCCATCTCCGCGAACCGGGCGACGTACGACGCTACGCGCCGCCCGCGGGCGTGGCGAAGCACGGTATGGCGCGCGACATGCGCCGCGGTCCGTCAGGGCTCGAACTTGTACCCCAGACCTCGGACGGTCACCAGGTGCCGAGGGTTGCCCGGCTCGGCCTCGATCTTGGCGCGCAGCCGCTTGACGTGGACGTCGAGCGTCTTGGTGTCGCCGACGTAGTCCGCCCCCCAGACCCGCTCGATCAGCTGCCCGCGGGTGAGTACCCGGCCGGTGTTGCGCAGGAACAGCTCCAGCAGCTCGAACTCCTTCAGCGGCAGGGCGACTGGCGCGCCATGCACGGTCACGACGTGCCGGTCGACGTCCATCCGCACGCCGCCGGCCTCCAGCGTCGCCGCCGCGGCCTCCTCCGGCTCCCCGCCCCGGCGGCGCAGCACCGCCCGGATCCTGGCGACCAGCTCGCGCGCGGAGAACGGCTTGGTGACGTAGTCGTCGGCGCCGAGCTCCAGGCCGAGCACCTTGTCGATCTCGCTGTCGCGGGCCGTGAGCATGATCACAGGAACCGACGACTTCTGCCGCAGCGCCCGGCACACCTCCGTGCCGGACAGCCCGGGCAACATGACGTCGAGCAGCACCAGGTCCGCCCCGTGCCGCTCGAACTCCGCCAGCGCGGAATGCCCGTCCGCCGCCACCGCGACGTCGAAGCCCTCGCGCTCCAACATGAAGGACAGCGCCTCCGAGAAGGACGACTCGTCCTCGACCACGAGCAGGCGGGTCACCCGGTCACTCTTCCTTTCACGAATCGTCGAGAGTCTGGTCGTCTCACGAACCGGCGGGAGTCTGGCCGTCGCGCGCCATCGGCCACGCGCCCGTGCCAGGGATGCCCTCCCCTGGATCGGCCCCCTCCACGTCAGGGTCCGGCGGCTCTGCCTGCTCTCCAGGGTCCTCCCAGTAGGCCGGCAGGCGCAGGGTGAAGGTCGAGCCGGCACCCTCCGAGCTCCACACCCCGACCGAGCCGCCGTGGTTGGTCACGATGTGCTTGACGATCGCGAGCCCGAGCCCCGTGCCACCGGTCTGCCGGGAGCGGGCCGGGTCGGCCCGGTAGAAACGCTCGAAGACCCGCTCGAGGTCCTTCTCCGCGATGCCGATGCCCTCGTCGGTGACCGAGATCTCCACCGTGTCGCCGACTCCGCGCACCCCCAGCCCGACCCGCGTGCCGCGTGGCGAGTAGTTCACCGCGTTCTCGAGCAGGTTGGCCACGGCGGTCACCAGCTGGGACTCGTCGCCGAGGACACCGGCGTCGGTGTTCCCGATCACCGCCACCGAGATGCCGGCCGCCTGCGCCGCCAGCCGGTTACGGTCGACCGCCTCGGCCAGCACGTTGCCCACCGGGACGGGCCGCGGCAGCGGCCGCGGCTCGGCTCCCTGCAGCCGGGACAGATGGATGATCTCCTGGACCAGCCGGGCCAGCCGGGCGGACTCGTGGGTCATCCGGTCGGCGAACCGCCGGACCGCGACCGGGTCGTCGCTTGCCGCCTGCACGGCCTCGGCGAGCACGTGCAGCGCGCCGACCGGCGTCTTGAGCTCGTGGCTCACGTTGGCGACGAAGTCACGCCGGACGGCCTCGACCCGGCGCGACTCGGTGACGTCGTCCAGGATCACGGCGACGAGGCCACCCGCGCCCAGCGGCCGGGTCCTGGCCCGAACCGCGAGGACCTCCTGGTCGGGGCGCGGCCGGGTGAGCGGCGCCACCGGCACCGGCGGCAGGTCCAGCTCACCGTCCAGGCTGACGCCGGCCTCCCTGGTGCGCCGGGCAAGGTCCAGCACGGCCTGGACGGTGACCTCTCGGCCCGCGACCAGCCCCATCGCCCGCGCGGCCGGGTTGGCGAGCGTCACCTCGTCGTCCGCGGTCAGCACCAGCACACCGGACGGCAGCGCGGACACCAGCCGGCGCAGGTGCTTCGCGGGCAACGACAGCCCGGTCTCGTCCGACTGGGCGACGGAGGGCCGCCGCCACGACCGCCGCTGCTCCGCCGTCCGCGCCGGCTCGGCCGGCGAGGCGTCCGGGTTGCTCATCCGGGCACCGCCGCCGGTGGGCCCGCGCTCGCGGCGGCAGGGCAGGCCAGGATGAACGAAACTGCGCGCCGTAGCATCCTTGTCACGTCATTCACCGACCTGTCGCCCACGCGCCGAATGCTAGGTGTCTTCCAGCCGGCCGCGGGTCGGCTAGCGGGTCTACTCCGACGTTCGTCGCCAGGTGTTCATCCCCACTAACGTCTCCGTTCACCAGTGCGCGAAGGGGTCACCGCATCGTCGATCCATCCAAAGACCAGCACTCTAGGGTCGGAGGATCCCAGGGCCGGGCCTCATGACGGCCAGGACGTCTCAGCCAACGGTGGCGAGGCGCCGGGACCAGCTTGGCCACAACGGCACACAGAACAGGAGTCCGCCCGTGCGGGAAGTCTTCCACGAGGAGCTCGACGGCATCACGGCTTCTCTCGTCGAGATGACCAGCCTGGTCGCCTCGGCCATGGCCCGGGCGACGACAGCGCTGCTCGACGCCGACCTTCAGCTCGCCGAGCAGGTCATCACCGGCGACGCGACCGTCGACCTGCTGCGCGACGAGATCGAGGAGCGCGCCTTCGACGTCCTGACGCGGCAGTCGCCGGTCGCGACCGACGCGCGCGTCATCGTCACGACCCTGCGGATCGTGGCCGACCTCGAGCGGATGGGCGACCTCGCCCTGCACGTCGCGAAGGTTGCCCGCCGCCGCTACCCAGGCAAGGCCGTCCCGCCGGAGCTGACCGGCACCCTGACGGAGATGGGCCAGGTGGCGCAGCGGATCGTCGCCAAGGCCGGCTCGGTGGTCGCGAGCCGGGACACCGAGCTCGCCTCCGAGATCGAGGCCGACGACGACGCGATGGACCACCTGCACCGGCAGCTGTTCCGCGTCCTGCTGGAGAAGCCCTGGTCGCACGGCATGGAGGCCGCGATCGACATCACCCTGTGCGGCCGCTACTACGAGCGCTACGCCGACCACGCCGTCTCGGTCGCCCGCCGCGTCATCTACCTCGTCACGGGCGAAAAATAAGGACGGACCGCTCGAAGGCGCGCTGAGCGCGCCGCTCGCGGTCCGTCCGTCGGGCGCTGAGCGCCCGACATCTCTGGTGCCGGGCTGGCCCCGAAGTCCGGGGCCGGCCCCATCCGAGGCCAGGATCATGGCCGGGTTCGCGGAAAAAGGCACCCGTTCTGGGCCCAGGCACGCTGAGAGCGCCTCACCACCGGCCGTCGGACGCTGGGCGCCCGACGTTGCCGGGCCCGGCTCCGGAGGTCCGGGGCCGGGCCTGCCCGATCTCGGGGCCGGGCTCACGCCCCAGCCCGCCGGCCGCTCCTATTTCTTCTTGCCCTGGGCGGCTACGGCCGCGGCGGCGAGTTCGGCGGCGTCGGGGTCGAGGTAGGCGGAGGAGATGACCCTCAGGTCGTCGTCGAGCTCGTAGCGCAGCGGGATGCCGGTGGGGATGTTGAGACCCGCGATGTCGGCGTCACTGATGCCGTCGAGGTGCTTGACCAGCGCGCGCAGCGAGTTGCCGTGCGCGGCGACCAGCACGGTGCGCCCGGCCCGCAGGTCCGGCACGATCGCGTCGTACCAGTACGGCAGCATCCGGACGACGACGTCCTTGAGGCACTCGGTCTTCGGGATCAGGTCGGGCGCGAGGTCGGCGTAGCGCTCGTCGACCCCGCTCTCCTGGCCCTCGGCGATCTCCGGCGGCGGGGTGTCGTAGGAGCGGCGCCAGAGCATGAACTGCTCCTCGCCGTATTTCTGCAGCGTCTCGGCCTTGTCCAGGCCCTGTAGGCCGCCATAGTGCCGCTCGTTGAGCCGCCAGTTGCGCCGCACCGGGATCCAGATCCGCCCGGCGGCGTCGAGGGCCAGCAGGGACGTGCGGATCGCCCGGGTCATCAGGGACGTGTGCACGACGTCCGGGAGGACGCCGGCCTCGCGCAGCAGCTCGCCGCCGCGGGTGGCCTCCTTGACGCCCTTCTCGGACAGGTCGACGTCCACCCAGCCGGTGAACAGGTTCTTCTGGTTCCAGGTGCTTTCGCCGTGGCGGAGCAGGACGAGGGTGGGCATGCCCCGATCCTGTCACGGGTGAGCCGGCGTCTGGGCCACTCGGCGGAGCCGGTGGATCGATCCCCGCTCGCGCTCCGCGGAGCCGCCCGATCGCGTCCGGAAACTAGAAACCCCCGGGCACTTCCACGCCTCCGTGAGACGTGGGCCGTCGGGACTTACGACGGCGCCCGGGGGACCGGTGACTGCCTGGTACTCGCCGGCCAGTGCCCCGCAGGGGACACCCGGAGGTGGTACCACGGAGACCGGCTCTAGCTGACAGTCACCTCACGAGTCCAATCACTACACAACTTTGGACCACCTCCCTTCTCGTGTACCGACGACGCTACGCGCGCCCGGCCCGGGACGGCAACGGGTTTTTGCGACTCACCGTCGGCGCGGTCACGAACACGCTGTCCCACAGGCGATGTGACCCCGTTCGCGCGGGTCGGGCCGGTCAGTCCAGGCCGCCGCGGTGCACGGCCTGTTCGAACAGGTCGCGCAGGGCGGCGCCGAGCGGGCCGACGGCGCCGGTGCCGAGTGGGGCGCCGTCGAGCCGGACGAGCGGCGCCACTCCACGGATGCTGGAGACGAACATGGCCTCGTCGGCGGCGCGCAGCTCGTCGGCGCCGAGCCGCCGTTCGCCGATGCCGCCGGGGACGCCCGCCTTCTCGGCCAGCCGGGCAAGCGCCGCCACCGTCGTGCCGGCGAGCAGGCCCAGCTCGGCCGTCGGCGGCGTGTAGGCCCGGCCGTCGAGCACCACGACCAGCGACGACGTCGCGCCCTCCAGCACCTCGCCCTCGGTCGACACCCACAGCGCCTCGCCGGCGCCGGCGGCCTCGGCGAACCGCTGCGCCGCCATCGGCACCGCGTAGGACAGGTGCTTGGCGCCGGGGAGCAGCCAGGGCGCGTCGCCGCGGCCGGCGGCCGTCACGCCGAGGGAGAGCGACAACGCGTCGACGCCGCGCGCCCGGGCCGCCTCGACGCTGGCCGGCACCGGCTCCAGGAGCGCGTACGCGACCGGCGCGCCCCCGGCCGGGCCACGGGTAGCGGTGAGCCGCAGCCGGCCGTCCCAGCAGCTGGCACCAGCACCGGCCTTGGCACCGCCACCAGCACTGGCATCGTCACCACCACTGGCATCGCCACCGGCGTCGCGCGAGCCGGCATCCCGGGCGCCGGTCTTCGCCTGGCCCGCGTGGAACAGCTCGGCCGCCGTGGTCGCCAGCTCACGCCAGGCCCGCGCCGGCGGCACCGCGAGCGCGAGCGCGGCGGCCGAGCGGGCCAGCCGGGTGAGGTGCTCGTCGAGCAGGAACACCCGGCCGTCGTGGACGCGCAGCGTCTCGAAGACCCCGTCGCCGCGCAGCACGGCACCGTCGTCGGCCCGTAGCAGCGGGGCGGCCGGGTCGTGCGGCACGGCACGGTCCCCGTCCCAGACGACCACCACCGAGTCCCCCACCGGCCGCCTCCCGACTGATCCGGGCCCGGCGCGGGCGCCACGCCCGGGCGGGCAAGATCATGCACTGTGAGTGAAATCGCTTGCCTAGACTGACCGTATGACGGCGGACGTCCACGAGCCTCGGACCGTCCCCACGGGGACGGGCGAACGGCAGGGCTGGCAGTCCCGGCTGCGCGACCGGGGCTACCGACTGACGCCGCAGCGCCAGCTGGTCCTGGAGGCGGTGGATCGGCTCGGGCACGCGACCCCGGAGGCGATCGTCACCGAGGTGCGCCGGACCGCGACGGGCGTGAACATCTCGACCGTCTACCGCACGCTCGACCTGCTCGAGGAGCTCGGGCTGGTCTCGCACGCCCACCTCTCCCACGGCGCGCCGACCTACCACATCACCGGCGGGGACCGGCACATCCACCTGGTCTGCGGCGGCTGCGGGTCGATCAGCGAGATCTCTCCCGACCGGCTCGCGGCCGTGGTCGACGCGCTGCGCGAGGAGCTGGGATTCACGGTGAACGTCGACCACGTCGCGCTCGCCGGCCGCTGCGCGGACTGTTCCGCGCGTTCCGAGGGTTGACTGTGCACATGAGCGCCTCCGCTTCCGCCGACAGCACGGTCCCCGCCGACGCGCCGGTCCCGGGCTACCGGTCGCCGCTGCTGGACCTGCCCGGCGCGGTCCCCGCCGAGGGGCCGGACGCCGGCGTGGCCGCGCACTACGGCGACCCGCTGCGCGAGCAGCGCCGGGCCGCCGCCGGCGCGGCCGTGGTGGACCGCTCGCACCGGGGCGTCGCGCGGGTCGGCGGCCCCGACCGGCTGAGCTGGCTGCACAACCTGGCCTCGCAGCACCTGAGCGCGCTGCGCCCGATGCGCGGCACCGAGGCGCTGCTGCTGTCCCCGCACGGCCACGTCGAGCACCACCTGGTGATCGCCGACGACGGCGCGGCCACGTGGATCGACGTCGAGCCGGGTGGCGCGGCGGGGCTCGTCGCCTTCCTGGAGTCGATGCGTTTCCTGCTGCGCGTCGAGCCGGCCGACGTGACGGCGACCACCGCCGTGCTGTCGGTCCTCGGGCCGCGCGCCGCCGAGGCGGTCGCGGACGCGCTCGGCGGCGGGGCGGACGAGGTGCCGGCCGGCTGGTCCGCGCCGCCGGCGGAGGCCGCGGGCGGCCTGCCGGAGGAGGCCGGGCGCTACCCGCTGGCCCGGCTCGACCCGGCGGTGCTGGCCCGGCGGATGCCCTACGGCGTGGACCTGCTGGTCGAGCGGGCGCGGCTGTCCACCGTCGTCGACCGGCTGCGCGTCGCCGGCGTCGAGCCCGCGGGCATCGACGCCTTCGAGGCCGACCGGATCGCCGCCCACCGCCCCCGGCTCGGAGCCGACACCGACCACCGGACGATCCCGCACGAGGTCGGCTGGCTCACCGCCGCGGTGCACCTGGACAAGGGCTGCTACCGCGGCCAGGAGACCGTCGCCCGGGTGCACAACCTGGGGCGCCCGCCGCGCCGGCTGGTGCTGCTGCACCTGGACGGGGCGGTTGCCGCGCCTGGCTCGCCGGTGACGGCCGCCGGCCGCCAGGTCGGCTTCGTCGGCTCGTCACGGATGCACGCCGAACTCGGCCCCATCGCGCTGGCGATGCTCAAGCGCGCGGTGCCGGACGATGCCGCTCTCGTCACCGCGGACCTGGACGGTCACGAGGTCGCCGCCCGGATCGACCCCGATTCCGGGCCGGTCCGCCCCGATCGCCCGGCGGGCCGTCTCCTGCGGTAACCCTCCCGCGGTAACCGGCCGGCTCTCGCGATCGATGAGGGCCGGAGGCGCCATGGTGGCTCCTTCGTGGTCCACCAGCGCCGGTCGCGCGGAACCCACGGTCAAGGCGGTCTTTCGACCCTGTGCGATCGGGACCATCGACCGCACGCCCCCCGCGGGTTCACCGACTCCGCGCCGAGGCCGCCGGCCACGCCGCTGTTCTGCCTGGTCAACCCATGCATGGTGGGTTCCAGGAGGTTTCGGGCGCCTGGTCCCCGATGACGCGCGGGATGTGCAATCACGCCCTTGAGTGGTCACCCCGTGCCGCGAATGCACGCATCGCACGACGCTCAGCGCTATCGATAGCAGATGTCGCGACATAGCGTTGCCATGCGCCTACGAAACGTCCATCGGGCGGCAGGCAGCGACCGTCGGCGGTCTTGGGGGCTCGCGGGTCCGGAGTCCTGAGCGGCGGGTGGTCGCGGAGCGGACAGGCCAAGGATGCCCTGCCCGTTCCGGTGGCCAGACCGCTCTCGCGGATACGTGCACGCGAACCGAGGAGATCGTCGATGCTGACGGAGAACGCTCAGGCCTGCACCCACCCCTTGGCCTTCGTCCGCGCCCAGCGGGGTTGGTCGTACCAGAAGCTCGCCAGAGTGGTCGCGAAGCGGGCTCGCGACCTGGGCGTGGCGAACATGGCCGCCGAGCG
>NZ_JADWYU010000119.1 GCF_016786325.1 Frankia nepalensis | reverse complement strand
CAGGGCCGGCCGTGCCCCCGGGCCCGGGCCGGGCCGACCGGCACGTGTCAGGCCGGGCGCCGGTCCGGCCGCGGGTGCGACGTCAGGTCGCGCAGCCCCTGGCTGGTGAGGCCGTAGGTGTCGCGGGCCAGGTACCAGGCACAGGTGAACCGGGTCATCCGCGCCAGCTGGTCACCCAGCCCGGCAAGCACGGGCGGCAGCAGCGTGAGCGCTTCGGTGAGGTCGGCCAGGGCGGCGCCGAGGATGGCCAGCAACTCGTCCGCGGCCTGCCGCATGGTGTGCCCGGAGGCCAGCAGGATCGCCATCGCGTTCGGTGATCCCTCGGCGAGCTCCCGCTCCACGGACTGCAGGTCGTTGGCCACCCGGACCGCGAGCCCAGCGAGGTGGCAGGCGTCCTCGTAGGCGCGGACCGCGCCGTCGGCGACGGGCGGGAGATGGCTGGCCGCGAGGGCGGTGGCGCACAGGGCCGGGTAGAACACCGACTGGGCGCGGACCGGCAGGTAGTCGTCCAGGGTCGTGGGCGTGGGGGCCAGGCCGAAGCGCCAGCGGGTCTCCAGCACGGTGCTGGCGAAGGCCCGCCGCCAGGCCCGGGCGAGTGGCCGCCCCGCCCAGCGGTACGCCGGGTAGCCGGCGACGCGCTCGACGCAGTCACGGTAGGCGGCCAGTACCTGGCCTTCCTCGTCGCCGACCGCCCGGCGGGCGCGGGCCCGGCGGCCGGTTTCGGCCTCGCCGGCCCAGAGCGCCGCGCAGTCCCGGGCCAGGGCCTCCACCGCGGCGCAGGAGTAGCCCGGGATGACGCCGTCGGCGAGGTCATCCAGGCACGCGACGGTGAGCGCGGCCCTGGTGAGGTCGACGATCCGGTCGAGCGGCCCGTCCGGCAGCCCGGCCGCGAACATCAGGCTCGCGAACACGGCGCGGCTCGCCGGCCCCTGTGTGCCGTCCATGATCGGATATCGGCTGGTCCAGGGCGCGATCCGGATGACCGCCCGCTCGGCGGTCGCGACGACCCGCTCGAGGTGGTCGGGGTCGATCCCGTCGAGGGGGCGCGGTTCGGGAACCGCCATCCAGACGGGCCACCGCGCCCGGGACGCGGAACGCAACCGGGCCAGGTCGGGAACCGGGCCCGGCCGCGGGCCGCGTCCGGGCGGGTTCGGCGTCCCGGGCGGGCCGGCGTCGTGAACGGCGGGGACGGGGACGGCCGGGACGCGAGCGGCTGGGACGGGGACGGCTGAGGCGGAGACGCTCGGGACGGGGACGCTCGGGACGGGGACGGTTGAGACGGCGGGTTCCTGCACGGTGGGACTCCAGGGTGCGGTGACCGGGGACGCGCGGGAGGCCGGTCCACGCCGGCACGGCGCTGGTTCGGGTCCCGCGCTCGCGATCTCCGCGGGCGCCCGCCGCGTCCGGGCATCCATGCCTGGAGGCGAGTCCGGCCATCACCGGCGCGGCATCGGGACTGACACCGCGATCGTGCCTTGGGCCGGGCCGCGCGGGCGTGAGCAATTCCTACTCATCCCGGTGCCGGCCCACGGGTCCGGTGAGCACTTGTCGAGTCGCAACACCGTGTTTTCACGGGCGACCGCTGGATGTCAGCCAGGTGACGTATCACGGGAAGGCGTCGAACTGTCGCTCCCCGACGCATCGTGATCGAAAGGAGTCACGCCTGGTGCGCCGTCGGGTCGCCTGGGGCGGAGCGCGGACAACCTGGTCGGTCAGCTGAGTCGAGAGGGCGACACGATGGCGGCACGCCCGCGGTGGCCGTTGGTCGGCAGGGACGAGGAGATGGCGCTGTGCGAGGCGGCGCTGGCGGACCAGCACTGCCGCGGAGTGGTGATCAGCGGCCCGTCGGGGGCCGGGACCTCGCGCCTCGCCGAGGAGCTGCGCGC
Source organism: Frankia nepalensis (assembly GCF_016786325.1). Lineage (GTDB taxonomy): Bacteria > Actinomycetota > Actinomycetes > Frankiales > Frankiaceae > Pseudofrankia > Pseudofrankia nepalensis. The sequence goes on along the minus strand of NZ_JADWYU010000119.1, from coordinate 60,954 downwards.
CAGGGTGGCGACGGACCCCGCCGCCGTCACCTGGTGGGTGACGGCGAGCACGGCGGCGACACCGCTCGAGGCGTTCGCCGACCTGCTCCCCGCCGACGTCGCGCCGTCCACGCTGGCGGATCCCGCGGGGGCGTTCGCGACGGTGGCGCGGGCACTGGCCGGGCCCGCCGCTCCGGAGCGCCGGCGACTCCTGTTCGTCGAGGACCTGCAGCTGCTGGACGCGGCGGCGGCGCTGCTGTGCCGGCAGCTCGTGGACGCCGGGATCGTCCGGTTGGTGGCGACGCTGCGCGCCGACGCGCCGATCGGTGCCGCGGCGACGGGACTGGTCGGCGACCACCTGCTGTGGCGGGTGGAGCTGACCGGCCTGCGCGTCGATCAGGTCGGCGCCCTGCTGCGCGAGGTGCTCGGCGGACCGGTGCGCCACGACACCGTCCGCGCGCTGGCCGCCGCCTCGGCCGGGCTCCCGATCGATCTCCGGGAACTGGTCGACGACGCGCTGGCCGACGGGCTGCTGACCCGCGACGGCGCGGTGTGGGGGCTCGCCGAGGGCGCGCTTCCCCGCACGGCGCGGCTCACCGCGATCCTCGACACCCAGCTCGCCGCGGTGGTGGGTGACGACCTGGCCCTGCTGGAGGCGCTGGCGCTGTGCCGGGTGCTGTCGCTGGGGCACGCGGAGGCGATCGCCGGGATGGCGGCGCTGCTGCGGCTGGAGGAGTCGGGACTGATCCGGGCGGTCCCCGACGGCCGCCGGGTGTCGGTGCGGCTGGCCCGGCCCCAGGTCGGGCAGCTGCTCGCGGCCCGGATACGACCGGAGCGGCGCCGGGCGGTGCTCCTCGACGAGGTCGGCCGGCTCGAGAGGTTCGGCGCGCGTCGCGTCGACGACCAGCGTGACCTGGCCCTGTGGCGGCTGCGGGCGAACGGCCAGGCGGAGCCCGAGCTGTTGCTCACCGCCGCCGCGGCCGCCCACGCGGCGAACGACCAGCAGCAGGCCGTGGAGCTGCTGCGCGCCGTGCCCGAGCGGTGGCACCGCCCGGCGAGCTGGCTCGCGCTGCGCACGGCGCTGCGCGAGGTCGGCGAGGGCGCGGAGGCGGAGACGGCGCTGCGCCGCGCCGACGAGCAGGCCGCCGACGAACGGGAACGGCTGGCGGTGACGGCGACGAAGGGGCTCAGCCTGTACTGGTTCGACGGCCGCGCCGACGCGGCGCTGGCGGTCATCGACGCCGCTCGGGACGGCCTGACCAGTCAGGAGACCGGCCGGGCGCTGGAAATCCGCGAGGCGACGGTGCGGGTGCTGTCCGATGACCTGCCCGGCGGGCTGCGGATGCTGGCCCGGCACCTGCCCGACGGCCGACCGGCCGACCCGCCCGCGAGCGGCCGGCCCGACGAGCGCGGCGGGCACCGCTGGACCGGCGACGACGCGCGGCGGCCGGTCGCCGTGGCCGACGTCGACGGGTGGCTGCTCGGCGCGAACGCGCGTGCCATCGGTCTGGCCGCGGCCGGCAGGTCCGTCGAGGGCACGAGCTGGGCGGAGCACGTCCACGAGCTGCACACGCGGGTGGGTGCCCGGTCCGGGGCGTGGCGGTGGCCTGCCGCGTGCCTGCCCGCCCGCGCGGTCGCGCTGGCCGAGGCCGGCCGGCTGACCGAGGCGCGGACGGTGGGCCGACAGGCCTTCGACGAGCTCACGGCCAGCCGGATGTGGAGCCAGTCGGAGCTGGCGGCGCTGTTCCTCGGCCGGGTGGAGCTGCTCGCCGGGCATCCGGTGAGCGCCCGGCGCTGGTACGGCGAGGCACAGGCGATCGCCCGCCGCCGTGGGGCGGCGGTGCCGCTGCGGCTCGCGTTGGACGGGCTGGCCGCGGCCGCCGCGCTGCTGGGCGACGTCACCGCCGCCGACGACGCGTCGGCGCGCGCGGCGCGGTACCCGGCGGTGGGGTTCTGGCCGGGCGAGGAGCGGCTCGGACCGGCCTGGGCGCTGGCGTACCGGAACCGGCTCGGCCAGGCGCGCGCCGCGCTGCTGGCCGGTGCCCGGCTGGCCCGGGACGCCGGGCACCTGGCCTCGGAGGCGTTGCTGCTCACCGACGTCGCCCGGCTCGGCGGAGCGGGCGGCGTGGCCGAGCGCCTGTCGGCGCTGGCCGCCCAGTGCGAGGGCACGCTGGTGGCCGCCAGAGCGCGCCTGGCGGCGGGGCTCGCGGCCGACGACCCGGACTTCCTCCTGGCTGCGGCCCGGGAGCTGGCGGGGACCGGGGCGGACCTGCTGGCCGCTGAGGCGGCGAGCGCGGCGGCGGCGGCGTTGCGCCGAGCCGGCGAGCCGCGGGCGGCGACCGCGGCGGCGCTGCGCGCGCGCGAGCACGCCGCGGCCTGCGAGGGAGCGCGTTTCCCGCGGCTGGCCGGCATGGAGCCGGCCGGGGCGCTCAGTGAGCGGGAACGCCAGGTCGCCGAGCTGGCGGCGTCCGGCCGGTCGGCCCGCCAGGTCGCCCAGGTGCTGACCCTGTCGGTTCGCACGGTCGAGAACCACCTGCAGCGGGCCTACCGCAAGCTCGGCGTCCGTAGCCGCGCGGAGCTGACCCGCGCGCTGGGCGAGGTGAGGAACTCGCGGACCGAGGACCGTCCGGCCGGGGGCGCCGGGCTGGGGCCGCCGGCCGCCCACGTGACGAGGTGACGGCCAGTCCCGGTCGTCGGGGGCAGCGCGCGGCGGCCAGAAGACCCGCCTGGGGCGCCGGGAGACGGGCCGCCAGGCGGCGCGGAGGCCGGGTCGGCAGGCAGTCGGATGAGTGGTGGGGGCAGTGGCGGAAGCGCGGATGCAGACCAGGGCGAACTGGCGGGTCTTGGTGGGACGGGACCGGGAGCTGGCCGACTTCGACGCGGTGCTGGCCGACCCGCGTGCTCGCGGCTACGTCATCCGTGGGGCCGCCGGGGTGGGGAAGTCCCGGCTGGCTGAGGAGTGCCTGGCCCGAGCGGCCCGGGCGGGGATGCGCGTCGCGCGGGCCACGGCCAGCGCGGGGGCGAGCGCCCTGCCCCTGGGCGCGATCGCCCACCTGCTGCCCGCCGCCGCGGCCCCGGCCGACCCGTCGCGTCCGGCCGACCCGTCGCGTCCGGCCGACCCGTCGCGTCCGGCCGACCCGTCCCGACCGGCCGGGTCGGCCGGCGATCTCGCGGCCATCGTCGCCGAACTCGCCCGGCCGGACCAGGGCGCCCGCATGGTGCTGGTCGACGACCTGCACCTGCTCGACGCGACCTCGGCGCGGCTGCTCCGGGACCTGCTCGACGCCGAGGCGATCCGGCTGATCGTGACGGTGCGCGCCGGTGAGCCTGTCGGCGACGAGGTCACGGCGCTGCTGGCGACGCCGCTGCTGCGGCTCGCGGAGCTGACCGAGCTGGACCAGGAGGCCGTCGACGGGCTGCTGCGGGCCGTGCTGGGCGGGCCGGCCAGCCGCCGCGCCCTGGGCGTGCTCTACCAGGCGTCCGGTGGGAACCCCCTGTACCTACGGGAACTGGTGCATGGCCACCTGCGGGCCGGGACGCTCGCCGGTGACGGCGAGGTCTGGCATCTCAGCGAGGATCCCGCCGGTGAGGGACGGCCGGTCGGGACGGCCGCGCTGACCGAGCTCATCGACACCCACCTCGGGATGGCGGGCGCCGCCGGCCTGGAGGTGCTCGACACGCTGGCCCTGTGCGGCCCGCTGCCGGAGGCGGACCTGCGCGCCGCGGGCCAGGACCACGCGCTGTCGGAACTCGTCGGTGCCGACCTGATCCGGTTCGTCGCCGACGGGCGGCGCACCCTGGTGACCCTGACGCATCCGATCTACGACGAGATCCTGCGCGGGCGGATCGGCGAGCTACGGGCCCGGATGCTGCTGGGCAGGCAGATCGACCGCGTGGAGGCGCACGGGGCGCGGCGCCGTGACGACGCGCTGCACGTCGCGACGTGGCGGCTCGCCGCCACCGGCACCGCCGACCCGGCCCTGCTGGCCCGGGCGGCGAGCCAGGCGCAGCACGCCGGCGACTTCCAGCGGGTCCGGTCACTGCTGGAGGCGCTGCCGGCGAGCGCGCACACCGCCGCGACCCGGGGCATGCTGGCGCTGACGCTCGCCGACTTCGGGGAGTGGGAACGCGCGGACGAGCTGCTCGGCGACCTCGCCGCCGCGAGCGCCGACGAGGGCGAGGTGCTGCTGCTGACCGTGGCGCGGGCGACGTCGTTGCTGTGGGGAGCGGGCCGGGCGGACCTCGCCCTGGCCGCGAACGCCGAAGGACGGGCGCGGATCACCGATCCCGCCTCGCTGCGGGTCGTTCAGGTCACCGAGGGGACCGTGCGCGCGCTGTCCGGCGAGCCCACCCGCGGGCTCGCGCTGCTGGGCGAGCACCTGCCCCGTGACCACCGCGAGCTCGCGGACGTCAACGCCTGGCTGCATGGCGCGACCGCGGCGGGGATGGCGCTGGCGGCGACGGGCCGCGCGGCGGAGGGCATGGACTGGGCCGAGCACGCCTACGAGACCCATCGGCGCCTCGAGACGGCCGAGCTGGTCTCGCAGCCGGTGACGACCAGGCTGACGGCCGTGTTCGCGCTGGGCGAGTGCGGCCGGCTTACCGAGGCCCGGGCGTTGGGACAGGCGTGCGTCGACGCGATGATGCCCACCGGCACCGCCTCGCCGCGGGCCTGGGGAGCGTTGTACCTCGGCCGGGTGGAGTGGCTGGCCGGGCACCTGACCGAGGCCCGGCGCTGGTACGCCGAGGCGGCGGCGGTCGCCCGCAACCAGCGCCATCACCAGGTGGAGCACCTGGCCCTGATCGGGCTGACGGCGTCCGCGGCCGCGCTGGGTGACCTGGCCGCCGCCGACGAGGCGCGCGGGCGCGCCGCGGCGCATCGGCCGCTGGGGTTCCTCGCCGGCGAGGACCGCCTCGGTGAGGCCTGGTCACAGGTCGCCCGGGGGCATCTCGCGCTGGCCCGGGAGATCCTGCTGGAGAGCGCGGGCCGAGCCCGCGACACCGGTCATCTCAGCTGCGAGGGCCTGCTGCTGACCGAGCTCGCCAGGCTCGGGGGCGCCCGGGCGGCCGCCGCCCGGCTGGCCGAGATCGCCCGGATCGCGGGGGACCGGCTGGCCGCCGCCCGGGCGGAGCTGGCCGGCGCGCTGGCGGCCCGCGCCCCCGCGCGGCTGCTCGCGGTGGCCGACGAGCTGGAGGAGCTCGGCGCGGACCTGCTGGCCGCCGAGGCGGCGACCGCGGCGGCGGCCTTCCACGACCGGGGCGGGCGGCGCGGAGCCGCGGCGCGCGCCCGCCGGCGGGCCGAGGACCCGGCGAGCCGCTGCCCGGGGATGCGCACCCCGCTGCTGGCCTTCGCCGCCGGGCCCGCCCAGCTCACGCCGCGGGAGTGGGAGATCGCGCTGCTCGCCTCGGCCGGGCGGCCCAGCAAGGACATCGCGAAGGCGCTGGGGCTGTCGGCGCGAACGGTCGACAACCATCTGAGCAGCGTCTACGCCAAGCTCGGGGTGAGCACCCGGCGGGACCTGCGGGAGGCACTGGCCGTCGTCACCGTCTGACCAGCGCCCCCGCGACCTCCGCGATCGAGGAGATCACCAGGTCTGGCTGGCGCTCGTGGGAACCGAGGGTTGCCCAGCACGGGTACCTGGGGTGAGGGCGGGTCCCGCCGATGCCCGCAGGGCCGGGATCAGGGCGGCGAGCCGGTCGAGCTGCTCGTTCTGGGACCGCGGGTCCAGGGCGCCGAGGCGGACGACGACGTGCCGCGCGCCGGCGGCGACATATCGCAGCAGGCCCGCGAGGACCTGGTCGGCGGAGCCGGTGACCACCGCCTGGATCTTCTCCAGGTCCGCCAGCGGCATGCCGTAGGTCGCCCGCGCATAGGCGTCCAGGGCCTGGCGGCCGCGCTCGGTGTCCTCGTCGACCCGGGCCGAGACGAACAGCGCTGGCGTGACGTCCGCCGCCGCGCGACCGGCGTCGGCGGCCGCGTCGCGGATCTCGCCGAGCCCGGAGGCGTAGTCGGCCGGGTCGGGCGGGTAGGGCAGCCACCCGTCGTACCAACGGCCGGCGCGGGCGAGCGCCGCCGGGGTCGCGCCGCCCAGCCAGATCGGCGGGCCGCCAGCGTGAAACGGCCTGGTCATGGGCGGGAGGTCGGCGAACCTGAGGATCTCGCCGTGGAAGGAGCCGGCGCCGGTCCACAGGGCCCGCCACAGCGCGACCGTCTCGTCCAGCCGCGCGAAGCGCCGTTCCCACGGCACCTCGGACAGCGCGTACAGGGGCTGCCCGAAACGGCCGGGGAAGCCCGCGCCGACCGCCACGACGAGCCGGCCTCCGGCGAGCAGGTCGACCGACGCGAGGGCCTGCGCGGCCTGGAGGGGCCGGCGCAGGAACGGCAGCAGCGCGCCCGTGCCCAGGACGGCGGTCTCGGTGGCCGGGGCGAGCGCGGCCAGCATCGTCAGCGCCTCGATGCGCGGGCTGACCAGGGTGTCGTTGACGAAGAGCGAGGAGAAGCCCGAGCGTTCGGCCCGGCGGCCGAACGCGACCAGCTCCCGGGGGTCGCCGGCCGCGCCCCACTGGGCGGCTCCGGTCGGGATCAGTACACCGATGTCCATGCCGGTGAGGATCATGCGTGGTGTGGGGCGCGGCAATTCCCGCCAGGGAATGGCCGAGAACCGCGGTCGCGGTTAGAAACCGGTGGGTGGACTTCCCCCTGGCGCTGCGCGAGCGCCGCACCCGCCGCCGCGTCAGCCAGCTCGACCTGGCGCTGCGGGCGGGCACCACCCAGCGGCACCTCAGCTTCCTCGAGTCCGGCAGGTCCGTCCCCGGCCGGGACATGGTGGTGCGGCTCGCCGAGTCGCTCGACCTGCCGCTGCGGGAGCGCAACGAGCTGCTCTTGGCGGCTGGGTACGCCCCGGTCTACCCGCACAGCTCGCTCGACGGCCCGGCGCTGGCGCCGGTCCGCGCCGCGATCGACCACATCCTGCGTGGGCACCTGCCGTATCCGGCGCTGGTCGTGGACCGCGACGGCGACCTCGTCGCCGCGAACGCCGCGCTGGCCCTGATCACCGAGGGCGCGGCGCCCGAGCTCGTCGGGCCGGGTACGAACGTCTACCGCCTCGCGCTGCACCCAGACGGCCTCGCGCCCCGGATCCGCAACTTCGCCGAGTGGGCTCGGCACATCCTGGCGCGCATCGGTCACCTGGCGGAGCTGCGCGCCGAGCTCGCGGAATACGTCCCCGATTTGGCGCCGTCCGACGGGCAGCTCGGTTTCGCGGTGCCGCTGCGCCTCGCGTCCTCGCGCGGGGAGCTGCACCTGATGACGACCGTGACGACCTTCGCGACCGCCGTCGACGTCACCCTCGCCGAGCTGAAGCTGGAGGCGTTCCTTCCGGTCGACCCGGCGACGGCCGAAGCCCTCGCGGCCGCGGCAGTGGCAGCGGCGGGGCCGCGGCCTCGCGGGTCTGGAGACCAGACCCGCGAGGACGCGTAGGCCGGTTGCCCAGGCGTCAGTCGACGGGGGACAACCGGACCGGGATGCCGTTGAGGACGGCGTTGCCGGACAGCGGGTCGAGCTGGGACGCGTCGGTGAGGATGTTCGTGTTCACACCGGGGTGCGCGGCGGCGACCGACATCCGGGTGCCGGCCAGGCCGTGGCCCCAGCCGTGCGGGAGGCAGACGACACCCGCCATCACCTCGTCGCTCACCTCGACCTGGACCTCGAGCGTTCCCGTCGCGGACGCCAGCCGGGTCCGGCCGCCGTCGGCGACGCCGTGGCGGGCCGCGTCGTCCGGGTGCACGAGCAGGGTGCAGCGCTCCCGGCCCTTCACCATCGCCGGGACGTTGTGCAGCCAGCTGTTGTTGGTACGCGGGTGGCGCCGGCCGATCAGCACCAGGCCCTCGTCGGCGCCCGCGCCGGCCGCGGCGTCGAGCGTGGCGCGCAGCCGCGCGACGTCCGCCACGAGCGGCTCCGGGGCGAGCTCGACCTTCCCGCTCGCGGTGCGCAGCAGCGCCGGGAGCCGCGGGGTCAGCGCCCCGAGGTCCACCCCGTGCGGGCTGGCCAGCAGCCGGGCGAGCCGCAGCCCGTCCGGCCGGGCACCGAACCCGTCGCCGAAGTAGCCCGTGCGCAGGGCCACGTCCAGCAGGCGCTCCGGCGCGGACTCGCCGTCGACGAGCGCGCGCAGCTCGGCGGGGTCGCGGCCGGCGACCGGCGAGCCCGGCTCGGCCACCGCCCGGCGCAGCGCCTCGTCGAGCAGCGTCTCGTGCACGACCGACACGTCGGCGTCGGCCGGCTCGCCGAGCGCGATCAGCGTCAGCCGGGCCAGGATGTCGTGCTCGGCCAGCCCGCCGGGGTCGGGCGGCAGGACCGGTGGGGAGTAGCTGGCCACCGTGCGCACGGCCAGCGCCCCGAGCATGAAGTCGTAGTGCCCGACCCGGGCCGGGTCGGTGGGCGGCAGGATGACGTCGGCGTGGCGCGACGTCTCGTTCAGGTACGGGTCGACGCTCACCATGAACTCGAGCGTGTCGAGCGCCGCCGACAGCCGCCGCGCGTCCGGGGTGGACAGCACGGGGTTGCCGGCGACGGTGACCAGGGCCCGCAGCTGGCCCTCGCCGGGGGTGTCGATCTCCTCGGCCATGGCCGCGGCGGGGAACTCGCCCATTACCTCCGGCAGCCCGCGGACCCGGGTGTGCCACCGCCCGGTGGTCCACCCGCGCCCGCGGGCGCGGCCGTCCACCGGTGGCCGGTCGGCGCGGCCGTGGGCGCCGCGGCCGAACATCGCCCCGCCGGCGGCGTCGAGGTTGCCGGTCAGCGCGTTCAGGACGATCGTGAGCCAGCTCGTCAGCGCGCCGAACGCGACCGTCGTCGTCCCCATCCGGCCGTAGACGGCGGCCCTCGGCGCCGCGGCGAGCTCGGCGGCGATCCGCCGGGTCGTCTCGGCGGGCACCCCGCAGGCCGGCGCGACCGCCTCCGGGGTGAACGGCGCGGCCAGCTCGACGACGCGCTCGACGCCGGCGAGGTGCTCGGCGGCGGGGCCCAGGCTGACCAGGCCGGCCGCGGCCAGGTGGTTGACGAGCGCGAACAGCCACAGCGCGTCCGTGCCCGGCCGGATCGGCAGGTGCTCGTCGGCGAGGGCGGCGGTGCGGGTCCTGCGCGGGTCGACGACGACCACCTTGCCACCGCGGTCCCGGATCCCGGCGAGCCGGCCGGGGAAGTCGGGCGCGGTGCACAGGCTGCCATTGGAGACGGCGGGGTTCGCGCCGAGCATCAGCAGGTAGTCGGCGCGGTCCAGGTCGGGCACCGGGATCAGTGAGGGATGCCCGAAGACAAACCCGCAGGCGACGTGCATCGGCATCTGGTCGACCGTCGTCGCGCTGAACCGCCAGCGGCTGCCCAGGGCGCGGCTGAACGCCGGGAGGTGCTGGGAGCCGGACATCGTGTGCGCGTTCGGGTTGCCGACGTACAGGCCGACGGCGTCCCGGCCGTGCGCGTCGACGACCCGGCGCAGGCCCGCGCGCACGGTCTCGAACGCCTCGTCCCAGTCGACCTCGCGCCAGCCGGCCTCGCCGTGCCGGCCGCGCCCGCCACCGGCGGTGTCGCGGACCAGCGGGCGGCGCAGCCGATCCGGGTCGTTGAGCAACTGCGGCAGCGAGGCACCCTTCGGGCAGATGTAGCCCCTGCTGAACACGTGGGCCGCGTCGCCGCGCGCGCCGACCACCCGACCGTCGGCCACCCGCAGCTCCAGCCCGCAGGTTGCCTCACACAACGGACATATACGCGGCGCGGTCGACTCTAACCCGATAGTCATGTCTGGAAGAGTCGCACATCTGATGGTCATCGGCTCGTGTCCAGAGGCGGCGGGCTTGGCGCGCCGGCCGGCCGGCCCGAGGCGTAGGCAGGGAGCCGCCCCTGGCGACCCGCAATCGCGGAGGCGGCCGGTGGCGGAGCAGCCGGCCTGGCACGGCGGGGTCCGCCTCGGCACCGGCCCGAGCGGCGCCGAACTCTAGGGTGGGCCGCGTGACGGGGGTTCGCCGGGGGCGGAGGGGTGGGACGTGCCCGCGTGCGGCCGCGCGCTCGTCTTGTCCGACGTCACGGGGAATCGTGTCAGACATCAGAACCGCGACCGGCATCGTTTCGTGACTCTGATGTCTGACAGCGCGTCCGGGATCCCTCGGGCGTCTGCCACGACACCGGGAGAGGGGTGGCGGGGGTGCCGCTCTGCCAGGCCGTCGACCGGGCAGACGTTGCCTGATGCCTGGGGTCGCGCCACTTCTTAAAGATCTTGGTCTGCGGGTGCGGCTGGCGGGGCTGACGTTTGTTGAGATGGCGCCACGCGTTTGTTGAGATGGCACCACGCGTTGCACTGGCCAGGTGCTTGCCCGTTCATTCCTGGGCGGTGGCGGTGCGCGCGATCACCACGCCGAGCAGGGCCAGGAGCACGTTCCAGCCGCCGATGCCCAGGAAGAAGACGTCGCCGCCGGCCATGACCAGCGGGGTGAGGCCGACGAACACGAACACGCCGCACAGCAGCGGGACGAACCGGCCGGCGCCGCGCAGGGCGCGCTCGCGCAGCACGCCTATACCGGTCAGCGTGAACCCGAGCCCGGCGATCATCGAGGCGACCCCGATCAGGGTGCCGACCAGGACGAAGCCTGAGTCGTCCACCTCCGCGTGGGCGAACGGGATGAACGCCAGCTCGCACGGCACGAACAGCGCCATCCCCACCAGCATGACCGGGTTGCCGGCCCGGGCGGCGCGGCCGCGGCCGGCGAGGCCGGACCGGGCGAGGGCGAGGGCGCCGAGGAACGTCAGGACGTGCGTGAGCGTCCAGACCACCTCGAGGCCCTGGAACAGGCCCGGGCCGTAAGGCCAGCTGACCTCGTCCGTGGACACGGGCGAGGTTCGGGCGGCGCTCCAGGCCGCGCCCGCCACCGCGATCAGCCCGCCGGCCGCGCAGAGCGCGCCGAACAGGCGCGGGAACCGTGGGCCGGCCGCCCGGGCCGGGATCGGTAGCGGTCTGGTGGCCACACGGGTCGTGACGTCGTAACTGCCGGTCATCGTCCACCTCCTGGTGGGTCGTCGGAATGACGTCGAGGCTGCCGCGCCGGGGTGGCTCACCGCAGCCGCGCCGCCACCTGACCCGCGACAGGTGCTGGCACTGTTGTCACCGGCCGGGGCGGCACGCGACGATCACCCCGTGACCGGTCACGACGTCCGCGCGCACCCGCTCCCGGTGGCGCTGCTGGTGCTGACCTGCGCGGTCGCCGTCGCCTCGGTACCGCTCTCGGCCGGTCGGGAGCCCGTCATCGACACGGCGCTCTACCCGCTCAACGCGGTCGCGCTCGGCGCGGCCGGCCTGCTCATCCGGATGCGGCTGCCGCGGCACCGGGTCGGATTGCTGCTGGCCGGTCTCGGCCTGGTGGGGGCCCTGGTCGAACTGCTGGAGGGATACGGCTACCACGACACCTGGCCGGGCGCGCTCAGCGTGCAGTGGGGCGCGGCCTGGGGGTCGCCGGTCGGCGCGGGCAGCACCGCCACGCTGCTCGCGCTGTTCCCGGACGGGCGCGCGGCGGGCCGCCGGTGGCGGTGGCTGCCGCCCTTCACGATCGGAGCCACCGCGACGCTCGTGCTCGGGGCGGCGCTGTCGCACGCGAACGACGACTCGTACGCCTTCACCACAGACGGCAACCCGTACGCCGTCGACGGGTTCGACATCCTTTTCCACATCGGCGAGCTCGCGTTCGCGGCGTCGATCGTGCTCTCGATCGCCTCGCTGGTGGGCCGGTTCCGACGGGCCGGAGGCATGGAGCGCCAGCAGCTCAAGCTGATCTTCTGGTTCGCCTGCCTGCTCGCGGTGGTCGGCCCCGCCGCGGCGGTGAGCTACCACAGCAACGTCGTCGTGCAGGTCGCGATCACGCTGCTGGTGCCGCTGCTGCCGGTCACGATCTGTGTGGCGATCCTGCGCTACCGGCTGTACGACGTCGACGTCCTGATCGCCCGGACGATCGCCTACGCGGCGCTGACCGCGCTGCTGGCCGTTGCCTGGGGCGTCACCGCCCTCGTGCTCGGCGCCCTGCTCGGCGGCGGCTCGGCCTGGGTGACCGCGGGCGCGACGATCGCCGCCGCGGCCGTCGTCCTGCCACTACGGCGAAGGGTGCAGGACGGCGTCGACCGGGCGTTCCGGCGCGCGCGGCACCATGCGCTGGCCCGGGTCGACGCCTATCTGGAGGACCTGCGCGCCGGCCGGGCCTCGGCGGACGAGCTGGAAGGGCTGCTGCGCGACGTGCTCCGTGACCCCGCGCTGACGTTGCGGCTGCTGTTGCCCGGCCAATCCCCACCCGCCAGCGTTGACGGTCCCAGCGCCGACCGGCCGAGCGTCGACGGTCCCAGCGCCGACCGGCCCAGCACCGACGGCTCCAGCGTCGACGGCCGCGTCCGGACGCTGGTCGAGCGCTCGGGGGTCGCGCTCGCAGAGGTGACGCACGCGGTGCCGGAGGGCGAACCGCTGGCCGATGTGCTGTCCCGGGCCGGGCTGGCGATCGAGATCGCCCGGCTCCAAGCCGAGGTGCGCCACCGGCTCGCCGAGGTGGAGGCCTCGCGCGCCCGGATCGTCGCGGCGGCGCACGACGAGCGCCGCCGGCTGGGGCGCGACCTGCACGACGGGGCGCAGCAGCGGCTGGTCAGCGCGGGACTCGCGCTGCGGCATGTGCAGCACCAGCTCGGCGACCAGCCAGCGGCCAGCGACCTCGAGACCGTCGTCACCGAGATCGGCGGCGCGATCCAGGACCTGCGCGAGCTGGCGCACGGCATCCGCCCGGCCCGGCTCGACGACGGGCTGGAGCTGGCGCTGCGCGAGCTGGCCGGCCGGACGCCGCTGCCCGTGCGGGTGGCGGCCGCGCCCGGCCCGCTGCCGGACGCCGTCGTCGCCGCGGCCTACTACGTCGCCGCGGAGGCGCTGACGAACGTGGTGAAGCACGCGGTCGCCAACACGGTGGAGCTGCGGGCGGACCGGGAGGACGGGGAGCTGGTGCTGAGCGTGCGGGACGACGGCGTCGGGGGCGCGGAGCCGGGCGCCGGGTCGGGCCTGCGCGGCCTGGCCGACCGGGTGGGGGCGCTCGGCGGGCGGCTGCGGCTCGAAAGCCCGGCCGGCGCGGGCACGACGCTGACGGTAAGGCTGCCGTGCGCGTCGTGATCGTCGAGGACCAGGTGCTCCTCCGGGAGGGCCTCGTCCGCCTGTTCGAGGACCATGAGCACACCGTCGTCGCCGCCCTCGGGGACGCGACCGGAGTGCTCGCCGCGGTCGCCGGGCACGCGCCCGACCTCGTGGTGCTCGACATCCGGATGCCGCCGTCCTTCACCGACGAGGGCGCCCGGGCCGCCCGCGAGGTGAAGGACGCCCATCCGGAGGTGGGCGTCCTCGTGCTGTCCCAGCACGTGGAGGCCCGGTACGCCACCGGGCTGGTCGCGCTCGGCGGGTTCGGCTACCTCCTCAAGGACCGGGTCCTCAACGTGGGCGAGTTCCTCGCGGCCGCCGGCCGGGTGGCCGCCGGTGGCTCGGCGCTGGATCCGCACGTCGTCGGCACGCTGCTCGCGGCGCAGGGCACGGCGGACCCGGTGGCCGGGCTGTCGGCCCGCGAGCGGGACGTGCTCGCGCTCATGGCCGAGGGTCTCAACAACACCGCCATCGCCCGGCGGCTGGTCGTCAGCGAACGCACCGTCGAAGGGCACGTGCGCCACCTGCTGATCAAGCTCGGCCTGGCCGAGGTGGACGACGGCCACCGCCGCGTGCTCGCCGTTCTCGCCCACCTGCGCCACGCCGCCCTGCCGCCCCCGCGACCGTCCGGTCCCAGCGGCTGACCTCACTCGCGCCCGTCAGGAGCCGGCGGACGGTTCCGAGCCGCTGTTCCCGAGGTCCATGCTGGCCAGCTCCGTGGCGCGACCTCGGCGTACGTCGTCTCGATCAGCGCGGCCCGGGCGACATCGCCGGGCAGGACGGCACGGCGTGCCTCGGTAAGGGAACCGAGCGCGTGCTGGAAGCATCCGCGCCGTAGTTGCACCTGCGCCAGCGACGTGAGCAGCTCGCCTCGGACGTGGGCCTGGCCGGTGTCGTAGGAGAGAGTGAGGCCCCGGGCCAGGTGGCGTTCGGCGTCGGGCAGCCGGTCCAGCGCCGACTCGGCGGCGCCCAGGCGTCGCAGACTGGCGAGGTCACGGATCAGCTCGGCGTCCGGCGCCGCGTCGATCAGGTCGGCCGCCGCCGTGGCCGCCGTGGCGGCCACGCGGGCAGGGGCCGCGTCGCCGGCGTGCAGCCGCGCCAGGGACAGCACCGCCAGCGCCCCGGCCTCGCCTGTCCGGTCAGCGAGGCCGCGGGCGAGGCCGGCGGCCGCCGCGGCGTACCAGACGGCGGTGGGCAGGTCGAGGTCCTCGAGCGCGAGCTCGGCGATCTCGGTGTGCAGCGGCACGACGTCGCCCGTATCGCCGTCAGCCGTGCGCAGCCCGTTCTCGAACAGCGCGCGGGCTTCCCGCCGGCGGTCCAGCAGCCGGCTGGCTCGGCCGTGGTAGAGGGCGAACCGTGCCGAGGCGCGCGGCGCCGTCGGCTGTGGCACCAGCGCGCGAAGGCCCCGCCGGGTCTCGTCGGGCCGGCCGAGCAGCAGGTGGGCTCCGGCGAGCAGCAACTGGGCGTCGTACCTGCGCGGGTCGGTCCGCGGGAGCAGGTCGGACGCCGTCGTGAGCCACGAGGCGGCCGTCGCCGGGTCGTGGTGCATCAGCTCGTCGGCGCCGGCCAGCAGGATCACGGCGCGTCCGTGATCCGGGCCGAGCTTCTCGGTGGCCTGCCGGGGGAGACCGGTCTGGCCTGCTCGGCCGGCCGCACCCAGGTACGGGTCGGTGTGGCGTGCCGGTGCGTGCCGCCATGGCATGGACGTTCTCCTCCGGTCGACGACGGGACAGCGGTCGGTCGGACGGTGATCCAGCGCGACGCCGGCGGCCCCGTGCTGTCGACCGCCCTCCGACCCCCGGGTGCGCCCCTGCCGGCTTGGCCGGAAAAGGTTGCACAAATACTCTTCGTCGCGGGTTTGCCGTTGGATGGCCGCCGCGGGGCGCGGCAAGAGTGATGAATGCCATTGTCGGGCAGGCGACATTCGGGTGCGAGAACTCGGATCCGGTGGGGCATGGACGGCCCGGGGATTTCGAGCGAGCGGAACGGGATGCGCTGACGACCGGCGCTTTTCATGATCGGAGGAACAGTTTCGGCGGGGTTGCTCACGGGAAGTAGTGGATTGACCACCTGTGGCGGTCATGGTGGATTGTCGCGGGCAGGCGAACCGTCGTCGACTTTGTGGTCGGCGGTCCGAGCGCTGGGACAAGGGTTATGGAAGGTACCGGCACATCCGGCGCGCGCCCTACCGGCATGCCCGACGTTTGGACCGCGGTCGAGTCGTCAGGCCGTCCGGGCGGCGACGCGGGCGAGATGGACCGTGTGTTCGCTGCTGGTGGCGCGGTGGGCCGGCTGATGGCGAGCATGGACTGGTCCGCGACCGCGTTGGGCCCTGTCCGCGACTGGTGCCCGACCCTGCGCACGGCGGTCAGTATCTGCCTTGAATCCCGGTTCGCGCTGGAGGTCCTCTGGGGGAGAGATTTCCTCCAGGTCTACAACGACGCACTGGTCACCCATATCGGTAGGAAGCACCCATGTCTGGGTGTGCCGTTCCGGGAGACGTTTCCCGAGCTCGAGGACGACTACATCCCGATGCTCAACCAGGTACTGGCTGGCAGGGGCGCCACCTGGTCGAAGGACTGGCTTCTCCTGCTCGACCGGCACGGATTTCTGGAGGAATCCTACTTCACCTTCTCTTTTGGTCCCATCCGCCGGCATCCGGGAGCTGAGGTGGTCGGTGTGCTGACGGCGACGCAGGAGACCACTCGTCAGGTGCTCGGCACGCGGCGGCTGTCCTGTCTGCGTGACCTCGCCAGCGCCACGGTCGGCAGCCGAACCCCGGGAGAGACCTTCACCCGCGCGGTCGAGGTGCTGGGCAGGTACGCGGCGGACATTCCCTACTGCCTGATCGCGGTCGCCGCCCCGGAGACACCGCGCAGACTGGTGCCCGTGGCGAGCAGCGGCCTGGCCGTGGCACCATCGGCCGCCGACCACCCCGGCGGCCTCGACCCGGCCGCCGCCGTCCCCGAACTCGTGGACGCACTGGTCACCGATCGGACGCGGACCGTCGGGCAGATCCTGGAGCGGCTCTCGCTCCACCGGACCGCGGGCACGCCACCGTCAGGATCGGCGATTGTCATCCCGCTCTCGGAGGGCGGTGACGCCCCGCCCCTCGGGCTGCTCCTCGCAGGCATCAGTGACCGACTTCCGATGGACGACGACTACCGCACCTTTCTCGCCCTCGCGGCCACCCAGATCACGGCCGTCACGACCGCGGCCCGCGCCGCCGAGGCGGAGCGGGCGATGGCCGCCGACGCCCGCCGCCGCGCCCTGTGCGACCCCCTGACGGGGCTGCCGAACAGGGTGGCGCTGTTCGAGCGCCTCGACCAGATGATCACCGATTCCCAGTGTGATCAACAGGGTGTCGCGTTTCTCTTCATCGATCTGGACGGCTTC
This sequence comes from Frankia nepalensis, assembly GCF_016786325.1. Lineage (GTDB taxonomy): Bacteria > Actinomycetota > Actinomycetes > Frankiales > Frankiaceae > Pseudofrankia > Pseudofrankia nepalensis. Next base: position 44,380 of record NZ_JADWYU010000119.1, on the reverse strand, counting down.
AAGCGGGTCAACGACACGTTCGGCCATCAGACGGGCGACGACCTGCTTCGCGAGGTCGCGCGGCTGCTTCGGCGCGTGGTCCGTCCTGACGACACCGTCGCCCGACTTGCTGGCGACGAGTTCGCCGTGCTGTGTCAGAACCTCACGTCCAGCGCGGCGGTAGAAGCCGTCGCCGACCGGATCATCTCCAGGGTGGCGGCGCTCCGGATCAACGGCGACGAAGGCGCCGCGGTGACCGCCAGCATTGGCATCGCGCTGACCGGGCCGATGATCTCCAACGCCGATGAGCTCGTCTGTGCCGCGGACACGGCGATGTACTCCGCCAAACGGGGCGGCCGCGGCCGCTGGCGGCACTTCGACAGGTCCATGCCGATCCGCCTGGCCCGGCCGCGGCTCTGAGACGGCGGTGGCGGCCGCACTTGGGTCCGGCCTGCGCTACGAGGGATTCCAAACGTGTGGATGCGGCAGAAAGCCGAAGTATCGACCGCGAAGCAAAGCTGAGGTCCGGGCGCGACGGGCGATAGCGGCTCGCAAAGGGCTCAGCGACGCCCAGCATTGTCGTTGCGCCATGCGAATAGCGTTCGCTAAGGCCTCCGACCCGATGGAGGCGCGGAATCAGCGAAGGGCCGTCAACACCAACCGCCCGATTACGATATCGGAACGGGTGGTCCGCTGACGTCCAAGCTGTCCGTCGTTCCTGGTCACAGCCCTGCCGTGTCCATCGCCGTCCACCCCGGTCGGCTGGCGTCGGCGGGCTTGGCTGTACGGATGGGGGCACGTCAGGCCTCGGCGGGGCCTCCGCCGCACCCTCTGTTCTGCGGACCTTGGCAGCGGCCTGCCGACGTCCGCCGGCGTCATCAAAGCGCAGTTCACGCGTAGGCAAATGGAGTTGCACCAGTTGCAATGCTGGCGTCAGGGATTGGCCAGAGTCCGGGTCAAGATTCAGTCGCTCCTCGTCGCTTATGTCGACTCGTCGACCGTGAAAGGTGCGTAGCCGTCCGAAACCGGTGTCACGGACAGGTCGTTGAATATGAGTGTGAGGTTGTGACCGTTCGTTTCAATTCGGACTTCGTGGAAATCAATCCCGATCGCGTCGGACCAGGCTTGGGCGCGTGGAGAGTCGTCGAGGAGGGTGGCGCCTGGGTACAAGGCCTGCCACTTTACGCCCCAGACATAGCCGTCGAGATCTTTTCCGGTCTCGTGGTCGATGAGCCGGTCGTCGAGCGACTGTTTCCACACCTCGGGCGTGACCGCGGGCCGAACATCGACCTCAACGCAGTAGCGAAACAGGTAGCGCAGATGCTCCGCTGGGACGGCAAGTCTTGGGTCGCTGGTGGCGTACACGAGCATCTCGTAGTCGCGCATGTAGTCGGTGAAGGCGTGATAGACGATGGCCTGGTCGAACACATCGTCGAGGGCACGCCGGATAGCGACAACATCCACCCCTGGGTTGTACACCCCGAGGAGTTGCCTCGCTTCAAGTCATGGTGCATCGCAGGCGGCGGCCAGAACGCCCCGCGCCGGGAGCACCGCGCGCTCGCACCGCGCGCAGCCGTCGCGCGGCGCCGGGTTCCCGGCGCAAACTCGTCGTTGATCTGGATCTTCCGCGGGCGTCCGGGCCGTGGGCTGCGCCAGGACTCCTGCGCGCAGCCCGCTGAGGTGCGCGACGATCCCGTCGTCAACCGGCCACCTGTCAGTTGGTTGTCAGCTCGTCTGGCCTGGCCACTCGTGGTCGACGGCCAACCCCTGCTTTGCAAAGTCGGTCTGTTTGCTCGCTGATGTCCGTGGTCGTCCATGGCCATGGTCGGATGTCGGACGGGTTCCGGGACGTGCATACCGGTCTGCTGGCTTGGCTACCTGGCTGGCTACACGACTGGGTGTTTCGCGGTGTCCGTGGCGCTGTCCGGTTCGTCGCTGGTGGGATGCTGGTCGCCAGGGTGACGGGTCGTGCCGTTCGGGTGACCGGTCGTGTCGGGGGGTGGGTCGTGGTGTCGGGTCTGTCGGATACCGAGGTGGGGGCGCTTGCCGAGGTGTTCTCGGATCCTGTGTCGGCGGGGCAGCTCCTGGACGCCGCGGGGTTGTCGAGGGCGGATCATCCGTCGTGGATGGGGCTGACGGCGCGGCAGTTCTGGGGTGAGGTGTCGCGGTTGTTCGCGGCGGGTGTGCTTGTCGATGGCCGGTCGAGTCTGCTGTCGGTGGCGGCCACGTTGTATTCGGGCAATGCGGTGTTCGGCGGCACCGCGTCGGACGGTCAGAGTTCCGCCGCGGGTGGGGCGTCGGTGTGGGGGGTGCCGTGGCCGCGGAATCCGAATTTCGTGGGACGGTCGGTGGAGCTGGCGCGGTTGCGGGAGCGGTTGGCGGGGGTGGGTTCGGCGTCGGTGTTGCCGCAGGCGTTGCATGGGCTGGGCGGGGTCGGCAAGACGCAGTTGGCGGTGGAGTACGCCCACCGGCATCGGGATGGCTATGAGGTGGTGTGGTGGCTGGCCGCGGAGCAGCCGGGTGATCTGACGGCGGGGTTGGGGGAGCTGGCGGGTCGGCTGGGGGTGGCTGCCGGTGAGGTGGCCGAGTCGGCCCGGCGGGCGGTGGCGGCGCTGGCGGCGCGGAGGGTCGGGCGGTGGCTGGTGGTGGTCGACAACGCCGGGGCGCCGCCGCGGGGCGGGGACAGCGCTGATCCGGAGGGGCCGTTGCTGTCGGGGCTGTTGGCTGCGGCGGGTGGTGGTGGGCATGTGCTGGTGACGTCGCGGGACCCGGCCTGGTCGGGAGTCGCGGAGGCGGTCGCGGTGGACATGCTGCCGCGACCGGATGCCGTGGCTTTGCTGCGTCGACGGGCGGGGCGGCTGTCGGAGGCACAGGCGGACCGGGTGGCGGAGCTGCTGGGGGATCTGCCGCTCGCGGTGGAGCAGGCCGGGGCATGGCTGGACCGGTCGGGGATGAGTGTGGAGACCTATTGCGCGCTGGTGGAACAGCGGGCGCGGGAGATTCTGGCGGAGGGGAAGCCGGCGGGTTATCCGGTGCCGGTGGCGGCGACGTGGACGCTGGCGGTCGACCGGCTCGAGGACCCGGCCGCGGTGTGGCTGCTGTGGCTGTGGGCGCGATGCGGGCCGGAGCCGATCCCCACCGACCTGATCGGCCCGCGCGTCGCCGACCGACTGCCCGGGCCGCTGAGGGCGGCCGCGTCCGACCCCCTCGTGCTCGGGCGGCTGACGCAGACGCTGGCCTCGCTGGGGCTGGTCCGTCTGCACACGGACGGGGTGGTGCTGCACCGGCTCGTCCAGGCGGTCCTACGCGACCACACCCCGCCCGCCGACCGCGACGTCGCCCGCCAGGCGGTGCATGGGCTGCTGGCTGCCGCCGACCCGGGCGCGCCGGACCGTCCGGACTGCTGGCCGCGCTACGCCCAGTTGCGGCCGCATGTGGCCGCCTCCGGCATGGTCGACAGCCACGACACGGACTGCCGCCGGCTGGTCTGGCGGCTGGCCTGGTATCTCAACGCGGCCGGTGACTACGCCACCAGCCTGACCCTGGCCCGCGACACCCGCACCCACTGGCTCCGGATCCTTGGCGAGGATCATCCGGATTCGATGATGTCGGCGGCGAATCTCGCCGCCACGTTGCAGTCGTTGGGTGACTACCCGGCGGCCCATCGGCTGCAGGGGGATGTGCTCGCCCGGCGTCGGCGGATCCTTGGCGAGGATCATCCGGATTCGATGATGTCGGCGGCGAATCTCGCCGCCACGCTGCGGTCGTTGGGTGACTACCCGGCGGCCCGCCAGTTGCAGGAGGATGTGCTCGGCCGGCGTCGGCGGATCCTTGGCGAGGATCATCCGGATTCGATGATGTCGGCGGCGAATCTCGCCACCACGTTGCAGTCGTTGGGTGACTATCGGACGGCCCGCCAGTTGCAGGAGGATGTGCTCGCCCGGCGCAGGCGGGTCCTCGGCGAGGATCATCCGGATTCGATGATGGCGTCGGCGAATCTCGCGGTCACGTTGCGGTCGTTGGGTGAGTACCTGGCGGCCCGCCAGTTGCAGGAGGATGTGCTCGGCCGGCGCAGGCGGGTCCTCGGCGAGAGCCATCCGGATTCGATGACCTCGGCGGCCAGCCTCGCCCACACGGTCTGGTCGTTGGGTGACTATGCGGCGGCCCGCCAGTTGGAAGGGGATGTGCTCGCCTGGCGTCGGCGGGTTCTTGGCGAGGATCATCCGGATTCGATGATGGCGTCGGCGAATCTCGCGGTCACGTTGCAGTCGTTGGATGAGTACCCGGCGGCCCGCCAGTTGCAGGAGGATGTGCTCGCCCGCAGCCGGCGGATCCTCGGCGAGGATCATCCGGACACGGTGACCTCGGCGGCCAACCTGGCCGTCACGTTGCGGTCGTTGGGTGACTATCAGGCGGCCCGGCAGTTGCAGGAGGATGTGCTCGCCTGGCGTCGGCGGGTTCTTGGCGAGGATCATCCGGATTCGATGATGGCGTCGGCGAATCTCGCGGTCACGTTGCAGTCGTTGGGTGACTATCAGGCGGCCCGGCAGTTGCAGGAGGATGTGCTCGCCCGGCGTCGGATGATCCTCGGCGAGGATCATCCGGACACGGTGACCTCGGCGGCCAATCTCGCCGTCACGTTGCGGTCGTTGGGTGAGTACCCGGCGGCCCGCCAGTTGCAGGAGGATGTGCTCGCTCGGCGCCGGCGGATCCTCGGCGAGGACCACCCACTGACCACCGCTGTTCGCGGCGCGATGGGCCAGCAGGATTCCGGATCGGAATGAGCCTTTCCGCCGGGACCGGAACCTCAGCCGGGGACCAGAGCTCGGATGCGGGTGATCCGCCCCGGGGGTCGACAAACACCCTAGGTTCGGGGTGCGGGCCTCCCGGAGGGGCTCATCAACCGGCGTGGCAGCAGACCTCCAGCTCCATGCCGTCCGGGTCGCGGAAGAACAGCGACCACTCGGAGCCGAGTCGCTGGATCTCGCCGATGTCCGCGCCGAGTTCGCGCAGCCGGTCGCGGGTCGCTTCGAGGGTCTCCAGGGAGTCGACGGCGAGGCCGAAGTGGTCGATGGGACCGCGGCCGCCCTGGCGGCGCCTGTCTCCGATGATGTCCATGTCCTGCACCTCGAAGACGTTGAGCGCCGCGCCCCCGCCAAGATCGAGAATCGTCATGCGCGGGTGGCCGTCCTCTGCTGCCATCTCGAACGTCACCGTGGCCCCGAACGCATCGGCATAGAACTTCACGATCTTGTCTAGGTCGGCCGTCATCGTGGCGATGTGGTTGAACCCCGTGGTGATCGGCACCTGCATCCTCGATTCGGTAGGTGCTGGCCTTGACATAGTTTGCCCGACCCCGCCGGTCTCCGCGCTGCTCGAACGAACGGCCCGGGAGAAGATCGCCGATCGGTGCGACCAGCGACGGCGTCCCTTGGTTCGCGCGAGCGCCAGCACACCAGGTTAGAACCTCGAGTCCTCTCGAGGTCAACACGAGGCAGGCACGCGCCCGCCCGCGCCGGGCAGGTCTCCAGAGGGCACTACCGGCGCTCATGTGCAGCAGGCCAGCGTTGGCTCGCGGCGGTAGCTGGCTCTGGTGGCGCCGTAGGTGCTTACGGTGACGCGATGCGGGCGGCGCGCGGTGAGCAGGTCGAGAGTGGCCGGGTCCGCGAACCCGTCGCGGTCGCCAGGCGGCGAGCGTGATCGCGTTCTGTTTCCTTGAACGCGCGTTTTCCGAGGGAGGAATGGACCTCAAGAACGGCAACCTTCTTTGGGCCGTCCTCGAGAAGGTCACTCGCTCCTGACGGCGGCGGACTCGTTCCCGGCGTCGGCGGGGGTTCCCGCGCGGTTCCTGGCGGCCCGGCCCGCTCGCGGCGGCGTCGCCCGGCCCGCGCGCGCTCAAACCCACCGGCATGATCGTCGAATGGTTGCGGAAATGGCTCGACGGGCAGCCGGCCCCTTCACCGTTTCCGCAAACAACTGGTGATCATCTGTGCCGTCTGCCGGGCCGGACCGGGGCGAAACGAAGCGGTCGCGGCACCGATCGGGCATTGGCGAGCAAATGCGGCAGGCCCGGGCAGTGGCGTGCGGGAAGCGGAAGATCCTCAAAATCCGGGGTTCGTTGTCGCGGATTTCCTGACGCTGGGGCGGTGGACAACAGCCGCGAGCCCCTCGACACCCCTGACGCCGCCGGGGTCCCTGACCCCGTCGGCGGCCTACCCACCCAGCGGGACGCGCCAGCCGCCGAAGCCGACGGCATCCTCGCCGAGACGCCTACGACGGCCGGCGAGGTTTCGCACGATCCGCTGTTGATCTACGGGCGGGAGGACGACGACCCCACCGGGGCGTGGACGAAGCACAACAAGACGATGGAACGGACCGGGGTGCGTACCATGGCGCGGCGGTTGCCGAGCCTGCTCCGGCTGTCCTGGTCGCTGGCCTGGGAGGCCGACCGCGCCGGGCTGATCGCGCTCGTCAGCGTCCGGGTGGTGTCCGGCCTGGTGGAGGCGGTCGGCCTGCTCGCCGTGGCCGGCGCGCTCACCGGGCTGCTGCGCGAGGGCCCGACGCCCGACCGGGTGCGCGCGGCGCTGCCGGCGCTCGCGCTGGTCGTCGCCGCCGGGGTCGTCCGTACCGGGCTGTCGCTGGTAGAAAGCCTGCTGCGCAGCCGGTTCGGCCCGCGGATCGACCGGGTCTGCGTCGTGCGGCTGCTCGACCTCGCGACCCGGACGTCGGTGATGGCGTTCGACGATCCCCGGTTCGTCGACGACCTGGAGGCCGCCGAGCGCGGCGCCGCCGGCGGGCGCCAGCTCGTCGACAACGCGGTGGACGTGTTCACCTCCGCGGTGCGGATGGTCGCCGCGGGCGGCGTGCTCGGCGTGCTGCACCCGCTTCTGCTGCCGCTGCTGGTCCTGTCGATCGTGCCGGACGGCTGGGCGACGGCGCGCTCGGCGCGGCTGGCGTACACCTCGTGGCTGAGCCGCATCCGCCAGATCCGGCGACAGTACATGCTGCGCTACCGCATGACCGACCGGGACTGCGCCGCCGAGATCCGTTCCTTCGGGCTGAGCCGGTTCCTGCTCGACGAGTACACGCTGCTCGCCCGCGACTACGAGGCCGAGCAGCTGCGGGTCGGCCGCGGCCAGGCGCGGTACCGGCTGATCGGCGAGAGCGTGGCCGGGCTCGCGCTCGGCGCCGTGTACGGGACGCTCGTCCTGCTCCTGAACGCCGGGGTGATGCCGCTCGCGGCCGCGGGCACGGCCGTCCTCGCGATCCGCAACGGGCGCGGTGCCCTGTCGACGGCCCTGTCGAGCCTCAACGACGCCTACGAGAACTTCCTCTACTTCGGCGAGTACCGCTCCTGGACCCAGGAGGCCGCCCGCCGGATCCCCGAGTCGCGGTCGGCGAGCGCGCCGGTGAACCCGACGGTCATCCGCGTCGACGGCGCCACCTACACCTACCCCCACACGGACACCGCCGCGCTGCGCGGGGTCACCGTCGAGCTGCGCAGGGGGCAGGTGGTCGCGTTCGTCGGCGTGAACGGCAGCGGCAAGTCCACGCTCGCGAAGATCCTCGCCGGCCTGTACCTGCCGGACGCCGGCACCGTGCGCTGGGACGGGGTCGACCTCGCCGGTGTCGAGCCGGACAGCGTCCGCGACCGGGTCGGCCTGATCCCGCAGTCGTACACGCGGTGGCCGATGTCGGCGCGGCTGAACATCGCCGTCGGCCGCGTCGGCCGGCTGGCGGCCGAGGGCCCGGACAGCGTCATCCCCGCCGCGGCGGCCACCGGCGCCGACGAGGTGGTCGACAAGCTGCCGCATGGCTACGACACGTCGCTCGCCCGCCAGTACAACTCCGGCCACGACCTGTCCGGGGGCCAGTGGCAGCGGATCGCCTGCGCCCGCGCCGTCTACCGGGACGCGCCGTTCCTCATCGCCGACGAGCCGTCGGCGGCCCTCGACGCCCGCGCCGAGCAGGCCCTGTTCGACCTGATCCAGCGGCTCGGCCGGGACCGGATCGTCCTGCTGATCACGCACCGGCTCGCCAGCGTCCGCACCGCCGACCGCATCTACGTCCTCGACGAGGGGCTCGTCGTCGACCAGGGCACCCACGCCGACCTGATGAGCCGCCCCGGCATCTACCACGACCTGTTCACCCTCCAGGCCCGCCAGTTCGTCGACACCCCGGACGCGCCGTCGCCGGTGCCCGAACCGCCGGCCGAGCCAAGTCGAACCCACTGACGTTCTTCCTGTAGATCTTGCCGGGACTGCTCGACCGCCGATTCGCGTACACGCTTCGACCCACAGGGCATGACCAGCCGCTCGTCGGGGGCCACCCGCTCATCGGCCGAATATCCCCGCGGCGCGAGGTGGCTGAGCTGGGATGCTGTCCGGGTGACCGCCATCCGTTCGGTGGTCCTGGTGGGGCTGTTCTCGGCGAAGGACCGCGACTATCAGGCCCGGCTCGACGTCCTCGACGCGCGGGTGACGGCGCTGGGCGGACATGTGCTGGGGCGGTTCGTCCAGCGCAGGGGCGTCTCCGACGGCGGGGTACGGCTGATGACCGCCCCACTGTCCCGGCGCTTCCTCATCGGCCCGGGAAAGCTCGAGGAGATCGCGACGACCTGTTCGAGCAGGAACATCGACGCCGTCATCTTCATCAACGATCTGAGCGCCTACCAGCGCCGGTGGCTGTCGACCCGACTCGGGCGTCCAGTGCTCACCCAGACCGATCTTGACCTGCCAGCGGCGAGCCTGATCATCCCAACCCGATCTCAACCTCCCACAGGCCAGGGCCACAGATCCCGCGGCCGTCGCGGTCGCCGATAACGACTACGCATGGGGTGGCGACTTTCAGACGCTCGCCAAGGCGCCAGGCGATGAGCCGACACCGACCTCGGATCCCCGGTACCGGTGCCCGACCCCCGGCCGAACCCAGCCGGCGCGGCTGACGGCCGGGCCGGAGCGCCCGCGAGCCGCGAACTCAACCCGGCGGCACGCAAGAGACCGCCTTCATAGACGCGACACCGGCGCTCAGCGCCTCGGCTGACGTTGCCCTTAATGGTTCTTCGTGACCCAGGAGGCGGTCTTGGCGCGACGGCGGCCCGGTGGCGAGGCTGGGCATCGCGGGCTGGAGGGCCCGGTGGTGGTCAGGGGACTCGGTAGCCGTCGCGGGTGAGGAGGCGGACGGGGTCGGTGCCGTCCCACTGGGCGCAGGTGGCGGCGACGTTCGCCAGCTGCCTGAGGAATCGCGGCGTCTGCTCGACGACCTCGGTGAAGAACCCGAAGTCCGCGACGGTGTCGAAGTAGCCGACCCGGATGCCGTCCGCGGAGGTGAGCTCGCAGGCGAGTTCATAGCCGAGGCCCGAGTAGAACGCCCGCTTGCCGTCGTAGTCGGCCGTGACGGTGCAGAGCTGATGGAACCCCGCCTGGCCGGTGACCGCGAGCTCCCGGAAGATGCTGGGCCGGTCGCAGCGCTGCTGGATCAGCTCGATCTGCGCCGGGCCGGCCTGCGCCACGCCGACCTGGAGGTTGATCCCCGAGGAGGCCCCGCGGTAGGTGCAGACCTGCTCGACGGGTGGCAGCACGTGGAAGGGCCCGACGCCGTACACCGTCGCCCACCGGGTGGCGGCGGCGACGACGTCGTCGACCACGAAGCCGAGCTGGAACAGCCCGTACTCGCCCTCCGGCCACGGCTGCTCGAACAGGCGAGGCGGGAACAGGCCAGGCGGGAACAGCCTAGAAGGCATCTCGGTCATCGTCCCACCGCCAGCGGGCGCGCGAGCACATCCTGGGCCACCGTGGCCACCAGCCGCCCGTCGGCGTCGTGGATGGCCCCGCGCACCAGGCCGCGGTCGCCGGCGACGACGACCGTCTCCTGGGTGTGCCGGTGCCAGCGGTCGAACCGGACCGGCTGGTGCAGCCAGATCGCGTGGTCGAGGCTGCAGGCCGACCGGAAGTCCGGGACGAGACCCTCGGGGAAGGAACGGAAGGCCATGTCGAGCAGCAGGTAATCGCTGGCGTAGGTGAGCAGCGCCGCGTGCAGGCCGGGGTCGGCGCCGACGTCGCGGGGCAGGCGCATCCACACGTCGCGCGGGTCGGTGGCCGGGGAGCCGCCCATGAAGATGGGCGCCTCGTCGAGCCGCATCTCGATCGGCGGCGGGTGGTCGACCCAGGCGCGGGCGGTCGGCTCGAACGCGGGCGGGGCCTTGCGCGCCCAGTCCTGCAGCAGCGGCAGCCGCTCCGGCTCCGGTACTGGCGCGGGCGTCCGGGCGGGCCGGGCGCCCGGTGTCCCGGCGCCTGGGGGCGTGCCGCCGGCGGGGCTGGCGTGGAACGTGACGATCGCGACGAGGAGCACGCGGTCGCCCTGCAGGACGGTCACCCGCCGGGTCGCCATCGACCGGCCGTCGCGTACCCGGTCCACGGCCAGCTCCAGTGCCGCGTCCGGCGCGCCGGCCGCCACGAAGGACGCGTGCAGGGAGGAGAAGGCCTTGCCGTCGACGGTCGCGCCCGCCGCCACCAGCGCCTGGGCGAGCGTCTGCCCGCCGAAGATCCGGTTGAAGCGAGGCGGTTCGGAGCGGACCAGGAACCGGTCGTCGCCGAGCGTCTCGAGGTCGAAGGCCCGCAGCAACCCGTCGAGTGACTCGAGGATGGCGTGGCGCAGGGCGAGGTCGATGCTCACCGGCCCATCACATCACTCGCCACACATTGGATCAAATATCCTATTAGGCTCCACGTCCGGTGGGCTGACGGGGGGAGATGAAGATCGTGTTAAGTGGCGAGAAGATCTTAGTTACCGGGCCAGCCGGACGCATCGCGTACGGACTGGCCCGAACGCTTTCGCCCCACAACGAGGTCTGGGGCGTCGCCCGCTTCAGCGATCCTGCCACGCGGGAGCGAGTCGAGGCGCTCGGTGTGACGACCCGGGTGGTCGACATCGCCGACGGACCGCTCGACGAGCTGCCCACCGACTTCACCTACCTGCTGCACCTGGCGGCCGACTTCAGCGCGAACGACTACGAGCGGGCGATCCGGGTGAACGCCGAGGCGACCGGCCGCCTGCTCGAGCACTGCCGGTCCGCGCGGGCGGCGCTCGTGATGTCCACGGTGAGCACCTACAAGCCGCACCCCGACCCGTGGCATGGCTTCCGGGAAGACGATCCCCTCGGGGACGCGATGGCCCCGCCGTCGGCGCCCTACTCGGTCTCCAAGATCGCGGGGGAGGCGGTGGCGCGCTACTGCGCCCGTTCGTTCGGCCTCCCGGTGACCATCGCCCGCATGGGCTGCGCGTACAGCGACGACGACGGCCTCCCGGTCTGGCACCTGCGGGCCGTCGCCGCCGGCGAGCCGGTCAGGACCCGCTGGGACCCGATGCCGTACAGCCCGATCCACGACGACGACATCTGCGCGCAGCTCGAGCCGCTGCTGGCGGCGGCGAGCGTGCCGGCGACGATCGTGAACTGGGCCGGCGACGAGGCCGTGAGCGTCCAGCAGTGGGCGGCGTACTTCGGCGACCTGCTCGGCACCCAGGCCGCGGTCGACGTCGAGCCGATCCCTGGCGCGTCCGTCGGCTCCGTCGCCGATCCCACCCGGCGCGCGTCGATCACGGGGCCCTGCCGGGTCGGCTGGCGCGACGGCTTCCGCCGGGTCGCCGAGCGGCTCTTCCCGGACCGGCTGGCCGTCGCCGAGGCGAGGAGCTGAGCGATGTCCCCGACGCGCTACCCGACCAGCGAGGCCCTGCTGGACGCCGCGGTGGCGGCGACCGGCCTCACCGACTTCGGCCCCGGCGACTTCCGGGAAGGTCTCGACGTGCTGCTCGACAGCCTCGAGCGCGACGGCGACCTGAGCCCGGCGGCGGACGACGCCGTCCTCGGGGTCTTCCATCGCAGGCTGGTCAACCGCCTCGAGCTGGAGGCGTGGTACCGCGAGCATCCCGAGATCGAGGGACTCCCGGTACGGGGGCCGGTGGACGTCAACGGCCTGCCGAGGACCGGTACGACGGCGCTCGCGAACATGCTGTCACTCGACCCGCGATTACGTGGCTTACGCCCCTGGGAACAGTCGAAGCCCTGCCCGCCGCCGGAGCTCGACACCGAGTCGATGGACCCGCGACGCCTGGAGCTGGTCAAGGAGTACGCGCAGATCCCGGCCGAGCTGAAGGCCATGCACCTCTACGACGCCGACGCGACGATGGAGGACAGCGAGGTCCTTGGCATGACCTTCCACGGCCAGCAGATGACGCTGCCGGTGTACGGCTACCACGCCTGGTGGCGCGGCGCGGACCTGACGGACACCTTCCAGTACCACCGGCGGGTCATCAAGCTGCTGCAGTCGCGCCGCCCACCCAACCTCTGGCTGTTCAAGGCGCCGCATCACAAGTTCCACCTCGAGCCGCTGGCGGCCGCCTACCCGGACGCGCGGTTCGTCATGACGCACCGCGATCCCGCCAAGGTGGTCCCTTCCTACGCCAGCATCGTGTCCGCGATCCTCCCACCATCGGCGGGCGAACGCGACCACCGGCGGCTGGGCGAAGAGATCTGCGAGCACCTGCGGGCCGGCATGGAGAACGCCATCGCCGCGCGTGCCCGGCTCGGCGAGGACCGCTTCCTCGATGTCCACCACCGTGAGCTGGTCGCCGACCCGATGGGGACCATCCAGCGGGTCTACGCCTTCCTCGGGCTGGAGCTGCTGCCGTCGGTCCAGCGCGCGCTGGCCGACTGGCAGCGGGCCAACCGCTCCGGGGCGCACGGCGCCCACCGCTACACCGCCGAGCAGTTCGGCCTGACGACGGCCCGCATCCGGGCCGACTACGACTTCTACATCGAACGCTTCGGCGTCGAGCTCGAAGGCTGAGGGAGATCCAGATCATGAGCCTGCCTACCTGGGCTGAGCAGATGAAGGCCCTCGGCGGCGTCGCGGACAACCTGATCGCCACGTGGCGGCCGGGCGGCGCATCTCCAGCCGAGACACAGGACATGAACAAGCTGGCGCTGTCGATCCTGGCCGGTGGCTACCTGTGCCGGGTCTACACCGACGCGCGCCGGCCGGTGTTCATGCCGCTGTGGAACTACGCGTTCAACCAGGGCGGCCCCGACCCCGACTACGTCTACTCGACGACCGAGGTCGACCACGGCGGCGTGTACGAGATCTCCGGCTACCGCGGCACCACGCGCTTCGTCGAGATCACCCAGCAGGGCTTCGACATGATGAGCCCGGCGGACATGAGCAGCGGCCCGGTCCCGGCGACGCACGACCTGGACGATCTGGAGCTCGGCAAGGACGGCTCGTTCCGCGTCCTGCTCAGCGCCGAGCGCCCGGACGGCCACACCGGGGACTGGTGGCGGCTCGAGCCCACCACCCGCCGCCTGCTCATGCGCAAATGCGCCTGTGACTGGGCCGGCGAGCAGGACGCCCGGGTGGCGATCAACCGGCTCGACGACCCGGGAGCCGACATGTCACCGGCGGAGTCGGCCCGGCGCTTCGCCGACCTCGCCGCGTGGGTCGAGGGCATGATCGCCTTCGACATGCAGCTGGTGCGCTACTACCGCGAGCACCACGGCCTCAACACGCTGCTGCGCTCCAAGAAGATCGACGAGATGGGTGGGCTGCCGAAGCAGGTCTACTACGACGGCATCCATGAGATCGCCGACGACGAAGCCCTGATCATCGAGACCGAGCTGCCCAGGCAGTGCCGCTACTGGCAGGTGCTCGTCGCCGACGACCGCTTCTGCACGGTCGACTGGGTGAACCGGCAGTCCAGCCTCAACGACGCGCAGGCCCGCCTCGACGGCGACGGCCGGTTCCGGGCCGTCATCTCGCGGCTCGACCCCGGCGTGCCCAACTGGCTCGACAAGGCCGACTACCCCTGGGGCGTCATCCAGCTGCGCTGGAACCATGCCAGCGACCATCCCGATCCCACGATCAAGAAGGTGCCGTTCGCCGACGTGCGCGCGCACCTGCCGGCTGACACGCCCCTGGTCACCCCGGCCGAGCGCGCGGCGGCGCTGCGTACCCGCCGGGAGGGCGCCCAGCTTCGCCGGATCTGGTGACCCGGCCAGCGCGGGCGCGGGACCAGGGCGCCTGCCCGCGCGGGGTCGCCGCGGGCGTCGCCGCCGACTAGGAGAGGTAGTCGCGCAGGCCCTCGGAGCGGGCCGGATGGCGCAGCTTCGTCAGCGTCCGCTGCTCGATCTGGCGGATCCGTTCGCGGGTCAGGCCGAACTCGCGGCCGATCTCGTCCAGCGTGCGGCCACGGCCGTCCACCAGGCCGAACCGCAGCTGGATCACTCGCCGTTCCCGGTCCGGCAGGGCGCCCAGGACGGCGCCCAGCTGGTCCGCGCGAACGGAGATCATCGCCGCCTCCGCGGGCTCGATGGCGGCGGTGTCCTCGATCAGGTCGCCGAGCTCGATGTCGGCCTCGTCGCCGACCGGGCTGTCGAGGGACACCGGTTCTCTGGAGACCCGCTGGAGCTCGTCGACCCTGCTCACGGTGACGCCGAGCGCGGTGGCGATCTCCTCCGTGGTGGGCTCGCGGCCGAGTTCCACCAGCAGTTCGCGGCGAAGCCGGACCAGTTGGTTGAGCAGTTCGACGAGGTGCACCGGGAGGCGGACCGTGCGGGACTGGTCGGCGAGCGCCCGGGTGATGGCCTGCCGTATCCACCAGGTCGCGTAGGTGGAGAACTTGTAGCCCTTGGTGTAGTCGAACTTCTCCACTGCCCGGATGAGGCCGAGATTGCCCTCCTGCACGACGTCGAGGAAGAGCATCCCCCGCCCGGTGTAGCGCTTCGCGATCGAGACGACCAGCCGGAGGTTGGCTTCGACGAGTTGTTGACGGGCCCGCTGCCCGTCCTGCTCGACGGCCATGAGTTCCTGGCGCTGCCGGGGGGCCATCTCGTCGGCGCCGGTCGCCAGCTTGTGGCCGGCGAACAACCCGGCCTCGATGCGCTTCGCGAGGTCCACCTCGCCCTCGGCGGTCAGCAGCGTCGTCCGGCCGATGGTGGCCAGGTACATCCGCACCGGATCGTGCAGGAGGGAGGGCGTCACCCGCGCCGCCGCCCGCCGCCGGGCCTGCGACGCGGGCTCGTCCGCCGGGGCATCGTCGCCGTGCTGGCTGTCGCCCTGGTGGGTGCCGCCGTGGGGGGTGTCCTCCTGCCCGTCGTCATCGCCGTCATCCATGTCCAAAGGACCCGTGGGGCCGCTCATGGCGAGGTCGTTCGGGTCCGAGCCTTCCGACTCGTCGGCGACACGAGCGGGGATCGTCGCGGTCCGCGATCCCGCGGGGGCGCGTCCGGCACCGAGCCGCGTCGTACTGACCATGGGTAGCTCCAGCCTGTTGGAGGGTCTGCGCGTGGAGTCACCAAAGTCATGGGTCATGACGCCGGAGGCGTCTCACGGCCGTCGGCGCATCGTGAACGGCGGCACGCGGCTGTCGCCGCGCGCACTGGCTGCCGTTGGGTTGCGTCGGCGTCCGGCGGCGATGGTGCTTGGGCGGGGCGAGGGTGCTTGGGCAAGGCGATGTGCTTGGACGGGGCGATGATGCTCGGGCGGAGGGTGTGGGGTGATCTGGGTCAGGCTACGCCATCATGTGGCGCCTACCGGGAGCCAAGGCCAAACCGGCCCCGCCGGCTCGTCGGCCGGGGACCTCGCCAGACCGGCCGGAGACACTCCCGGCCAGGCCCGTGACCGTTGGTCGTTTCCCCACCCGGCGCCCTCGGACCGGCCGTGACGAGGACCTGGTGCCGTTGGCCGTCGGCGCCGGCAGCGGGTAGGGTAGCGGCGTTGCCTGTTCTC
Source organism: Frankia nepalensis (assembly GCF_016786325.1). Lineage (GTDB taxonomy): Bacteria > Actinomycetota > Actinomycetes > Frankiales > Frankiaceae > Pseudofrankia > Pseudofrankia nepalensis. The sequence continues at coordinate 28,622 of NZ_JADWYU010000119.1, read as the reverse complement.
CGCTGTGTGAGCGTCATGCATCGTCGAACGGAACGGCTGGGAGCGGGACTCATCTGCCCCCGGCGCGAGACCCGGAGACGAGAGACGTTTGCCGGGGAAAGTAGCAGGGAGAACGCTCGTGGCTCAGGGCACCGTCAAGTGGTTCAACGCGGAGAAGGGCTTTGGTTTCATCTCCGTGGATGGCGGCGGTCCGGACGTGTTCGTCCACTTCTCCGCGATCCAGTCGGACGGGTACAAGTCCCTCGATGAGGGGCAGAACGTGCAGTTCGAGATCGTGCAGGGCCAGAAGGGCCCGCAGGCCGACAACGTTCAGCCCGTCTGACGACACTTCGGCTTCCCACAGAAAGTGCGCGGCCCGCTTGGCCGCGCACTTTCTTTGCAATATCGCGCGTACGCACCAGACCGGGCATGCCCGTGAACGCCTACCGCGTGGCCTGAATACCGGACACCGGCGGTTGGGTGACAAACTGAGAGGCTGACGCGTTAACAAGCGACGAGCTGAGCACGTGTGCCCGTTCCGATTGCGTCTGTTCTGTTTGCGCCCGTTTCTTTCGCGCGTGTTTCGTTCGTGCCTGTTTCGTTCGTGCTTGTTTCGTTCTTCGCGCCCCACCGAGCCGGGAACCGCGCCACGGGGCACCGTACCAAATACCCGCGTGCGCGACAAAGGGGACATCGCTGTGACCTTTTTGATCCCGTCGAGCGTGGCGCGGGTGGCGTGACGGCGCGAGCCACCCCGAGGTGGCTGGCGTCCGGTGCCGCTTCGCTGCTCACGACCCCCCTGCGGGCTGACGACTTCCTCGAACTCGTCAATCCCCTCTGGTCCCGGCGTCAGCTGTGGGGCCGGGTGGAGGCCGTGCGACGGGAGACGCCCGACGTCGCGACGCTGACGATCCGGCCCGGCCGGGGCTGGCGGGAGCACCGGCCCGGCCAGTACGTCGGGACCGCGGTGCGCGTGGCGGGAGTCTGGCGGCACCGCCCGTACTCGGTGTCGTCCGCGCCCGGCCGCCCCGACGGCTGCTTCCAGATCACGGTGAAGGCGGCCCGGGACGGCCGGGTGTCTCGCCGGCTCGTGTTCGAGGCGGCACCGGGCACGGCCATCAGGCTGGACTCGCCGGCCGGCGAGTTCGTCCTGCCCGAAGAAGTCCCGGAACGGGTGCTCTTTCTGACGGCCGGCAGCGGGATCACACCGGTGATGTCGATGCTGCGTCATCTGGCGCTGCGGGACGCGATGCCAGACGTCGTGCTCCTGCACTCCGCCAGGACGCCCGAGGATGTGATCTTCGGAGCGGAGCTGCGTGCGCTGGCCGGGCGTTTCCCGAGGCTGCGGCTGCACGAGTGCCACACCCGGCCGGCCCGCGGCACCGTGGATCCGGACCGCGCCAGGAGCCAGCGGTTGGCCGGGCTGCTCGCCGTGTGCCCGGACTGGTCACGACGGTCGACGTGGGCATGCGGACCGTCCGGTCTGCTCGCGGAAGTCGAGACGTTGTGGAGCGAGGCCGGCGTCGCCGACCGGCTCCGGGTCGAACGGTTCCACCCCGCCGTCGCCAGTCCCGCCGTCCCCGGGCCCGGTGGTAGCGGTGGCGGTGGCGGTGCCAGTGTCCATTTCACGCGCAGCGGGCGGCGGGTGGCCACGGACGGCGCGACGCCGCTGCTGCACGCCGGGGAGAGTGCCGGGGTGCTGATGCCGAGCGGCTGCCGGATGGGCATCTGCCGCGGCTGCGTCGCCCGGCTCGGCGCGGGCCGAGTCCGTGACCTGCGTACCGGCGTCGAACACGGTGAGGCGGGCGAGCTCGTACAGACCTGCGTGTCGGCCGCGGCCGGCGACGTCGACATCGACCTGTAATTCACCCGAACAGGAGCGGCGTTGCCGGACAGACCCGAGATGACCGCGGCGGATATCGATGAGCTTGGCCGCGAGCTCGACCAGATCCGAGCCCAGGTGACGGCCTCCCTTGGGGAGGACGACGCCCGCTACATCCGCCGGATAATTTGCGTCCAGCGCCTCCTCGAGGTCGGTGGACGGGCCACGATGTTCGCCTCCCGCCGCCCACCCGCCTGGCTCGCGGGCACCACGATGCTGGCGTTCGCCAAGATCCTGGAGAACATGGAGATCGGGCACAACGTCATGCACGGGCAGTGGGACTGGATGGGCGACCCCACGATCCACTCCACCACCTGGGAGTGGGACGCGGTATCCCCGTCCGACCAGTGGCGGCAGGCCCACAACTATCGGCACCACACCTACACCAACGTGCTCGGCAAGGACCGGGACATCGGCTTCGGCATCCTGCGAATGACACCGGCCCAACGCTGGAATCCGGCGTATCTCGGGCAGCCCCTGTACAACCTCGTTCTCGCGGCCACCTTCGAATGGGGTGTGGCGATCTTCGACACGGAGATCGACCGCGCCGTGAACGGTGAGAAGACCTGGCAGGAGACCTTCACCCACCTCGGCGCGATGCTCCGCAAGGGCGGACGACAGGCCCTCAAGGACTACCTGGTGTTCCCGCTGCTCGCCGGGCCGGCGTTCCTCCCGGTGCTGCTCGGCAATCTGGCGGCGAACGTCGTCCGCAACCTCTGGGCACACACGATCATTTTCTGTGGGCACTTCCCCGACGGTGTCGAGACCTTCACCCCCGAGCAGGTCGAGCGTGAGACGCGCGGGGAATGGTATCTGCGCCAGCTCCTGGGTTCCGCCAACATCGAGGGCTCCCCGCTCTTCCACATCCTCAGCGGCAACCTGAGCCACCAGATCGAGCACCATCTCTTCCCTGACCTGCCCAGCAACCGATACGCCGAGATCGCCCCCCAGGTCCGGGCGCTCTGCGAACGGTTCGGACTTCCCTACACCACGGGGTCGCTCCCCACGCAGACCGCCAACGTCTGGGCGCGGGTCCTGCGGCTGGCCCTGCCGGGACAGGCCGCCGCGCCCGCCATTCCGGCACCCCGGCGACCTGAACGTCGCGTCAGCGCTGCCCACCGGCGCGTCCGCGCCCAGTACCAGCTCGCCAAATACCAGCTCGGCTACTGACCTCACCAGGATTCCCCGGCTCGAGACGTGGTCGAGCCGGCCTTGAGGGGGAGCCCGGCCGGAGCCGGCCGCGTCGCGCGGCCCCGACCGGGCTCGGTACCTGCCGTCAGATCTTGAGCAGGGCGCCGCAGGACAGCTTCGCCGTGACGTTGTAGGCCTTGCCGTCCAACTGGACCATGGACGCGCAGGGTGCGTTGACGAAGTGGTTCAGCGGGTAGCGCGTCTCGGGGAGCGCCCCCTCGACGTAGTTCGAGTAGTCGTCGTTCAGCAGCTTGAGCAGGCTGTCGACGGTGAGGTCGCGGCCGACCTTGGTGGCGGCCGTGACGAACATGTCGGCGGCCCAGTAGCCGGCCATGGTCGACTGGCTCAGCGTGGCCTCGGGGGTGTACTTCTTCACGTCGGCGACGAGCTGCTGGACCGCGGGCGAGGTGTCCTCGGCCGGGGACCACTGGATCATCGAGTAGGACTTCTGCAGGGCCTGGAAGCCGACCGCGGCGAGCCGGGGGTCGTAGCCAACGGTCGTCAGGTGCTTGCCCTCGTAGCCGGCGGCCTGCATTGCCTCGATCATCTTGGTCGTGGAGGTGAAGTCGGTGGCGTACAGGATGACGTCCGGCGGCCCACCGTCGGCGGATGTCATGATCTTGTTGACGATCGGCGTCGCGTCGGTGATGCCGGAGGTGGGCACCGGGTTCTCCGCGTAGACGACGTCGGCGCCGACGGTCTTGATCTGACCGTTCATGTCCTTGATCCCGATCACCGACGAGTCGGTGTCGGAACCGAGGAGCGCCACCTTCAACCCGGTCGCGTCGCCGTTGTTGAGCGACTGGAGCATGATCCCGTAGGTCGTGGCCGAGGCGGGCCGCTTCTCGGGCAGCAGGCAGCCGGTGATCCCGAAGCCGATGGTGTTGTCGCAGAAGCCCTTGTTGATGCCCCAGCCGAAGAACGGCACGGTATCGGCGCAGAAGGTGTCGACGAAGTTGGCGAAGCTGGTGATCACGGGTACGACCGCGAAGACCTGCTGCTGCTTGGCGAGCACGTTTGCCTGCGAGATGTTGCGGCTGGCGTCGTTGCCGTCGTCCATGACGCCGATGAAGTTGATCCTGCGGCCGTTGATGCCGCCCTCGGCGTTGGCCCGCTCGAACCGGGCCTTCGCGCCGAGGTCGACGCCGGCCATCGTGCTGCCGTTCGTGCTCGTCAGGTAGGCGAGGCCGCCGATCTTGATCTCGGTGTCGGTGACGCCGCGGGTCGGGTTCGCCGCCGTCGTCTTGCAGTCGAGGGTGGACGGGTCCGGGGTGAACCCGCCGTCGCTCCAGCCGGTCGCCGGCCCCGCCTTGATCTCCTCCGCGGCGATCGTCGGCTGGGGGGCCGTCGTCCCCGCGTCGTCGTCGCCGCAGGCGGCCAGGCCGGTCGCGAGCGCGGCGGACGCGGCGAGCACCGTGACTAATCGAAGAGCGCGCATCAAACTTCTCTCCTGGTGGGCGGACTCGAAGGTTCGTGGGCCCGTGGGCCCGTGAGAGGATCAGCCGGTCGTGCGCGCGACGTCCTCCTCGACCGATCTGTCCACGCGGACGTGGGCGACGGCGTGGCCCCGGCCCGCGGCGTCGCCCCCAGGTCCCTGCCAAGCGCGTCCCCGGCCGGTGAAGGCGACCGACACACCCTGCTCGATAAATATCTTAACGTTTTTGGCACTTGTGTCGCGGTGTCACCGGTGACGAGCTGGCCTTTCCCCGCCGCGCGGGTCAGCGGCCGGGGTTGCGGGCGGCGATCGCGGCGTTCAGCCCGGTGGCGAAACCGGTCCAGGCCAGATAGGGCAGCAGGGCCGCCCCGGCCACCCGGTCGGCTCGCCAGGCCTGGACCGCGAGCGCGACGTTGGCGCCGTCCAGGGCGATGATCTCGGCCAGCGCGAGGCGCGGGCGCCGGGCCCGGAAGAACAGCGGGGTCCAGCCGGCGTTCAGGGCGAGGTTGATCCCGTAGAGGCGCCGCAACCACCGTCGCTGCCCGTCACCCGTGCTGGCGTCCAGCGCCCGGGCGCCCGCGAACGCGATCGACGCGTAGAGCGCCGTCCAGACGGGCGGGAACGCCTCGGCGGGCGGCTGCCACGCGGGCCTGTTCAGGGACCGGTACCAGGCGGAATCGGGGTCGACCGCGACCGCGCCGGCGGCGGCGGCGCCCGCCGTGGCCAGACCAGTCCTGAAGAGAGTGGGACCGCTCATCACAAGGTGGTGCCCGTCGCGCCGCCGACCACCCTTCCCGACACCCGGGCCGGCGGGGCGGCCTCGCGCGATCACCTTGTCGCGGCCCACGCCTGGCTACGAGGCGCGCCCGGTTGAATGCTTTGCGTCAGCATCGTGACCCTGGACAGTCGCGTCATGCGCCGTACCAGGGCTTCACTCGTCACAGCCGGTGTGACCACCGTGTTGGCGTTGCCGATACTCACCGCCTGCGGCTCCTCGGGTGAGTCCCCGGCCGCCAGCGCGCAGACTCCGTCCGCTTCCACGACCTCGACGGCTTCTCCAGGGACGACCACCTCCCCCGCGCCGACGATCGTGCTCGCCGAGTTCGCGCCGTACCACCCGGGTGCCCAGGCGATCACCTACGACCCGGCGCGGGTTCCCGCCGGCGCGGACGTGGCCGTCGTGTCCGTGCGGGACGCCGGCAGGACCCGGACCGCGCTGGCGGTCCGCGGCCTGCCCCCGAACCAGAAGTTCGGCGCGCACGCGCACGCCAACGCCTGCGGCGAGGATCCGGCGGCGGCCGGCTCCCACTACCAGCACCGGGCCGATCCCAAGCAGCCGTCGGTGAACCCGGACTACGCCAACCCGCGCAACGAGATCTGGCTGGACTTCACCACCGACGCGGCCGGAAGTGCCCGCTCCGACTCCACCGTCGACTGGACCTTCGGGGACAATCCTCCCAAGTCCGTCGTGATCCACGCGGAGCACACCGCCACGGATCCCGGCCACGCGGGTCAGGCCGGCGGCCGGCTCGCCTGCGTCGACTTCTGACCCACGACCGTCGCCTCGGGGCCCGCGCCCGCGAGGCTACCGTTCCTCGATCACCTGGTCGATGAGCCCGTAGTCCCGCGCCGCGGCCGCGGTGAAGACCCGGTCGTGGTCCGTGTCGGCGCGCAGGGTCTCCGTGCTCTGCCCGGTGTGCCGGGACAGGATGTGCTCGATGTCCGCGCGGACGCGGACGACCTCGTCGGCCTGGAGGATGAGGTCGGGGATCGTGCCGCGGCCCTGCGCCGCCGGCTGGTGCAGGACGACGCGGGCATGGGGGAGCGCGGCGCGCTTGCCGGCGGCGCCGGCCGCCAGCAGGACGGCGCCGACCGCGATGGCCTGTCCCACGCAGGTCGTCGCCACGTTGGGCCGGATATAGCGCATGGTGTCGTACACGCCGAGCATCGCGCTCGGGTCGCCGCCCGCGCAGTTGATGTAGAGCTGAATGTCCCGGTCGGGGGCGTCTGCCTCCAGATACAGCAGCTGCGCGACGAGCGCGTTCGCGACGCCGGCGTCGATGCCGGTGCCGAGGTAGATGATGCGCTCCGTGAGCAGGTGCGAGTAGACATCCATGATGCGGTCGCCGCGCGGATGCTGCGCGATGACGTTCGGGATCGCGTAGGTGCTCATCGGGCGGTTCCCTCGGCGGCGAGGCCGATCCCGATGGGCGTGCGCCGGCGCGGCGCGACGTCGTCGAAAGTCTGCACGATCCCGTCGATGAAGCCGTAGTCGAGCGCCTCCTGGGCCGTGAACCAGCGGTCGTGCAGCGAGTCCTCGAAGATCCGCTCGATGGGCTGGCCCGTGTCCTCGGCGATCAGCCGGAGCACGGTGTCCCGGGTATGGCGCAGGTCGTTCGCCTGAAGTTCGATGTCGACCGCCGTACCGGCGATCCCGGCCGAGCCCTGGTGCATGAGCACACGGGCGTGCGGCATGGCGCGCCGCTTTCCGCGGGTGCCCGCCGACAGCAGGAACTGGCCGGCGCTGTAGGCGATGCCGAGCGCCAGCGTGGACACGTCGCAGGGAATGAGCCGCATGACGTCCCGGATGGCCAGCATCGACGGGACCGATCCGCCCGGCGAGTGAATCCACAGCGCGATGTCGGCGGAGGCGTCCGCGGTCGCCAACGCGATCAGCTGCGTCGCCAGCAGCGTGCCGTTGTCGTCGTCCAGGGGACCGTCGAGTACCAGGACCCGCTGCGCGTAAAGGTCCTGCCGCACCCGGTCGTTGAACAGCGGGGGCTTCTGATCATCACTCATGGCTCCACTCTGCTGCGCCATCCGGCCCGGTGGCCCCGCGCTCTGCCCGCGGCAGATCTGCTCACGGCTAATCCGCCCGGGCGCGCCCGAGGCGAGTGGGAGAACAGCGGGTGCGCGCGGGCGGCCGGTCGCCGAAGATGGTCAACGGGTGATCTCCGGCACGGGCCGGCGGCGCCGCGTCGACCGGCCCGGCCCGGAGGGCGAGCCCGAACACCCCAAAGACGCCGAACACCCCGAGCACCCGAAGACCCCGAACATCCGAAGACGTTGTCCCGAACACGCAGTGAGGTGACTGGCATGTCCGCTCCCCAGGTTCTCGCGCCGGCATCGGAGCTCGAGTCGATCCGCGCCGTCGCGCCGGCCGCGGCGACCTGGCTGCGTGCCGGGTGGGAGGGCGCCTTAGCCACGGTCGAGCCGCGGCTGCTCGACCTCGTCCAACGACGGATGGCCGTCGGGCACGGCCTCGCTCTCGAGACCGACGGGGGGCCGGCTGGGCGCGAGGGCGCCGATCCGCTCGACGAGGCGGTGGCCGCGTTCACCGACGGGTTCGTGCGGCACGTCGCCACCAGGCGGCCCGAGCTGGTCGCGGTGCTGCGGGAGCGGCTCGGCCGGCGGGGGACCCGCGGGCTGGTCGACGCCCTGTATGTGTTCGACCAGAACGCCCGCCTGGTGATCGGCCACGGCAGGCTGTTCGATCCGGGCGAGTTCGGGGACGCCGCGCCCGCCGCGGCGCCGGCCGAGCCGAAGTCGCTCGCCGCGGCCAACTTCCTGCTGCACGACGCCGCGCTGGAGCTGGGCGCGCTGGACCCGGTGACGACGGAACTGGTCCGGCTGCGGGCGGGCAGCTACCACGACTGCCGCACCTGCCTGTCGATGCGGCTCGTCGTCGACGGACGGGTGGTCGTCGACGACGCGCTGTTCGCCCGGCTGGAGCACTACGGCGCCGACCCGGCGTTCTCGCCGGCGCGCCGCGCGGCGCTGCGCTACGCCGACGCGCACATGACCGGGCCGCACCAGATCACCGAGGACCTGCGGACGGAGCTGCGCACGCACTTCTCCACGGCCCAGCTGGTCGAGCTCTCGCTCGACGTCGCGGCCTGGAACTACCAGAAGACCCTGGTCGCCCTCGACCTGGATGCCCCGGCCAGCAAGGACGGCCTCACAGGAATGATCATCAATCCCGACGGCACCGTCCAGGTCGCGCCCCTCGGCTGACCTCCGCTGCCCCGGCCGGCGCCTGATCAGCCCGCGAGGCCGTCCCGCCTGGGCTCGCCCCGACCCATGGCTCTCACGGGGTGTTGCCGCGGCCGCGGGGGAGCAGGAGCAGGGCGAGGACGGCGGCCGCGGCCATGAGCGCCACGGGGAGCAGCATCGTGTCGTGGAACGCCCGCGCGAGCTCGCCGGACGCGGCGCCGCCGGCGGGGTCCGGCAGCTCGCCGCGGCCGCCGGTGGCTGTCGTGCCGGCCAGCTGGGCGACGAGGAGCACGGAGGTCAGCGCGGTCCCCAGGGCGACGCTGACCTGGTTGATGATGCTGAGCAGCGTGCTGCCCGACGGGGTGTGCCGGTCGGGGAGGTGGCGAAGCGCGGTCGTGATGGTCGGCATGATGGTCGCGCCGGCGCCCGCGCCCGCGACCGCCATGGTCACGACCAGCTGCCAGAACGGCCGGTCCGCGCTGAGCAGCAACGCCGTGGCGAGCATGCCGCCGGCCGCCAGCGTCACGCCGGCGCCGACGACCTTCGCGGGCGCGACCCGGTCCACCAGCCGGCTGGCCACCTGCAGCGCGATGCCCGTGGTCAGGGCCTGCGGGATCGCGAGCATCCCCGCCTGGGCCGGGCTCTGCCCGCGGACCAGCTGCCAGTACAGCGGCACCAGGAGCATCGACCCGAAGTAGGCGGAGGCGAACAGCGCGAGCGTGGCCGTGCCGGACGCGAGCGCCCGGTGCCGCAGCAACCGGACCTGGACGAGCGGATCGGGCACCCGCAGGGCGCGCAGCACGAACGCGGCGCAGAGCCCGAGGCCGAGCAGCGCGGGGACCAGGACCGACGGCGCGGCCAGCGTGCCGAGGCGCCCGCTTTCCGCCAGCCCGTAGACGACCAGGGCGAGACCCGGCGCGACCAGCGCGAGCCCGAGGACGTCCAGCCGGGCGCGGCCCTCGTCCGCCGACGGGAGCGGACGCAGGAACCGCCAGGCCATCGCCAGCGCGAGCAGCCCGACCGGGACGTTGATCAGGAAGATCCACCGCCAGGAGAAGCCGACGAGCCAGCCGCCGAGCGTCGGGCCGACCAGTGGCCCGACCAGCACCGGCAGCCCGAGCAGGCCCATCGCCCGGCCGCGGGTGGCCGGCGGCGCCGCGCGCAGGACGATCGTCATGGCGACCGGGTTGATCAGGCCACCGCCGAGGCCCTGGACCACCCGGAACGCGATCAGCGACTCGATGTTCCAGGCCAGGCCGGCCAGCACCGAGCCCAGCAGGAACAGGCCCAGCGCGCCGAGGTAGACCCGCCTGGTGCCCAGCCGGCCGGCGAGCCAGGCCGTGGTCGGCACGACGACGGCCAGCGCCAGCGTGTATCCGCTCGACACCCACTGGATCACCGGCAGCGGCGCCCCCAGTGACACGGAGAGGTCCCGGATGGCGACGTTGGTGATCGTCACGTCGAGCACGACCATGAGCCCGCCGAGCACGAGGACCGCCATCATCAGGCGGGTGTGGCGGTCGAGCCTCGCGGCCGTGCCCGGGTTCGCGCTCGTCCCGGTCGCCGGGGCGCTGGGCGCCTCCATCGCCCCGGCGGCCGCGTCCGTGGAGCGCGTCATCGGCGGGTATCCGCCGGGTAGTCCCGCCCATTGTTCGTCAATGTCATGACGACAGCCTGAAACCTCAGGCAGGCTTTAGGTCAACCTTGCTTCCCGCGCGGCTGGCCCGCTGGACGCGCATCGGACGGTCCGGGCCGCCCGATGTCGGTCATTCACGAACGCCCATGGGGCGCGCGCCTTGGACGGCGGCGTCGTCGGCGCACCGTCGTGCTGACCGCCGTGGCCGGCGTCTTCAGGGGCCGCCGGCTGGGCCAGGAGGTCAGGCTTGGATCGGGCCGCGGAGGCCGGGCCCTCCCCGAGGAGCGCGTCGACGACCCGATCGACGGTCACCGCCAGGACTTCCATGCTCGCGTCGTCGCCGATGGCCATGCCGTGAGAGCGGAAAAGCTGGTAGGAAAGATCCTCGCGAAATCCTGGCGCGGCCGGGTCGTGATGACCACACACAGCCCCTCGCCGCCCTCCGGGCAGAAAGAGGGTGAGCCGACGATCAGGCTCAGGGTATTCCTCGCAGAAAACACACGCCTGCCGTGCGCTGTACATGTTCCCCCCCGTTGTGGCCTCTGAGCGCCACGGCGGCATTCTGGCACACAAGGCCGGATGACCTGGGCATTTGGGCGCCGCGTGTCGGCGAGGCCACCGCGCCGTCCGCGTGGCGGGCGCGGCCATTTCTTCGAGGCGGACGGCTGGCGTCTCGACGATCTGTCAGGTGTTCGACGGTGCCGAAGGAAGGGGCGGCGCGGGCGCGCTCGGCGGGTCGACCGCCAACGGCCGTGGGTCAGGGCGCCCTCGACGTTGCGCGGCCGGGCGGCGGAGCAGGGCGAGAGCCGGCACGACCCCGGCGAGGGAGATTCCGGCGGTGACCCACCAGGCGGTGCGGAAGGCATGCAGCTCGCCGGTCTGCGCGGCGCCGCCGAGGACGGCGACGAGGATGGCGACCCCGAGGGCCAGGCCGGTCTGGCGGATCATGTTGATGACCGCCGACCCGGTCGCGAACTCGGGCGGGGGGAGTGAGGCCGAGGCGGTGGCCATCATCGTCGGGAGCGTGAGGCCGACGCCGAGACCGGTGAGGATCATGCCGCCAAGTACGCCCGAGACGTAGTTGGGCTCGGTCCCGATCGCGAGGGCCCACCACGCAACGCCAGCACCGAAGATGACGCTTCCGGCCGTGATCAACATCGCGGGCCCGTAGCGGGCGATCAGGCGGCCGGCGATGCCAAAGGAGACCAGCGGGACCATCAGCGGCCCAGGAGCCATTGCGAGGCCTGCTTCCAGGGCTGACCATCCCCAGCGGCTCTGCTCCCACAGCACGATCGACAGCAGCATCGCGCCGAACGACGCGGAGAAGGACAGGGCGACGATGGACGCGCCGGTGAAGGACCGGGACGCGAACAGTGACGGGGAGATCAGCGGGGTCCGGCTGTGTCGGCAGTGCGCGCCGAACGCGGCGAGCAGCAGCCCGGCGGCCGCGAGCGAGCCGCCGATCGAGGGCGAGGCCCAGCCCCAGTCGCTGCCCTTGACCAGCCCGAACGTCAGCAGCGCGACACCGCCGGTCACGAGGGCGACGCCGAACGGGTCGGGCCGCTCGGCGGGGTGGCCGTCGACGCGGGGCAGCCGGCGCCAGCCGACGACCAGGGCGGCGATCCCGATGGGGACGTTGACCAGGAACACCCACCGCCAGCTGGCGGCTGCCAGCAGGCCACCGACGACCGGGCCGATGCCCGCGGCCATCCCGCCGGCCGCGGTCCACGCGCGGACCGCGCCCTGGCGGCGCGCCGGTTCGTAGGCGGCGAGCACCAGGCCGAGCGAGGTCGGGGTCAGCAGCGCGGCTCCGGCTGCCTGCGCCAGCCGGAAACCGATCAGCATCTCGACGCTCGTCGACGCCGCGCAGGCGGCGGAGGCGGCCGTGAAGACGACGACGCCCAGCAGGAATCCGTGATCGCGGCGGTAGCGGTCGGCGAGACGGCCGAAGAACACCAGCAGTGACGCGTAGACGATGGCGTACCCGTTGAGTACCCAGGACAGCTGGCCCAGGTCGGACGCCCCCAGGTCGTGGGCGATCTGCGGCAGGGCGAGATTGACGATGAACAGGTCGAGGCTGGCGAGGACCACGCCCGCGCACACGATCAGCAGCACCTGGCGCGGCGCCGCCGAGCCCGGCGTCGTGGCCGGCCGAGCGGGGGCCGAAGCGAGTCCTGTCATGGAACGGACACTAGGGGCGTGAGTTCTTTCATGCAACTAGCTAGCATGGAGACATGGAGCGCAAGAGCTTCGCCGACATGCACTGCTCGGTCGCGCAGTGCCTGGAGATCGTCGGCGAGTGGTGGTCGATGCTGATCGTGCGGGACGCCTTCTTCGGGGTCAGCCGGTTCGACGCGTTCCAGCAGCGGCTCGGGATCTCCCGCAACGTGCTCAACCAGCGCCTGAACAAGCTGGTGGAATCCGGGATCCTGATGAAGGTGCCCTACAGCGAGCATCCGCCGCGGCACGACTACCGACTCACCGAGAAGGGCCGAGACCTGTGGCCGGTGCTGAACAGCATGCGGCAGTGGGGCGACAAGCACGCGGCGCCGGAAGGCCCGCCCGTCCTCATCCGGCACGAAGGCTGTGGGCAGATCGTGACCGCGGTCCTCACCTGCTCCGCCTGCGGCGCGCCGCTCGGCCCGCGAGAGGTGCGGGCCGTCCCCGGGCCGGGGGCGCCGGCCAGCTCCGTCGGCGCCGGCGGCCGCTCCGACGGATGACCGTGACTATGCGGACGCGAGACGTGGGGCCCGCGAACGGGGCGCGTTCATGCTCAGGCGCGGCTTTCGACGCGAGCCTCGACCGGGGACGGGCGTAGCACGACGATGGCCACGTCGTCGCTGCCGGCGGTGGCCGAGGGGAGGGCGTCCAGCAGGCTGTCGGCGAGCGCCTCGGGGGAGAGCGCCCGGTGGCGGGTCAGGTGGTCGGCGAGGCGGGTGAGCCCGACGTCGATGTCCTCGCCTCGCTGTTCGACAAGCCCGTCGGTGTAGAGGACGAGGGTGGCGCCGTCGGGGAAGGCGGTGCGCGCCTGTGGCCGGGGGACGTGCTCGGGACGGGCGCCCAGCGGTGGATCGGTGGCCTGGTCGAGGAACTGGACGGTCCCATCGGGATGGATCAACAGGGGTGGCGGGTGGCCGGCGCAGCTGTAGGTGATGGTGCGGGCGTGGCAGTCGACGATGGCCTGGACCGCGCTTGTCCCCTCGGCGCCTTCGACCGAGCGGGAATACAGGCAGGCGACGTCCAGGGCGCGCGCGGGGTTGTCGACGACGCGCGCGACCGCGGCGAGCGCGCTGCGCAGCTGGCCCATGACGCCGGCGGCGGCCAGGCCATGGCCGACGACGTCTCCGACGGCCACCCCGATGCGGTCGCCGGGGAGGCTGACCAGGTCGTACCAGTCGCCGCAGACGTTGAGGGCGGTTGCCGGCCGATAGCGCACGGCGATGTCGGCGCAGCGGAGCGGGGTGGGCGCGGGCAGCATCGCCTCCTGCAGGGCCAGCGCGACCGCCTGCTCCCGGGCGTGTGCCTGCCGCAGCTGCTCGTTGAGGTTCTCGACCTCGCGGGCGCGGGCGAGAAGCTCCACCTGCAGCGCCTGGCGTCTGGCTTCGTCGCCCCAGTCGAAGTCCGCGCCGCCCTCGCGGACGAAGTCGGTGACCTCGAAGGACCGGATCATGATCAGCGTGACCCGGCCGTCCTCGTCCAGGATCGGCACGCTGATCACACTCCAGTAGCGCTCCTCGAAGAGGCCCGGACAGCCGGGGCGTTCGATGTCGTACCTCAGCAGAGCCACCGGGTCGCGGCGTCCGGTCGCCACCACCCGGGTCAGCGAGGCGCGCAGCTTGTCCCGCGCGTCGGAATGGGCGCCGGGGAAGACGTCGAACACGTCCCGTCCAAGCAGGTCGTCCAGGCGGCGGTCAGAAGCTTGTAGATATGCGCGGTTCGCGTCGACCATCCGGAAGTCCGGTGTCAGCAGCAGGACCGGGCTAGGCAGCTCCTCGTACACCGCCTCGTAGTCGATCCCGGGCTGTCTCATGCGCTCCCGATCAGCTGCACTCCCGATCAACCGCACTCTCGATCAACGCGACCGCTGAGCCTCTTCTCCCACCGTAGGTCGACCCGTCCAACCCCGCTGGGCCGCGCCGGAGCGCTTCGCCGGTGACCCCGCGTCCCGCGGCGGCCGGTCCGGCGGGCGGCCAGTCAGCTGTCGCCGACGAACAGCGGCGGCCGGCGGTCGCGCCAGGGCATTGCCTCCTCCAGCGCGGCCGAGACCCGCAGCAGCAGATCCTCCCGTCCGTGGGCGGCGATGAGCTGCACGCCGATCGGCAGGCCGCTGGCGCTCTGCCCGAGGGGCAGGCTCACCGCCGGCTGGCCGGTCAGGTTGACGACGCTCGTGAACGGGCCGAAGGTGAAGATCTCCCGAAGCCAGCTCTCGACGGTGTGGCCGGGGTCGTCGTAGCGCAGCGTGCCGTGCGGCGGGGGGAGCCCCGCGAGCGTCGGGGTCACGAGCAGGTCGTGGTCGGCGAAGAAGCGGCCGACGGCCTGGCTGACCCGGCCGGCCGCGTCCAGGCCGGCGACCAGGTCGACGGCCCCGCGCCCGCGGGCCTCGGCCATCACCTGGCGGGAGACGGCCTCGAGGCGGTCGGGTGGCGGCTGGCGAGGGGCGAGCAGGAACGGGGCCGCCGCGCCGACCGCCTCCGCCTCGCAGGCGTGGATCACCTCGTCCCACCCGACGGACGGGGACGCCTCCTGGACGTGATGTCCCAGCGCCGCGAGCGTCACGCCGGCCCGCGTCGTCGCGGCGGCCACCTCCGGGTCGACCGGAGCCCCCGACCACGCGTGCGTCGTCACCGCCACCCGCAGGCCGCCGCCGGGGTCGACCGCCGGCCGGCCGGCGGCCGGCCCGTCGGGCCGTGCCTCCTCGGCGTAGGGACGGACCGGCGCGGGCGCGGCGAACGCGTCACCGGGGGCCGGCCCGTGCACCGCGTCGAGCAGCGTCGCCGCGTCACGCACCGTACGGGCCAGCGCGAACTCGGAGAGCATGCCGAACAGCGCCGCGCCGAGGCCCGCGCCGGTGGGCGTCCTGCCGCGGCTTGGCTTGAGCCCGACCAGGCCGCAGCACGCCGCCGGCACGCGGATCGAGCCGGCTCCGTCGTTGGCGTGGGCCAGGGGCACGGCCCCGGACGCGACCAGGGCGGCGGCGCCCCCGCTCGAACCCCCCGCCGCCCGCGCCGGATCCCAGGGATTGCGTACCGGGCCATGCAGCAGCGGCTCGCTGGTGAAGCTCAGCCCCATCTCCGGGGAGATCGTCAGACCCAGCGTCACCAGGCCGGCGGCCCGGAAGCGGCGCATCAGCTCGTGGTCGGCCGCCGCCGGGATCCCGGGGCCGAGCGCCCGGCTGCCGCAACGGAACGGCACCCCTTCGGCCATCGGGCCCGTGTCCTTGATGAGAAACGGCACCCCCGCCAGCGGACCCCGCGGGTCGTGGTCGAGCGCTGGCGTGAACAGGGGGGCGGCCAGGGCGTTCAGGCGGCCGTGCGCCCGCGCCAACGCCGCGCGGGCGGCCGCCTCGACCTCGGCGGCGCTCACCTCGCCGCCGGAGATCAGCCCGCGCAGGCCGACCGCGTCGAGACCGGCGTATTCGTGCAGCTCCATCGGCTATCCCTCTCCGGCGGCGGGAAACTCGGCATCGGATGCGGCCGGGGGCGCGTCAGGCGTGCTCGCGGGTGACCGTCCCCAGCGCGCCCCTCGCGCCCCCGGGAGCTCATCGCGGCGCCGGGGCCGGCGCTGGCGCGGAACCAAACATATGGGCGTGGTCGCGGACGAACTCGGTGATCGATCTAGGCTGCCGGCCGGTGACCTCTCGCACGGCCCGCGTGGTCGTGGCCATGAGGCCCGCCCGCTGCGCCGCGAAGATGGCGACGACGGCGTCGGCCACCATCGGCGGCAGCCCGTCGGCGGTCATCGCGTGGCGGGCGTCCTCGTCGGTGACGTGGACGTACCTGACGGGCCGGCCGATCGCGGCGGCGAGCTCGTGGGCGACCCGCTCGAAGGTGATCGCCTCCGGTCCGGTCAGCGTGTGGGCCCGCCCTTCGAGCTCCTCGGCGGCGAGGCATTCGACGGCGACGCCGGCCACGTCGCGGGGATCCACGAAGGAGATCTCGGCCGTGCCGGCCGGGGCGAACAGCATGCCCGTCCGCGCTATGGCCGGCGCGTAGGCCAGCAGGTTGGTCATGTACGTCCGCGGGCGCAGCGTCACCGCGGGCAGGCCGGAGCCGGTCAGATGCCGCTCGATGGCGCCGTGCCAGCTGTCGAAGACCAGCGGCGAGTCGAGGTCGGGGGCTGGCCCGGACAGCTTGACGACGCGGGTGACGCCCGCGGCCTTCGCCGCGTCGATCGCCGCGCACTCGTGCTCCACCTGCGCGGGGACGTTGCCGCAGGCGAGGAAGAGCCGGTCGGCGCCGGACATCGCGCGCCGCAGCGAGCCGCGGTCGGCGAGGTCACCGGTGGCGAGCTCCACCCCGGGGCCGAGGGCGCGGGCCGCCCGGTCCCGGTCGCGGACGAAGGCGCGCACTGGCAGGCCGCGCTCGGCGAGGCCGCGGACGACGTGCCGGCCGACGTCGCCGGTCGCGCCGGTGACGAGGATCTTCATCGGGTCACTTCCTTGCTGGTGGGGAGGTTCCGGATGGCGGAGAGGTCCTGGCTGGTGGGGATGTTCGGGTTCAGGCGGAAGACGTTGGACGGGTCGAAGCGGTCCTTGAGGGCGGTGAGCCGGCCCAGACGGTCGCCGTAGGCGGCCTGGACGCCGGCGGGGCCCTCGTCGGACAGGAAGGTCGCGTACTGCCCGGCGCCGTGGGGCCGCAGCCTCGCCCACCCCTCGCGCGCCCAGGACAGGTGCCGCTCGTGGTCGGCGTCCCCCGGCCGCCAGTTCGCGATCACGCGTAGCTCGAAGCCGGGCTCGCGAGGGCCGACGGCGGTGGCGTCCGGGGCCACCCGGCTGACCGCGCCGCCTATCATCCACCCGTTGAGCAGCGACAACGGCGACGTGATCGAGGCGACGAGGTCGACCACGATGTCGATCGCCGCGTCGGACAGGTCGGGCAGCCGGTGCGAGCGCCAGTAGGAGCCGTTGCCTGGCGAGGCGCTGAGGTCGAGCAACGACTGGACGGCCCGGTAGGGCACCGGGCGGACCAGGTCACCGACCGGCCTGCCCACCGCGCGGAGCGGCGCCAGCGCCGCGGCGCCCTCGGCGAGGTCGCCGCACCACACGGGCAGCAGGCCGAGGACCGGTGTGCCGTACCGCTCGGGCGGCAGGAACGGCATCGGCGGAGCCAGCATGGCGACGACGGCGACGCCGAGCTCGTCGGGCGCCGTGGGCGCGAACTCGCGCAGGAAGCGCAGCACCTGGGTGGCCTGCTCCAGCGGCCAGAAGATCGGCCCGCCGAGCACGACCGGCCCGACCGGGTGCAGGTCGTACTCGAACGCCGTGACGACGCCGAAGTTGCCGCCGCCGCCGCGCAGCCCCCACAGCAGCTCCGGCTCGGTGGCGGCGTCGACCCGCAGGCGCTCGCCGTCGGCGGTGACCAGGTCGGCGGCCCGCAGGTTGTCGACGGTCAGCCCGTGCCGGCGCATCAGGTGCCCGAACCCGCCGCCGAGCGTCACGCCGCCGATCCCCGTCGAGCTGACCGAGCCGCCGGTGGTGGCCAGCCCGTGCCGGCCGGTGGCGAGGTCGAACTCGGCCCAGGTCAGGCCGCCCGCCGCCCGCGCCACGCGGCCGGCGGGGTCGACCGACACCGCCTTGAGATGCGACAGGTCGATCACGACGCCGCCGTCGCACACGCCGTACCCGAGCACGGAGTGACCGCCGCCGCGGACCGCGACCGGCAGGTCGTGTTCGCGGGCGAACCGGACCGCCGCCTGGACGTCGTCGGCGCCGGCGCAGCGGGCGATCAGCGCGGGATGACGGTCGATGGCGCCGTTCCAGACCCGGCGGGCCTCGTCGTAGCCTTCTTCGCCTGGTTGCAGCACCGCGCCGCGGAAGTGGCGGCGCAGCGCGTGTGGCAGCTCGCGGTGCACGGTGGTGGTCATGCCGCCACGGTGCGCCGGCTGGCGTTCCGCGAGCGTTCCTCGGCACCGGGCTCAGCGTTTGGCGTCTGGCTGCCGGACCTCCAGCTCCGCCGGCTGCCGGGTCTCCAGCTCCGCCCGCGCCATGGCGTCCCAGACCCGTACGCCGTCGGCCAGCAGCCGTCGGGCCGTCTCGCGGCACTCGGCGTCGAGGCCGGCGGCCCGGGTGGCCGCCAGGCGGATGCGCAGCAGCATCGCGGGCACGCCAGGGGCGGTGTCCCGGGCGGGATCGGCCAGCGCGCCGTCGATGGCCTTCAGCCCCGGCCCCGCCGCGCCGTCCAGCACGGCGAGGTAGCCGCCCATCGCGTCGGTGACCAGCCGGATCGGCGGCGCCTCGACCCGCGGGCGCATCGCCGTCAGCTCGTCGACACGTTCCCGCAGCGCCGCCACGTCCGCCAGGTCCAGGTCGAGCAGCGCGGCGAACAGCAGGGCCCCGGCGAGCGTGAACGGGTGGTTGACTGCCCTGGCCAGCTCGATCGAACGGTGCCGCAACCGGCGTGCCTCGGCCGCGTCGCCGAGGCAGAAGTGCACATGCGCGAGGCGGACGAGGCACAGCACCTGCGGGTCCTGCCCGTAGGCCAGCAGATGCGCCGACCGGTTCCGCGTCCGGTAGCGGGCGACGGCGGCGCGCAGATGGTCGCGAGCCAACGCGGCCTCGTTGCGCCAGGCCGCGGCGACGCCGCGGACGAAGTCGCCCTCCACCGCGAGCACGTCGTCGTCCTCACCCAGCGCGCGCAACTGCCCGCCGTACTCGAGGGCGGCGTCGAACTCCCCGCGCGACAGCACGGCCATCGCCCGCGCCCGCAGCAGCGGCGCCCCCGGTTCGACGCCGAGCCGCGCGGCTAGGACGAACGCCCGGTCCAACGCCGTGCGCAGGTGAGCCGACGCATACCCCCGCGCGGCGCTCAGCGGGCCGGGCAGCGCGGTCAGCAGCGCCAGCTCGCGCTCGTCGCGGCCCCGGGACTCCGGCGCGGACCGCAGGATCTCCCACGCGCGGCGCAGCAGGTCGGCGGCGTCCGCGTCGGCGTAGAGCAGCTGGGCCGCCTGGGCGGCGCGCTGGTACCAGTCGACCGCCTCCTCGCGGGAGCCGGCCTGGTACAGGTGGACGGCGATCTGCCCGGCGACGGCGTCCAGCCGGTCGGCGTGGACGTCCTGGAGCGCCCGGGCGAGCAGGGCGTGGGCGCGGCGGCGCCGCGCGGGCGACATCAGGCGGTAGGCGACCTCGCGCAGCTTGCCGTGGCTGAAGTCGTACCGGTCGCCGCCACTGGTGAGCAGCAGCTGCCGTCGCCACAGCTCGTCGAGGTCCCGGGCGACCTCGTGCTCGCCGCGCGGGTGGATCCGCGCGAGCACGTCGACCGAGACCGACGATCCCGCCGCGGCCGCCACGCCGATCAGCTCCCGGGCGCCGTCGGTCAGCGGCAGCAGCCGCGCCTCCAGGACGGCCTGCACCTTCGGCGTGAGCACCCGCGGCTCGCCCGCGTGCCAGCCGGCGCGCAGCGCCTCGACGACGAACAGCGGGCTGCCCTCCGTCTCCGCGTGCAGCCGGTCGGCGTCCGCGTGACCCAGGTCGTGGCCGAGCCGGTGGGCGAGCATGGCCGTCTCCACGCGGTCCAGCCGTCCCAGGGCCAGCTCGGTGCAGCGCTCGAGCGCCGTGAGCCCGGTCAGCAGGCCACGCAGCGGGTGCCCGGCCTCCGTCTCGACGAGGCGGGCCGTCGCGGCGACGAGCAGCGGCGCGGGCGGGTCGGCGCGCATCAGGTAGTGCAGGAACTGCAGCGTCGGAGCGTCGGCGGCGTGCAGGTCGTCCGCGACGAGCAGCACGGGGCCGACCCCCGCGCGCAGGGCGGCCGCGGCCGCCTCGAACAGGCGCAGACGGGAACCCGGCTCGGCCGGCGCCTGCTGGGCCGGTGCCTGCTGGGCCGACAGCTCCGGCAGCAGCGCGGTGAGCGCGGCGAGCTGGGCGGGGGTCAGGCGCCCGCGCCAGCGGGCCACGCCGAGCTCGCGCAGCCAGGCCACCACCGGCGCGTACGCCAGCGCGCCCTCCGCCTCGTACGACCGCGCGGACGCGGTGGGCGCGCCGCGCTGGCCGGCCCAGTGCCGGAACTCCTCGAGCAGGCGGGTCTTGCCGATGCCGGCCTCACCGGTGACCACGACCAGGTGGGGCACCCCGGCGCCGGCGTCCCGCCACAGCTCGGTCAGCAGCCGCCGCTGCGGCTGGCGGCCCACGAAGGTCGCCGCGCCGCTCGTCCTGGGCCTGGTGTCGCCCTCCGGCAGCAGCGCCTCGTACGACGCCAGCGTCTTCGCGGACGGGGAGACGCCAAGCTCGTCCTCCAGCCTGGCCACGCACTCGTGGTAGACGTTCACCGCCCGGGCCCGGTCGCCCCGGGCGTCGTACAGCCGCATCAGCCACCGGTAGGGCGCCTCCGCGAGGCGGTCGAGCTCGCGGGCGCGCTCGGCGTACCCGGTCGCGGCATCGAGCTCGCCGCGCGCCTCCAGCAGCGGCACCAGCCGGGCCAGCGCCGCCAGCACCCGCTGGCGGTACTGCTCCCGCTCGCCGATCAGCCACTCGTCGTACCAGCCGTCCAGCAGGTCGCCGCCGTACAGGTCGGCCGCCAGCCGCAACGGAGCCACCTCGTCGGCGCCGTCCCCGCCGGACCGCGCGAGGGCCGCGTCGAACGCCGTGAGGTCGGCGGAGAACTCGTGCAGCGACAACGTCCGCGCCGTGGTGCGCACATGGCGGTCGGGGTCGGGCACCGAGGCGCGCAGCGTGTGCAGCACATGCCGCAGGTTCGTGCGCGCCTGCTGCTCGGCGGAATCGGGCCAGAGGAGATACGCGACCTGCTCACGCCGCTGCGGGGCGCCGCCGCGCAGCGCCAGGTACGCCAGCAGCGACTGCGCCCGCAACGAGCTCATGGCGACGGGCGTACCACCTGAGCGGACCTCGAAGGCGCCGAGCAGGCGTACCTCAAGCATGGCGCCCATCCTCGCCCGGGAGGACCAGGCGGCCACGCCGGAGGCCGACAACTGACAGGCGAGACGTCCTTGGCCACCGAACGTCGCTGGCCGTCGA
Source organism: Frankia nepalensis (assembly GCF_016786325.1). Taxonomy (GTDB): domain Bacteria; phylum Actinomycetota; class Actinomycetes; order Frankiales; family Frankiaceae; genus Pseudofrankia; species Pseudofrankia nepalensis. The sequence continues at coordinate 7,321 of NZ_JADWYU010000119.1, read as the reverse complement.
ACGTCGGAGGCCGTCGAGCCGCCTGGAGGCGGGCTCCAGGCGGCCGCCCCGGTCAGGCCGAGGTGAAGGTGACCGGCAGGGTGGTCAGGCCGCGGACCCAGATCGCCGGGTTCCAGAGGAGGTCGTCCGCGGGGACGGCGAGGGTGAGGTCCGGCAGCCGGTCGAGGAGCACCTCCACGGCGGTCTGGGCGACCACCTCGGCGAGCTCCTGCGCGGGGAACGGGCAGCGGTGCTCCCCGGTGCCGAACGTCAGGTAGGCCTGGTTGCCGCCGGGGCCGGCGGCCGGGTCGGGACGGACCTCCGGGTCGGCGTTCGCCGCGGCGACCCCGACGACCAGCATGTCGCCGGCCTGGATGCGCTGGCCGCCGAGCTGCCCGGCGCGCACCGCCCAGCGGCCGGTGAAGTTGGCGACGGGCGGGTCCTCCCAGAGGACCTCGGTCATCGCCTGCCCGACGCTGCGCCGCCCGCCCGCCAGCGTCGTGGCGAACCGCGGGTCCGCCAGCAGCAGCCGCAGGGTGTTCCCGATCCAGTAGGCGACCGGTTGCTGGCCGGAGGCGAGGATCGCGAAGATGTCCTGGAGCGCCTCGACGTCGGTGAAGGCCGCCGGGTGCGTCACCATCCGGGAGATCGCGTCGACACCCGGGTTGTCGCGCCGCTGCGTGATCAGGCGGGTCACCAGCGCCATGAGGCGACCGTGCGCCGCCAGCGCGTCCGTGCTGTGGTCGAAGAGCGCCACGAGGTCCTGGACCATCCCGGCGGTGTCCTCGGCCGGGATGCCGAGGACACCCGCGATCGCCCGGGCCGGCATCACGTGGGCGAAGGAGTACATCAGCTCCGCCCGGCCGCGGTCGGCGAACGTGTCGATGAGCTCGTCGGCGATCCGCTCGCACCGGGCGCGCAGCTCGAAGGGGTCGACGGCGGCGAGCACCTCGTGGATGGCGTCGGAGTGGCGGGCGTGTTCGGCGCCGGTCACCCACGTGACCGAGTCCCCGCCGTTGCCGAGGGCCGGCCGCAGCGGCCAGTCCGCGGGGACGAGGTCCCAGGCGTTCCACACGGCCGAGTCGCGGATGTAGAGGTCGGCGCGGCTCGCGACGTAGTACGCCTCCCGATAGCCGAGAACCAGCCAGGCCGGGATGTCGCCTTCCAGCAGCACCGGCGCGACCGGGCCATGCTCGGCCCGCAGCCGGCGGTATAAGGCGTCCACGTCGCCGCTGATCGAGTCTCCGTAGAGGCGGGCCGCGCCGGCGTGCGCCGGGTAGCGGTCCAACACGTCGATCTGCCCGTGAGCCGGGGCTGGTCGGGCGCCAGCAGGCCGCGCGCCCTCGGTCATCAGGTCGTCCATCGGGTCGTCCCCCTCGCGCCGTGTCCTGACAGTTCCTGGTGTGACCGGCGATCATGCCAGGAACGTGGCGCGGCCGCACTGGCAGGTCAGCGCGTTCGCCGCACACGCGCCCGGCCCTGCGCCGCGGGTCGCGGGCGGCCGCCGCCCGGGCACGTCGCCGGTCGCTAGCATCGTGGCCATGGGTGAGCGAACCGGCACCCCTGGCGCCTCGCTGCGGCCGTATGTCCGCGGAGTGCATGCCTACGACCTCACCGGGGCGTCACCCGGCACGCACGTCGGCATGCCGTCGCCGTCGCTGACGCTCGTCCTGCCGGTGGACCAGCGGCTGGTGGCCGGGGCGCCGGGTGAGCAGCCGCGCGCGGTGACGAGCTGCGTCGGTGGCCTGCACGACCGGCCCGTCCTGATCCATCACGACGGTACGCAACGCGGCGTCCAGCTCGCGCTGTCGCCGCGCGGCGCCCGCGCGCTGCTGGGAGTGCCGCCCGCGGAACTGGCCGGGCGGCTGGTCACCCTCGACGACCTGTTCGGCGAGGCCGCGACCGGGCGCCTGCTCGACGACCTGCACTGCGCGCGGGACTGGCCCGCGCGGCGCGCGGTCGTCGAGTCCGCGCTGCGCCGCCGGCTTGGGTCCGGGAACGCCGGCGAGCCGCCGTGGCAGGTGCGCCGCGCCTGGCGGCTGCTGGTCGCCAGCGGCGGCCTGCTGCCCGTCCACCGGGTCGCGGCCGAGGTCGGCTGGACGCCGCGGCATCTCACCGAGCGGTTCACCGCCGAGGTGGGGCTCGGCCCGAAGCGCCTCGCCCGCGTCGCGCGCTTCGGCCGCTCGGTCGCGCTCGTGCGCCGCGGCGTGCCGCTGGCGGAGGTGGCCGCGCGCACCGGTTACGCGGACCAGGCACATCTGACCCGCGACTGGGCCCGGCTGGCCGGGGCGCCGCCGGCGCGCTGGCGGCGCGAGGACGGTCTCGCAAACGTTCAAGACGGCGCGCCCGCGCCCAGGTGAGCCTGGGCCTATGACGAACACGCGTACCGACCACAACATCTGGACAGGCCTCACCTACGACGACCCACGCGCGGCCCGCGCGTGGCTCGTCGAACTCGGCTTCGCGGAGGGCATCGTCGTGGCCGGCGACGACGGGCAGATCCACCACAGCGAGATGCTCTGGCCCGAGGGCGGCCGGGTGATGATCTCGAGCCGCGGCCGGGCGGACGACACCTTCGCCGTCCCGCGCGGCGCGGCCTCGGTCTACGTCGTCGTCGACGACCCGGACGAGGTGCACGCCCGCGCCCGCGCGCTCGGCGCCGAGATCGTCCGGGACCTGGCGGACGAGGACTACGGCTCGCGCGGCTTCAGCGTCGCCGACGCCGAGGGCAACCGCTGGAGCTTCGGCACCTACGCGGGCTGACCCGGCGCCGCTGGACCAGGGCAGCCCAGCCATGGCCCCGGTCCGGACCGCGGCGCCGGCGGTCCGGACCGGCGCCGCGGCGGGCAGGCGACGAGGACCGCGAGACGCGGCTCGCGCGGGCCCGGCTGGTTTCGCGGGCGCGGGCCGGTGCCCGCTCCGACCGGTCGTCCGCGTACGCCCGATACCGTCGTGGCCCGTCGTCTACCGGTACCGAGGGGACCCGCGACTTGTGAACCTGGGCATCATCGGTCAGGCGGTCGGGCTGTTCGCCGTCACCAACGTCGACGACATCCTGATCCTGGCGCTGTACTTCGCCCAGGGCGCCGGGTACCCCGGGGCCACCCGCCGGGTGGTGCTCGGCCAGTACCTCGGGTTCGCCGCGATCCTCGTGGTCGCCGGGGCCGCCGCGTTCGGCGCCACCTTCCTGCCCGAGGACGCCGTCCCCTACCTCGGCCTGCTCCCGCTCGCGTTGGGGCTCAAAGCGGCGTGGCAGGCCTGGGCCCACCGCGGCGAGGACGACGACGAGACCGAGGCGCGGCAGGGCGGGCCGCGAGCGATGGAGGTCGCCGCGGTCACCTTCGCCAACGGCGGCGACAACATCGGTGTCTACGTGCCGGTGTTCGCCACCGCGGGCGCCGGCGGGATGACCGTCTACGCCGCGGTCTTCCTCGTCCTGGTCGCGGTCTGGTGCGCGGCGGGGAAGCTCTTCGCCACCCGCCCGGTGGTCGCGAAGGCGCTCTCACGTTGGGGGCATGTCCTCCTGCCGGCCGTGCTGATCGCCATCGGCCTGATCATTCTCGTCGAGGGCGGCGCCTTCGGCCTGTGACCCGACCGTCGACAGGGCGGTCGTCGCCGTCCGAGGCCGTCGCCGACCGGGGTCTTGCCTGGCCACCGCCCGGCCCGTCTGGGCGTCCGGCCCGCCTGCCCGCCCGGCCCGGCCGTCGGTGCCCGGGCGAGGCGCGTCACCCGACGATCGGCTTCACGATCGTTGACGGGTACGGCCCGCCGGTCGGGGCGCTTCGCGCGGTGCGCGCCCCACCTATGGGCGCGGGGGCGGGCCCGGGGGCTCGGAACGCGACCACCGCGTGAATCTTCACCGGTCGGGCTCTATACTGCGCCATGATCGGTTGGTCAGGTGTACCTAACCTAAAGCTCGCGGGTGCTACCTGAAGCTCGCGCTGGGTGGCGCGGTGGGTGACGTAGGGGATCGCCGCGGTCACTCCGTCGCGGCTCGGCGCCGCTGCCTGGGTGGCGTGCGCGGGCAGGGCTGGCAACTTGGGGTTTATAAGGTTAAGTTAACCTTATGTCTCGCTTCCTCCGCCTTTGGCGGTCGGTCCCGGCCTTGCTGGTGGCGGTGCTTGTCGCCGGCCTGGCCGCTGGTTGTAGTTCTGATGACGACGAGTCGCCCACGCCCGCCAGCTCCTCGGGCGCCGCGGGTCTCGCGGCGCCCGTCAAGATCGAGCACCAGTTCGGCACCACGACGATCGAGTCCATTCCGAAGCGGGTCGTCACCCTCGACCAGCAGTGGACCGACGTGATGATCGCGATGGGTGTCACGCCCGTGGGGTACGCCGACGACCCGGGGATGCCCGACGGCGCCGCGCCCTGGGCGAAGCTGCCCGCGGACGCCGAGAAGATCTCGGTCACCGACGGCCTGCCGATCGAGCAGATCCTCGCGCTCGACCCCGACCTCGTCGTCTCCACGTACATGATCACCGATGACGCGACGTACCAGAAGCTGTCGCCCATCGTCGCGACCATCGCCGGCCCGCCGAACGACAAGGTCCCGGCCTGGCAGGACCTCGTGCGTCAGGCCGGTGAGTTCCTCAACCAGCCGGAGAAGGCCGAGAAGGTCATCGCCGACGCGCAGGCGCCGGTCACGCAGACCGCGAAGGACCTGCCCGGGCTCAAGGACAAGACCTTCGCGCTCGCGCAGTACATCGTCGGTGACTCGATGTACATCGTGGGCGACGAGACCGACGGGTCGAGCGTGTTCTTCCAGCAGCTCGGCATGAAGATGTTCCCGGCGGTCGTCGAGGAGAGCGCCAAGACCGGCCAGGTCCGGGTGAACGTCAGCACCGAGCGGGTCGACCTGCTGCGCGCGGACCTCCTGGCGTTCCTCATCAACGGCGGTGACGAGAGCGACCTCACCGACATCCCCGGCTTCAACGAGCTGCCCGGCACCGTGGCGATCCTCGACTACGCGACGATCGTGGCCCTGAACGTGCCGACGCCGCTGTCGATCCCCTACGCGCTGGACGCGCTGCGCCCCTACCTCGAGAAGGCGGCCGCCGGGGCCGGTAGCTGAGGATGGCGCTTCCGAGCGCGCCGCGGCCGGCGCCATCGCCCAGCCGTGCTGTCGCCGGGAGCCTCGATGACCGACCCGCCGGGTCGGTCATCGAGGCTCGCCCAGCCGACCGGCGGCCGTACTCCGCCAGGCACGGCCGCCTGGCGGCGGGCCTGATCGGCCTCGTCCTCCTGCTGCTGGCGGTGTCGTTCCTCAGCATCGCGCTGGGCGCCCGGCACGTCGGGCTGGATGTCGTCTTCGACGTGCTGCGTAACCAGGGGACCGGCGACGCCGAGCACCAGGTCGTCGAGAACCGGATCCCGCGGCTGGTCGCGGGCCTGCTCGTCGGCGCGGCGCTGGGGCTGGCGGGCACCATCATGCAGGCGGTGGCCCGCAACCCGCTGGCGGACCCGGGACTGTTCGGGGTCAACGCCGGCGCGGCGTTCGCGGTGGTGTGCGCGATCAAGATCGGGATCACGGCCGCCCTGGGCTACGTCTGGTTCGCCATGGCCGGGGCGGCGGCCGTCGCTGTCCTGGTGTACGTCATCGGCTCGTTCGGGGGTGGCGCGACGCCGGTGAAGGTCGCGCTCGCCGGCGCGGCCATGCACGCCGCGCTGACCGCGCTGACGACCGCCGTCCTGCTGACCGACACGACGACCTTCGACCAGTACCGGTTCTGGAGCGTCGGATCGCTCGCCGGCCGCCAGTGGGACCTGATCGGCCGGCTCGCGCCGTTCCTCGTCGTCGGGATAGTCGTGGCGCTGGGCAGCGGCTGGATTCTCAACACGCTCGCGCTGGGCGACGAGGTCGCCCGCGGCCTCGGCCAGCGCGTCGGTCTTGCCCGGGGCGCCGCCGCGGCGACGGCCGTCGTCCTGTGCGCCGCGGCCACCTCGCTCGTCGGGCCGCTCTGGTTCGTCGGCCTGGTCGCGCCGCACGTCGCCCGGATCATCACCGGGCCCGACCAGCGCTGGATCCTGGCCTACTCGGCGGTCGTCGCGGCGATCCTGCTGGTCGGCGCTGACGTGGTCGGGCGCCTGATCGCCCGGCCCGGGGAGGTACAGGTGGGGGTCGTCATGGCGCTCGTCGGCGCGCCGGTCCTCGTGCTGCTGGTCCGGCGCGCCCGGGTGGCCCAGCCATGAGCGCCGCGCCGCACCCGCGGGCCACGCTGCCGGCGCGCGCCGGCGCGCCCGACGTCGCCGTGGCGCGCGCGGCGGTCGTGCGGGTACGCCGGCTGCGCGAGGCGCGGCTGGTCGCCGTGACGCTGACGCTGGCCGGCCTGTGCTTCCTCGTGCTCTGTGTCTCGCTGTCGCTGGGTGAGATCCACATTCCGCTGCCCGACGTCGTCCAGAGCCTGTTCGGCGGCAGCGACCGGCGCAGCCGCTACATCGTCACCAACCTGCGCCTGCCACGGGCGCTGACCGGCGTGCTGGCTGGCCTCGCGCTGGGGCTGGCTGGCGCGATCTTCCAGACGCTGGTCCGCAACCCGCTGGCCACGCCGGACATGATCGGCATCACCGCCGGGGCGAGCGCGGCCGCGGTCGCCGGGATCGTGCTGTTCGACCTGGCCGGCTACGCGCTGTCCGTCGCGGCCCTCATCGGGGCGCTCGCGACCGCGCTCCTCATCTACGCGCTGGCCTGGCGGCGCGGGGTGACCGGCTACCGGCTCGTCCTGGTCGGCATCGCGATGAACGCGCTGCTGACCAGCGTCGTGTCGTACCTGCTGACCATGACCGACATCTACGACGCCCGGCAGGCCTTCGCCTGGCTCGTCGGGAGCCTCACGTCGTCCTCGTGGGACACGGCCCGCACGCTCGGTCTCTGCCTTGCCGTGCTGGTGCCCGCGGCGCTGTTCGCGGGCCGGCGGCTGCCCGTGCTGCAGGCCGGCGACGAGGTGGCGCGGGCGCTCGGCGTGCCGGTGGAACGCGCCAGGGCGCAGCTGGTCGTGCTCGCCGTCGCGCTCGCCGCGGTGGCCACCGCCGCCGTCGGACCCGTGGGGTTCGTGGCGTTCGTGGCCGCCCCCATCGCCCGTCAGCTGCTGCCGGGTGAACCGGCGGTGCTGGTGCCCTCGGCGCTGGTCGGCGCGCTGGTGATGACGACGGCCGACCTCGCGGGCCAGCACGCGGTGCCGTCCATGTCGTACCCGGTGGGTGTCGTGACGGCGGTCGTCGGCGCGCCGTACCTGCTGTGGCTGCTCGCCGTCAGCAACCGGTCCGGCCGGGGCGGCTGACGACTCGGGCGCGGGGGGGGGGGGGGGGGGGCGCGGGGGGGCGCCCCCGCGCCGGCCCGCCCGCG
>NZ_JADWYU010000118.1:36796-62863 GCF_016786325.1 Frankia nepalensis | reverse complement strand
CCCGTGGCCTGGGAGCCCTCCCAGGCCACGCGACCGTCCGGGCGAGGCCGTCAGATCCTGGCGCCGCCGGCCGGTGGGCTGGGCTCACCGAACCAGGCAGCGAGCGCCGCCGACAGGCCCTTCACGTCCGTCGGCTCGCCAGGGCCGGCCGTGTCGACCCAGGCGACGTGCCCGTCCGGGCGGACCAGCACGGCCCGGCCGACCCAGGTCGGCGCCTCGCCGCCCGCGCCGGTCCCGCCCGTGCCCACTGACCCCTCCTCGCCGTCCGCGCCCGCCTCCGCGGCGGCGGCCGGGACGGTGACGAGATCGACGCGGGCGTTCCACTCGGCCGCCGCCGACAGGTCGGCCTCGCCGCCGGACCGGTCCAGCAGCGCGCCCCGGCCCGCCAGCAACGGCGCCGCGACCGCGGCCGGGTCGTCCACCCGGCCGCCGAGCAGGGCCGGGTCCGCCGCCTCGCCGAAGGCCTCCAGCGGGTAGCGGACGTCGGTGATCGGCCGGACCAGGCGCCGCACGACCTCCGGGATGTCGGTGAGCTCGCCGAACAGGGCGCGCAGCGGGCGGACCGTGTCGTACGGATGCAGGAGCGTGAGCTGGGCGAGCATGACCTGAACGGCGCGCTCGCCGACCGGGCGGCGTTCCCGGTCATAGCTGTCGAGCAGGCCCGGCGGCGCCCACCCGGAAAGCTCCGCGGCCAGCTTCCAGCCGAGGTTCACCGCGTCGTTCAGCCCGGTGTTCAGCCCGTGGCCGACCGCGTGGAAGTGGACGTGCGCCGCGTCCCCGGCGAGGAACACCCGGCCGTCGCGGTACGTCGACGGGATCCGGGCGACGTTGCCGTAGCGGGCGAGCCAGCGGGGCCGTCCCTCGGTGACGTCCGCGCCGGTCGCCCGGCGCACGCTCGCGCGCACCTCGTCGAACGTGACGGGCTCGTCGTGCCCCGGGGTCGGCCGGTCGAACTCGGTGGTCATCAGGTGGTGGAAGTCGACGTCCGGGATCGCGCCGAACATCCCGCCCGGCGTGGTCGTCCCACCGGGAGGCCCCACATAGCCCTCGACGTGGGCGACCGTGCCGTACCAGGACGGGCCGACGGCGGGTGCCTCGAACCCGGCGAGGTCGCGGACGGCGCTGTTCTGGCCGTCCGCCCCGACGAGGTACGCCCCGCGGATCTCGGTCTCGCCGCCGCGCCCGCCATCCCCGGCGTCGCCGTCGGCGGCCGTCGGCCCGGGGGAGTACGGCCGCGTGGTGACCGTCACCCCGTCCGCGTCCTGGGTGACGCCGACGACCTCGGTACCGGTGCGCAGGTCCGCGCCGAGCGCCACCGCCCGGTCGGCGAGCACCCGCTCGACCCGGGTCTGCGGCACGATCAGCCAGTACTCCCACGGGTCCGCCAGCGTGAGGTCCAGCGGGAAGTGCGCGAAGTGGACGAACGGCCAGCGGGGCAGCTCGCCGAGCTCGTCGAGCAGGCCGCGCTGGGCGAGCAGGTCGACCGAGCGGCCATGCAGCAGCCGGGAGAAGGACTCGCTGCCCTGCTCGGAGCGCCGCTCCAGCACGACCGTGGGCACGCCGGCCAGGCGCAGCTCGATGGCGAGCAGGAGGCCGACCGGTCCACCGCCGGCGATGACGACCGTCTGTGTCATGGGTTCTCCGTACGTTGTTGGGCGGCCCAGGGCCTCTAGCTGGTGGCGGACGCGGCGAAGGCCGCGGAGGCGCTGGCGGTGGCCGCGGTGGTGAGGGCGGCCAGGAAGCGGGCGAGCGCGGCCGGGGTCGGATGATCGAAGATCGCGGTGGGCGGCGGCACCAGGCCGGCGAGATCCTGGAACCGCTGGTTGAGCTCCAGCCCCGTCATCGAGGTGAAGCCGATCGAGAGGAACTCGGCGTCGGCCTCGACGTCCTCGGCGGCGGCGAACCCGAGCAGCGCCGCCGCCTGGTCCCGGACCAGTTCGAGCAGCACCCGCTCCCGCTCCGGGCCGGTGCTCGCCGCCAGCCGGGCCGACCACACCTGGGCCGGAGCGGCCCCGGCGGCGTGGCCGTCGGCGCCGTCGGGCCGCGCCGCCCTGGCCGCCGGGATGTCCCGGAACAGCCCGGCGGGCCGGGGCCGCTCCGCGAGGAGCGCGGCCCAGTCGACGTCGGCGAGGACCAGCCGGCCCCGGTCGGGCGCCGGCGAACCGGACCGGTCGTCGAGGACCTCGGCGAGCGCCTCGCCGAACAGGTCGAGCGCGAGGCCGACCGGGACCGGCCGCGGCCCGCGCGCGCCGCCGCCGCCCGCGGCCGTGGCGGCGGCCGGCCGGTCGCCGTCCCACCACGGCCCCCAGGCGATCGACGCCCACGGCAGTCCCTCGGCCCGGGCGCCCGCGACGAACGCGTCCGCCCACGCCTCGAACCCCGCCCGGTCGAGTGGCCCGTCGACGTCGAGCGCGCCGGCCGTCGGCGCCAGCACCAGCACCGCCGGCGGCGTCTCGCCGGCGGTCGCCGCGCGCAGCGCGCGCAGCGCGGCGCCGGCCGGGCCAGCGGGCAGGTCGGGCACGGCGTGCACGACCGCGACCAGCGGGTAGCCGGCCGGCGTCGCGGCGACCAGCGCGGCGAGCGCGCCCGCGTCCGCGTCCGCCGGATCCCAGTCGACCACCTTCGTGCGTGCGCCGGCGGCCGAGAGCTCCACGAGCAGCGCGTCCTCAGGGCCGCCCGGCCGGACCGGGCCGGCGGACGGCTCCCGGGTGAGCACCAGCCGCTGGGCGCCGTGCCGGGCAAGCCAGCGGGCGGCGTGCCCGCCGAGGCCGGCGGTCCCGCCGGTCACCAGCACCGTGCCCGGCGGCAGCCGGTCGTCGCGCCGCTGGCCGTTCGAGGCGTCGGTCGGCCGGGCGGTGGCCGCCGGCGCGGGAACCGGCCGCAGGCGGCGGGCGAACAGGCCGTCGGCCCGGGCCGCGACCTGCTCCCCGGTTCCCTCAGCCAGGGCTCGGACCAGCCGTTCCACCGCGGCCTCGCCTACCGCGGCGGCCTCGACCGCACCGCCCGAGCCGCCGTTCGCGGCGGGCAGGTCCGCGAGACCGCCCAGGTCGGCCGGCCGGTCGGCGGTGAGCCGGGACACCAGGCCCCAGACCCGGGCCTGATCCGGGTCCGGCGGCGGATCGGCCGGGCTCGCGGCGACGGCGCCCCGCGTCACCGTCCAGACCCGGGTGTCGGCGCCCGCCTCGGCGAGCACGTCGCGGGCCGCCTCGACGATCTCACCGGGCCAGGTGATCTCGCCGCGCTGGCGCCCCTGACCGGGTTCGCCGGCCTCGCCGGGCCAGCGCGCCGTCGCGTCGGCCAGCTCTCGGGGCAGGGCGCGCAGGTCCAGCACGCCCGCCAGCGGCTCGGCCGGGCGCGGGCGGCCCGCTCCGTTCACGGTCGCGGCAATGTCGACGGCGGCATCCGCGGCGGCGGCCGGGGTCGCGTGCGCGTCGGGACGGGCGGCGCGGCCGGCGCCGTCCAGGTGGTGCTCGACGGTCGCGCCGTGCCGGCGCAGCGCGGCGCCGATCGCGGCGACCAGGGGCTCGTCGGCCTGGTCGGGGCGTATCAGCAGCGTCCAGCGGCCGTCGAGCGCGCCGCCGCCGGCGGTGTCCGCGAGCCGGTTCCAGGCCACCCGGTACCGCCAGTGCGCGGACCGGCGCCAGGCCGCGAGCGACGGCAGGACGGATCGCAGCGAAGCGTCCGGGTCCACCCGCAGCGCCGCGGCGAGCGCCGCCGCGTCCTCCCCGTCGACGAGGTCCCAGAACCGGCGCTCGCCCGGCCGAGCCGGTTCGCCGCCCCGCCCCGCCTCGCCGGCGTCGCCGGACGGACCGGTCACCGGCACGTCCAGCCAGAAGCGGCGGCGGTCGAACGCGTAGGTCGGCAGGTCCACCCGGCGCGGGGCGTACGGGGCGTACAGCGGCGCGAAGTCCACCGCGTGGCCGCGGGCCCGCAGCGAGCCGAGCGCGAGCAGCAGGGCCTCGTCGTCGTCACGATCCGGGCGCGCGGTCGCCACGACCGTCCGCCGGGCCGGCGCGTCCCCGGGCGAGGCAACCCCGGGCGAGGTGATCCCAGCCGAGGTGGCCCCGGGCGCCGGGGCGCCGGCGGGCGGGCGCTCGGCGAGGACACGCTCGGTCAGGGTGGTGAGGGTGGCGTCCGGGCCGATCTCGACGAACGTGTCGACGCCGAGCCCGGCCAGCGCGGTGACGCTGTCGGCGAAGCGCACGGTGGCCCGGATGTGGCGGGTCCAGTAGTCGGGTGTGGTGATCTCGTCAGGCCGGGCCGGCCGGCCGGTGACGTTGGAGATGATCCCGATGGCCGGCGGGCGGTAGGCGACCGTCGCCGCCACCTCGCGGAAGGCGGGCAGCAGCGCGTCGGTGTGCGGGGAGTGGAACGCCCCGGAGACGGTGAGCCGGCGGGCCCGCCCGCCGCCCGCGCGCCAGATCTCCTCCACCTCGGCGAGCGCCGCCGGGTCGCCGGAGACCACCAGGGAGCGGGGGGAGTTCACGGCCGCGACCGCCAGCCGGTCGGCGCGGTCCGCGAGCAGCGGAGCGATCTCCTCCTCGGTGGCGTCGAGGCCGCTCATCGCGCCCACGGGCAGGCCGGCCATCAGCCGCGCCCGGGCGGCGACGAGCGCCGCCGCGTCGGCGAGCGTGAACACGCCGGCGACGTGCGCGGCGACCAGCTCGCCCACCGAGTGGCCGGCCACGTGGTCGGGCCGCGCCCCGAGGCTCTCCACCAGCCGGAACAGCGCGACCTCGTGGGCGAACAGCGCCGGCTGGGTGAAGCGGGTCTGGTGGATCAGCGCGGCTGTCTCCGGGGCGACCCGCGGGTCGGCGTGCACGACCGAGCGCAGCGGCCGGTCGAGGTGCGGGTCGAGGGCGGCGTGGACCTCGTCGAAGGCGTCGGCGTAGACCGGGTAGCGCTCGTAGAGGGCCCGGCCCATCCCCGGCCGTTGGCTGCCCTGCCCGGTGAACAGGAACGCGACCGGCCCGGTCGGCCGGCGCCGCCCACGGGCCACGGACGCGTCGGGGCTGCCGGTCTCCAGCGCCCGCAGGCCGCGCAGCAGCCCGGCCCGGTCGGCGGCGACCAGCACCGCGCGCTCGTCGAACCGGGTGCGGTGGGTGGCCAGGGAGTAGGCGACGTCGACGCCGCGCAGGTCCGGGTGCTCGGCGAGGTGGGCGCGCAGCCGGGCGGCCTGCCGGGCGAGCGCCGGGCCGGTCCGCGCGGACAGCGGCCACGGCAGCGGCACAGCCGGCCACCCGTCAGCCGGCGACCCCTTGGCTGGCGACCCCTCGCCCGCCGCGACGACGGCGTTCGAGCCCGCCGCCCGTTCGACCGCGGGCCCGGCCGCCGAGCCAGCCGTCGGGTCCGCCGGCCCGGTGTCGCTGGGCCGAGTGTCCGTGGGCCCGGCGTCCGTGGGCTCGACGGCCTGTTCCAGGATGACGTGCGCGTTGGTGCCGCTGATCCCGAACGACGAGACGGCGGCGCGGCGCGGCCGGTCGACGGCCGGCCACGCCCGCGCCTCGGTGAGCAGGCTGACCGCGCCCGCCGACCAGTCCACGTGCGAGCTGGGCCTGTCGACGTGCAGCGTCGCCGGCAGCCGGCCGCGCTGGATCGCCTGGACCATCTTGATGATGCCGGCGACGCCGGCGGCGGCCTGGGTGTGCCCGATGTTCGACTTGATCGACCCGATGTGCAGCGGCCGGTCGGCCGGCCGGTCCTGGCCGTAGGTGGCGAGGATGGCCTGGGCCTCGATCGGGTCGCCGAGCGTCGTGCCGGTGCCGTGCGCCTCCAGCGCGTCGACGTCCGCCCCGGACAGCCGGGCCGCCGCCAGGGCCGCTCGGATGAGGCGTTCCTGCGACGGCCCGTTGGGCGCGGTGAGGCCGTTGCTCGCGCCGTCCGAGTTCACCGCGGTGCCCCGCACGACCGCGAGCACCCGGCGCCCGGCGCGGCGCGCGTCGGAGAGCCGTTCGAGCAGCAGCAGCCCGGCGCCCTCACCCCAGCCGGTGCCGTCGGCTGCGTCCGCGAAGGCCTTGCAGCGCCCGTCCGGGGCGAGCCCGCGCTGCCGGCTGAACTCGATGAACACCGACGGGGTCGCCATCAGCGTCACCCCGCCGGCGAGCGCCAGCGAGCACTCGCCGGCGCGCAGCGCCTGGGCGGCCAGATGGACCGCGACCAGCGACGACGAGCACGCGGTGTCGACGGTGAGGGTCGGCCCCTCCAGGCCGAACGTGTAGGAGACCCGGCCGGAGGCGACGCTGCCGGCGCTGCCGCTGCCGATCTGCCCCTCCAGCTCGGCCGGCGGCCGCCCGGCGACGCGGGCGCCGTAGTCGGCGTACATGACGCCGGCGAAAACGCCGGTGCGGCTGCCGCGCAGCGAGTCCGGTTCGATGCCGGCCCGTTCGAACGCCTCCCACGCGGTCTCCAGGAGGAGCCGCTGCTGCGGGTCGATCGCGAGCGCGTCCCGCGGGGAGATTCCGAAGAAGGCAGGGTCGAAGTGGTCGGCGTCGGCGACGAACCCGCCGGCGCGGGCGTAGAAGGTGCCGACCCGGTCCGGGTCGGGGTCGTAGAGCGTGCCGAGGTCCCAGCCGCGGTCGGCGGGGATCTCGCCGATCGCGTCGACACCGCCGTCGACCAGCCGCCACAGCTGCTCCGGCGTGCTGACCCCGCCGGGGTAGCGGCAGGCCATGCCGACGATGGCGATCGGCTCGGTCTCCCGGGCCTCCAGGTCGCGCACCCGGCGGCGGGTGCGCTCCAGTTCGGCGGTCACCCGCTTCAGGTACTCGACGAGCTTGTCCTCGCTCACCATCGGAGATCGGCTCCCGGGATCGGTGTCGGTAGGGGCGGCAGGGCCGACGCGGGCACGGTCACGGCGGCCGGCACGGGCGTCACAGGACGCCCAGCTCGTTGTCGATCAGGTCGAGGATCTCGTCGGCGGTCGCGGCGCTGATCCGGTCGGCGTCGGCCCCCGGGGAGACGGGGTCGCCGGCCAGGTCCGCGGCCGGGAGGGCGTCCGGGCCGGCGGCGCTCTCCAGCGACCACAGCAGCGCCCGCAGCCGGCCGGTCGCCTTGGCCCGCAGGTCGCCGTCGTCCGCGAGCGCCTCCAGCACCGCGGAGAGCCGGTCGAGCTCGGCGAGCGCCGACCCGCTATCGCCGGCGGCGTCGGCCGCGGCGTCCGGGCGCAGCCGGCCGAGCAGGAACCCGGCGAGCGCGCGGGCCGTCGGGTAGTCGAAGACCAGCGTGGCGGGCAGCCTGGCCCCGGTCGCCTGGCCGAGCCGGTTGCGCAGCTCGACGCCGGTGAGCGAGTCGAAGCCCAGGTCCTTGAACGACGTCTCCTCGTCGACGGTGGCCGGGTCCTGATGGCCGAGCACCGTGGCCACCGTCGCCAGCACGAGGTCGGTCACCGCCGTGGCCGCCTCGGCCGCCGGCAGCCGTGCCAGCCGCTCGGCCCAGTCGCCGTCCGCCCCGTGGCCGACCGCCGCCGCGCCGGCCTGGCTCGCGGCCGTGGCCGTCCGCCTCGGTCGGACCAGCGCGCGCAGCAGCGCCGGGACCTCTCCGCCGATTCCCGCGGCGCCCGTCGTGGCGGACCGCAGGGCCGCGGTGTCCAGCGGCGCGGCGACCAGGGTCGGCCGGTCCACGGTCAGCGCGGTGTCCAGGAGCGCGAGGCCGCGCTCGTTGGTCAGCGCACCCAGCCCGGTGCGCCGGATCCGCGCCCGGTCGGCCTCGCCGAGGTGGCCGGTCATCCCGCTTGCCTCGCTCCACAGCCCCCAGGCGAGCGCCGACGCGGGCCGGCCGGCGGCCCGGCGCTGGTGGGCGAGCGCGTCGACGAAGGTGTTGCCGGCGGCGTAGCTGGCCTGGCCGGGAGTGCCGATGGTGCCGCTCGTCGAGGAGAACAGCACGAAGGCGGCCAGGTCCGGGGCGTCCAACGTGGCCAGGTGCAGGTTCCAGGCCGCGTCGACCTTCGGGCGCAGCACGGCGTCGAGCCGTTCGGGGGTCAGCGCGGTGAGCAGGCCGTCGTCGAGGACGCCAGCGGTGTGCACGACGGCGGTCAGCGGCGCCCGCGCCGTGGCGGCGGCGACGAGTTCCCGGGTGGCGGCCAGGTCGGCCAGGTCGTGCGCGACCACCTCGACGTCGGCGCCGAGCTCGGTCAGCTCGGCCGCCAGCGCGGAGGCGCCCGGGGCGGCCGGGCCGCGCCGGCTGACCAGCACCAGCCGCCGCGCGCCGTGCGCGACCACCAGGTGCCGGGCGACGAGCGCGCCGAGTGTCCCGGTGCCTCCCGAGATCAGCACGGTCCCGGCCGCGAGCCCAGGCGTCGGACGGCCTGCCTCGGATGGCGCCGCTTCGGCGTCGGCGGGCGCGGTGTCGACCAGCGGATCCGCCGGGGTGCGGACCAGGCGCGGCGCCAGCGCCGTGTCGGCGCGCAGGGCGAGCTGGGTCTCGCCGGTCGCCAGCGCGGCGGTGACGGCCCGCGCGAGCAGCCCACCGTCGACGGCCGGCCGGCCCGGGCCGGCCTGGTCGCCGCCGGCCTGGTCCAGGCTGGTGTGGCCCACGCCGGCGGGGTCGAGATCGAGGAGCAGGAACCGGCCCGGGTTCTCGGTCTGGGCGCTGCGCAGCAGCCCCCACAGCGGCGCGCCGACCAGGTCGGTGAGGATGTGGTCGCCGCCGGCCGGCACGGCGCCCGCCGTCACGACGACCAGGCGGCCGGTGGCCGCGTCGTCGACGGATTCGGCGTCGTCGGCGAGCCAGCCCCGCAGCAGCGCCAGGGTCCGTTCGGTGGCGGCCTTCGCCCGCCCCGCCAGGTCCGCGCCCGCGCGCTGGCCGCCACGGCCGTCCTGGTCAGACGAGCCGACCTGGTCGGACAGGCGGTCCCGGACGGACGAGTCGTCCGGGACGGGCGCGTCGAGCGGGACCGCGGCCGGGGTGGCGAGCACGATCCGAGGGGCGGGCGCCGTGGCCGCGGCCGCGCGCAGGGCGCCGAGATCGGCCGCGGCCTCCGCGGTGACGCCCGCCCGGGTCAGCGCGCCGAGCAGGTCCAGCGGGTCCGGACCGAGCACCACCCACCGCTGCCGGCCGGTGTCCCCCGTCGCCGGCGCCGGCGGCAGGACCGTCCAGTCGACGTGGTGCAGCGCGTCGTGGAAGCGGCGCGAGCCGAGACTCGCCGCCGCGACCGGCCGCAGGACCAGCGAGCCGACCGTGGCCACCGGCGCGCCGGCCGGGTCGGCGATCTCCACCCGCACGGCGTCCTGGCTGCCCGGGACGGGGGAGATCCGGACGCGGGCCGCGAGGCCGCCCGGCCGGTGCAGCGCGACCTCGCTCCACGCGAAGGGCAGCCGCACGGCGTCGGAGCCCTCCGCCGGGTCGGGCGACGGCCCCGCCTGGCGGCCACCCGCCAGCACGAGGGCATGCAGGGCCGCGTCGAACAGCGCCGGGTGCAGACCGTACCGGGAGCCGTCCGCCTGGGGCACGGGCGCCGCGCCGGCGCCGCCGGGCAGGGCGGCCAGCGCGACCTCGGCGTACACCGCGTCGCCGTCGGTCCACGCGGCCCGCAGGCCCTGGAAGGCCGGGCCGTAGTCGTAGCCCCGGTCGGCCATGGTGTCGTAGAACGCCGACACGTCCACGGCCGCCGCGCCGGGCGGCGGCCAGGCTTCGGTGAGCCGGGTGTCCGCTGGCTGGCCGGCGCCGGCGGCGTGGCCGGTGAGCGTGGCGCTGGCGTGCAGCGTCCAGCCCGCGTCCTCGTCGCCGTTGTCGTCGGTGGCTGTCGCCGGACGGGAGTGCACGGTGAGCGTGCCGCTCGCCCCGCCGTCGTCGGTGACCAGGACCTGCACGTCGACGGCGCCGCCGTCCGGCAGCACGAGCGGTTCGCGCAGGGTCAGGTCGTCGACCACCGGCCGGCCGACCTGCCCGCCGGCGTGCAGCGCGAGGTCGACGAACGCGGTGCCCGGCAGCAGGACGGCGCCGGCGACCCGGTGGTCGGCGACCCACGGATGAGACCGGGCCGAGATCCGCCCGGTGAACAACGTCCCCGTGCCGCCCGCGAGCCGCGCGGCCGCGCCGAGCAGCGGGTGGCCCGCGTCGGCGAGTCCGGCCGCCTCCACCCCGGCGCGGCCGTCCGCCGCCTCGAGCCAGTAGCGCTGGCGCTGGAACGGGTAGCTGGGCAGCGCGACCAGCCGGCCCGTGGCCGGCAGCGCGGCGTCCCAGCGCACCGGCCGGCCGGCCACGTGCAGCTCGGCGAGGCTGGCGAGGAACCGGTCGGGCCCGCCCTCGTCGCGGCGCAGCGTGCCAGTGACCAGCACCGGCCCGGCGCCGCCGGGCCGCCGCCGGGCGAGCTCGCGAACGGCCAGTTCGTGGGTGGGCTCGCCGCCGGTCAGCTCGTCGACGGACGGCTCGCCGCCGCCGTCGCCGCCGTCGCCGCCTTGGCTGTCGGCGTCCGGGTCTTCGGCGGGATGGGGGAACGGGACGGCGTCGCCGCGGGCGTCGGCGGTCTCGGAGATCGGCACGGTGAGCACTGGATGCGGGCTGACCTCGACGAACGTGTCGTGGCCGGCGTCGAGCAGCGCCGTCACCGCCTCGGCCAGGCGGACGGTGCCGCGCAGGTTGGCGTACCAGTACCCGGCGTCGAGGCCGGTCGTGTCGAACCAGCCGGCGGTGACCGTGGAGAAGAACGGCACGGTGGCGGCGCGCGGCCGGATCGGGCCGAGCAGGTCGAGCAGCCGGTCGCGCAGCGGTTCGATCTGCGCGGAGTGGGAGGCGTAGTCGACCGGGATCGTCCGGGCGCGCACCCCCTCGTCCTGGTAGCGGCGGACAAGGTCGCGCAGGGCCGCCGCGTCGCCCGCGACCACGGTCGACGCCGGCCCGTTCACCGCCGCCACCGACAGCGCGCCCGGCAGCGGGCCCGCCAGCGCGCCGCCGGCCGCGCCGTCCAGGCGTGCCCGTACCTCGTCGGCCGGCAGCGGCACGCTGGCCATTCCGCCGTTGCCCGCGATGTCGCGGATCGCCTGGCTGCGCAGCGCGACGACGCGGGCGCCGTCGTCGAGGCTCAGGGCGCCCGCGACGCAGGCGGCCGCGATCTCGCCCTGGGAGTGGCCGATGACGGCGTCCGGCTCGACGCCGTGCGACCGCCACAGCGCGGCCAGCGAGACCATCACCGCCCACAGCGCCGGCTGGACGACGTCCACCCGTTCGAGGTCCGCGCCGCCGCGCAGCACCTGGCGCAGCGACCAGTCGACGTACGGCGCGAGCGCGTCCTCGCAGGCACCGAGCCGCTCGGCGAACACCGGGGACCGCTCCAGCAGCTGCACCGCCATCCCGGCCCACTGCGATCCCTGGCCGGGGAAGACGAACACGGTCCGGCCGGGTTCCTCCGCGTGCCCGCGTACCAGCGCCGGGTGCGGCTGGTCGGCGGCCAGCGCGGCGAGGCCGGCGAGCAGGCCCGCTCGCCGCGCGGTGCCGTCCCGGCCGTCCGCGGGGCGGCCGATGACGACCGCGCGGTGCTCGAAGGCGGCCCGCCCGGCGGCCAGCGTCCGGGCGACGTCGGCCGCGGTGGGCGGGGCGGTGGCTCCGGCCGCGGCGAGCCCACCGGGCACGGGGTCGGCGGGGGCGGTGAGGTGGGTGTGCAGGCGCCGGGCGGCGGCCCGCAGCGCGTCCGGGGTCCGCGCCGAGAGCACCCAGGGCAGCGGGTCGGCCGCCGAGGCGGCCTGCCCCGCGACGCCCGCGGGCTCCGGGGAGCGCGCATCCGAGTCAGTAGCCGTGGCGGTGTCCTGACCCGCGTCCGGCTGGGCCGCGCCGGGCGTTCCGGCGTCGGTGACGTCGGCGTAGGCGTCGACGGGCGCGGCTTCGAGGACGACGTGCGCGTTGGTGCCGCTCATCCCGAACGACGACACGCCGGCGCGGCGTGGCCGGTCGTCGCCTGGCCAGGGCACCGTCTCGGTGAGCAGGCGCACCGCGCCCGCCGACCAGTCGACGTGCGGCGTCGGCTCGTCGACGTGCAACGTGCGGGGCAGCAGCCCGTGGCGCAGCGCCTGCACCATCTTGATGACGCCGCCGACGCCGGCGGCGGCCTGGGTGTGCCCGATGTTCGACTTGATCGACCCGAGGTACAGCGGCCGGTCGGCCGGCCGGTCCTGGCCGTAGGTGGCGACGATCGCCTGGGCCTCGATCGGGTCGCCCAGCGTCGTACCGGTGCCATGGGCCTCGACCGCGTCGACGTCGCCGGCGCGCAGGCCGGCGTCCGTGAGCGCGGCCTGGATGACGCGGCGCTGGGCCGGGCCGCTGGGCGCGGTCAGCCCGTTGCTCGCGCCGTCCTGGTTGACCGCGCTGCCGCGGATCACGGCGAGGACCGGGTAGCCGGCCCGGCGCGCGTCGTCGAGCCGGGCGAGCGCCAGCACGCCGACGCCCTCGGCGAAGCCGGTGCCGTCCGCCGCGGACGCGAACGCGCGGCACCGGCCGTCCGGGGACAGCCCGCGCTGGCGGCTGAACTCGGTGAACAGGCTGGGCGTCGCCATCACGGTGGCCCCGCCGGACAGCGCCAGGTCGACCTCGCCGCGGCGCAGCGCCTGCACGGCGAGGTGCAGCGCGACCAGCGACGACGAGCAGGCCGTGTCGACGCTGAGGGCCGGGCCCTCCAGGCCGAGCAGGTAGGAGATCCGGCCGGAGGCGACCGACGTGGCGTTCCCGGAGGCCAGGTAGCCCTCGACGCCCGGCGGGGCGGCGCGCAGCCGGGCGGCGTACTCCTGCGCGAGCACGCCAAGGTAGACGCCGGTGTGGCTGCCGCGCAGCGACGTCGGGTCGAGTCCTGCCCGCTCGAGCGCCTCCCAGGCGGTCTCGAGCAGCAGGCGCTGCTGGGGGTCGGCGGCCAGCGCCTCCCGCGGGTTGATCCCGAAGAAGGCCGCGTCGAAGTCGCCGGCCCGGTCGAGGAACCCGCCGTGGCGGGCGTAGGTGGTGCCGCCGCGCGCGAGGTCGGGGTCGTGCAGCGCGTCGAGGTCCCAGCCCCGGTCGGTGGGGAACTCGGAGATCGCGTCGGTGCCGGCGACGACGAGCCGCCACAGCTCGTCCGGGTCGCTCACCCCGCCCGGGTACCGGCAGGCCATGCCGAGCACGGCGATCGGCTCGGCGGGCCCGCCGTCGGCGGACCCGCCTGTCCGGGCCCGGCCCCGGGCCGCCCGGTCCGTGGCGGCGCCGGCGCCAGCGGGCTGCTCGGGAAGCAGAGCGAGCAGCTCGAAGCGCAGGTGGGCGGCGAGCGCGGCCGGGGTGGGGTGGTCGAACACCAGGGTGGTCGGCAGCCGCAGCCCGGTGACCGTCGTCAGGCGGCCGTGGACCTCCACGGCCGTCAGCGAGTCCAGCCCGAGGTCGCGGAAGCTGCGCTCCAGCGGCACGGCCGCGGCGTCGGCGTGCCCGAGCGCGGCGGCGACGTGTGAGCGGACCAGGTCGCGCAGCGCCCGCTCGCCCTCGGTCGCGGACCGGCCGACCAGCGTGGCGGCGAGTGCCGCCGCCGTGGCGCCGCCCGTCGCGCCGGTGCCCGTCCCGGTCGGCTCGCCCGCGCCGAGCGCCGCGCGCGCCTCCGGGATCTCGGCGAGCAGCTGGCTCGGCCGCCCCGACTGGTCGCTGGCCACGAACCGGGACCAGTCCATGTCCGCGACCGACAGCGTCGTCTCGCCGTCGCCGACCGCCTGGCCCAGGGCCCGCAGGGCCAGGCGGGGGCGCATCGCGCGGACCCCGTGATGGCGCAGGTTGTCCGCCACGCCGACCAGGTCGATCATCCCGCCGTCCGCCCAGGCGCCCCAGGCGACGGAGGTGGCCGGCCGCCCGGCGGCCCTGCGGCGGCGGGCCAGCGCGTCGAGGTGCGCGTTGCCCGCGGCGTAGGCTGCCTGGCCGCCGCTGCCCCGCACGGCGGCGGTGGACGAGAACAGCACGAAGGCGTCCAGGTCGGCGCCGGCGAGCAGCTCGTCGAGGTGCTGCGCGCCGGCGACCTTGCCGGTGACGATCCGGGCGTGCTCGGCGAGGGTGATGCCGATGGCCGGTGTGTGGCCCTGGGCGAGGCCGGCGGTGTGCACGACGGCCCTCGGCGGAGCCGGGTCGAGCGAAAGCCCGTCGAGCAGGGTCGCGAGCGCCCCCCGGTCGGCGATGTCGACGGCGGCGACGGTCACCCGGGCGCCGAGCGCCGTGAGCTCGGCGGTGAGCTCGCCGGTGCCGGGCGCGTCCGTGCCACGCCGGCTGACCAGGACGAGGTGCTCGGCGCCGTGCTCGGCCAGCCACCGGGCGACGTGCCGCCCGACGCCGCCGGTGCCGCCGGTGACCAGCACCGTGCCGCGCGGCCGCCAGGCGCCGTCGGCGCCCGCGGCGGGCGTCCGGGAGCGCGCCGTCGCCGGGGCGTGGACCAGCCGGCGCGCGAACACCCCGGCGGCGCGCAGCGCTACCTGGTCCTCGTCCGCGGTGACCGGCCCGTCCGTCGTGAGCCCGCCGGTGAGCAGCGTCGCCAGGGCGGCGGCGGCGCCGCTACCAGGGCGGACGGTGTCGGGGCGCGCGGCGGTGTCGGTGCCGGCGGTGGAGTCGGTGCCGGCGGCCGGGTCGGTGCCGGCCGTGGGCAGGTCGACGAGCCCGCCCCACAGCCGGGGCTGTTCCAGGCCGAGGACATGGCCGAGTCCCCACAGGTGGCCGGCGGCGGGCGACGGCGGGCCGTCGTCCGGCGCGCCGGTGTCCGCCGCGCCGCGGGTGGCGGCCCACAGCCGCGGCGAGCCGGCGAGCGCGGACTCGCCCCGGTCGGTCAGGCCCGCGTCGGCCAGTCCCTGGAACAGCGCGAGCGTGCCGGCGACCCCGACCGGCACCGCCGCCTCGGCCGGATGGGCGGCGGTGGCGAGCCCGAGCAGCGAAAGCACGCCGGACCGGCCAGGGGCGGGGCCGTCCGCCTCCTGTCCCGGCGTCGGGAGATGCGCGCGCAGCTGGTCGGCGAACCAGCTCCGGTCCGCCTGGGCCGGGTCGGCGAGCAGGGTGACGACGCGGTGGTGGGCGGCGAGCGCCGCCCGCGCGAGGCCCACCGCGTCGTCGTCCTCGTAGCCGGTCGGCACCACCAGCAGCCACATGCCGGCGTCCTGTCCGGAGCCGTCCGGCCCAGCGCCGCGGGGCCCGGTGCTGGTCGATCCGGTGCTGGTCGGTCCGGTGTCGATCGGCCCGGTGCCAGCCGGCGCGGAGGGATGGGACGCCGCGTCGCCGAGCTCGGGGCTCGTGGGCGGGGTGTCGCGCGTCGGCGTGGTCGGAACGTCGAGGCGACGCCAGACGACGCGGTAGCGCCAGCCGTCCACGGCCGCCTGGTCTCGGGACCTGCGCCGCCAGGCGGCGAGCGCCGGAAGCACCTCCGCCAGCGGGCCGGCGACCGACGTCCCGTCGGCCGCTGCCTCGTCGGCCGGCCCGACCCGCCCGGCCCCGTTCTCGAGCGCGGCGGCGCCATGGTCGAGCTGGATGGTGCGCGCCACGCCGGCGACGTCGCCGCGCTCCACCGCGTCCCAGAAGGCGGACTCCACGCCGTCGGCGTCCCCGTGCGTGGCGCGGCCGGTGGCCTGGTGGCCGGCGAGCCAGTAGGTCTGGCGCTGGAACGGATAGGTGGGCAGCTCGGCCAGCAGGTCCGCCCGCTGTGCGGCGGGAACCGGCGGCCACAGCCCGCCCCAGCCGACCGTGTGCCCGTGGACGTGCAGCTGGGCGAGCGCGGTCAGCAGCACCTCCCGTTCGGCGCGGCCCCGGCGCAGGGCGGGAATGGTGATCGCCGTCCGCCCTGGGTCGACGGCGTCCCGCGCGTTCCCGGCGTCACCCCCCGCGCCGTCGCCCTCGCCGGCGGGAGAGCCGTCCGTGCCGAGGCCGGCGAGCGTGCCGCGGGCGAGCGCGGTGAGGGTGCTGTCCGGCCCGAGCTCGACGAAGCTGGTGACGCCAAGCTCGCGCAGCGCGCGGACGCCCTGGTGGAAGCGGACGGTCTCGCGGATGTGCCGTACCCAGTACGCGGGCGTGGTGATGTCGTCGGGATCGGCGAGTTCGCCGGTGAGGTTGGAGACGATCGGGATGGCCGGCCGTGCGTAGGTGAGCGCGGTGGCGACGGCGGCGAAGTCACCGAGGACGCCGTCCATCCGCGGGGAGTGGAAGGCATGGCTGACGGAGAGCCGGCGGGCGCTGATGCCGCGGGCCTGGGCCTCCCGCTCGATCAGGTCGATGCTGGTGGCGGCGCCGGACAGCACGGTGGAGTCCGGGGTGTTCGTGGCGGCGACGGAGACGTCGGCCTCGTGCCCGGTGAGGAGCTCACGGGCGTCCTCCTCGGTGGTGCGCAGGGAGAGCATCGCGCCGTCGGTGGGGAGGTTCTGCATGAGGGTGGCGCGGGCGGTGACGAGTTTGGCGGCGTCGTGGAGGGTGAGGATGCCGGCGAGGTGGGCGGCGGTGAGTTCGCCGAGGGAGTGGCCGGTGAGGTAGTCGGGGTGGATGCCGAGTGAGGTGATGAGTCGGTGGAGGGCGACTTCGAGGGCGAAGAGGGCGGGTTGGGTGTAGTGGGTCTGGTGGATGAGCGCGGCGGTGTCGCTGTCGGGGTCGGCGGTCAGGACGTCGCGCAGGCTCGGCGGGCCGCCGGCGTCGCCGTCCCGGGTCGCGTCGACGGTGGTGGCGGTGGGAGTGAGGTGGGTGTCGAGGGCGGTGATGGTCTCGTCGTAGGCGGCGGCGAAGACGGGGAAGGCGGCGGCGAGTTCGCGGCCCATGCCGGGGCGCTGGCTGCCCTGGCCCGTGAACAGGAACGCCAGCCGTCCCGGGCAGCCCACGGTGCCCGAGAGGGGATCGGACAGCCCGGCGCGGAGCGTGTCGAGGTCGTGCCCGATGACCACCCGCCGGTGGTCGAGGTGGGCGCGGCCGGTCGCGAGCGTCGTCGCCACGGCGGCCGGGTCGGCCTCGGGGTTGGCCGTCAGGAAGTCCCGCAGCCGGTCGGTCTGCGCGTCGAGGGCTGAGGACGAGCGCGCGGACAGCAGCCACGCGAGCGGCCGGCGCGGCGCGTCGGCGGGCTGGGAGGCCGCGTCGGCCGGTTCCGCCGCGCCGGGCTCGGCTGGAGTGCCGGACTCGGCGGGCCGCGGTTCCGGCTGGGCGCCGAGGTCGACGGCCGGGGCCTGCGGACGGACCGCGCCCGTGGCGGTGGCGGGTGGTTGTTCGAGGATGAGGTGGGCGTTGGTGCCGCTGATGCCGAACGAGGAGATGGCGGCGCGGCGCGGCCGGGTCACCTCGGGCCAGGGCCGGGCGTCGGTGAGCAGCTCGACGGCGCCAGCGGTCCAGTCGACGTGGTGGCTGGGCTGGTCGACGTGCAGGGTGGCCGGCAGGACGCCGTGCTGGAGGGCGCCGATCATCTTGATGATGCCGGCGACGCCGGCGGCGGCCTGGGTGTGGCCGATGTTGCTTTTGATGGAGCCGAGGTAGAGGGGCTGGTCGTCGGGCCTGTTCTGGCCGTAAGTGGCGAGGAGTGCCTGGGCTTCGATCGGGTCGCCGAGGCGGGTGCCGGTGCCATGGGCCTCGACGGCGTCGACGTCGGCGGGAGACAGCCGCGCGGCGCCGAGCGCCGCCCGGATCACCCGCTGCTGGGAGGGGCCGTTGGGGGCGGTGAGCCCGTTGGACGCGCCGTCCTGGTTGACCGCGGTGCCGCGGACGATGCCGAGAACCGGGTGGCCGCCCGCCTGGGCGTCGGAGAGGCGTTCGAGGAGCAGGAGCCCTGCGCCCTCGCCCCAGCCGGTGCCGTCGGCGGCGTCGGCGAACGCCTTGCAGCGGCCGTCGGCCGACAGGCCGCGTTGCCGGCTGAACTCGATGAACGTGTTCGGGGTCGCCATCACGGTGACCCCGCCGGCCAGCGCGAGCGTGCACTCGCCGGAGCGCAGCGCCTGGGCGGCCAGGTGCACGGCGACCAGCGACGAGGAGCAGGCGGTGTCGATCGTCACCGCGGGCCCCTCCAGGCCGAACGTGTACGACACCCGGCCGGAGGCCACGCTCGTCGTGCTGCCGATGAGCACATAGCCCTCGACGTCGGTCGACGTCTGGCCCACCCGGGTGCCGTAGTCGTCGTACATGACGCCGGCGAACACGCCGGTGCGGCTGCCGCGCAGCGACGTCGGGTCGAGGCCGGCCCGCTCGAACGCCTCCCAGGCCAGCTCCAGCAGCAGCCGCTGCTGCGGGTCGACGGCCAGCGCCTCCCGGGGCGGGATGCCGAAGAAGTCGGTGTCGAAGTCCCCGGCGTCGTGCAGGAAACCGCCGTCGCGGGCGTACGACCGGCCCGGGGCGTCCGGGTCCGGGTCGTAGAGGCGGTCGACGTCCCAGCCGCGGTCGGCCGGGAACGCGCTGACCGCGTCGACGCCGCCGGCGACCAGGTCCCACAGCTCCTCGGGGCTCGTGACCCCGCCCGGGTACCGGCAGCTCGCCGCGACGATGACGATCGGATCGTCGTCGGCACCGGCGCCCGCCAGCGCGGCCGGCGTGCCGGCGCGGTCGTCGGACCGGCCGACGAGCTCGGCCAGCAGGTGCTCGGCGACCTCGGCCGGGCTCGGGTAGTCGAACAGCAGGGTCGCGGGCAGGGTGAGCCCGGTCCGCCGGCCGAGCTGGTTGCGCAGCTCGACCGCGGCGAGCGAGTCGAACCCGAGGTCCCGGAAGGCCCGGCCCACGTCGACGGACCCCGGCGAGTCGTGCCCGGCGACCGCCGCGACCTCCTCGCGGACCAGGTCGAGGACGAGCCGTTCCTGCTCCTCGCCCGACAGCGGCGCCAGCACGTCGGCCAGGCCGCCAGCGGCCCGCGCGCCGGCCGGCCCGCGGGTGGCCGCGGCGCGCCGCCGGGCCGGCACACCGGACCGGCCGTTCGCCCCGCCATTCACGATGCCGAGGTGGACGCGGCCCGCCACCAGCACGGCGTCGCCGCCGTCCACGCCGGCGTCCGGGGCGGCCGCCGTCCGGGCGAGCGCGGCGTCGAGCAACGCGAGCCCTTCCGCCACCGCGAACGGCGTCACGCCGGCTCGGGCCCACCGCGCGCGGTCGGTGGTGGTGAGGCCGGTGTCCATGCCGGCCTCGGTGTTCCACAGTCCCCAGGCGAGGCTGGTGGCGACCCGGCCGTCGGCGTGGCGATGGTGCGCGAGGGTATCGAGGTAGGTGTTGGCGGCGGCGTAGTTGGCCTGGCCGGGGGTGCCGAGGGTGCCGGCGACGGAGGAGTAGAGGACGAAGGCGGCGAGGGGTTGGTTGAGGGTGGCCTGGTGGAGGTTCCAGGCGGCGTCGATCTTGGGTTGGAGGACGGTGTGGAGTTGGTCGGGGGTGAGGCTTGCCAGGGTGGCGTCGTGGAGGACGCCGGCGGTGTGGATGACGGCGGTGAGTGGGTGGGTGTCGGGAACTGACGCGATCAGTTCGGTGGTGGCGGCCGGGTCGGTGAGGTCTGTCGCGACGATCCGGATGTCGGCGCCGAGCGCGGTCAGTTCCGTGGCGAGTTCGGCCGCTCCGGGGGTGTCCGGGCCGCGCCGGCTGACGAGGAGCAGGTGGCGGATGCCATGTTCCGTGACGAGGTGGCGGGCGGCCAGCGCGCCGAGGGTGCCGGTGCCACCCGTGATGAGTACGGTCCCCGCCGTATCCAGCCGGCGCGGCGGCGTTGGCCGCTGGGTGTCGGTGGGGCCGGCGACGGTCTCGACCAGCTCGAGCCGGCGCGCGCCCACCGTCCCGCCGCGCAGCTCCACCACGTCCCGGCCGGCCGCCGACGCCGATGTGACCGCCGCCCGCACCGTCGCCTCGTCGAGTGCCTCACCCGCGGGCAGGTCGTGCTCCACCAGCACGATCCGGCCCGGATGCTCCGACTGGGCGGAGCGCACGAGGCCGCGCACCGGCGCGCCGCCGAGATCGGTGGCCGGTACGACCACCACCAGGCGGGCGTTCGGCTCGTCGGCCAGCACCCACTCCTGGAGGCGGGCCAGGACGTCGGCGGCCCGGCGCCGTGCCGCCGGTGGCTCCGGTCCGCCGGCCGGCAGCGACAGCAGCGTGAGCCCGGCGTCCGCCGCCTCGGCAGCGGGCGCCCTGCCCGCCGCCAGCGGGCCCGCCGGCAGCGGCCGCCACGTCGAGCGGTAGAGACCCGCCGCCGAGACCGTCGTCCCGGACGCCAGCACGGCCAGCCGCTCGCGGGTCGCCCAGCGCAGCGTGACCGAGGAGATCGTCCCGACCGGCTGCCCGGTGCCGTCGGCGACAGTGAGCGCGACCCTGGCGCCCTCTCCAGCTCCGGAGTTGCCTCCAGCCCCGGAGTCGCCCCCGGCCCGAGACCAATCCCCGGCCCGGGCGGCGTGCCCGGCTCCGGCGCCGCCGTCGTAGCGGCCCGCGTCGAGCGGGTCGATCCGGACCCGCAGCGTTCGGGCACCGGTCGCGGTGAGCGTGACGCCGCCGAACGCGAACGGCAGCAGTATCGAGCCGGCCCGGGCGCCGTCGGTGCCGGCGTCTGGCCCGGTGAGCGCGGCGAATCCCGCGAGCCCGCCGACGACCGGGTGCAGCGCGGCGTCGAGCAACGCCGGATGCAGCTCCAGGGCGCCATCGCCGCCGGGAACGGCCGACCCGGTCTCGTCGGGCAGGGAGATCTCGGCGTGCAGGGTCCGCCCGTCCGGCCCGCCGCGCCACAGCGCCCGCAGCCCCTGGAAGGCGGGCCCGTAGCCGTAGCCGGCCCGGTCGAGCCGCTCGTACAGGCCGTCCAGCGGAACCGGGACGGCGCCGGCGGGCGGCCAGACGGCCAGCTCGCCGTCCTCCTGGGCCGCGCCGGCCGAACCCCGCGCCGTCCCGGCCGCCGTCCTCGCCGCCGGCTCGGCGACCAGCACCCCGGACGCGTGCCTGGTCCACGGCGCATCCGGCACGTCGCGGCGCGAGTACACCCGTACGTCCCGGCGTCCGGCCTCGTCGACCGCCCCGACGGTGACCTGGGCGAGCACCGCGTCGTCCACCGGCAGCGGCAGCGGGCTCTCCAGCGTCAGCTCGGCCAGGTGCTGCTGCGCGGTGTGCCCCGCGGCGTGCAGGGCCAGCTCGACCAGCCCGGTGCCGGGCAGCAGCACCGTCCCGGCGATCGTGTGGTCGGCGAGCCACGGCTGGGTGGCGGCCGACAGCCGACCGGTCAGCACCAGGCTGGCCCGCCGCCCGGCCAGCGGGCCAGCTGGGTGGTCCACGTCCTCCGCCAGGTCGGTGACGTCGGCGAGTTCGACCGCCGCGCCGAGCAGCGGATGGCCGGTGCCGCGCAGCCCGGCGCGCGCCAGGCCGTCGCCGGTCCCGGTGGTGGGGGAGAGCCAGAAGGTCCGGTGCTGGAACGGGTAGGTCGGCAGGTCGACGCGTGCCGGCAGGGGGGCGGGGAAGGCCGCGGCCCAGCGGACGGTGTGCCCCGCGGTGTGCAGCCGGGCGAGCGCGTCCAGCGCGGTCTCGGTGTCGTCCCGGTCGCGGCGGAGCATCGCCAGGAGGAGCTCGCCGTCCCGGTCGTCGCCGGCCTGGCCGTCCCGGTCGCGGGCGCCGGCGCCGTCGGCGCCGTCCGCGTGGCCCTGGCTGGCCAGGTGGTCGAGCGTGCCGCGGGTGAGGGCGGTGAGGGTGCTGTCGGGCCCGAGCTCGAGGTAGGTCGTGACGCCGAGCCGGCGCAGTGCCTGGATGCCCTGGTGGAAGCGGACGGTGTCGCGGACGTGGCGGACCCAGTAGGCGGGTGTCGTGATCTCGGCGGGGTCGGCCAGGTCGCCGGTGAGGTTCGAGACGAGCGGGATCCGCGGCGGCGCGTAGCGGATGGCGGCGGCGACGGCGGCGAACTCGTCGAGGACGTGGTCGGTGTGCGGGGAGTGGAACGCGCCGGAGACGGTGAGCCGGCGGGCGCGGATGCCCCGGGCCCTGGCGTCCTCCGCCACCGACTCCAGGACGTCCGCCGACCCGGACACGACGGTCGCCGTCGGGTGGTTGGTCGCGGCGACCGACGCCGCGGCCTCGTGGCCGGCGAGCAGCGCGGCGGCCGTCGCCTCGTCGGCGTCGAGGGAGAGCATCGCGCCGTTGGCGGGCAGATTCTGCATCAGGGCGGCGCGGGCGGCGACGAGCTTCGCGGCGTCGTCGAGGGTGAACACGCCGGCGAGGTGGGCGGCGGTGAGTTCGCCCAGCGAGTGGCCGGTCAGGTAGTCGGGTTCGACGCCGAGCGAGGTGACCAGCCGGTGGAGGGCGACCTCCAGCGCGAACAGCGCCGGCTGGGTGTAACGGGTCTGGTGGATGAGCGCGGCGGCCTCGCTGCCGGGCTCGGCGTGCAGCACGCTCAGCAGGGGGCGGTCGAGGTGCGGGTCGAGGGCCGCGCAGACCTCGTCGAGGGCGTCGGCGAACACCGGCTGGGCCGTGTACAGGGCCCGGCCCATCCCCGGCCGCTGGCTGCCCTGCCCGGAGAACAGGAACGCCACGGTGCCGCGTCCGCCGGCCACGCCGCGGATCAGCCCGCGCGCCTCGGTCCCGGCCGCGAGCGCGTCGAGCAGAGCCGCGAAGTCGGCCGGGCGCCGCCCGACGAGCACGGCCCGATGCGGGAGCGTGGCGCGGGTGGTCGCCAGGGCGTGGCCCACCGTGCGCGGGTCGGCGAGCCGGTCGGCGCCCGGCGCGCCGGCCGGGCCGGGGAGCGCGGCGCGCAGCCGGGCGGCCTGGGCGCGCAGCGCCGCCTCGCCGCGGGCCGACAGCGCCCACGGCACCACCGCCGGGGTAGCCAGCGTGGCTGGGATAGCCGAGGCGTCGACGGCGTCCGGGCGGCCGACGGCGCCAGGGGCGGCGGTGGCGCCAGTGGTGGTGGAACCGGCCGGCCGCTCGGTCGCCGGCTGCTCCAGGATGACGTGCGCGTTGGTGCCACTGATCCCGAAGGACGAGACGGCGGCCCGGCGCGGGCGCGTGACCTGTGGCCACGGCGTCTGTTCGGTGAGCAGGGCCGCCGTGCCGGTCGTCCAGTCCACGTGCGGGGACGGCGCGTCGACGTGCAGCGTCGCCGGCAGCAGGCCGTGCTCGAGCGCCTGCACCATCTTGATGACGCCGGCGACGCCGGCGGCGGCCTGGGTGTGCCCGATGTTCGACTTGATCGACCCCAGGTACACGGGCCGGTCCGCCGGCCGGTCCTGGCCGTAGGTCGCCAGCAGGGCCTCGGCCTCGATCGGGTCGCCGAGGCGGGTCCCGGTGCCGTGCGCCTCCACGGCGTCGACGTCCGACGGCGCGAGCCCCGCGCCGCGCAGCGCCGTGTGGATCAGCCGCTGCTGGGACGGCCCGTTCGGCGCGGTCAGCCCGTTGCTCGCGCCGTCGGAGTTGACCGCCGAGCCGCGGATCACCGCGAGCACCCGGTGACCGCGGGCCCGCGCGTCCGAGAGCCGTTCGACCAGCAGCATCCCGGCGCCCTCGGCCCAGCCGGTGCCGTCGGCGGCGGCGGCGAACGGCTTGCACCGGCCGTCCGGCGCGAGCCCGCGCTGCCGGCTGAACTCGACGAAGATGCCCGGGCTGGTGAGCACCGTGACGCCGCCGACCAGGGCCAGCGAGCACTCGCCGCCGCGCAGCGCCCCCGCGGCCAGGTGCAGCGCGACCAGCGAGGACGAGCAGGCGGTGTCGACCGTGACCGCCGGCCCCTCCAGGCCGAAGGTGTAGGCGAGCCGGCCGGAGGCGACGCTGGTCGTGCCGCCGGTGAGCAGGTAGCCGTCCAGGCCGCCGGCCGGCTCGTGCAGCCGAGGGCCGTAGTCCTGCGGCATGACGCCGACGAACACGCCGGTGCGGCTGCCGCGCAGCGTCGCCGGGTCGATCCCGGCCCGCTCGAACGCCTCCCAGCCGACCTCGAGCAGCAGGCGCTGCTGCGGGTCCATCGCCAGCGCCTCCCGCGGCGAGACGCCGAAGAAGTCCGCGTCGAACCCGCCGGCGTCGGTGAGGAACCCGCCGGCCCGCGCGTAGCTGGTGCCGGGGGTGGCCGGGTCGGGGTCGTACAGGCCGGCCAGGTCCCAGCCGCGGTCGGCCGGGAAGCCGGTGACGACGTCCGTCCCGTCCGCGACCACCCGCCAGAGGTCCTCCGGCGACCCGATCCCACCCGGGAAGCGGCAGGCCATCCCGACGATCGCGATCGGCTCGTCGGCCCCCGCGCTGGTGTCCCCGGCGGGGCCGTCCGCCCGCTGGGCGGCGCCGGCCCGCCGCGACGCCAGCTCGCCCAGGTGGCGGACCAGGCCGGCGATCGTCGGGTGGTTGAACAGCAGGCTCGGCGCCAGCGGGAGGCCGGTCGCCGCGACGAGGCGGTCCCGCAGCTCGACGGCGGACACCGACTCGAAGCCGAGATCCTTGAACGCCCGGTCCTGGTCGATCGCGTCCGGGGTCACGTGGCCGAGGACGATCGCCACGTGGGTCCTGACCAGCTCGACCAGTGTCCGGTCCCGCTCGGCGTCGCCGAGCGCCGCGAGCCGGCCCGCCCAGGACGAGCCGGTCGACGGCGGGCCGTCGGACGACGGGCCGTCGTCCGGGGCGGTGGTGTCCGCGGGGGCGGTGGCGTGGCCGAGGGCGGCCGCCGGCGCGCGGTACGCGCCGGTCAGCCAGTGCCGTTCCCGCTGGAACGGGTACGTCGGCAGCGGGACCGGGTGGACGGCGCCGACGGCGGGCTGCCCGCGCAGGGCCGCGGCCCAGTCGACCGGGGCGCCGCGCGCGAACGCCTGCGCGGCCGACGAGAGCAGCCGCTCCCAGCCGCCCTCGTCGCGCCGCAGCGTCCCGATCGCCGCCGCGCGTTCGCCGAGCGACGCGGGCTCGGCCGCGGGCTCCGTCTCGGCGAACGTCTCCTGCAGGCTGCCGGTCAGCACCGGATGCGGGCTGACCTCGACGAACAGCCGGTGCCCGTCGGCGAGCGCGGCCTCGGTCGCCGGCTGGAGCAAGACGGTCTGGCGCAGGTTGCGATACCAGTAGTCGGCGTCGAGCCCGGCGGTGTCCAGCGAGCCGCCGGTCACGGTGGAGTAGAAGGTCACCCGGGACGACGTCGGACGGATGCCGGCGAGCGCCGCGCGCAGCTCGGCGCCGACGGCCTCCACCTGCGGCGAGTGCGAGGCGTAGTCCACCGGGATCAGCCGGGCGCGCACGCCGCGCTGGTCGTGCTCGGCGACCAGCGCGGCGACGGTCGCCGGGTCGCCGGAGATGACGGTGGACGCGGGCCCGTTCACGGCGGCGACCGAGACGCGCGCCGGGTCGGCGAGCGGATGGGCGCGTACCTCGTCGGCGGGCAGCGCGAGCTGGGCCATCGCGCCGCCGCCGGCGAGCGCGACGAGGGCCCGGCTGCGCAGCGCCACGATCCGGGCCGCGTCGTCCAGGGTGAGCGCGCCGGCGACGTGCGCGGCGGCGATCTCGCCCTGCGAGTGGCCGATCACCGCGTCCGGCCGCACCCCGAGCGACTCCCACAGCCGGGCGAGCGAGACCATCACGGCGAACAGCGCGGGCTGGACGACGTCGACGCGGTCCAGTGACACGGCACCCGGGGCGTTGCCCAGCACGTCGTGCAGGGACCAGTCGAGGTGCGGGGCGAGCGCCCGCGCGCAGTCGTCCACCGCCGCGGCGAAGACGGGTGACCGCTCCAGCAGCGCGCTGGCCATGCCCACCCACTGCGAGCCCTGCCCGGGGAAGACCAGCACGACCCGGCTGGCCCGGGCCGCGCGGCCCTCGTGCAGCCCGGCCGCCGGGAGCCCGGCGGCGAGCGCGCCGAGCCCGGCCCGCAGCTCCGCCTCGGTCCATCCCAGAACGACGGCCCGGTGCTCGAAGGTCGCCCGGGTGGTGGCCAGCGCCCAGGCCACGTCACCGGGCCGAGGCGCGCGCGCCGCCGACCCGGCGGCGACTCGCGTGCCGGATCCAGGTGCCTCGGTCTCGTCGGCCTCGGTCTTGTCGGCGTCCAGATGGGCGAGCAGCCGCGTCGCCATCGCCTTCAGGGCGGTCTCGCCGCGCGCCGAGAGAACCCAGGGCAGCACGGCGGGCCGGGCGGTCCCGGTGACAGGCCTGGTCCGGGCCCGCCTGCCGCCCGCGGGCGTCTCCTGGTTCTCGGGGCGCGGGGGCGGGGGGGCCCCCGCCCCCCCGCCCCCCCCCGGGGGGGTTGGGGGCCCCCCC
>NZ_JADWYU010000118.1:0-36786 GCF_016786325.1 Frankia nepalensis | reverse complement strand
CCCCCGGGCCGCAGGGGGGGCGGGGGGGGCCGGGTGACCGGCCGGGGCCGGGCCCGCGGGCCGCCCGGGGGCGGCTCCTGGTTGGGGGGGCGCGGCGCCGGGATGCCCGGCGCCCCGGCGACGACCAGGTGGCAGTTGGTGCCCCCCATGCCGAACGAGCTCACGCCCGCGACGAGCGTGTCGCCGTCGCCGTCGCCGTCGCCGTCGTCACCGTCGCCGCGGCCGCCGCCGGCCGGCCAGGGGCCGAGCCGGTCCTGGACGGCGAGGCCGAGGTCGGCCAGCCCGATCGCCGGGTTCGGCTCGGCGTGGTGCAGGGTGGCCGGAAGCTGGCGGTGGCGCAGGGCGAGCAGGACCTTGAGCAGCCCGACGATGCCGGCGGCGCCCTCCAGGTGCCCGACGTTCGTCTTCGCCGAGCCGACCCGCAGCCGGCGGTCCTCCGAGCGGCCGGCGCCGAGCACCGCGCCGAGCGCCCGCGCCTCGACCGGGTCGCCGACCTTCGTGCCCGTCCCGTGCAGCTCGACGTAGCGGACCTCGGCCGGGTCCACGCCGGCGTCGGCGTAGGCGGCCCGCAGGACGGCGGCCTGCGCGGCGCCGTCGGGCACGGCCAGTCCCGCGCCGCCGCCGTCGTTGTTCACCGCGCCGCCCAGGATCACCCCGTAGCCGCGCCAGCCCTCGGCGATCGCCCGCGACAGCGGCATGAGCAGGACCGTCGCCCCGCCCTCACCGCGCACGTAGCCGTTCGCGCGGGCGTCGAAGGTGTAGGCGCGCCCGTCGGGGGACAGCGCGCCGAACCGCGCCGCCGCGACGCTGGTGTCGGCGAGCAGGTTCAGGTTGACGCCGCCGGCGATGGCGAGTGTCGTCTCGCCCCGCCACAGGCTCTCGCAGGCCAGGTGGACCGCGACCAGGCCGGAGGACTGGGCGGCGTCGACGACGAGGCTCGGCCCGCGCAGCCCGAGCAGGTAGGAGACCCGGTTGGCGATAAGGCCGCGGGCCTGGCCGGTCATGGTATGCCGGTCGATCGCCGCCGGCCCGTACCGCCCGGTGAGGCTCGCGTACTCGGAGCCGACCGCGCCGACGAACACACCGGTCCGGCTGCCGCGCAGCGTCTCCGGCACGACGCCCGCGTCTTCCAGCACCTCCCACGCCAGCTCCAGCACGAGGCGCTGCTGGGGGTCCATCGCCGCGGCCTCGCGCGGTGAGATCCCGAAGAAGCCCGCGTCGAACCGGTCGACGGCGTCGAGGAACCCGCCACGGCCGTACTCGGACAGGCCGAGTTCGGCGAGCAGCTCCAGGTCCCAGCGGTCGGCCGGCGCGTCGGTCACCGCGTCCACCCCGTCGCGCAGCAGCCGCCAGAACTCGGCGGGGCTCGCGGCCTGGGGCAGCCGGCAGGACAGTCCGACCACCGCGATCGGCTCGCGGGCGCCGCTGATGCCGGTGCCCCGGTTCGAGCCGGGGCTGGTGTCGGCGCCTACGGCCGGGGCGGTCGCGCGGTTCTTCTCGGATCCCATCGCGGGGTCAGTGCTCCTTCGTGCGAGCCGCCTCGACCGCGGCGGTCAGCCCGTCGACGACGGGACCGGTGACGCCCCGCTGCCGCAGGACGGTGAGGATCGTCCAGAGCCGGACCTCGGCCACGTGGGCCGGGGAACCATGCACGTCGTCCTTCTCCAGCACCTCGAGGCGGCGCAGGTGGCGGCGCAGCCGGGCGAGGTCACCGGGCGGGATGATCTCGTCGCGCAGGCTCGCGGCGTAGGCGACGGGGATGTCGAGACCGGCCAGCTCCTCGTCCGGGATCACCCAGTCGCGCAGGTGGGCGGGCAGGTCGGCGACCTTGGCGCCGGTCAGGTGGGCGAGGGTGTCCAGGGTGATCCGCGGGACCTGGGCCAGCCAGTCGGCGTCGGTGAAGAAGTCGTGCACCGGCGCGCCCGTCGTCACCACCCCGCGGATGCGCGGGTCGGCGGCCGCGGCGCGCAGCGCCAGATGGCCGCTGAAGCTCAGCGTCAGCGCGTAGGTGTTCGCCACGTCGGCCTGGTCGGCGACCGCGTCCAGCAGGTCGGGCAGCAGCCGCCAGCTGTCCGGGCCGTAGGCCAGGCCGTTCTCGCCGATCCCGGGGATCTCGGTCGCGATGCCGGCCATCCCGAGCACGTCCGCCTCGGCGAGCGCGGGGGCGTGGCTCTCCTTGGTGCTGACGATGCCGCCCATCAGGATCACCAGCGGCCGGCGCTCGGTGGCGGACAGCCCGGCGCCCCACGCCCGGACCCGGCCGCCGGGCAGGTCCAGCTCCAGGGACTGGATATCGGTGCCGGCCCGCCGCCACGCGTCGAACGCGGCGACCGAGCGGGCGTGCGCCTCCCGGCGCACCGGCCCGTCCACGTAGGGGAACCGGGCCAGGTTGTAGAGCCGGACGGCGTCGAGCAGCTCGCCGCGGCGCTCGGCGTCGGCGGCGGCCCGGCTCCAGGCGAGCGCCCACGAGCCCTCGGCGCCGTCGGAGTCGTTGTCGACGCCGTCGAGTACCGGGCCGTAGACGTCTGGGCCGATGCCCTGGCTGCGGGCGTGCACCAGCGCGTACTGCCGCAGCTCGGCCACGTCGCTCATCGGGGCAGTCCTTCCAGGGAGCCGTTCAGGGAGCCGTCCGGGGAGCTCGCCGCCGCCGGTCCGGCCGAGCCGGCGGCGGCCGGGCCGGCCGGAGTCGAGCCGGTCGCGGCCGAGCCGGTCGCGGCCGAGCCGGTGGCGGCCGGGTCCGTGGACGGCTGGTCGGGCTCGGCCGCGCCGAAGGTCTCCAGCGCGGCCCGCAGGTCGGCCAGCACGTCGGCGGCCTCCGCGCCGTCGATCACCCGGTGGTCGAAGGTCAGGCTGAGCCGCAGCAGCGGGGCGGTCGTCACCGCGCTGGCGCGCACCACCGGGCGCTCGGCGATCTGGCCGACGCCAAGGGTGATCGTGGTGCCGCCGACGGAGTGGAACCCGTCCACCGGGCGGTGCCCCAGCGAGGTCACCGAGAACGTCCCGCGCACCGCCGCGCGCCGGGCCAAGGGACTGGCGACGCGCCGGTAGGCGGCGCGCGCCACGGGCGCGGGCAGCCGGTGCAGCGCCCGGGTGCCGGCGAACTCCGGCATCGACTCCGGGTCGCCGTCGCGGTAGTGGTCGACCGTCGCCTGGATCTCGTCGAGCGTCGCGCGGTCCAGGCCCTGGAGCACGGCGGCGAGCACCACCCGCTGCCCGGACAGGGTCCGGTCCAGGGTCAGCTTGCCGCTGACCGTGGCGAACCGCGCGACCTTCGGCCGAAGGCGGCCGCCGATCGCCGCGTTCGCCTCCGGGTGCGCCGCGAGCGTGCGGCCGCCGGCGTGCAGCACGTAGCTGACGACCGAGTACCGCCGGCCCGCGCGCGCCGCCTCGTCGCGGTGCCGCAGCACCGCGCTCATGTCGACCTCGGTGTCGAGGTGGACGGGGGAGAACCGGCGCACGTCGCCGAGGAAGTACAGGGTGTGCCGGCGCTCCCGGCGTACCGGGCGCACGTCCACGCCGCCGCTGGTCACGCCGCCGCTGGTCACGCCGCCGCTGGTCACGCCGTCACTGGTCACACCGTCACTGGCCGCGTCGCCGTTGGCCGCGCCGGCGGGCCGCCGGCCGCGCGGGCTCATCGGCCCACCGCCAG
The DNA here is from genome assembly GCF_016786325.1 of Frankia nepalensis. Taxonomy (GTDB): domain Bacteria; phylum Actinomycetota; class Actinomycetes; order Frankiales; family Frankiaceae; genus Pseudofrankia; species Pseudofrankia nepalensis. The sequence continues at coordinate 33,137 of NZ_JADWYU010000118.1, read as the reverse complement.
CTGGTACAGCTCCGCCAGGCTGGTGGTCTCCAGCACCTCGGGCAGCGACAGCCGCCGGCCGGTCTCCCGCTCCAGGGCGGTGGCCAGGGCGAGCAGGTGGACGGAGTCCCAGCCGGCGAGCTCGTCGAAGGCCGTGCCGGCCTCCGGCGTCGCCACGGGTAGGCCCAGTTCGTCGCGGACGAGGTCCAGGAAGTCCTCGATGCTGTCCATGCGGTCGTCCTCCGTCGATCGGTCGACCGCATCCTGCGGGCGCCCGCTAAAGCGCTGCTAATAGCCAGGCGGGCAATCCGGTGACCGGCGTCACAGCAGGAGTCGGTGGGTGACCGGCATGGCGGCCGCCTGGGGGCGGAGAAGTACGTAATTTCGCGGATGTGGCCGGTGGGCCTACGTGTGACGATGGGTGCGCCGCCGCCGCTTCGAACGCCAGGTCCGCGGCCGGACGATTTCACCAGCACTCCGGGATGCGCCGCGTGCCATCCCGGTGATTCGGTTGCCTGTTCATCGGTCGGAAGAGAGCAGTGTCGTGAGATACGAGGTCCTTGGCCCGTTGCGTGTCCTCGGGAAGCCCGGAAGCCCGACCATCAGCGCGCGCAAGGTGAAGATCCTGCTGTCCGTCCTGCTCATCCGCGCCGACCAGCTCGTCACCACCGACCGGCTGATGGAGGAGATCTGGGACGGCGAGCCGCCCCGGCGGGCCACCACGGCGATGCACGTCTACGTGTCCCAGCTGCGAAAATTCCTGGTCAGGCCGGATGTGGCGGGCAGTCCGATCGTCACCAGGCCCGGTGGCTACCTGCTGCGGCGGGGCGACGACGAACTCGATCTGCACGATTTCCAGAAACTCGTGCAGCGTGGCCGCACCGACGTCCGTGCCGGCCGGCACGCCGAAGCCGTCGAGAACTTCGACGCCGCCCTGCGGATGGGGCGCGGGCCGGTGCTCGCGGATCTGCGGGAGAGCGGAATGATCGCCGGATTCGTCACCTGGATCGAGGAAATGCGCCTCGAATGCCTGGAGGCCCGCATCGATTCCGCCCTGGTGCTCGGTCGTCATCGGGAACTGGTCGGCCAGCTTTATTCCCTGACGGCCGAGCACCCGCAGCGTGAATCATTTCACCGTCAGCTCATGCTCGCCCTCTACCGCTCCGAAAGGCAGGCCGACGCCCTGCACGCCTATCGCCGCGTGCGCGACATCCTGCGCGGTGAGCTGGGCCTGGACCCGGGGCGGGCGCTGCGCGAGTTGCACGACGCCATCCTCGCCGCCGACGGCCGTCTGGACCTGCGGCGCGCTGGCTGACCGGGAGGGCGATGCCACGCAACGTGATTACCACCACGTCGATGGGAAAAGAGGTGAAGTAGCAACATGCCTTGGTGGGGGGAGGTAAGGTCACTGCCCATGGGCCGGTTCCGGATCCTCACCAAACGCCATTACATCGACATGGCGTTGATCGCGTCTTCGCTCTGTCGTCAGATCGCCGAGTAGTTCCGCGCCGCACAGTCAGCCCGGTAGGCGATCGCACCGCCCGCTGCCGCCGTGGTTCGTGCGCGGCCACAACTCGTCGTCGGGGGACCAGCAACGCCGCACTGGCCACGATCGTCGAGACGGACGACCAGTCGGGCGGTCACTTTCGGCGAAGGGAGCGTTGTTCCGCTGTGAGCCGCGTCGACACGATCATCCGAGCACAGGCCAACCGTTCACCCGGCGGCCGGGCGGCCAACGCCCGACCGGCCGCGGGCCTCACCCGCGCCCGCGCCAGCACTCCAGAGGCGAGCCCGGCCGGCCCGGCGGACGGGTCCGACCGGCCGGACAGGGCGGCCACCGGACCGGTTCCCGTCCGGGGCGCGGAACGAGAACGGGTCGCCCGGGAGGTCGACCGGCTCCGGTGGCCCGTCCCCGGGGCGGCCGGCCGGATCCTGGAGATCTCCGGCGAGCCGGGCATCGGCAAGACGTTCCTGCTCGCCGAGATAACGGAGCACGCGCGGGCCCAGGGCGTCACCGTGCTCTCCGAGCGGTGCACCGAGTTCGAGCAGGACATCCCGTTCGGCGTGCTCGCGGGCGTGCTGGCGGAGCGGCTCACCACCGAGGCGCTGGCCGGTCTGCCGCCCGTGACCGCCGAGGTGCTCACGCGCAACCTCGGCCCCCAGGGCGCGCTCGGTGCCGCCGAGGCCCCGGCCGTACCCGCGGACTCGACCAGGTTCTCCCTGTACCGCGCCGCGCGCACGCTGCTCGAGCAGCTGGCCGGCGGCGGGCTGCTGCTCGTCCTCGACGACTTCCACTGGGCGGACGACAGCTCCGTGGAGTTCCTCGACTATCTGATCCGGCGTCCGGTCGAGGCACCGCTGCTGGTGGTCGTCGCGCACCGGGGCCGCCAGGCGCATGCCCGGCTGCGCAGCAGCCTCGCCCGCGGCGTGGCGCTCGGAACCGTCGAGCGCCTGGAGCTGCGCGGGCTGTCGCTGGCCGAGGCGGCGCAGGTCACCGGGCTGCCGGCACGCAGCCAGCGGCTGCGTGACCTGCACCGGGACAGCAGCGGCAACCCGCTCTACCTGCTCGCGCTGGCCCGGGCCGGGGCGCACACCGGGTCGGCGTCGCGCCTGCCGGTCGGCGACGCCGTCTTCGACCGGTACGCGGCGCTGGTGCTCGGCGACCTGGCGATCCAGGGCGGTGCTCAGGGGTGCCTCGTCGACGCCGCGGCCGTGCTCGGTGACCGGTTCGACCTGCCGGGGCTCGCCGCCGTCGCGGACCTCGACGCCACCACCGCCTGCGCGACGCTCACCGAGCTGGTCCGCCGGGATGTCCTGCGCCCCGTCGAGGGCACCCCGCAGTACTGCTTCCGGCACCCGTTCCTGCGGATGCTCGTCTACGCGAACATCGACCCGTGCTGGCGGGTGCCGGCGCACCGGCGGGCCCGCCTGCTGCTGGCCGAGCAGGGCGCGCCGGCCGGTGAGCTGGCCGTGCACATCGAGCGGTCGCTCGCCGGCTCCGACGCCGACGACCTCGCCGTGCTCACCCTGGCGGCTCAGGACGCGGCGAGGTCCGACCCGAGGCTGGCCGCGCGGTGGCTGCGGGTGGCGCTGCGGGTGCTGCCCCGCGACGCCCACGGCGACGTCGCCGATCCCGACCGCGAGTTCCGGCTGCGGCTGCTGCTCGCCCAGGCGCTCGGCGCGTCGGGACGGCTGGCGGACAGCCGGGACATCCTGCACGAGATCCTGCGGGCTTCCCCGGTCGGGTCGCCGGGCCCGCGGGTCGAGGCGGTGACCTTCTGCTCCCTGATGGAGTGCCTGCTCGGCCGGTACGAGGAGGCCCGCGCGCTGGTCGCGGCGGAGCTCGAGCTCGGCGGGCGGGACCGGCCAGCCGACGCGCTGCGCATGATCACCGCCCAGGGGATCGCCGGGGTCTTCGACGGCCAGCTGACCCCCGAGGCCGACGTCGCGTTCGCGGTGCGCACGGCGCGGGCACGCGGCGACCGGACCGCGCTGGTCGGCGCGCTGGCCCTGGACGGCCTCAACGCGACGCTGAGCGGCGACAAGGCGGCCGCGCTGCGCACCGTCGCGTCCTGCGCGTCGCTGGTGGACGGGCTGCCCGACACGGAGCTCGCCCGCCACCCCGAGTACGTCGCCGCGCTCGCCTGGACGGAGACCTATTTGGGCCGCACCGACGGCGCCGAGCGGCACTTCCGGCGCGGGATGGCCCTGTCCGCCCGCGCGGGCCAGCGGCACGTCCGGCCGTTGCTGCTGGTGGGGCTGAGCGTGACCTGCTACCGGGTGGGCCGGCTCGCCGAGGCGCAGCAGGCCGCGGGCGAGGCCAGGGAGCTCGCCCGGGAGATCGACGCCCACCACATCCGTGGGCTGGCGCTGGCGCTGACCTCGCTGTGCGGCTCGTGGACCGACCCGCGGGCCACCCGGGCGGTGTCCATCGCCGAGCAGGCGGTCGGCACCCTGCGGGGCAGCGGCTCCTGGTGGAGCTACGTCGCCACGATCTCGCTGGCGAACGCGACCACCATCGCCGGTGACCCGGAGCGCTGCGTCGGGCTGCTGGTCACCGCGGGCGGCGGCCCGGACCTGCCGTCGGTGCCGTCGTTCCTGCGCTCTGCCTGCCAGGAGCTGCTGATGACCGCCCTGGAGAACATCCAGGGCAGCCGGCCGGCGCCGGACTGGGTCGAGCAGCTGGACGGGCCGCTGGACGCGGACGCGCTGGCGCTGTCGTGCGAGCACGGCTACGCGCGCACGGTGCACGCGCACGTCGTGCGCGCCCGGCTGGGGCCGGCGGCCGCCGCCGAGCTCTACGAGAACGCCGCGGCGTCGTTCGCGGCCGCCGGGATGGTCTACCTGGAGGCGTGGGCGCTCATCCTCGCGGCCAAGTGCGCCGCCGCGGTGGACCGGACCCCGGACGCCGCGGTGATGTTCCAGCGGGCGCGCGAGCTGGCCCGGGAGTGCGGGGCGACGAGCATCTACGAGGAGGCGGACAAGCAGCAGCGACGCCTCGCCCAGCTCGCGGCCGACCAGGCCGACGCCGACCGTGGCGCGCGTGCCGGCCGGGCCACCGAGTCCCCGCTGGCCGTCCTCACCGAGCGGGAGCGGGAGATCGCCAGGATCGCGGGGACGGGCAAGAAGACCCGGGACATCGCGGCGGAACTCTATCTCAGCCCACGCACCGTCGACGTGCACCTGACCCGGATCTACCGGAAGCTGAACGTCCCGTCCCGCGCCGCGCTGGCCCGGCTCATGAGCGAGATCGACTGAGCCGGGGCGTGGCGGGCTGACCGAGTCCGGCGGGCTGAGCCCGGCGGGCTGGCTGGGCGGCGCGGGCTCGGGCCCGTTTCCGCTGGAGGATCGCGGCGTCTCGACGACGGAGGATCGCGGCGCCGCGCCGCCCGGTGTGTGGTCACCCGTCGGGGTCCTGGACAGGTGACCACACACCGCGGCGCCGGCGCGGCGCCGAGCCAGGTCAGCTCAGGCCGAGCGCCGCCGGCTGGGTCGGCACCGCGGCGGGCACGTCCGCGAAGGCCTCGGCGAGCAGCTCGTAGGAGCGCACCCGGGCGGCGTGGTCGTGGATGATCGTCATTGCCATCAGCTCGTCCGCGCCGGACTCCGCGAGCAGCTTGCGCGCCGCGCGGCGGACCGTCTCGGGCCCGCCGATGAGCTGCGGCGCGAACGAGTCCCGGGCGAGCTGGCGCTCCTGGGGGGAGTACGGCGTCCGGTCGGCCTCCTCCGGGCTCAGGTAGGGGCCGAGGTTGCCGGTGAACAGCTCCAGGTGGGCGATCTCGACGGAGCTGGCGAGCCGGCGCGCCCGCGCGTCGTCCTCTCCGACGATCACGAGTGCCGCGACGATCGCGTACGGCGCCGCGGCGTGCCCGGTGGGCCGGAACGAGCGGCGGTAGGCCGTCACCGCGTTCACCGTGTTCTGCGGGCTGAAGTGGTGCGCGGTGGCGAACGGCAGGCCGAGCTCGCCCGCCAGCCGCCCGCCGCCCGGGCTCGACCCCAGCACCCACACCGGCGGCGGTGCCTCGGCCTGTGGGTAGGCGGCCACCGGTCCCCGCCGGCCGGCGCCGAGGAAGCCCAGCACCTCGTCGATCTGCTCCCGGAAGTCGTCGCCGTGCGGCTGCCCGCCGCCGCGGCGCAGCGCCTGGGCGGTCAGCGGGTCGGTGCCCGCCGCCCGGCCGAGGCCGAGGTCGATCCGGCCGGGGTGGAACGAGGCGAGCGTGCCGAACTGCTCGGCGACGACGAGCGGCTGGTGGTTGGGCAGCATCACGCCGCCGGCGCCGACCCGCAGCGTCGAGGTCGCGGCGGCGATCTGGCCGATGAGGACGGCGGGCGACGAGCTCGCGATGCTCGGCGTGTTGTGGTGCTCGGCGAGCCAGTAGCGGTGGTAGCCGAGGGCCTCCGTCCGCCGGGCCAGGTCGAGGGTGTTGTTCAGCGTCGTCGACGGGGACGCGCCGCTCATCACCGGCGCGATGTCGAGCACCGACAGCGTCGGGTGGGGGCTGGGGGGCGAGGCGTCAGGCAAGGCCGTGGTTCCCTTCGGGTCGTCGGTCGCGCGCCGGCTACCGGCTGGCGGGCTCACCGGGGTTGAGCGTGCTGACGGCGGGCTCGGCCGCCGGCGCGGTTCCGGCCGCGGTGGCGGGCGGCGTGGCCGACGTGGCGGGTGGCGCGGCCGAAACGGGGGGTGGCACGGCCGCGGGCGCGGGGCTGGCCGGCGGCGGGCTGGCGGCGGCCCCGTGCGGGTCCGCCGAGCCGAGCTCGGACGCCTTGGCGTTGATCACGACGATCGCCAGCACGGTGGCGGCCACCAGGAAGATCGAGGCGAGCTGGAAGGCCCCGACGACGCCCTCGGCCAGCACGTGGTGGGCCTGCTCGACGGGTGTGGCGCCCTCCGGCGAGCGCGCGGCGTCGCGGCTCGCCGTCCCGAACGCGGTGACCAGGATCGCGAGGCCCAGGCTGCCGCCGACCTGGTTGGTGACGCTGAGCAGGCTGGAGCCGGCGCCGGACTCCTCCGGGCGGATGCCGTAGACGGCGACCGCCGTCAGCGGAACCATCATCAGCCCGATGCCGAGGCCGATGAGCAGCAGCGGGCCGAGGATGGTGTCGACGTAGCCGCTGTCGGCCGACAGGCCCTGGGACAGCCAGATCGCGGCGATCGCGGCGACCAGGGCGCCGGAGGCGATCACGGGCCGCGGGCCGAACCGCGTCATCAGCTTCGCGGCGAGCTGGGTCGACGGCACCATCACCAGCGTCATGGGGATGAAGGCGAGGCCGGCGCGCAGCGGGCTGAAGTTAAGGACTTCCTGGAAGAACTGGGTCTGGAAGAACAGCATCCCGAGCATGCTGGCGATCATCAGCAGGTTCACCGCGTAGGCGCCGGAGCGGTTGCGGCTGAGGAAGAGGTGCAGCGGGGTCAGAGCCTCCCGCGTGCGTGGCTCGATGATGAGGAACGACACCAGCAGCACGGCGGCGACGGCGAAGGCGATCAGCGCCCGGCCGTCGCGCCAGCCCTCCGAGGCCGCCTGGACGAGCCCGTACACCAGGGCGGCGACGCCGACCGTCGAGGTGAAGGCCCCCGGCAGGTCGAGGCGGTGCGGGGTGCGCGTGGACTCGTTGAGGAACCGCGGCGTGAGGACCAGGACCGCGATGCCGACCGGCACGTTGATGTAGAAGATCCACGGCCACGACGCCCAGGTGGTGATCATGCCGCCGCCGATCATGCCGAGCACGGCGCCCGACCCGGTCACCGCCGCGTACACGCCGACGGCGCGGTCGCGCTCCGGTCCCTCCCGGAAGTTCGTGGTGACCAGGGCGAGCGCGTTCGGGGCGGTCAGCGCGGCGCCAGCCCCCTGCAGCGCCCGGGCGACCAGCAGCCAGCTCGCGTCCGGGGCGAGCCCGGCGAACACGGAGGCGAGGGTGAACAGCGTGATGCCGGCGAGGAAGACCCGGCGGCGGCCGAGGATGTCGCCGATCCGGCCGCCGAGGAGCAGCAGGCCGCCGGCCGCGAGCGTGTAGGCGTTCGGGACCCAGGACAGGTCGGTGGCCGAGAAGCCAAGGTCGCGCTGGATTGCCGGCAGCGAGACGTTCACGATCGTCGCGTCGAGGGCGACCATCAGCTCGGAGACCGCGATCACGATCAGCGCGATCCCCGGCCGGCGGGTGAACCCGTCCGCCGGCGCGCGTACCTCCGTGCTGGGTATCGATGACGTGGACACTGATACCTCCAAGCAGTGGCCACCCGGAGGCAGCGGCATTAGGGAACGACGATGTCTACTATAGGAGCCGTCGGTCGCCGACGGCAACGGCCTGGTGACGATCCAGTTGGGGGGTGCGCGCAGTGACGACCACTGGGGCACCCGCGGCGGCCGAGACCACCCACGCGGGAGCCACCGACCCAGGCGCCACCGACCCAGGCGCCACCGACCCAGGTGCCACCGGGTCCGCGGTCGCCGCCGCGCCGGCGACCCGGCGCCGCGGTTCGGCGCTGGAGACGGCGATCTTCCAGGCGGTGCTCGACCAGCTGGGCTCCGTCGGCTACGCCCGGCTGACGATGGACGGCGTCGCGGCCGCGGCGCACACCGGCAAGGCGGCCCTGTACCGCCGCTGGCAGAGCAAGGAGGACCTGGTCCTCGCGACCGTCCGCCATCTGCTGCCCGCGCCCAGCGCCGTCCGGCTCACCGGCGACCTGCGGGTGGACCTGCTCGCGCTGCTCGGCTGCGTGCAGCGGTCGGTCAACTCCACCCACGGCGCGGTGCTGCAGATGGCGGCGGTGGACGCGGGCGCGGACTGCCAGTCGCTCGTCGGCGAGCTGGTGATGGGGCCCTGCGAGAGCCGGATCCTGGAGGTGCTGCGGGCGGGAGCCGCGCGCGGCGTCGTCCGGGCCGAGGCCGTGTCGCCCCTGGTGGCCCAGATCGGCCCGGCCATGATCCTGCGCCGCTCGATGGTGGACAGCTCACCGGTCCCCGACCCGTACCTGGCCTCGATCGTCGACGACGTGCTGCTCGCCCTGTGCGAGGCCGGGCGCTAGGCCGTCCGCGCGCGGGGCGGCCGTGTCATGCGGGGCGGCCGTGTCGTGGAGGGTGACCGTGTCGTGCAGGGTGACCGTGTCGTGCAGGGTGACGTGGCCTGGCACGTCCGGCAGCTCGGTGAGGTCGTGCGTGAAGCTCCGTTCGCCCGTGCCCGGCGCCGGTCCGGCCGCGCCGGAGCCCGCGTCGGCCCGCCCGGCCGCGCCGGTGAAGCCGTGCCGCGGATACAGGTCGGCGACGATGACGTTCTTCGCGGTCGGCCGGTAGCGCGCGACGACCGCCGCGGCGCCGGCCTCGCGGGCGCGGCGCAGCACGGCGGCGAGCACGGCCTGCTCGATGCCCCGGGAGAACACCCGGCAGCTCAGCAGGAAGTTCTCCAGCACCACGGCGTCGGCCCCGGCCGCCGGATCGGTCTCCCGGCGCAGGAAGACCGCCCCCACCAGGCCGTTGTCGCCGAACCGGTCCCGCGACCGGACGGCGAGCACGGCGCGGCCGGGGGAGTCGGCGTACGCGCGCAGCTCGGCCGGTTGCAGCCGGCGCGTCGTGGTGTGGAACTGGTTCGTGCGCAGCGTCAGCTGGCTGACCCGGGGCACCTCGCCGTCGCGGACCGGCGCGAGCCACACCTCGACCCCGAGCCCGCGCAGGTAGTCCTCCAGCGAGGAGGCCGACGCGGTGAACTCCCGCCGGGCCTCCTCGGCCCGGTAGTCGCCGGGCCGGGCCCGGTCCTCGGCGGTCAGCTCGCGGGTGTCGAACCAGCCGTCGCGCAGCAGCGCGTCCACGTGGCCCGCCGGGTCGTCGTCCACGGCCACCACCGCGACGCCGGGCAGCGTCTCGCGGACCAGGCCGCGCTCGTAGGCGCTGTCGTCCACGAACACGAAGCTGTCGACCGACAGGTTCAGACCGGCGGCCAGCTCCCGCAGGTTGTCGTGCTTCGGCTCCCAGTTCGCGATGACCCGCACGAAGTCGTCCTGGCGCAGCGTCATCGCGGGATGGTGGGCGAGCGCCGCGCGCACGTTCGCCGCCTCGTTCTTGCTGACGGCGGCGACCAGCACCCCCTGCGAGCCGAGCTGGCGGACCACCCGCTGGAAGGCCCGGAAGCCCTCGCCGCGGAAGCTTTCCGCCACCTCGATGCCCTCGATGCCGTCGTCGCCGAGGATGCCGCCCCACACCGTGCCGTCCAGGTCGAGGACGAGGCACTTGCTGGTCCGGCCGGTGACGCCGCGGGCCAGGTGGCCGACCTCCCGGGCGTAGCTGGCCAGCAGCTCGCCGGACAGGTACGCCTTCGCGTACGCGGCGAGCGGCGGGTCGATGACCCGCACGCCCTCGGCCACCAGCGGGTCCAGGTCCAGCACGATCACCGAGGGCTGGCTTTCGGCCAGGCCGAGCAGGCGGGTGTTCGCCGCGCGCCACACCGCCCCGAGCCTGGCCCGTGACCGGTGGTCGACGAGCTGGGCGGCGTACCGGCGCGGCAGCGGCAGCGTGTTGAGCACCAGCGTGCCGCGGCTCGCCGCGGCGAAGCCGGCGACCAGCCGCTCGATCAGCTCGAGCTTGTCCGCGAGCACCCGCTCGACGTCGTCCGGCCCCCAGGGCAGCCCGACCTCGTCGAACACGACCGCCGGGTCGAGCACCGCCAGGGCGAGGTCCGGCTTGTGCTGGTACAGCGCGCTCGCGGGGTCGCCCAGCTCGAAGACCCAGGAGTCGAAGTCGCCGAGCCGGGGGATCGCCAGCAGGCCGTGCCGGGCCAGCTCTCCGGTGAGCGCCGGCACCAGCGGGGCGAGCGTGCCGTGCCCGGTGACGGCGATCCGGACGATGGGTGTCCGCGGGTGTGCCCCCAGCACGTCGGCCGGGTCGAGCCGGGCCAGCAGCCGGCCGGCGCGGGCCAGCTCGGCGTCGGTCGCGCCGGCCAGCAGGCCGGCCAGGCGCGGGAACGCGGCGGCGAGCTCACCCGCCCGGGCCAGCGTGGTCAGCTCGTCCGCCGCCGGGCGCCCGGCGGGCGCGGTGTGACCGGCGGGCGTAGTCTGCCCGGCGGGCGGGCCGGGCGGGGCGTGGCCGGGGTTCCCGCCGGGCGAGGCGTGTTCGGTGGGCGTGGCCGTCATGGTGCCGCCACCTTCTCCAGGGCGAACGCGGACCTGATCCACTTGCTCGACTCGATCGCCAGCGCCACCGCCCGGTCGCCGGGCGAAAGCCGCGGCAGCAGCCGCTCGAGCTGGAAGAACGGCAGCGCGTTGCCGGTGTTGCCGACGTCGGGCACCACGGTGACCTCCACCGCCCCCTGGACCGCCAGCGTCTCGACGATCTTCGCGGTCATCCGGCCGGACAGCTGCGGGGGCAGCAGGTAGTCGACGTCGGAGCGCTTCCAGCCGACGTCGTGGAGCAGCTCGTCGAGCACCTGCTCCGCGAGTCCCGGCACGAGCTGCTCGATGGCCTTGTAGTCCTCGTCGACGCCGGGGCCGAGCCGGTGCCGGTCGGCGACGCCGAACCACTCGACCACGTGCCCCGACGGTCGGCCCAGCCCGCCGAGACGCACCCGCACCTCCCGCAGCACCACCGAGCCGGCGCCGGGCTGCGTGCCGGGCTGCGTGCCGGGCTCGGCGTCGACGCCGAGGACCGCCGCGCCGACGCCGTCGCCGAACATGGCGGCGTTGACGAGCTGGGCCTGCGGCACCGTGCGCGGGTCGGCGGTGAGGTCCCACTGTTTGGCCGACACGTCGCCGCCGAGCACCAGCGCGGTCCGGTGCCGGCCGCCCAGCAGCAGCTGGCGGGCCAGGTCGAGCGCCTGCAGCGCGCCCGAGCAGCCGGACTGGAGCTGGAAGCTCGGGATCTCGTCGATGCCGAGCCGGTCGGCGATGACGTTCACGGTGGCGGGCATCAGCTGGTCGGGGGAGGAGGTGGCGAGCACGATCAGGTCGACCTCGCCGGGCGCCACCCCCGCCGCGGCCAGGGCGCGCTGCCCGGCCAGCGCGCCCAGGTCGGCCAGCCACCCGTCCACCTCGCCGGTGAACAGGTCGACGGACAGGTGGCGGGTGCGGGTGCCGAGGAACGCCTCGACCCACTGCTCCCACACCTCGCCGACCCCGAACCGCCGCGCGAGCGTGGCGTTGTCGATCGCCGGCCCGGGCAGCGCGGTGCCGACCGAGCGCAGCTGAACCTCACGGCCGCTCATCGGGCTAGACCTCGGGGAAGAACACGAACTTCACGTCGACATAGCGATCGGGGCTCACGACGGTGACCTCGCGGGTCCCGAGCAGGCCCTCGTACCTGCCGCCGGTGCCGACGATCGGCACCTTCACCGGGGTTCCGGTCTGCGCCAGGGTGACGTCGAGTGGCCCCTCGTACACCGCCGTGCCGCCGGGCAGGGTGATGTCCTCCACGTACCAGCTGAACAGGTGGCCGTCGGACGGGCGCTGGTACACGCCCTCGGCGCGCCCGAACACCTCGCCGATCTTGTTGCCGTCCGCGTCGATCAGGTCGTCCTGGTACGTGCCGTAGTCACCGACCTTCGGCGCGCCGAGAACCCCGTCGCCGACCTTGAGCTCGGTGGTCACCTCGGTGAGGGGACCGATGACGATGAGACCGCTGGGGTGCTGTGACATGGCTCCAGAATCCGAGGAGGCGCTAAAGGCGGACTAAGCCGACGAGGGATGCCCGCCAGCCGGCGGGAGGCGCGGGCTCTCAGCGGCGCGGGCCCACGCCGGAGCCGACACCGAAGCCCACATTGGAGCCGACACCGAGACCGTCGGCGGGCGCGGCGTCGCCGGCGCCCGAGCCGGCGGGTACCTGCCCGGTGGCGGGGCCGAGGCGCGGCACGGCCGCCAGCAGCGCCCGGGTGTAGTCGTGCGCGGGCGCGCGCAGCACCCGCTCGACGTCGCCCTGCTCCAGCAGCTCGCCGTCCCGCATCACCAGGACCCGGTCGCAGGTGTGGTAGATCACGCCCAGGTCGTGCGAGATGAACAGCATCGCCACGCCGAGGGCGTCCTGGACGTCGGCGAACACGTCGAGGATCTGCGCCTGGATGGACACGTCCAGCGCGGACACCGGCTCGTCGCAGACCAGCACGTCCGGCTCGGGAGCCAGCGCCCGGGCGATGGCGACCCGCTGCCGCTGGCCGCCGGAGAGCTGGGTGGCGCGCCGCGGCAGCACCGAGGCGTCGAGGCCGACGAGGCCGAGCAGCTCGACGATCCGGCCCCGCTGGCGTGCCGCCGCCCGCCGGCCCGGCGCGCGCAGCGCCTCCCCGATGAGCCGTTCGACGGTGTAGCGGGGGTCGAACGCGCCGAGCGGGTCCTGCGGGACGAGCTGGATCCGGTGCCGGTCCGGCCGCCGAGCCGACTCTCCCAGCCGTGACCAGGGCCGTCCGCGCAGCAGGACCGCGCCCTCGTCCGGCTCCAGCAGGCCCAGGACCATCTCCGCGGTCGTGCTCTTGCCGGAGCCGGACTCGCCGAGCAGGCCGACCGTCTCGCCCACGCGCAGCTGGAACGACACGCCGCGCACGGCCGGCCTGCGTGACCCGTCGGGGCCGCGGAAGCTCTTCCAGACCGTGTCGACCTCGATGACGACGTCGTCGGCGTGCTGTACCCGGCCGCGGGCCGGGCCGGCCGGCGGGGCCGGCCATGGCTCGTCGATCCGCCAGCACCAGGCGCGATGCGCGACGGCGGCGGCCGCCGTTCCCCCGCCCCGGGCCGGGCCGGCCGCCGCCGCGGGCGGACCTTTCTCGACCGCCGGCAGACCCAGATCCACGGCCGCTGGGCGCGGGACGTCCGCGGACAGCCCCGCGCCGGGCGCCGGATGCCCGACGTCGATCGCCGGCGGGTCGGCCATGCGGCAGCGGTCCTCGGCCAGCGGGCAACGGGCCGCGTACCGGCAGCCGGCCGCGTCCGGCGCGGCGACGGCCGGTGCCGCCGCCGCGTCCCGGTGGACCGCCAGCCGGGTGCCGCGGGCGTGCGCGGACGGCACGGCGGCGAGCAGCTCCCGGGTGTAGGGATGACGCGGCGAGCGCAGCAGGTCGTCGACGCCGCCCTCCTCGACGATCGTGCCCGCGTACATCACCGCGACCCGGTCGGCCAGTCGGCCGACGACCGCCAGGTCGTGGCTGATCAGCAGGATCGCGACCCCGTCCGCCCTGCGCGCGGCGAGCAGGTCGAGGATCTGCGCCTGCACGGACACGTCCAGCGCGGTGGTCGGCTCGTCCGCGAGCAGCACCGCCGGCTCCCCGGCGAGCGCCGAGGCGATCAGCGCCCGCTGGCGCAGCCCGCCGGACAGCTCGAACGGACGCTGCCGGGCGCGCAGCGCCGGCTCCGGGACGCTGGCCTCGGCCAGCAACTCCACCGCCCGGGCGGGCCGCGCGGAGCGGGGGACCAGGCGATGGTTGCCCAGGGTCTCGGCGATCTCGGCGCCGACCGTCCGGACCGGGTCGAGGGAGGACAGCGCGTCCTGGAGCACCAGCCCGACCCGCCGGCCACGGACCCGGCGCCAGTCCCGCTCGCCGAGGGCGAGCAGGTCCTGCCCGGCGAGCTCGAGCCGGCGCGCCGACACGGCCGCGCCGGCCCCGACCAGGCCGACGAGCGCCCGGGCGGTCACGCTCTTGCCCGAGCCGGACTCGCCGACGATCGCGAGGCACTCGCCCGCCGCCAGCGTGAAGCTCACCCCGCGCACGGCCGCGAGCGGGCCGCCGCGGGTGGCGAACGAGACCCGCAGGTCGTCCACGGCGAGCAGCGGATCAGAATCGGCCAACGGGGTGTCTCCCCTCGAAGCGCCGCTGCAGGTCACGGCCGACGATGTTGATGGCGATGACGGTCACGGTGATCGCGAGCCCTGGGAAGACGGCCATCGCCCAGGAGATGGTGAGGAAGTCCTTGCCCTGGGCCAGCATCGAGCCCCACTCGGCGGTGGGCACCCGCGGCCCGAGGCCGAGATAGCTCAGCGACGAGCCCGCGATGATCGCCGCGCCGACGCTCAGCAGCGCGAGCACCAGCAGGGGGGTGAGCGCGTTGGGCAGCAGGTGACGCAGGTACACGCGGGCCCGCCCCGCGCCGAACGTGACCGCGGTGCGCACGTAGCCGGCCTCGCGGATCGCCAGCGCCTCGCCCCGTACCAGCCGGGCGAACCCGGGCGCGCTGGACAGGCCGATGGCGATGGTCGCGTTGGTGCTGCTCGGCCCCAGCATGGCGACGACGAGCAGGGCCAGCAGCAGCCCGGGGAACGACAGCAGCACGTCGGTGATCCGCATCAGGATCTCGTCGACGAGCCGGCCGCAGGTCGCGGCCAGCATCCCGATCAGGCAGCCGAGCAGCAGCGCGATGCCGGTCGCGCCGACGCCGATGAACAGCGACACCCGGGCGCCGTGCACCACCCGGCTGTACACGTCCCGGCCGAGCTGGTCGGTGCCGAACCAGTGCGCGCCGCTCGGCCCGAGCAGCGCGTCGACCGGTTCCGCCGCGTTCGGGTCGGCCCGGGCGAGCAGGCCCGGCCAGAGCGCCGCCAGGGCGATCAGGGCGACCAGCAGCGCGCTGACCGCCACGCCGGGGCCGATCCGCCGGCGGCCCCGCCCGGCGGATCGGCGCGCCACGCCGGCCACGGCCGCCGGCCCCCCCCGCGGCGCCGGCGCCCTCGGGGCGGGACGCCCCCAGCTCGGGCGCCCCCAGCTCCGACGGGGTCAGCTTCGATGTGGCCAGCTTCGATGTCGTCAGCTCCGGGGTGCTCACCGGACGACCTCCTTCATCCGGGGGTCGATGACCCGGTAGAGCAGGTCCACGGCGATGTTGAGCAGAGCGAAGATCGTCGCCGCCACCACCGCGACGCCGGTGACCAGCGGGAGGTCACGCCCGGCGATGGCGGTCGCGGTGATCCGCCCAAGCCCCTCCCGACTGAAGATCGTCTCGATCAGCACGGCCCCGCCGAGCAGCGAGCCGACGATCCAGCCGGAGAGGGTGACCATGGGGATCAGCGCGTGGCGCAGCGCGTGGCGCAGCCGCACCGCGGTCTCCCCGGTGCCGCGTGCCCGGGCGCTGAGCACGAACGGCTGCTCCAGCGCCCGCTCCAGGCCCTCCCGCATGACCTGCGCGAACACCCCGATCAGGCCGATCGCCAGGGTGGCGGCGGGCAGCACGAGCCCGGCCAGGCTGTCGCCGCCGGCCACCGGGAACAGGTGCAGCCGGAACGAGAAGAACGTCAGCAGCAGCACGCCGACCCAGAAGCCAGGCGTCGAGATCATCAGCAGCTCGGCGGCCGACGCCACCCGTCGCCACCCGGACCGGCGCCCGGCCGTGGTGACGGCGAGCGCCGCCGCCACCACGAACGCGAGCCCGAACGCGGCCAGCGCCAGCTGGACGGTCGGCCACAGCTGGCTGCCGATCACGTCCGCCACCGGCTGGTGCAGCTGGTAGGACTGGCCGAGGTCACCACGCAGCAGCTGGCCCAGGAACTCGCCGTAGCGGACGGGCAGCGGCTGGTCGTACCCGAGCTCGTGGCGGGTCCGTTCGTAGACCTCCTCGCTCGGGGCCGCGCCGCCCATCATCACGTGCACCGGGTCGCCGGGAACGAGCTGCAGGGCCCCGAAGGCCACCGTCGCCGCTCCGACGACGACCAGGACGGCGAGCGCGAGGCGCCGGGCCAGCCACCACGTGGTGGACCTCATGCCATGGACCTCATTCGGTGGGCCTCATTCGGTGGACCTTGCGCGGCGGGAATCCGCGCCGTTCGCGCGGTGGGCTCCCGCGGTCGGCCGCGTCACTTCGTCGGGTCCAGCCAGGTGTCGAAGAACGTCAGGTTCGAGGACTGCTCGAAGCGCAGGCCCTGCACCTTGTTCGACGCGCCGACCAGGTTCGCCCCGACGGTGAGCGGCACCGCCAGCGCGTTGTCGATCACGTACTGCTGGGCGTCGGCCCAGTTCTTCTCCCGGACCGCCTCGTCGGTGGTCGTCGACGCCTCGTTCAGCAGCCGGTCCAGGGTGGGGTCCTGTAGGCCGAACAGGTTGCCGCCGCCCTTGGTGATCCCCTGGTCGGAGGCGAACGCGAACCGCAGGATGTCGCCGTCCGGCCGCTGGTAGTTGCCGCCCCAGATGTCGAGGTCACCGGCGAAGATGTGCTGGCTGAAGGTGCCGACGTCCTCGCTGATGTACTGCAGGTCGATGCCGACCTTCTTGGCGTCCGCCTGGACGCCCTGGGCCACGACGCCGCGGCCGTCCCGGTCGAGCTGCGCGCCGGTCCGCCAGACGATGGTCAGCCGCTTCCCGTCCTTGGTACGGAAGCCGTCACCGTCGCGCTGCGTCCAGCCGGCCTCGTCGAGCAGCTTGTTCGCCAGCGCCGCGTCGAACTTCCAGGTGCCTTCGAGGGACTTGTCGTAGCCGATCGTGGTCGGGCTCAGCAGGCTCCAGGCCCGGTTGTACTCGCCGAAGTACACCGACTCGACCAGCGCGTCGAGGTTCACCGAGCGCAGCAGCGCCCGGCGGACCCGCACGTCCGACAGCGGCTCGCGGCCGGTGTTGAGGATCAGCGAGTAGGCGAGGCCGGGCGAGTCGGCGCGCAGGTACTGCAGGGACCCGTTGGCCTTCAGCGCGCGGATGTTCGCCGCCGGGACGTTGTTGATGACGTTGACCTGGCCGGAGGTCAGCGCGCCGAACCGGGCCGTGTCGTCGGAGATGAACTGGAAGGTGATCCCGTCGAGGTAGGCCGGGCCGTCGTGGTCGGCGGCGTCCGGGGCCCACTGGTAGGCGGGGTTCTTGGCCAGCACCAGGTCGCGGTTCTTCGTCCAGCTCACGAACGTGAAGGCGCCGGAGCCGACCGGCTTGGTGCACAGCTCCTCGGCGGAGCGCTCGAGCGACGCGGGCGACTGGATGCCGAGGAACGGCGACCCGACGCTCTGCAGGAACGAGGCGTTCGGCCGCGTGAGCACCACCTCGATGGTCCGCGGGTCGATCACCCGGGTCTCCTGGTAGGCGCTCAGCAGCGCGGCGGCGTACAGCGACTTCGTCTCCGGGTCGACGGCGTGGTCGAAGGTCGCCTTCACCGCCGCGCCGTCGAACGCCGTCCCGTCGTGGAACGTCACGCCGTCACGCAGCGAGAACCGGTAGGTCTTGCCGTCCGGGGAGACCGTCCAGCTGGTCGCCAGCCAGGGCTTCGTCTCGCCCGTCGCGGTCTGCGAGACGAGGGAGTCGAAGATGTTGCGGTCGATGACGCCGGTGACCGTGCTCGGGTCGTAGCCCGGGTCGATGCAGCTCGGCTCCTGGACGGTCGCGTAGGTGAGCTTCCCGCCCGCGACCGGCGTGGCGCTGGCGGCGGCCGGGGTGTCGGAGCTGTCGTCCGAGCCGCACGCGACGGCGGTGACGCTCGTCAAGGCCAGCGCGGCGAGGACGGTGGAGGTCCGCCGGATGGCCCGCGCGTGCCGTCCGCCCCCCTGGATCCTGATGTTCATGACTTCCTTACCGGTCGGTGCGGCGCGGTGCCGCTGATGCGGTGCCGTTCGTGCGGTGCCGTTCGTGCGGTGCCGTTCGGGTGGTGCCGCGCGTCAAGGCGGCGTGGCGGCCGTGGCGCGCTGTGCCGCGCCCGGCGTGGGATGCCGGGACCGGCGTGCTCGTGGTGGGGTCGGGCACGGCGAACCGTCGCCCCGCCCGCGCGGGTACGCGCTGGTCGCGGGTCCGCGTGGCCGCGCCGCGGGCTCAGGTTCGCAGACTGATCGGCTGCTTCACATCAGAGGAACTACGTACCTGTGGCGGGCGCTGTGGCGCCCGCCTGCCGTGCGCCGTGCGCCCTCCCCACCTGGTTCGGGGTCGAGGAAGCTGGCCGTCGCCGGGCTGGGTCAGGGCCGGTGAGGTAGCTGGGTCGGCGCCGCGCTGACGCGCCGTCGCCAGCTGTGGCTGAGCTACGCGAGCGGGCTGATGTGAGGCGAAGGCGGTGAGGCGAAGGTGCCGCGGGGCGGCGAGCCGGTGCCCGAGGACGCCGGTGGTCAGAGCGGGATGTTGCCGTGGTCGCCGCGGCGCGCCGGCGCGCCGGCGAGGGCCTCGGCGAGCAGCCCGCGGGTGTCCGCCGGATCGATGATCGCGTCGATGACCCCGAGCTCCACCCCGCGCTCGATCCCGCCGGCGGTACGGGCGTGCTCCTCGGCGAGCTGGGAGAGCAGGCCCGGCCGGTCTTCGTCGGAGGCGGCGGCGAGCGCCCGCCGGCGCAGGATGCCGACGGCCGCCTCGGCCCCCATCACGGCCACCTCCGCCTCCGGCCAGGCAAGCACCCGGGTGGCGCCGAGCGAGCGCGAGTTCATCGCGATGTACGCCCCGCCGAAGGACTTCCGCGTCACCAGGGTGACCCGGGGGACCGTCGCCTCGGCGAACGCGTAGAGCAGCTTGGCGCCCCGGCGCACCACGCCCTCCCACTCCTGGCGGACCCCGGGCAGGTAGCCGGGGACGTCGACGAGCACGACCAGCGGGACGCCGAACGAGTCGCACAGCCGCACGAACCGGGCGGCCTTCTCGGCGCTCAGCGAGTCCAGGCAGCCGCCCTTGCGCAGCGGGTTGTTGGCGACCACGCCGACGCTGGCGCCGCGCAGCCGGCCGAACCCGACGACGACGTTCGCCGCCCAGCGGGGCTGGATCTCCTCGAACGCGCCCGGGGCCGGGCCGTCGCGCCGCGGATGCTGGACGGGGACGGCATGCCCCGCCCCCGCCTGCCCGGGCCGCGCGCTGGACTCGTCGAGCAGCGCGCGGACCAGCGGCCGGACGTCGTAGGCGCGCCGTGGCCGGTCCGGCAGCAGCAGGCGCGGGCTCGGGTCGGCCGCCCGCGCGTCCGGGCCCGTGAGGTCGAACCGCCCCGGCGCGGCCAGCAGCGTGGTGATCCGCCGGGCGCGCGCGAGGGCGTCGGCCTCGGAGGTGGCCACGACGTGCACGACCCCGGAGCGGCTGCCGTGCGCGTCCGGGCCGCCGAGCCCCTCCATGTCGACCTGCTCGCCGGTGACGCTGCGCACGACGTCGGGACCGGTCACGAAGACCCGGCCGGCCGGCGCCAGAATGATCACATCGGTCAGCGCCGGCCCGTAGGCGGCGCCGCCGGCCGCCGGCCCGAGCACCACGGACACCTGCGGCACCCGGCCGGACGCGCGGACGTTCGCCGCGAAGATCTCCCCGATCCCGTCGAGCGCCTCCACACCGTCGGCGAGCGCCGCGCCGCCGGAATGCCACAGCCCGATGACCGGGGCGCCCTCGCGCACCGCCCGGTCGATCGCGGCGGCGATGTGCCGGGCGCCCGATCCGCCCAACGCCCCGCCCATCCGGCTGCCGTCGGTGCAGTAGGCGATGGCGGGGACGCCTTCCACCCGGCCCCGGCCGGTGAGTACCCGGGATCCGGCCGGCGCCGGGAACGGCTGGAAGGAGCCCGGGTCGAACAGCAGGGACAACCGACGACGGGGATCGCGCGGATCCTGCGCCGGGATGGTCACCGTCGCGGCGATGCCGCTGTCCAGGTCCGTCATGCGATCGAGGGTGACGGCGGGCGCTAAAGCCGTGCTGAGGCCGCGTGCGGGGCGTGGCCCGTCGGGGCCAGGAATTCGGTCCTGCCAGAGCACTGCTGTTTCGTGGTTGACCTGGTCGGCTGAGCAGTTCGTCGGGCGTGGCCGCCGGGTGCCTATAGTCGCGGGGTGACACCGGGGGAGCGGCGGACCCTGGAGGCCGTGCGGGCCGAGCTCGCGCGGCTCGCGCGCTATGACGACGAGTCGCTGGTCCACGACGTGTGGATCAGGCAGCGGTACGAAGGCGGGTTCGCCGGGACCTACGCCCCTGCCCGGGCGGAGGCGGTTACCACGGCCTGGCACGAGGCGGGGCACGCGGTGGCGGCGCTGGCCACCCGGGCGCGGTTCAGCTCGGCGTCGATCCGGGCCGGCGGGCGTAGCTACGGCCGGGTCCATTCGATCAAGGGTGGCGGCGCGGACGGATTCGTGATCGCGGCTGGCGGGCGGGTCGCGGAGGGTCTGCGGGGTTGGACGCTGCCGTCGTCGGACGCCGAGGTGCGGTCGTGGCTGGCGTCGTGGCGCGCCGACGGCGGGGACGCGCGGCGGTTTCGGGCGGGGCTGGCCGGGACCCGGTTCGCCGCGGACGAGGCCGGGGCCTGGCGGCACTGCGTGGCCACACTGACGCCGTTGCGCCCGCAGATCCGGTCACTGGCGCGCGGTCTGCTGGTCTGGCCGCGCTACCTGCCGTACACGGTGGCGGCGGCACTCGCTGGTCCACTGCCCTCCTGACGCGACCGAACCGCCTGTCCCGGATCGTCACTGTGTCACCACTACGCCAGCCGCGACTGTCGTTCGCGGGCCAGCCCTATGCGGGCTCCCACCGGTGATCCCTCGCCCGTGGTCCGCCCTTCGTCAAGGCTCGACCGTCCGCCAACTTTGTGGTGAGGCCCAGGTGGTCACAGGTCATGAGGCAAGAGCCGTGTCCAGAAACTCCCACCGCACGTGTCACTGGGAACCCGCGTCCAGGCTGCCGACAGCCAAATGGCTGAAAGCGTCGCTCCAGGCCGCATACCACTGGCGGAACCACGGATGGGACCGCGCGAGCGGGACGACAGCGCGCACCGTCTCCTGATAGTACGAACGACGTTTCTCCGGCCGAGGATGCGTGTCCAGCCGCTGTACGTTGCTCAGCCGGTCCGCCAGCTTCACCAACAGTGCATCATCCGGGGCGCCAAGCAACCGTGTCAGATATGCCGCCCGCACCTCCTCACGTGTCTGGCCCTCCGACGGCGTGGGCTTGGTCACCCAGTCGACCAAGCCCGCGACGCGGTCACCGAAGCGCTCGCGCACATCCTCCAGCGAGCACTCCGTGTCCTCGACCACATCGTGGAGCACGGCCGCGCGCAACACGTCGATGTCAGTCGTTCCGATCGCCTCCACCAACACACACGACCTCAAGCAGATGCTCGACATAAGGCTCACCCGCCGGCCGAGTCTGGTCCCCGTGCCACCGAACAGCGAAGGCGACCGCATCATCCAGCGAGGCTAGATCCTGTTCCGCGGTGTGCCTGGCCAATCGCTCACGCACGGACGGCCAACCGGCCGCCGCCTCGAACACCTGCAACATGCCCCGAGCTCCCTTCACGGGCCACAGCGACCGACAAGCAGAACGCCCTCGCGCACGATCACATCAGGACACTACTAGTGATCCACGACATGCCCATGCCTGCTGAAAGGTGGGGGTCTGACCAGGGCAAGCCGGACGGCAGCGTACGGCTGGGGTCCGACTGCTGCGATCGAAACTCGCAGCTCACACGAGATTCCGCAGGCTACCGGCCGCCGAATCGGATTGAAGCATGACGCCCGTGATGGTGCGCGCGCAGCCGCGACCTGAAGAGTCACGAGACAGTCCGACGGACGAGGGGCATCTGTTCTGCGTCCCAGTCGCCGGCGCCGCCCCAGTTTATTGATCCACTCTGCGGGCATCTTGCCGAGATTCGGGCCCGGAGTCCGAGTAGGGCAGCATATTCGCGGCGGCGGCTCGGTTGGGTGAGGATCTCGACGCTGTCGGTGGCCTGGTCGATCGCGCCGGGGAGATGGCCGAGTGGGCCGTCGGGGCGGTGTCCGAGCCGGGTGAGGAGGGCTCGCAGCCGCGGATCGCTGATCGCATCGGTCAGTGCGCGGGTGAGGCGTTGCGCGCCGAGTACCTGGATGTCTCGGGAATGAAAGCGTCGCGGCGTAGGGTCGACGGGCTCGGCCAGACCGAGCCGGTTCGTGGCGGCGGTCCTCAAGGCATCCCGTCTTGCGCCAGGCGCCTCATCGTCCCTGCTGCCGCTACGTCTGCGCCCCCGGCTTTTCGCCGGCCGCCGGGCTGTCTGAGCCAGTGGCGTCTCCAGGTCCCGCCGCACGAGCAGGCCGCCGATGCCCAGGACGTCGTCGAGCAGTCGCCGCACGCGCTCGATCTCGTCGGCGGTGCAGTCGATCAGGATCTTGACCTCTACGTCACGCTTGCCCGGATCCGTCGTCACGAGGAATCCCACCACGCCGGCGCCGACGGCGCTGCCGCGGAAGACGTCCACGCCGTCACCGTCCGCGGCGACGGTGCCCTCCAGGTAGCCGTAGTCGACGGGATACACGGCCTGCGGCACCCGCGGATGCCTGCTGCCAGCCGGGCGGTCCACCACCAGCCGCCAGGTAGCCGCCAACTCGTCGAGGTTGCCGAACAGTCGTGCGCGGGACGTGTCAACCATGATCTCCACCAGATCGGGGACGTCCGTCAAGGAGACCACGGACACGAAGTGGTCCAGGACGATGGGCATTGTCCTGCCACCTGACGTGAATGGCGATGCCCGGCCGGTGCCACCGCAATACTGAACGGTAGCTGGAGGTGACGTCCCCTTCGTCCCCCGCCCAGGCCGCCGGCGATCAGGTTCGTCGGGGTCGGGGCAGCGCTGACATTCACGGACTGCCTGGTCAGCGTCCCACCTCGGGCCCAGACTCGTGCCTGAATCCTGAATACGACGCGACGCCGCACACCGGGAGCCGTGGGAATCGACGGTTTGTTCAGCACACGCGGGGCCATTGGCATAACCTTGCCCATCCCTGCCGCCACGTGGATCCTGGACATCAGGACCGATGGCCGCCGCGTCCGGGCCATCACCCGACACCTCTGACCGGGAAGGGAAGGCCAACGGGTGGCAGAAACCGAGCGCTTCTACGGCTACGAGGTATCACTTCCGCGCACGCTGCCCACCCCGGATCCCACGACCACGACCCGGGAGCTCGACCGACGCGCGGCTACGGGTGATGTCCAGGCAATTCTGGTCCTCGCCGCTCGTCTCCTGGAGGAGGGCGACCAGGTGGGAGCGACGGGGCTGCTCAAGGATGCGGCGACCGTCGGGGACGTGGAGGCCGCCTACAACCTGGGCTTGCTGCACTTCGACGCCGACCGGCGGCAGGAAGCAGAACAATGGTGGCGGAAGGCCGCCGAGGCGGAACATGCCCACGCCGCGATCGGGCTGGCGCACCTGCTGCAGGTCTCCGGCCGGGCAGCGGAAGGCGCGGCCTGGGCGAGACGGGGGGCTGAGGCCGGCGGCGCCCGGGATGCCGAGTTCGTGGGCGAGGTCGACGTCCACTCCGGCCCCGAAGTCCGTGCGGCGGACCCGCGGGCACGAGACAGCGAGGCTGCCCGGGCCGCCGCCAAGGGGCAAGGGCGGGCACCAGCCGCCGAAGCGGCCTGGGCCCAAGCCGTCCGCATCGTCGAGAACGGGCGCATGAACTTTGACGAGCTAGAGCCGCTCCTGCGCCGCGCGGCGCAGGGCGACATCGTCGAGGCGATGACAGCGCTCGGCGAGTTGCTTCACCACACCGGTCGACGGACCGAGGCAGTTCTGTGGTGGCGGAGCGCGGACGACGCCGGCGACCCGCGAGCGGCCTACAACCTCGGCGTGATCGCGCGAGCCGGCAACCGCGTCGACGAGGCAGAACGCCTGTTCCGACGCGCCGCCGAAGCCGGACACGGCCAGGCGATGTCCGATCTCGGACTTCTGATCAAAAGGCACCGCGACAACCCGCGCGAGGCGGAGACCTGGTTACGCAAAGGCGCCGAGCTGGGAGATCGCAACGCCGCCAACAATCTCGGCGCCCTCCTGCTTGAGGCCGGCCGGCCGGAAGCCGAAAAATGGCTGCGTGTCGCGGCCGAGGCCGGAGCGGTCGCGGCGATGTCACCTCTCGGTGTCCTGCTCCAGCAGAACGGCAACGAGCGCGAGGCCGAACGTTGGCTGCGGAGCGGCGCCGAAGCGGGCGACGCCCTGGCCGCCTACAACCTCGGTGTCCTGCTCCGCTCCACCGGGCGCCACCGCGACGCGAACTACTGGCTCGCCCAAGCCCGTCGAGCCGGCCTGACCTAAGCTTGCCTTCTACCACCGGCCGTCACACCACGTGATAGGTGCAGGTGGAAAGACGTGGTCCCGCGCGTCGTCCTGACGCGGAACGACCTCCTGCCGATCATGGCTTCTCGTCGGAGGAACCAGTGATCGTCAGAAGGCGCGGAGGAGCGCTTGCCGCCCGGTTGCACTCCTCGATCCAGACCGCCAACTGGCGCCAGCGTAGTCGCATGCCCACTCGACGGCGCGTCGGCCACCAGTCCCGCGAAGATCCGTCGACAGGAAACCGTCAGGTTCACCCTGAACCGCATGGACAGCATGCGAATGAGCCGCCGCGATGCGGCAGTAGGCAGCGCGCCGTGAGTAGCCGGGGCTGGCTCGGCGCGGCCCGGTTTAGTGGACGAGGCCCTGGTGCCCCCAGCGAGGAGTTGGGCCGGGGTCGCCGAGGTCCGTGCCGACGGGATTCTGGGATACGTCCTGGGCGATGGCGGTGCCCCAGTCGAAGTAGTCCATGAGCGTTCTGGCCAGCTCGGGCCGGCCCGGCAGCACTTCGTTGATCGCGTCGGCCATGTGGTCCAGCCAGCGCTGGCGGTGTTCGTCGCGGATGCCGAGGCCGAGGTGGCTGCGTAGCAGCGCCTGATGGCCGCCGAGGCGGGCGGTGAAGTCCGCGGGGCCGCCGAAGACCTCTGTGAGCCAGATGGCGACATGGTCGAGATGGGTGGGTGTGAAGTGCGCGAAGACGGGGACCAGCAGCTCGTCGGCGAGCACTCGGTCGTAGAAGGCCTTGGACAGGCGCTGTAGCCCGTCGAGGCCGCCGACGTCGTCGTAGAGCGAGGAATCCACGGCTGCCTCCCGGGCCTGGGGTGGTGCGGGCTCAGGCTCCTACGGTGCCAGATCGCGAGCCGTCGGACCTTCGCCTGAAGGCCTGTTCGCCGCCGGCGTCAGGGGCACCGTCCCGCTACCCGCGGCCGGCGGAATCCAGCCACGAGACGCGCGACGACGCAGGGAGGGGCGTCAGTGACGACGGTGCTGTTCGGGTTCGTCGCGGGCCTGGTCGTCGCGGTCGTCACCGCGCCGGTCGGGGTGTCGGACGCGGTGTTTCTACTGCCGGTGCAGGTGGGAACGCGGCCGACGACTGCGGGTAGCGCCGGGTCAGCCCTCGTCCGAGCCTGAACGACACCTTCATTGCCGATCATGGATTTCGACGCTGAGGATATTGTCACGTGAGAATTGGTCTGACAGGACGGCCGTCGACGACGGGAAGGCTCGTCGCGCAGGCGACGGAGGCCGAGAAGGACGGGTTCAGCTCCATCTGGTTGGACAGCACCGTGCTCGCTGACCCGCTGGCGGCGATAGCGGTCGCGGGCCGGGAGACGGCCACGATCGAGTTGGGCACGGCGGTCCTCCAGGCGTACCCGTGCCATCCGGTCCTCCAAGCGAACCGGGCCGCCAGCTCGCGGAAGCGATGGGACGGCCCGGTTTCACCCTGGGCATCGGGCCGTCGCACGCGTCCGGGATCACTGGTCTGTACGGCCTGCCCTACGACCACCCAGGCCGCAACACTGAGGAGTACCTCCGCGTCCTGACGGGCCTGCTGCGCGGCGAGACCGTGACGTTCGAGGGCGTGGACTGGACGGCGAAGGACGAGACGGCACCGACGGTGCAGCCGGTGCCGGTGCTTCTCGCCGCGCTCGGCCCGCGGCTGCCGCGGGTGGCTGGCGAGCTGGCCGACGGCTCTCCTGGCGCCACACGCCGGCCTTGGCCGCCAGGGCCGGTGGGGCGTTGTCACCAGCGGACGGCGGGCTCCGTGTCGAGGTTCAGCGGACGGGCATAGGAAAGGTCGTTGGTGTCCCACGTGCCTTTCAGAAATCCTTTGAAGGCGCCGGAGTTGAGGAAGGACGCGTCGGCGGTGAAGGCCCACTCGATCGTGCAGCGCCGCAGGGTGATCTTCCAGGCGCCGTCGCGGCGTTCGAGGCGGTCGAGGTAGCGGCCCCCCATGAAGGCGAGCGTCTTGCCGTCCTTGCCGGCCATCGTGCCGATGACGTAGCTCTCGGCGTG
Organism: Frankia nepalensis; assembly: GCF_016786325.1. Taxonomy (GTDB): domain Bacteria; phylum Actinomycetota; class Actinomycetes; order Frankiales; family Frankiaceae; genus Pseudofrankia; species Pseudofrankia nepalensis. The sequence goes on along the minus strand of NZ_JADWYU010000118.1, from coordinate 6,766 downwards.
TGCCTCGTCGCCGTCGATTTCGCAGGTGTGCGTCGTGATGTTGTGCAGGTGGTCGGCGAACACCAGCGAGTGCCGGGCGTTGGCCCAGGCCCCGTACTCGGGGCCGGCGTTGACATCCGGGCCGTGCTCGTCGATCCCGTCGGGGGCGTAGACGCTGGTCATCAGGTCGGCGTCGTGCCGGTCGTGGCCGCGGGCCTGCTTGTTGACGCAGTCGAGGATCTCGATCCGGTCCTTCACGTACCGGATCTCGCGGCGTAGTTCCTCGAGCTCGGTTTCGGCGGTCATGCGGGTCTCCTACGGTCGATGCGTGGTGGCACGGCGTGTCAGGTGCGAGTGCCCGGGCTGCGGGGGACGTCCCGGAAGGGCCGGTCGCGGGCGAGGGCGGGTTCCCGGGGCATGCCAGCCAGGAGCCGCTCGCTGACGACGTTGCGGGCCATCAGCGCCCGCGGGCTTGGAATGGTGGAACGGTTTGGTGGTGTCCTGGACCAGTTCGATGCGGGTGCCATCGGGGTCGGCGAGAAACACCATGTCCATCGTCGCCGGGCCGGGCCCGAGGTAGTGGTCGGCGACGAACAGCGTCGAATGCCCGAGGTCTTCAGCCCCGCGGGCCAGGTCGTACCACTCACGGGCGGATGTCGCCCGTGTTCCCTGAACGGCGAAACGAAACGGTCGTGTGCTCGTCGTCCTCACCTGCGGTGATCGCCCGATGGGGGCGGGCGTCTTCGGTGTACCGGTTCCTCTTGGCGCGGCGGGAGATGGCCGTGTCGGATGCCGGCGGGGCCGGGGCCGCCGTGGACGTAGAGGGTCTGGCCGGAGCAGAAGCTGGCGGCGTCGGAGGCGAAGAACAGCACGGCATTGCCGATCTCGGCGGGTTCGCCGAGCCGGCCGGCGCCGTTCATCAGGCCGATGGCCTCCGGGTCCAGCCCGTAGCGGGCCGCGTCGTCGGTCAGGGTCGCGGCCCGGACCGCGCCGACGGCGACACAGTTGACGCGGATCCCCTTACGGGTCCAGGCCGCGGCCATCGAGGCCGTCAGGTTGTTCACCCCGGCCTTGGCCGCCCCGTAGGGCGCGGCCTGCGGCATGCCGAGCAGGCTGGCGCCCGACGAGATGTTCACGATCGCGCCCCGGCCCGCCGCGAGCATCGGGACGGACGCGGCGCGGGACAGGAACCAGACGGAGCCGAGGTTGAGGGCGAGGACCTGGTGCCACTCGTCCTCGGTCCACTTCCTGATCGATTTGGTCTCCGCGCCGCCGGCGCAGTTGACAAGAATGTCCAGTCGGCCGAACTCGGCGAGGGTGACGTCGACGATCCGCTGGCATTCCTCGGCCTTCGTCACGTCGGCCGCCACGGCGACCGTGCGCCGGCCCAGCGCCTCGATCTCCCCCGCGGTCGACTCCAGCGGCTCCGGCCGCCGCGCGGCCAGCACCACGTCGGCGCCGTACTCGGCGAGCGCCAGCGCCGAGCCGCGGCCGATCCCGGTGCCCCCGCCGGTCACGACGGCGACCCGCCCCTGAAGCGAGAACCTGTCGTTCACAGGACCGCACCTCCGTTCGCGGCGATGACCTGGCCGGTGATGTAGCCCGCGGCGTCCGAGCACAGGAAGGCGCAGGTCGCGCCGATGTCGTCGGGTGTGCCCACCCGCCTCGCCGGGATCATCCGGGCGATGACCTCGGTCTTCGGCAGGTTCTGCGCACCCTGCTGGCCGCGCATCAGCGGCGTGTCCACGGCGAACGGCGGGATCGTGTTGGCGGTGACGCCGCGGGCGGCGTACTCGAGCGCGACGGCCTTGGTGAGGGCGATGACACCGCCCTTGGTCGCCGAGTAGTGGCCCTGTCGGGCGGTGCCGGTCTGGCCCGCCGCCGACGAGATCGTCACGATGCGGCCCCAGGAGGCCGCCACCATGTCCGGGACCGCGGACTGGATGCAGTGGAAGGTGCCGGTGAGATTCACCGCGACGAACCGGTCCCACAGCTCAAGGGAGATCTCCTCGAACGGAGCGAACCCGGAGACCGCCGCGCTGGTCACGAGAATCCGAATGGGCCCGAGCTCGGCGCGCACTCGCTCGAACGCCGCGTCGACCGACGCGCGGTCCGCGACGTCGACCTCGGCCGCGAACGCCGTCGCGCCCGCGGCGCGCAGCTTCTCCACCGCGTCCTTGGCAGCGGCTCCATCCAGGTCGAAGACCGCCACCGCCAGACCGGCGCGAGCCAGGTGCTGACAGACCGCCAGACCAACGCCGGACGCTCCGCCCGTCACAACCGCCACATGCGTCATGTATCGCGTTTCCTTTCCAGTAGGAGAGACCGGAAGCCAGCCACCGTCCGGATCCCGCGGTGGGCGTATCAGCCGACGAGGGCGGGCATGGAGTCCCATCCCCGGACCGTCGAGGTGGGCGCGCGGCGGGCGGCGGCCACGTCGATCTCCCAGGTCGGGAAGCGCTTGAGGACCTCCTCCAGAGCGATGCGCCCTTCGAGGCGGGCCAGGCCCGCGCCGAGGCAGAAGTGCGCGCCGATTCCGAACGTGACGAGTTGGCTGAAGTCGCGGTGGATGTCGAACCGCTCCGGGTCGGGGAACTGACGCTCGTCGTGATTGGCCGACGAGAGCATGAGCAGCAGCGCGCTGCCGGCCGGGACCGTCTGCCCGTGGTATTCGACGTCCTCGGTGACGTAGCGGGCCACATGCGGGCCGGGCGGCTCGTAGCGCAGCAGCTCCTCGACCGCGCGCGGGATGAGCGTAGGGTCGGCGACCAACCCGGCGCGCTGGTCGGGATGCTCGGCCAGCACCTTGCCCATCCAGCCGAACAGGCGGCCGGTGGTCTCGACCCCGGCGCCCGCGATGACACCGACGAAGATCTGGACCTCCTGCCGGGTCAGCTTGCGCACCATCCCAGACAGGTCGGTGAACTCCAGCGTGAGCAGCTCCGTGATGATGTCGTCCGACGGGTTGTCGACCCGCCACTTCACGTACTCGCCGTAGTTCCCGCCGTCGAAGTACTTCTCCTTGGTGACCGGCAGCGGCTTGCCCGGCTGGTTGCGCAGGGCGCGCTGGGCGGTGGATCGCAGCGACGGCTGCTCCGAGTCGGGAATGCCGAACAGCATTCCGATCGTGCGCATCGGCAGCTCGGCGCCGAGGTCGAGCACGAAGTCGAAGCGGCCCTCGTCGACCAGCGGGTCCAGACAGGCCGCGCAGAACGCCCGGATCTTCTCCTCGAGCGCCTTGATTTTCTTCGGTGTGAACATCCGGGAGACCAGGGCGCGGTGAATCGTGTGCAGCGGCGGATCCTCGTTGATGAAGATCCCCGGCGGCATGACGGGCGCGGCCTGGACGACCTCGAGGATGTCGCCCTTCGTCGAGGTCAGACGTTTGAGGTCCTTGAGGGCCGCGGCGACGTCGTCGTAACGGCTGAGACCCCAGAAGTCAAGGCGTTCGTTGTGGTACAGCGGCGCCTCGTCGCGCAGCCGCCGGTAGACGGGGTACGGGTCCGCGTCGATCGCGACGTCGTACGGGTCGTAGTAGAGGTCGCCTGCGCCCACTGCCTGGCCTCCCTGGACATCTCTGTACGAACGTATAGCATCGTGCCTTACGTTCGTACAGGTCGACGTTCCGAGGAGCAAGCGGACCTTCGCCCGCTCCTCAAGAGCGGAGGAGGCCTGTGGGCCTGGGGGAGCTCCGTTGGCGGGTATCGGAAGACGGAGCCTGCCGAGAGGCGGGGAGTTCTTGGGGCGCCTTCTTGGACCTCCGGGGTCGGTTGGTGGGCTGACTGGAGATGCGGGGTGGGCCGTCAGGTCGATCGGCGAAAGGCGTCGGCGTGGTCGGTGGCCCAGGTTCGGAAGGTGCGCGCCCGGTGGCCGGTGATCCGTTCGACGTCGTCGGTGACCGGCTCGGGTTCGTGGACGAGGGTGGCCCAGTAGCGCAGCGCGTCGTCGACGAATGCGGGTGGCGCGAAGGCGGACATCTGCTCGCGGGCCGCCTCCGTGGGAATCTCCTCCCAGCGGGCCGGGACGCCGGCCGCCTCGCCGAGGATGCGGACCTGGTCGAGCTGTGTGATCGACTCTGGTCCGGTGAGGACGTGGCGCGCGCCGGCGTGCCGGTCGTCCAGCAGCGTCGCGACGGCGACGTCGGCGATGTCGCGTTCGTGGATCAGTGACCTGGCCGCCTTGCCGTACACCCAGGACACGGCCCCGGTGGTGGCGAGCTGCTCGGCCCAGCCGAGGGTGTTGGTCGCGAATCCGCTGGCGCGCAGGAAGGTCCAGGTTCCGCCGGTCGCGGCGGTGGCCTCGCGGATCAGCTCCTCGACCTGCGCGTACACGTCGCCCTGTCCTGGCGGGGCGTCGTCGCGGACGGCTGTCGCAGACAGGAAGACCAGGTGAGGGGCCTGCTCGGCGAGTGCGCGCACCGCGGCGGCGGCGCCGTCGGTGGTCAGGTATGGCCAGAGCAGGAAGGCGGCGTCGACGCCGGCCGCCGCGGCGCGTATCGACGCGGGGTCGAGGAGATCACCTCCGAGGACCTCCACGGAGACGGGTGAGCCGGTCGGGGTGGGGGTCGGGTGCCAGGCCGCCGGCAGGTCGGTGCGTGTGGGGGCGCGCGTGAGGGCGCGGACCCGCGCGCCGGCCGTCAGCAGACCTGCCACCACATGCCGTCCGACGTTGCCGGTCGCGCCGGTTACCAGGACTGTCCGCTGGTTCGTGGTCGTCATGACCCTATCGTCGAACCTCAAGTTTCCTTGAGGTCAAGGCGAGTCGGCCCGGTCTTCGACGCAGATCACGGAAGCCAGGGCTGGCCGACGGCGATCACCTGTCCGTCGGCGTCAAGGCGCAGGATCACCAGGTTGGACGGATGGCCGGCCACGAACTCACGCAGGTCCGCGAGGCCGCCGGTCCGGTACTCCTCAGGCCCGACCACAAGGGTGACCCTGACCGTCGGCGCCACCACGTAGCCGCGTTGTCCCGTCCCGACGTCTTCGATGCGGTAGCCGTCCAGGCAGGATTCCAGGTCGCCGGCCCGCGGGACGCAGTGGATGTATGCCTTCGGCTCGAAGCTCAGTACGGGACGGTCGGTGTCGTCGGAGATGGCGACGATGCCGCCGAGCTCATGGACCTCGCCGAAGCCGCGCAGCGGCGGGTAGGCGGAACTCGGCAACGGTGTCGGAGACGGCAGCGGTGTCGGGGAGACCGGCGGTGTCGACGAGGCCGGCCCGGCCGCGCTGCTCGCGACGGATGGGCTCGACGCGGGCGGGGGTGGCTGCGAGGAGGCATCCCCGCCCGAATCAGTGGAACAACCCGCGAACGCGGCGACAGCGAGGCACGTCACGCCGAGCTGGTACGACAGGCCAGAGATTCGGCGACGGCTCACGGCGGGATTCTATTGTCGCGGCTGAACCCATGTGTCCGGGGACTGCCCGTTGTCCTGGCGTCTCGCGCCGCCGCGCCACCGTCGAGGCCCGGCGGGTGGGCGAGACCTGGCGCCAGGCCGAGCCGGTCCGCCGCGCGGGTGGCGATGGCCCCGGCGCGGATCGTGCGGCGCCGTGACGGCGACACCGATTCCGAACGTTTTTCGCGATGATCACCGGCCGGATCAGGGCAAGCGCGCCGGAGGAGGCGAGCACGTCGCCGCGTCCGTCGCCGGTCGCGAGACGAACTCCGCGGCCTGTCGCGAGAGAACATTTTTCGAATAGATCCGGTCGTGATGTGGCGACCTCTGGTCGGTTGGTGGACCGGTCTGGCCGGCTACCCTGTGGCCCGGGTAAGCGTTTGTTCAGTGGCCACGCGGCGCCGTCCGCGGCGGCGGACGAAGGAGCGGATTACCGTGCCGGTCATCGACGCGTGGATACAGCATCCGACACCGCGGCATTCCGACCACGAGATGTTCGATTCCCTGCGGAGGTGGACCGGGCGCGAGCCGCTGACGGACCCGCTGCCGGTGGCGGCGACGGTTGCCGCGCTGGACGCCGCGGACGTCCAGATCGGGCTGACCACGGCCTGGTACGGCCCACAGGGGCCACTCATCAGCAACGACGAGGTGGCCGAGTTCGTCGCCCAGTCCGACGGACGGCTGCGTGGAGTGGCTGGCGCGGACCTCACCCGACCGGTCCAGGCCGTGCGGGAGCTGCGCCGGGCCGTGACGGAGCTCGGCTTCGTGGCGCTGCGGCTCCTGCCCTGGCTCTGGGAGCTCCCGCCCACGGACCGGCGCTACTACCCGCTGTACGCCGCCTGCGTCGACCTCGGTGTCCCGTTCTGCACCCAGGTCGGCCACACCGGCCCGCTGCGGCCGTCCGAGACCGGCCGGCCGATCCCGTACATCGACCAGGTCGCGCTCGACTTCCCGGAGCTGACCATCGTCTGCGGTCACCTCGGCTACCCGTGGACCACCGAGATGATCGCCGTGGCGGACAAGCACGCCAACGTCTACATCGACACCAGCGCCTACACCGCCCGCCGCTACCCGGCGGAATTCGTGGACTACCTGCGCGGCCGGGGGCGCCGCAAGGTCCTCTTCGGCTCGAACTATCCGATGATCATGCCCGTGAAGGCGCTGGAGCACCTGGACGACCTGGGGCTCGACGACGAGGCTCGCGAGCTGTTCCTGGCCGGCAACGCGCGCCGCGTCTTCGCCCTGTAGCACCGCGACCGTCAGGGTTTGGCCGTTCCACGTGATCGTCGATAGTGCCCTCTGGGGGTCGTGAACGGGGCGGCGTCTTCTAGCGGTCCTCGCAACACCCAGGCTTCTGGGGGTTCGAGGATCATGGCGTTGTCGGGTGCGGAGCGG
>NZ_JADWYU010000117.1 GCF_016786325.1 Frankia nepalensis | reverse complement strand
ATCTGGACGAAGAGCGCCGACGAGATCCTCGAAACCCTCGCCGCCTACTGCCAACGAATTAACGACTCAAGACACTAGCTCTGTCGAGTCGGTGTGCGGAATCCAGGTCGCTCGCGTTGTATGGCGGCCACGATGTCGTTTTCACCGCAGGGCGCAGGACCGGGCCTCGCCGATGAATTCCGAGACGTCACGAGCGTCGCGGGCCGGCGTGGACTTGGCCATGGCCGATGATCGACCCAGGTTGAGCAGTTCAGTCGAGGAGGTCGGGTTTCTCTGCGGTGATCCAGTCGTAGAGCGGCTGGAAGGAGAACCAGCCGATGCGGTGGGTTCCGACCTGGGAGGCCCTCAGTGCCGTGGCCTCGGGCGGGATGAGGTGGGGCTTCGTGAGGGACGCCTCGGCCATGAGCTGGGAGTGGGTGCAGCGCTCGTAGCTCAGGTGTCACCAGAACGCCTCGTCGACGGAGTGGCCGACGGTCAGGACGCCGTGGTTTCGCAGCAGGACGGCCTTGTGGTCACCGAGCGCCGCGGCCAGCTTCTTGCCTTCCTCCTGCTCGAGCGCGACGCCGGTGTAGTCGTCGGGAACGTCCTGGTCCTGGTAGAAGGCGCAGGTGTCCTGGGAGATCGGGTCGAGCAGATGGCCAAGTGCCGCCCACGTCCGGCCATACAGGCCGTAGGTGTGGACGGCGGAGATGACGTCAGGACGGGCGTGGTGGACGGAGCCATGGATGGTCAGTGCGGCGTAGGCGATCAGGCTGCGCGCGGCGGGCCCCTTGTTCGGGCCGTCGACGACGGTGCCGTTCCCGTCGACCAGGCACAGGTCAGAAACCTTGACCTGGCGGAAGCCCTGCCCGCGGACGTTCACCCAGTGGCGGTCGGGCAGTTCCGGGTCGCGAACGCTGCCGTGCCCGGCGACGCCCTCGTTGAATCCGGACCGGCCAAGCACCCGAAACGCCGCCGCCAGCCGCTGCTTGCGGCGCAGCCGTTCCTCCTCGGCCGAGCTGAAGGTCGGCGGCGTCCGGGTGACGAATCCAGCCATCTCGCGCTCCTTACCTGGCCCCGGACCGGTTCTGACTGTCTGACCCGGCGCCTGCTGAGGCTCTTCTTGATCTCGGCGACATACGTCGCGAAGCCGGGGCGGGACACCGCCCACTCCTGCGCCGCGAGTTCCAGCTCCAGCGCAGCCTTTGGTTCGGTCAACGCGAGGCTCGCCCGCAGCGACTGCTTGGTCCGTGCCACCAGCTCCGGGTCCCTGTTGGCGGCCCGACGAGCGAGGTTCAGCGCCGCGTCAAGGAGGTCGTCCTCCGGGACGCAGCGCCAGGTGCCCCCGTGCGCGGCCGCCTCCTCGCCCGTCAGGGTGTCGCCGAGCAGGACGAACGCCGCCGCGCCGTGACTGCCGACCCGCCGGGACAGACACCACCATGCGGGTCTCCTTCGGAGCAGATGGGTGACAACGATGATCGACTAATGGTATAATGTATACCTAAATTATAGTAACTACTATGCTCGGTGTCGAGGGATCATCCATCGTCGGTCGGCGCGGCCCGAGCCGCCGCGGGTTCGACTGCGTCGAGCGTGTGGGGCTCCGGAATCCCGCTTCGGGCGGTGACCTGCACGTTCGCGCGCCGGCGGGCTGGCGTCGGGCAGGTGACTGACCATGGTGTGGTCCCTGCTGTACGGCCTGACCCGCGGCGTTCTCGGGTTGGTGCTGCTTCGAGTCCGTGGGGACACCGTGAAGGAGGTCGAGATCCTCGTCCGGCGTCACCAGGTCGCGGTGCTGCAACGGCAAGGGCAGCGCCCGAGGCTGGAGTCGAAGGATCGGGTGATCCTCGTGGCCCTGTCCCGGCTGTTACCGGGGGCGCGCTGGGACGCCTTCCTCGTCACCCCGGCCACCCTGTTGCGGTGGCATCGCGAGCTCGTCGCCCGCAGATGGACCTATCGGCGCAAGTCTTCGGGGCGGCCGCCGGTCGGCCGGGAGATCCGCGACCTGGTCCTGCGCCTGGCCCGGGAGAACCCGACCTGGGGCCACCGCAGAATCCAAGGAGAAGTCGTCGGCCTGGGCTACCGGGTCGGGGTTGCCACCGTCTGGCGGATCCTGCACCGCGCCGGCGTCGACCCCGCACCACGGCGAGCGGACACCTCGTGGCGTTCGTTCCTGCGCGCCCAGGCCTCCAGCATCCTGGCCTGCGACTTCTTCACCGCCGACACCGTGCTCCTCCAACGGATATACGTGTTCTACGTCGTCGAACACGCGACCCGACGTGTCCACCGGCGGGCTCAGCGTCGACGGCTCGTCCCGCGTGCTGAACACGGACGGGCGGCCGATCGGGGGCCTGTGGACCGCGGGCGAGATCACCGGCATCTTCCACGACCTGTACCCGTCGGGTACCTCCGTTCTCCGTTCGCTCACCTTCGGCCGGATCGCCGGGCGGGACGTCGCCGCGGAACTCGCGAAGTCTGGTCCTCGCGTGGATCTTTCGCTGGCTTAGGAACCTGCTTGGTGAAGAATCGGCGCCGCGGCGAGGTGAGTTGTTCACCGCCCTGAAGGTGTTCGACGCGTACGGGAGCCGTCGCCTCACGGTCGAGTACGCAGTCGGCCTGTCCGCCGAGGCGCGGGCGCCAGGCTACGGCCGCGCCGGATTGAGGGTGTCCTGCCGCTGATCCGGCGCGGCGTTCTGGCGCACTTTCCGTCACATCATGGTTGGCTGTGGCTCGTACGCCCGCGACCGGTGACCAGCGACGACCCCCACGACGTGCGGCGCGGCCGGCGCGAACCGCGCCCGGTCCTCTTCGGTAGCGCGAGCGGGCGGTACTACCGGTGGCTGTGAACCGACGGGGAGCGGCCCATGCGGTCGTGACGTCTGGTGGCAGCGGTGGCACGGGTATCCCTGGGGCAGGCGGCGTCAGGACGATGTGCGCGTAGTCGCCGGAGGCGAGGTTCGTGGCGTGGCACCGCGGGCATCGCGCGTTGTCCTGGCATCCGGAGCCGACGATCAGGTTGGGGATGTGGTTGAACGCGCCGCCGGGTGAGTCCGCCGTGACGGCGTGCCAGAGGCCGGTGCGCTCGTCGTCGGGACGAGCCACGGAACGGCCCCCGTCAGGAGCAGATCTTCTTCCGGAGACAGGTCCGAGGATGTTGAAAATCTGCTCTGGATGATGCATATTTTATGGTGCAGGTGGGGTAGGTATCCGGCGGGACCTCGACGGCGTGGGAGGTGGTGACGATGGCGGCGCGCCCACCGAGGGCTCGGGGCGGGGGCTGGGATCCACCGCACGCGCCGGCCGCCTGTCCGACGCCCGAGCCGTGGGGCTCGCCGGGTGGCTGACTCCCGCTGTGGATGCGGTGGCCTCACCGCTGTCGGGTGACGATGTTCGTCGTGTTATGGGGAGGTTGGTAGCGATGATGCTGCGCTTCGATCCGTTCCGTGACTTCGACCGTCTGGCCAGCGAGGCGTTCGGGACGGCCCGGACGCCGCAGATGATGCCGATGGACTGCCACCGGTCCGGTGACGCGTACTTCCTGCATTTCGATCTTCCGGGGGTCGACCCGGAGTCGATCGACGTGACCGCCGAGAACAGCACGTTGACGGTTCGGGCGACGCGGACGCGGACCGCGCCCAAGGACGCCCAGTTCCTGATCTCGGAACGGGGTACGGGCAGCTACACCCGCCAGCTCGTTCTCGGGGACGGGCTGAGCCTCGACAGCGTCGCCGCGCACTACCGGGACGGCGTGCTGACCGTGATGATCCCGGTCGCCGAGCACGCCAAGCCTCGGCGCATCGAGGTCGGCCGCGAGGCGAGCGACCACAAGATCCTCGAGGGGTGAGGCGTCGGTCCGGACGGGCGAGGTGACGATCCACGTGGCCGGTGGGCGCCCGCCCACCGGCCACGTCGGGATGGGCGGTACGTGATGAACAACAGGCGTAACAGGGTCGAGGACCTCACCTACCCGGCGTTCAGCATGGGGGCCGCCGCCGATCTGCTCGACGTGGAGCCGGCGTTCCTGCGGGCGCTCGGGCACGAAGGTCTCCTGAGCCCCCACCGCTCCAGCGGCGGGCATCGTCGCTACTCACGCGCCGATCTTGATCTGGCCGCCCGGGCACGTGAGATCGTCGACGAGGGGCTGACCGTGGCCGCGGCCTGCCGCATCGCGCTGCTCGAACAGCAGCTCGCCCAGACCCGGGCCGAACTCGCCGAACTCCAGCGACACGGCGCCCGGCACCGCGCGCGGGACTCGTCCGGCGACGCGCGCGAGGACTGAGCGAGAGCCACCGGATCGGTAGACGGCGGGCCCGGGCTGGTAGCCGTCAGCGCGTGGGCGCTGTCGCGGACGATTCCTGGGTCCCACCGTGCCCGTCGTCGATGATCGGGAGCGTTGAGCACTGGTAGGACGTTGCGCCGCCTCGGGTGCGAGCCCCGACCTGAAGCCCCTTGTCTCTCCGCGGCCACTGACGGCGCGCCGCTGCCTGGACCGAGGCGCGAGCGATGGTCGTCGAAACGACCGGGCCGACGATCATCACGATGGGGAGATCCAGGACAGAGGCCAGCCAAAGGCGACGCTGCGGCGGGGGTAGCGCGAATCGCCCCAGGGCATGAACTGGGCGAAGAGCGCACATTCCGGGCCGGGGCCGCGTCCTGTGGGGCGCGGCATGCCGTCTGGGCTCGTCCGCGCACGGACCCGGGCAGTGTGTCTTCTGATCAATCTGGGTAGCGGCTGGTGGGGCGGAGGCGGACCATGTGGTTGGCGGTGCACACCGGCCGTGTGGGATCGGTCGGGGTGGTGTACCTACGCGGCGAGCTTGACCTGGCTACAGCGCCGCGGCTGGAACAAGTCCTGAGCTCGCTGCCGCAGCCGCACGCGCGTTGAAGGCAGATCCACGCTGGCCGACCAGGTCCCCTCCGACACCGCCTGCCTCCCTCGCGGCCGTCCCCTTGACGTTGCCCGTTCCCAGTCGACGACCAGCAGAACGGACACCGTCCGGTGGTTGTGCGTCTGTCGTCCTACCCTCGCAGGGAACGCCCGCGTCACCGGTCGGTACAGATCCCACGTGATCCGTGGGAACGATATCCGGCGCGATCGTCCTGACAGGTCCGCCGGCCATGATGTCGAGCGCAGTGCCGCCGCGTTGTTCGGTGACGGTTCCGAGGTGCTCGGCTTCGATGACGAGGTTTCCACGGACCACGATTTCGGTCCCCGTGTGCAGCTGTTCGTCCCGCCAGGCCTTGACACCGCGTCGATCGACGTCGCCCTGGAGAGGCTGCCGGCCCGGTTCGACGGCTTCCCGGTGGTCTATCCCGACAGCGACCGTCACGGCGGCCGGCCGCACCACCAGGTGGAGGTGACCACCGCGCGGGCGTTCTTCGTCGACCGGCTCGGCGTTGACCCGGCCTGCGGGATGGATCTTGCGGACTGGTTGCTGGCCCCGACCCAGCTCCTGGCCAGCCTCACCGGCGGCGTGGTCCCGCACGACCCGCTCGATCTGCTCGCCACGCGGGCCGGGCACTGGCCTGGTACCCCGCGACGTCTGGCGCTATGTCCTGGCCGCCAGCTGGCCGCGCCGCGGCATCCGCGGCCTCGCGGTCGGCCTCCTCAAACTCGCGCCGGGCGGAGTCCTTCGCCTGGACTCTGCTCAGGTAGTAGTCCCACCAGATCCAGACCTGGCCGCGGCGGGTGATGGTCGCGCGCCGGCTACGCCTGGCCGATCCCGACCCGTGAATACCGTGTGCTGGTGGGACCTTCCGTGCTACCTGGCTACCTGGCCGCGCGTGGCGTCATGAGGCACCCTCTGTCAACCTCCGTGAGATGGACGGGTTCGGTCCGCTATCGGACGTGTGGCGCGTGGTGGGCTGCTGTGGCCGGTTTCAGTGAACCTCTCCGGCCAGCCGCGGTCCGCGGAGCGGGCGAAGGCGACGATCTCCTCGCAGGGCACGGCGGCCAGCCCGTCCCCGAACGTGGGCGTCAGGCCTGCGCCGGAGTCCTTCGAGGGCGCTGTCTCATGCCAGTCCTCGCGGGGCGAGCGGCGCAAGCGTTCCTCGGAGGCCCTCGTGCCCAGTGAAGGTAGGGCCATCAGTGGCGCCATCGCCGGTGACAGGCTGCTCGACCTGCTTGAGTCCGGCTGGCGACGAGAGCTCCGGGCGGGTGCCGTCGCCGGGCGGCCTGAGGCAGACGCTGGGCTCGCGCAGGCGGTGGCCACGGCGCTGGGAGCGCAGTCCCGGGCTCTGAGGGCCGGCGGGGTGGCGCAGAGGTGGCCCGCCTGCGTCGTCGTCGGGATCGCCCGCGCCGCGGCTGGGTCCGACACGACGGCGTTCTGGCCTGCCTGGCACCGGGCCGCGGGGCTGCGGTCAAGTGCGCGGTCCGCCCGTGAGTGGGGCGACGCGTTCCTCGCGGCGCTCGGGGCGCTGGGACTGCCTGCCGCGTCCACCGCGGAGGTCGCCGTGCTCGCCCATGCGACCGCGCCGGAGGACCACGCCGGTTCCGAGGGCGACCTCTCCGACGGGGTGGGCCAGGCGCGCCTTGACCCGTTCGGCGGCGGGGTCCTCCTGATGGACGTCGTATCGGGACAGGCCCGCGCGGCGCTGCCGGAGGAGATCACCGCCGAGGGCGCCAGGTTGCTGGCCTTCGACGAGGACGGGGCACCCGTGGACGGGGCGCTGCCCGCCGACGCCGTCTGGGTGCTCTGCCCGGCGGGCGCCGAACTGCGCTCCGACGCGCCGGTCCGGACCCTCGTGACGAGCACGCTCCCGCTGGCCTGGCGTGGCTGGCGCCTCATCCAGGTGGACCTGCGGGGGGCTTGTTGGATCGCCCTCGATGCCGACGCCGACGCCAGCCGTCGCCTCGTGCGCGGCCGGACCAGGCCGGTGCTGCGCACGGGCCCGCCGATCCCCGGCGCCACGACCGTCGCCGGCAGGCCCGTCCTCGCCTCGCCCCCCGAGGTCCTGCTCCCACCCGTTAAGGCCACCTTCCGGGTCGAGGCGCGGCGCACGGACTCCGGGGCCACCCTCGCGAGTGTCACGACGACCGGTGACACGTGGCGACCGGAGGTCCTGTGGCGCGGTGTGCGGCGGCCGTTGCTCGGCGAGTTCGTGATCTCTGTGACCCCCGGGCTGCGCCGCACCGTGGTGCTCGCGGAGGGCCTCGGCGTCACCTCGTACCCGGCCCCTCGGCTCACCAGCGCCCGGGGGCTCCAACCCGCGGAGGCGGTGATCTCGGCCCCGCCGGGCATGACGGTCTCCCCGGCGGCGGCCGCGTACCAGGAGGAGACGGTGACGCGGGAGGTCACCTGCGTCGCCGGCGCGGTGGTACAGCGCCTGGCCGTGACCCCGCCGCACCTGCGGCTGCGGATCGATCCCGAACCGGGCAGCGGCGCCGAGGGGACTGGGTGGCACCACGCGGGCCCGCTGCGCCTCACCCACGACGACCTGTGGCGCGGGGGCCTGCTGCGCATCGACCTGCCGGGTGCCGCCACAGCGCCGGCGATCACAGTCATGGCGGGCGGAGAACCCGTCCAGGTCCTGGGGGCGCTGCGCGACGGCCGCTACCCGCTGCGCCGCATCCTGGACACGGCGGCCGTTCATGGCGGCGCCGAGCTCACCATCACCGTCGACGAGGGAACCGTCGTGACGTTCGCCACCGTGACCGGCGCCGGCCCGGCCAATGATCCGTGGACGGTCACGCAGGCCTGAGTCCGCCGGTCACCTTCCGCTCGAAGCGTGGGTGATCTTGTGGGTGCCTTCTACGGCCTCCTCGCGCTGTGCGCTGGGTTGGGTGCCTTGGTGGCGGTCGCGTCGGGGTCGGGTTGCCTGGCGGCGCCAAGCCGACGCAGGGGCCCCGAACAGCGGGAAAACCCGACGCGAGATCCTTCAGTGATGGACGTGATCGCCACCGCCGAGCACCTCAGCTTGACGTACCGCCGCTACCTGCGGTCGCTGCTGCCGGTGCGCGACCCGAAGCTCGCGCGGGCGCTGCGGGACGCGATCGACGCCAGCCCGCTGCTGACCAAGGGGCCGCTCCTCGAGGCGACACCGCCGTACGCGGCGGGCGCCAGCCTGCGGCAGCTGATCGCCGACGGTGTCCTGCCCAGCGGGTTCGCCCGGCTCGGCGGGCCCGCGCTGCCGCTGGACCGGCCGCTGTACGCGCACCAGGAAACGGCGATACGCAAAGCCGCCGCGGGCCGCAACATCGTCGTCGCGACCGGGACCGGGTCGGGCAAGACGGAGAGCTTCCTGCTACCGGTCCTCTCCGAGCTCGTCCGACAGCGGGACGCCGGGACGCTGGGCCCAGGGGTCCGGGCGCTGCTGCTGTACCCGATGAACGCCCTGGCCAACGACCAGGTTCGCCGACTGCGGCAGGTGCTCGCGGGCACACCTGAGATCACGTTCGGCCGGTACACCGGGGAGACACCGGAGCGGCCCGTCGAAGGCGCCTCCCTGTTCGAGGCCCTGAACCCGGGCGAGGCCCGGCTCCCGAACGAGCTGCTCTCCCGGGCCGAGATGCGCGACAGCCCGCCGCATCTGTTGCTGACCAACTACGCGATGTTGGAGTACCTGCTTCTGCGCCCCGCGGACATGGACCTGTTCGAGGGGCCGCACGGCGGGCACTGGCGCTTCGTCGTGCTGGACGAGGCGCACGTCTACGACGGGGCGAAGGCAGAGGAAGTCGGCATGCTGCTGCGCCGGCTCAAGCAGAAGGTCTTCTTCCAGGGAGAGGACTCCGCCCGCTCGCTGCAGGCCATCGCGACGTCCGCCACCGTCGGCGACAGCCCGGCGGCCGTCATGGAGTTCGCCGCGAAGCTGTTCGACGTCCCGTTCGAGTGGAGTCCCGGCAACCCGACCCGCCAGGACCTCGTCCAGGCTACCCGGGTGGCGGCGCCCGACGGCCCGGTCCGGGACGCCCCCGACCTGGGGCTGGACGACGCCGCCGGCCTCGGCCGGGTCCGCGCGCTCCTGGCCGGCGGGCCGCGCCTGTTCACCGACCTGGCCGAGGCCGCGGGGATCTCCGGGGCCCGGCTGGCGGAACTGGTCGCGCTCGGCACGGCAACCCGGGACGCCGCGGGCGCGCCGGTGCTGTCCGCGCGCTACCACCTGTTCGCCCGCGCCACCGAGGGCGCGTTCACCTGCCTCGCGGGTGACGCTGGGAGCGGGGGCGGGCCGCACGTGGCACTGGCCCGGCGCGAGGTCTGCCCCGACTGCTCGGCCGCGGTGTTCGAGTTCGGGTGCTGCAAGCGGTGCGGCGCCGTGCACCTCACCGGCGTCATCCGCAAGGAGAGATCCGGGGAGTACTTCACCTCCCGGGTCGCGCGTGGAGACCGACGCGTGTGGCTCGTCCTCGGTGACCCGCCGCGGCCGCGGGACGCGGCGCAGCCCGAGGACGCGGCGCAGGGGGTCGACGAGGACGACGCCGCGTTCGAGGAGACCGCGGAGCAGGACGCCAAGGACGCGAAGGACGCCCTGCTGTGCGGCAGGTGCGGCGCGCTGCACGCGCCCGGCGCCGTCGCCCCGTGCGGATGTTCCGCCGCGTACCTGCGTGCGGTGCGCCGGCTGCCGGGCCGGTCCGGGACGCCGCGTGGCTGCCTGTCGTGCGGCGCGCGCGGCACCGGCATGATCCGGCTGTTCGAGAGCGGCAACGAGGCCTCCGCCGCCGTCCTCGCAACGGCGCTCTACCAGGCGCTGCCCGCCGACGACGAGTTCGCCGGGCGGCCGGGAGGCGGCCGCAAGCTGCTGGCGTTCAGCGACAGCAGGCAGGCGGCCGCGTTCTTCGCGCCGTATCTCGAATCCAGCCACGCGCTGGTACAGCAGCGCCGCCTGATCCTCGACGGGCTGGCCCGGGCGACCTCGTCCGACCCCTCGTGCTCGGTGGACGACCTGATCGAGGCGGTGGCCGCCGAGGCCGGGGCCGCCGGGGTGTTCGGGCGCCGCGAGTCCCGGCAGGCACGCCGGCGGGAGACCGCCCGCTGGGTGGCGCGCGAACTGATCGCCCTCGACGAACGGCAGTCGCTGGAAGGTCTCGGCCTGCTGCGTGTCGCCCTCGACGTCGACCCGGCGTGGCGGGCGCCGGCCCCGCTGCTCGCGCTCGGCCTCACCGCCGACGAGTGCTGGCTGCTGCTCGGCGAGCTCGCGCGGACGCTACGACTGCAGGGCGCGCTGTCGATGCCGGCGGAGGTCGACCCGGCGGACGAGATGTTCGACCCGCGCCGGGGACCGATCTACGTCCGCGTCGACGGCGCCGAGGCGAAGCTCAAGGTGCTCAGCTGGCTGCCGACCCGCGGTGTCAACAGGCGCCTGGACTACGTTCGCCGCGTGCTCGGCGCGGGCGGTGCCGACCCGCGGGAGACGCTGGCCGGCTGCTGGCGGGCGCTGACCGCCGTCCGGGGCGGGTGGCTCGCCGGAACGGCGCTGCTGAAGATCGGCCAGGTCTACCAGGTCGACCACACCTGGCTGACGCTCGCGCCGGGCGGGGCAGGGGACCTGCACCAGTGCGACGTGTGCCGCCGCCGGGTCTCCGTGTCCGTGCGCGGCGTCTGCCCAACACTGCGCTGCGCCGGCCGGCTGGCGCCGGTGACCGCCGCCACCGACAACGACGACGAGCACTACCGGGCGCTCTACCAGCGCACCGCGCCGGTCTCCCTGACCGCCCGCGAGCACACCGCCCAGTGGACCGGGCTGGAGGCGGCCGACATCCAGCAGCGTTTCCTGGCCGGGGAGGTGAACGTGCTGTCCTGCTCCACGACCTTTGAGCTCGGCGTGGACGTGGGCGCGCTGAACGCCGTGCTGCTGCGCAACATGCCGCCCACCACGGCGAGCTACATCCAGCGGGCCGGGCGGGCGGGCCGCCGCGCGGGCTCGCCGGCCCTCGTGCTGACCTACGCGCAGCGCCGCTCCCACGACCTGTCCCGCTACGCCGCGCCCGAGACGATGCTGACCGGCCGGGTCCGCGCCCCCTACGTGCCGCTCGGCAACTCGAGGATCGACCGGCGCCACGCGCACTCGGTGGCGCTCGCGGCGTTCTTCCGCGACGCGAAGGAGAACGCCGGCCAGGAATGGAAGACCGCGGGTGTCTTCTTCCTCGGCGAGCGGGGCGGGGCTCCCGGCGGGCCGGGCCCGCTCTGGGCGCCGTCACAGCTGGTCCGCGGCTTCCTGACGCCGGTACCGGACGATGTCGACGCCGCGCTGCGGGCGGTCCTGCCCAAGTCCGTCCAAGAGCAGATCGGCCTCGACTCCGGCGCCTGGGTGGACGAGCTCGACGCGCTGCTGGCGGCGGTCCGCGCCGAGCTTGCCCAGGACGTCGCCCTGTTCGAGGAGCGGCGCAAGGAGGCGTTCGAGTCCCGGCGCAGCGACATGGCCGCCCGGTTCGAGCGGTCCATCAACACGATCATCCGGCGGTCGCTGATCGGGTTCCTCGCCAACCGCAACATCCTGCCCAAGTACGGGTTCCCGGTCGACACCGTTGAACTGCGTACGGCGCACTGCGACTCCCAGGTGGGGGCGCGCCTCGAACTGGCCCGCGACCTGGCGATGGCGATCCACGAGTACGCGCCCGGATCCGAGCTGGTCGCCGGCGGCGTGCTGTGGCGCAGCGCCGGGATCTACCGGCTGCCCGGCCGGGAGCTCATTACACGCTCCTACACGGTCTGCCGCGGCTGCCAGCACTACCGCGAGGGCGGCGACGACCTCGAACCGGCGTGTACGGCCTGCGGGCGGCCGGCCGACGGGCCGGTGCGGGAGTACTGCGTGCCCGAGTTCGGCTTCGTGGCCGACCCGCGCACCGCCAAGCCGGGCACCACTCCGCCGCAGCGTGTCTGGAACGGTGGCGTCCACGTGGTGTCCCTCGGCGCGGAGCTCAGCGAGAACCGCTGGCGGTCGGCGGACGGCGCGATGGCCTGGTGCCACAGCGGCACCCGGGGCCGGCTCGTGTCGCTGTCCGAAGGGCCGGGCGGCGCGGGTTTCCTGCTCTGCGACTGGTGCGGCTGGGGCGGCGCCAACCACGGCCGCGCACCCAAGTCGCACATCAACCCGCTGCGCGGCAAGCCTTGTACCGGTCCGCTGCGCTGGCGGTCGCTGGCGCACACCTACGAGACCGACATCCTGCGCGTCCAAGTCGACGCGCCCGGTCTGGGCGCTACCGGCTCAGGCACCGACGAGCGGGCGCGGTGGCACTCGCTGCTCTACGCGCTGCTGGAAGGCTGCGCCGAGGGCCTAGAGATCGGCCGGGGCGACATCGACGGCGTTGTACACGCAGGTGCCGACGGACGCAGTGGTCTGGTGCTGTTCGACACCGTCCCCGGCGGGGCGGGCAGCGCGGCGCGTATCGCCGCGTCGCTGGATATCGTCGTCGACTCCGCTCTGCGGCGGGTAAGCGCGTGCGACTGTGGTCTCGAGACATCCTGTTACGGCTGCCTACGGACCGCCGGCAACGAGCGCTACCATGAGGATCTGTCACGCGGCGCGGCCCTGGCAGTTCTCCGGTCGTTGTCCGGACTGCGCGCTGACGATGACCGAGATGATTGAGCGGCATTCCGAGCACCGTCTGTGAGCCATTCCGACCGCGTACTCGCTGGGATACCGAAACCCATGACAACGACAAGCGCCCAGGACACACCGGCCACGCTGGGTGGCATTCCCGCGCCGGACCTGCCAGGCGGCGCCTTCGGTATCGCGGCGTTCACCGCCGACGACCGCCTGCGCCTGTTCCACTTCGCCGCCACCGAGAAGCGCCACGAATACCTGTGGCTGCTGCGTGCCCTCGACCGGGCACGCGCCGACTACCAGGTGCTGGTGCACGTTGCCGATGCCCAGGCGGCGCTCGACGCCCTGGCCGAGGAACGCCCGGACGCGCGGGTATCCGACGTCCAGTCCCTGCTGGACTCGCTCGCCGACTGGAAGGTCCTCGACCGCTCCTATGACGGCACCCGGGCCGCGAACCTGGCCGAGTACCGCAACCGGCACTACGTCTACCAGTTCACCCAGGCGGGCTACCGCGCCTACCGGGCGGTGGAGGACGTGCTGTCCGCCAGCCTGGAGGACGCGCAGCTGTCGCGGCTGGTCTTCCCCGACATCCTGGCAGACCTGCGGGCGCTCGCCGAGGCGGTGCGCGAGGGCGACGCGCCGGAGGTGTACCGCAAGCTGTCCCGCCTCGACAGCGTCCTCGCGGACATGGCGCAGCGCGCCGCCCGGTTCTACCTGATGCTCGGCGACCTGTCGCGGACGAACGACACGCGCCCCGAGGTCTTCCTCGCGCACAAGGACGCCCTGCTCGCCCATATGCGCGAGTTCCACTCCGAGCTCAGCAGATACGCGCCACTGCTCGCCGACGCGGTCGAGGCGGTGGGCGCCGAAGGACCAGACCGGGTCGCGGTGCTGGCCGCCGAGGCCGACGACTCCCTCTTCCACTCCCGCGACCGGACGGCAGAGTGGCGACGGCGCTGGGCCGGCCTCGTCCAGTGGTTCGGTACCTCCCAGGGGGGAGCACAGCGGGCCAGCGAGGCGGACCGGCTGCAGGACGCGACGATCACCGCCATCGCCAACGTCACCGCCTTGCTGCGGCGGGTGACGGAGTCGAGGAGGGGTGGCATCAGCCGCGAGAGCCAGCTGCGCCACCTCGCGCAGTGGTTCACCAACCTGCCCGCCGACACCGACGCGCATGCGCTGTACCAGGCGGTCTTCGGTCTCGGCGGGCCGCGACACGTCGCGGCCGGCTACGAGGACCCCGAGCTGATCCCCAGCAGGCAGTCCTGGTGGGAGGCCGAGCCGGTGGCGCTCTCACGCACCCTCGTGCGGGTCGGCCGCAGAGCCGGGCTGCAGGGCCCCGGCCGACTCCAGCGCGACGAGGCGGCGAAGGAGTGGCTGCGCGCCGAGCAGCTCAAGGCCACCACGCAGCGCCGCTCCGCGATGGCGCAGCTCGCCGACAACGGCGTCCACGACCGCGTCCTCGACGAGGTGGAGACCGAGGCCCTGCTCAGCTTGCTCAGCATCGCCCTGGTCGCCCGGGTCCCGGTCAGCCGGACCGTCGACTCCGGCCCCGGCCCGGTCGCCACCGGCTCCTCCGACGGCGTGCGCCTCACGCTGCGCCCCGGGCCAGGCGTCACGACCGTGCGGACGGTCCGCGGCAGGCTGCACCTCGACGGGCTGGCGATCGAGATCAGGAGCGCCGGCTCGGGGCTGGTCGCGCCCGCGGCGGCGGTCCCGGCGTGAGGGTCGCTCAGAACGTCAGCGCCCTGGATCTCGACGAGTACCAGCAGGCCGCCCGTCAGGTGCTGCGCCATCCGCTCATCACGGCGTCCTACCCGGACAGGACCACACTTCCGCTGGTCCGCAAGTGGGCATCGCAGCTGCGTGTGGACCTCGCCGAGACGCTCGGGTACACCCTGGTCAGCAACGGCGACACGGTCCGGCTGCGCCGCGTCCAGGACACCCTCGACGCGACCCACCCGGCGTACACCCGGGCGAGGAAGCCCTTCGACCGCCGCCGCTACGCCTACCTCGTGCTCGCCCTGTCGGTGCTGGGCCGCGCCGGCACCCAGATCGCCCTGTCCGAACTCGCCGGCGCGGTGGCCGCCGAGGCCGGACGCGTCGACGGCCTCGGCATGGACACCGAGCGGAAGCCCGACCGGGACGCCTTCGTGGACGCGGTCGCGTGGCTCGAGACGCGGGGCGCGCTGCGGATGGCCGACGGCAGCGCCGTGGACTGGGTCAACGACCCCGAGCGCGCCGAGGCGCTCTACGACATCGACCGGGAGATCACCGGGGCGGTCTACGCCCCGAGCCGTGTCCTGCAGCACCTGAACTCGGTGACCGACCTTCTCGGCGACGCCGCGAGCGCGGGCCCGGCGCAGGGCATCAACGCCGAGCGCCGCCGCACCGGGCGCCGGGCCCGCCGCCTCGCCCTGGAACAGCCCGTCGTCTACTACGCGGACGTCGACGAGGGCCTGCGCGGCCAGTTGCGGGCCCCTGCCCTCGCCGAGGACCTGGAACGCCTCACCGGGCTGCCGCTGGAACGCCGCGCCGAGGGAGTCGCCCTGATCAACACGGGCGGCCGGCTCACCGATGTCACGTTCCCCGGCGCCGGCACGGTCGCCCAGGCGGCGCTGCTGCTGTGCGCCCGGATCGCCGGCTACCTGACGTTCAGCCTGCACCGCGTCGAGAAGCTGCCCGCCGCCACGGCGGCCGAGCGGCTCGCCGACGCTTCCGCGCGCATCGACGCGGCGCTGCCCGCGCGCTCCGGTGTCACCGCCCTGCTCGCGGACGCCGCCGACGCCGCAGCCACCGACAGCGCCGTGCAGCCCGGTGACGCCCTGCCTTCTGGCGACGTGGCGGCCGAGGCGACGAAGGCAGCCGGTCACGAGGCCACCTATCCGTTCCTCAGCGACTCCTGGCTGCGGGCGGAGCTCACGAAGCTGGTCGAGGAGTTCGGCGGCGGCATGTCTGAGCGCCAGATCGCCGACCCGGCCGGTCTCCTCGACGACGCCCTGAACCTGCTCGCCAGCGTGGGCTTCGTGGCCCGTACCGACGGCGGCGCCCTCATCCTGCCCCTGCTCGCCCGCTACCGGGGCGTCACGGCCCAGCTCAAGGAAACGATCAAGTGACCAGGTACGAGCCCACCCGGGCCGGCATCATCAACATGTGGGACTACCGGGACGAGGAGTTCTCGTTCGCCCGCGGCTGGCTGATCCTGCGTGGGCCGAACGGGTCCGGCAAGACCAAGGCCCTCGAAGTCCTCTTCCCCTTCGTCCTCGACGGCCGGATCGACCCGAAGCGGCTCAACCCGTTCGCCGCCGAGGACCGGACGATGAAGTCCAACCTGCTGTACCGGGGCATGGACAACGCGGTCGGCTACGTCTGGCTCGAGTTCCGCCACCGCGACACGAGGCAGGCGGTGACCGTCGGCATCGGGCTGCACGCCCAGCGGCACCGGGACACGCCGGTGCGCTGGCACTTCGTCGCCGACGGCCGGGTCGGCGAGGACTTCTCGCTGCTCACCGCCGACGACCGGCCGATGACGCGCAAGCAGCTCGCCGAGGAGATCGGCGACGCGAACATTCACGCCTCGGCGACAGAGTACCGGGCCGCGATCGACGCCCGGCTGTTCGGCCTCGGCGCCGAGCGCTACGAGCAGCTGCTCTCCCTGATCCTCACGCTGCGCAGGCCGCAGCTCGCCAAGAACCTCGACCCGGTCAGGCTGTCGAACACGCTGACCGACGGCCTGCGGCCCGTAGACGACGACCTCATCAACGAGGCGGCGCGCAGCTTCGACGACATGGAGGCGGTCACCCGTACGCTGGAGGACCTGGTGGCCGCCGACGAGGCGACCGCCGCGTTCCTCGCCAGCTACACGACCTACCTGCGCACCCACGCCCGCGCCGCCGCCGACGCGCTGACCCGCCGACGCGAGGCGACGCAGGCCCAGCGCGCCGCGACCGTGGCGTATGAGGAGGCCGAGCGGGCCGCGCAGGACGGGCAGCGGGTCGCCGAGGACCGCCGCGAGCAGGCCGAGACGGCCGTCGCCGGGCTGCGCGGCAGGATCGAGCAGCTCAGGGCGAGCAACGCCTACCAGGCGGTCGAGCAGATGGGCGACCTGGAACGCCTGGTCCGCACCTGCCTGCAGACCGCCAACGAGACGAGGGCCGAGCTGGACCGCCGCCAGGCGGCAACCGCCCGCGCGCGGTCCGAGGCCGAGCGCGCGGGCGCCGAGCTCGCCGACCTCGCCGCGGCGGCGACCCGCGCCGCGGCGGAGCTCATCGACCATGCGGCGCGGGCGGGGATCGAGTGGCAGGCCGCCGACGCCGAGGTGGCCGGTGTGGTACGGCGGGCCAGCGCCCGCGCCGCCGTCCGCCTCGAGAACGTCCGGGCCGTCCGCGCGCCCGACGCCGAGCACCGCAAGGCCGAGCAGGCCCGTGACCTCGCCCGGATCGCCCTTGACCGCGCCACGCAGGCTCTCACCGACGCCGAGCAGGCCGAGCAGGCCGCCGACGGCGCGGTCGCCAGCGCCGTCGAGGCCGCCGGGCAAGCCCTGGCCGCCTGGTCGTCCCGGCACTCCGGGCTGTTGCCCACGCACGACTGGGCGGACCTCACCGAGGCGCTGGGCGACGCGCTGGCCCAGTTCGGCGAGCCGGACGCGGCGCTGCCGGAGAGCACGTACAACGCCGGGACCGCCCCGGCGGAACACCAGGTCCGCGACGAGCAGGCGGCCCTGCGCGCCCGGCACACCGCCCTCGTCGCAGAGCGGAAGGCCGTGACCGCCGAGCGGGCCGCCATCGCCGCCGAGCGAGATGACGCCCCGCCGCGACGTCCCGGACGGGCCGCGGACCGCACGGATGTCGCCGGCGCCCCGCTGTGGCGCCTGGTCCGCTTCGCGCCCGGCGTCGACGACATGCGGGCGGCGGCGATCGAGGCGGCCCTCGAGGCCAGCGGCATGCTCGACGCCTGGGTGTCGCCGGACGACCGCGCCAGCCTCCTGGCCGCGCCCGGCTATGACGGGTACCTGGTCCCCGGGACAGCCGTCACCGGACCGAACCTCACCGACGTGCTGGAACCCGAGGACGACACACCCGTGCCACGGGGACTGGTCACCGCCATCCTGGCGTCGGTCGCGCTCGACGGGAGCCTGTTCTCCAGCGCCGCCGTGACCGGCGCCGACGGGCGCTACTCGCAGGGCATCATCGCCGGGCAGCACCACAAGGAGCACGCCGAGTACATCGGCGCGACCGCCCGCGCCCACCGCCGCGCCGCGCGGATCGCCGAGTTCGACGCGAGGATCGCCACGCTGACCACCGAGATCGCCGGCCTCGACGAGCGGGTGCGAGCGCTCGCCGACACCCTGGCCGCGTTCGGTGACGCACGCAGGGACCTGCCCGCGACCGGTCAGGTCGCCGGCGCCCAGCGGGAGCACAACCGGGCCGCCGGGCACCTGCGCAGTGCCCGGCACGCCGCTGAGCAGGCTCGGGTGAGCTTCGACGAGTCCGTCGCCGCCGTCACCGTGACCGAGCGCGCCCTGCGCCGGGTCGCTGCCGACAACGCGCTCACCCCCGAGAGCGCCGACCAGGTCGAGGACGCGACCCGCCGTTTCGAGGCAGCCGCCCACGACCTCGAAGCCAGGTACCGGGAACGCGGGCGGCAGGCCGACGCCGTCGCCGACGCCCGCGACCGCGTCGAGCACGCCGGTGCGGAGGAACAGGCGGCCGCCGACACGCACCGCTCCGCGTACCGCCGCCACGCCGAGGAGGACGCGAAGTTGCAGGCGCTGCGGGAGTCTGTCGGCGCCGAGGCCCAGGAGGTGCTGGCGCGGATCTCGGAGGCCGAGTCCGGGCTGGCCGCCGCGCAGGGCGAGGAGAAGGCCGCCCGCGGCGCCGAGATGGAGGCGATCCGGCTGGCATCCGCCGCCACCGAGCGGGTCGCCTCGGGCCGGGCAGCGCTGCGCGTCGCGCTGGACGAGGAGCTCGCCACCGCCCGGAGACTGGCTCCGTTCGCGGCCCGGGAGCTGCTCGACGTGCTGGCGTGCCCGCCGGGGCTGCGGTGGCCCGCGAGCGAGGAGGAGTGGACGCGCGGCGAGACCCCGCCGGCAGCGCTCGCGATCCATGACGCGATCCTCACGGCCACCCGGGGCATGTCCGCGACCGAGACGTCGCAGAAGGCGTCGACCACCCGGCTGACCCGGGCGCTCGAGGAGCTGCAGGCGCAGCTCGCGGCGGCCGGCCAGGACTACCACCCCGAGTGGGACAGCCCGGACGGTGTGATCGTCGTGCGGATCGCTGACGAGCGGGGGCCGCTGCCCGCCGCGGCGTTCGCCAGCCGGATCTCCGCCGCGCGCCGTGACCAGCACCTGCTGCTGTCCGACAGCGAGCAGCGGATCCTCGAGGACGCGCTGCTGACCCGGCTGGCGCAGCAGATCCACGACCGCACCGTCGACGCGCGCGACCTGATCCGGGCGATGAACAGGGAGATGCGCGAGCGGCGGATGTCGTCGGGCAAGAAGGTCGGCGTGAGCTGGCAGATGTCCGATGCCCTCGACGCCGAGCAGCGGGCGGTCGTAAGCCTGCTCGACGCGGGATCCACCCGCCTGGCGCCGGAGTCGCTCGCCCGGATGCGGGCGCACTTCGCCGATCGGATCAAGACCGAGCGGGCGCGCCACCGGGACCAGCCCTACCGCGAACTCCTCGCCTCCGTGCTGGACTACCGGCGCTGGCGGCAGTTCTCGTTCCATCTGGTCAGCCCCGAGGGCGGGGAGGAGACGCTGACCCGGGCCAGGCACAGCAGGCTGTCCGGCGGCGAGCAGTCGGTGTCGCTGCACCTGCCGCTGTTCGCGGCGGCGCACGCGACCCTGAACACGGCGCGCCCGGACGCGCCCCGGCTGCTTGCCCTCGACGAGGCGTTCGCTGGGGTGGACGACACCGGCCGCGCCGAGCTCATGTCCCTGGCGGCGCAGTTCGACCTCGACCTGTTCATGACCGGCTATGACCTGTGGGCGACCTCGGCCGCGGTCCGCGCCGCCGCGCACTACGACCTCGCGCACTCGCCCGTCCAGCACACGGTCAGCGCCCTGCTGCTGGTGTGGGACGGCAGCGAGCTGATCGCCGACGAGACCGGCACCCTTACCGCTCTCCTCGGCTCCCCGGGCACGCGGCGCGCGGCCACCTCGCCACGCCTCGTCCTCGCACCCCAGGTGTGACCGCCCGTAGATGAGCGCGCCAAGCCCGTCGGGCCGGCACACCCGCGGGCACCCGGCTCGCAGGGCTGGGCCTCGGCTTCGCCTTCGCCTTCGCCCCCGTTGTCCTGTTGCCCCGGCTCGCGTGGCACTACGGCGTGCAGGTAGGGCTCCGCGCAGATCGGATGCTGGTGCTGCTGCCAGTGCAGGACATTGTCCGGAACGCCAGGTGTACGGAACGCTTGTTCGATTCGATGGATGATGTTCCCCTCGGCGCGATCACTGGGCATCGTCCCTGGTCAGGGTCCGGGTAGCGACCGGCCGCACAGCGATTTCAGGGCCAGCAACCAAGATCAAAGGGTTCGGATGCTGGTACACATGGTCCACCACGCTGCGTAGTTAGCCTCTGACCTGGTCAAATAGGTTTGCGGTATCGGGGAGCGGAGAGCGTCGATGTTCCGTCTGCGCAAGTAGGCGGGCACGGAGGCCCTGGTTCGTACATTGCCGGGCTTCCGGAACGAACCTCTCCGGCAGTCACTCTCGGTGTTGGGCGTTGAGGTTCGGGTCGTCTGGCGCAGCGGGCAGGGTCGACCGGTCTTGACGAGCCGTGGCTCGACCGGCGGGAGATCCGTCCCGTGGACCCGGCGCGGCCGGCGTCTGGGACGTGTACGGATCACTCAGCGGGTAATGCCGAGTCGGTATAGAGGTGTTTCCGCGCTGGAGCGGATGCGAGGCGGCGGTGCGCGTCACCGCGTACCGGCCTCGCATGACGGGACGATCGGGGGGAGACAGACATGCCGGTCATGGGCGTCAGTAGGTTCGAACGGTTTTTCCGGACCGCCGCGGGACTGGACGTCGACAAGAATGACCTGAAGCGGCACAACGAGTTCGTCAACGACAAGTTGTACGATCTGCTGGTGATCGCGCGGGCGACGGCGAAGGCGAATCTCCGTGATGTTATCGAGCCATGGGATCTACCGATCACCAAGGGCCTTCAGGAGAGCATCCACCGCTTCCGGAGTCTCGATGAGGAGATCGAGTTGAGGCCCATCCTGGAGCAGATCGCCGCCCGGCCTCCGCTCGAGATCGCCCTGAGCGAGGACGCATCCGCCCGGCTGCCTCTTATCGCCGGTGGGCTGAGCCTCGCGCTCGCCGAGGCCTTCACGATCCTGGAGCCGGACGTGCGCAACCCGGGCACCGAGGAGTGGGCCCGAGCCAGCCGGATTTTCAATCTGCTCCTGTAGAAGGGAAGTTTCGTCTCTGTGGTTCGTAGCATGACGTTGGCGGGCTCTGGATCGCCCGGCGTGGCGTCCCGTCCGGTCCGGACCCAGTTCCCGCGACTCCTGATGCTCAAGTCTAAGCTTGTCGTTCAGCTTGTCTGTCTCCGAGCTTGTCGTTCAACCTCTGGGCTTCACGCTGCGTGACAGGTGCAGGTGGCATGGCGTGGTCGGGCGCGTCGTTCTGACCCGAAATGGCCCTTTGCCGATTATGGCTTCTCGTCAAAGGAACCAGCGATCGTCAGAAGGCCGCGGAGGAGGGCTTGCCGCACGAGGCATCGCGCGTCGCGGACCTTGCCGTGTTGTCGGTGTTTCGCCGGGAGTTGTATGACACGCGCTGTTCGAGCTGGCGGACACGGTGCTGTGCGCGGGCGGGCCGGTGCGCAGCATGGTGGGCCTGTCGCTGGTGGCCGAGCACCGTCGGGGTCATGGCGCGCTGTGCGGCGCAGTCAACCACGGCGCGCTGGAGGTACGGCGGCTGCGCCGGGCGATGGCCGGACTGCCGCTGCCATGCGCGGCGGACGGGCGCCTCGTGCTCGGGGTAGATGGCAGCCCGTGGCTGCGCCCGGATGCGGCGACCAGCCCGGATCGGCTGTTCTGCCACTTACGGTTGTAGCCGGGGCAGCGCCCAGCTGATCTCGGGGTTGCCATACTCGTTCGTCGCAGCGCTCGAACCGGATCGCTCGTCATGGACCGCGCCGTTGGACGTCGTGCGCCTAGGCCCTGACGACGACCCCACCCGACTTCACCGCCCGCCGGCTACGCGACTTGGTCGACCGGCTCGTCGACGCCGGCCACCACCGGGCCGGCGGCCTGGACATCATGGCCGTCTGCTACGCCGGCCACGAGGTCACCTGGCCGGCCTTCTGCTCGCCGACCTGCCCGTGCCACCGCGACCGGCTAGGGCCGACGGGCGCCTGCCGCGGCACGGCCCGGAGTTTCGACTGGTCGACCCGATCAGCGAGCGCACCTAACGCAGCCGGCCCGGTCCCGGGCGCCCCGCCGACCACCCCCACCGGCGACGCGCAGCCCACCCAGCAGTCGGCGACATCAGAACGAGACAACCGCCGCCCGCCCCAGAGGCGGACAAGTTGAACGACAAGCTCAGGCGGCGAGGCCGTGCCGGGTGGCGGCCTTCTCGTAGGTCACGACTAGCTCCCCGTCGTGGGCGTCGATGCGCACGACACCGCCTTCGGAGACCTCGCCGCGGATGAGCGCGCGCCCGACCTGGGTTTCGACCTCGTGGGAGATGTATCGGCGTAGCGGGCGGGCGCCGAACACCGGATCGAAGCCCTTCTCGGCGATCAGCCTGCGGCCGGCCTCGGTCAGCTCCAGGCTGATCTGCCGTTCGGCGAGCCGGTGGCGCAGCTCCTCGAACTGCAGGCCGACGATCCGCTCGATCTGCGGCAGGGCTAGGGGCCGGAACAGGACGATGTCGTCGATCCGGTTGAGGAACTCCGGGCGGAAGTGCCCCCGCAGCTCCGCCATCACCCGGGCCTCGGCCTCCGGCCTGATCTGGCCGTCCGCGTCCATCTCGTCGAGCAGGTACTGCGAGCCGATGTTCGAGGTCATGATGATGACGGTGTTGCGGAAGTCGACCCGATGCCCTTGGGCGTCGGTGATCCGGCCGTCATCCAGGATCTGCAGCAGGACGTTGAACACATCCGCGTGCGCCTTCTCGATCTCGTCGAAGAGCACCACCGAGTACGGCTTGCGCCGGACGGCCTCGGTGAGCTGGCCGCCTTCCTCGTATCCCACGTAGCCGGGGGGAGCGCCGACCAGCCGGCTGACGGTGTGCCGCTCCTGGTACTCGCTCATGTCGAGGCGGATCATGTGTTCCTCGGTGTCGAAGAGCGCCACCGCCAGGGTCTTCGCCAGCTCCGTCTTCCCGACGCCGGTCGGGCCGAGGAACACGAAGGAGCCGATGGGCCGGCGGGGGTCCCGGATCCCGGACCGGGCCCGGATGATCGCGTCGGCGACGAGCGTGCCGGCCTCGTCCTGGCCGACGACTCGTTCCCGCAGAATCTCGTCCAGCCGCAGCAGCTTGTCCCGCTCGGTTTCCTTGAGCCGGGTGACCGGGATACCGGTCCAGACCGCGACGATCTCGGCGATCTCGTCCTCGGTGACGACCTCGCGCAGCAGCCGGTGCTCGCCCTGCTTGGCGGCGAGCTGTTCCTCCTCGGTGGCAAGGCGCCGTTCCAGCTCGCCCAGCCGGCCGTAGCGTAGTTCGGCGGCCCGCTCGAGGTCGTAGGCCCGTTCGGCCTCCTCGGCCTGGCGGCGGACGCGTTCGAGTTCCCCGCGCAGCTCCTGGACCCGGCGGATCGCCTGGCGTTCGGCCTCCCACTGGGCGCGCATCGCGTCCGCCTCGGCGCGCACGTCGGCGAGCTCCCGGCGCAGCTGATCCAGTCGCGCCTGGCTGGCCGGGTCGGTCTCCTTCGCCAGGGCCGCCTCCTCGATCTCCAGCCGGGTCACCCGGCGGCTGGTCTCGTCCAGCTCGGCGGGCATCGAGTCGATCTCGGTACGCAGCCGGGCACAGGCCTCGTCGACCAGGTCGATCGCCTTGTCGGGCAAAAACCGGTCGGTGATGTAGCGGTGGCTCAACGTCGAGGCGGCGACGAGCGCGCGGTCCTGGATCTTCACCCCGTGGAAGACCTCGAACCGCTCGCGCAGGCCGCGCAGGATCGAGATGGTGTCCTCCACGCTCGGCTCGTCCACCATCACCGGCTGGAATCGCCGCTCCAACGCGGCGTCGGACTCGACGCGCTTGCGGTACTCGTCCAGCGTGGTCGCGCCGATCATGTGCAGCTCGCCGCGGGCCAGCATCGGCTTGAGCATGTTCCCGGCGTCCATGGCCCCCTCGGCGGCGCCGGCGCCGACCACGGTGTGCAGCTCGTCGACGAACAGCAGGACCCGCCCCTCGGCGGCCTTCACCTCGGTCAGCACGGCCTTGAGCCGTTCCTCGAACTCGCCGCGGTACTTCGCTCCCGCCACCAGCGAGCTCATGTCCAACGCGAAGATGGTCTTGTCGCGCAGGCCCTCCGGCACGTCCCGGCGGACGATCCGCTGAGCCAGGCCCTCCACGATCGCGGTCTTCCCGACGCCCGGATCCCCCAGCAGCACCGGGTTGTTCTTCGACTTGCGGCTGAGGATCTGGATCACTCGGCGGATCTCCGCGTCCCGGCCGATGACCGGGTCGAGATTGCCGGTCCGGGCCAGCTCGACGAGGTCCCGGCCGTACTTCTCCAGCGCCTCGTACGCGGCCTCCGGGGTCGCGGAGGTGACCCGCTGGTGGCCGCGGATCCGGGTGAGGGCGGCCAGGAAGGACTCTCTGGTGATGCCATGCTCATGCAGCCGCTGGCCGGCGGTGGTGGCGGTGCCCTCCTCGGTCAGCGCGAGCAGCAGGTGCTCCACCGACACGTACTCGTCCTTCAGCCGCCCCGCCTCGCGTTCGGCCGCGTCCAGCAGCCGGGCCAACCGCTGGGTCACGAACACCTGGCCGGGCGCGGCTCCCGGGCCGGTCACCTTCGGCCGCCGGGCCAGGTCGGCCTCCAGCTGCGTGCTCAGGGCGGCGACATCGGCTCCGGCCTCGTTGAGTAGCCGTGAAATCAGCCCGTCGGGTGCCGCCAGCAGGGCGGCTAGCAGGTGCTCGCCGTCGACCTCGGTGTGCCCGAGCGCGGTCGCCTTGGCCTGGGCCGCGGCCAGCGCCTCCTGGGACTTCTGGGTCAGGCGGTTCATGTCCATAGTCGTCCGCTCCTCGCGTTGCTGGCTTCCAGCGCCGACCGCACCCGCGGGGCCGTGCTGCCCCCGAGGGCGGATTCCAGCGCGTCGATGCGGTCGAGCAGATCGAGCACGAGACCGATGGCGGCGTAGTTCAGGCAGAGACCGGCCCGTAGCCGCTGGATCCGGGCGATCGTCGCCGGAGTGTCCGGCGGGAACCACAGCGTGCCGGCGGCGTCGCGGGACGTGTCCAGCAGGCTGAGCGCGGCGAACCGGCGGACCAGTTCGGGATGCAGCCCGGCCTGGTCGGCGACCGTCTCCAGGGTGAGCCACGTGGCGACGCCGAACCGTGGTTGGGCCTCGCTTCTCGCGCCTACGGTGCCGCGGCGCGGGCGGCGGACCGGCGCGAGTGGGTAGCGGCGGGAGGCATCGGGCCGGGACGCCCCACCCTCCGGCTGGGAACGGGTGCTCATCGTCGCCTCCTTACCGTCACGCCCGGACCAGGTTCCGCCGTGAGTCACGGCCGTGGTCGTGTCCGGCCACCAGGCCCCGATCGCGTTCTGGTCATGTCCTGCGTCTACGTCCTCGGATCGAACGTGGAGATCGCCGCGAGTTCTTCGAACAGCGCGCGTTCGCGGTCGGTCAGCTTCGCCGGGACCATCACGCTGACCTCGGCATAGAGGTCACCGGGTGAGCCCCGCGGGTTGGGCATGCCCTCACCGCGCAGGCGCAGCCGCCGGCCGGACGACGAACCCGCCGGGACGTGTACCTTGATCTCGCCGCTCGGAGTGGCGACGGGGACGGTCGCGCCGAGCGCCGCCTCCCAGGGCGAGACCGCCACGGTGAGGTGGATGTCCCGCCCGGACAGCCGATATCGCGGGTGCGGCGCGATGCGCACCCGCAGGTACAGATCCCCGGCCGGGCCATCGCCGCTGGCACGCCCGCCCTGCCCGGCCAGCCGGATCCGCTGCCCGTCCACCACCCCGGGCGGGATGGTCACGGTGTAGCCCCGCGCGCCCTCGGGTCCAGCGAGGGTGACCTGACGGCGGCCGCCCCGGTACGCCTCCTCGACGCTCAGCGCCAGCTCGGCCTCCTGATCGGCGCCGGGAATCGGACCGGTCGCCCCATGTGCGCCGCGACCCGCCCCGAAGAGGTCTCCGAACAGGTCCTCGAAGCCGCCGCCACCGCCGAAGCCCGCCTCGAAGCCCGGCGTCACTCGGACCCGCTGGCCTGAGCCCCCGCGTCCCGCGCCGGCATCCCCGAAGCCGGCACCGACGCCGGCGGCCATCCGTTCCTCGTAGTCCTCGGGTATGCGCCGGAAGTCCGGCCCGAACCGGTCGTACCGGCCACGGGTCTTCGGGTCCGACAGCACCTGGTAGGCGTTGTTGATCTCCTTGAAACGCTCCTCCGCCGCCGGATCCTTGTTCACGTCCGGGTGGTAGCGGCGGGCGAGCTTCCGGTAGGCCTGCTGGATCTCCTCCCCAGGCGCCTCGCGGCTGACGCCGAGAGCCTCGTAGTAGTCCCGGGCCACGGCGTCACTCCGAGGGCTTGCTGACGGCCACGCCTACCGGGCGCAGCTGCCGTCCGGCGTCGCCGTAGCCGGGCCGGACGACGGCGACCACCGTGCCCGGCGGCGTGCCCGGCTCGTCGACGAGGCTCACCACGTCATGCCTGGCGGGGTCGAAGGGCACGCCTACCTCATCGTGGCGGGGGTAGCCGAGCCGGGCCAGCGCTTCGACCGCCTGGTCGCGCACGGCCCGGACGCCGGTCAGGATCGAGTCCGGATCGGCCCCGGCATGCGCCAGCGCGAGCTCGAGGTGGTCGAGCACCGGTAGCCAGGCCGTGGCCGCCCGCGCGCGCTCGGCCTCCCGTTCCCGTTCCACCTCGCGGGCGCACCACTTGCGCTGGTTGTCGAGGTCCGCGAGGGCTTGGCGCCAGCTGGCCGTGAGCTCCTCGATCCGCGCGGCGAGCGCCGCTGGCTCGTCTCGCGGGTCGGCTCCGGCCGGATGCTCCACCCCGGCCGGCCGCTCGCCGCCAGCAGGCCGCGCCTCGCCTACCGGCCGATCGGTGGCCGCCGACTGGTCCGCGCCCACGGGCCGGTTCCCACGCGGATGATCATTCCCGGTACCTGGGGGTGGCCGACGGGCAGACGTCATCGCTCAGTCCTCCGCTCGCTCGCTCAACGCTCCCGGTCGCCTCGTTCGCCCGTTCGCCTCGCGGGACCACTCTGCTCGCCCGCTCCTACGTTCAACTCCGGTCGAAATCGGCGTCGATGACGTCATCCGGGCCGCTCGACGGCGGCTGCCCGCCGCCGGCCGGGCCGCCGGGACCCGGCTGGCCACCTCCGCGCGGCTGGACGCTCGCCAACGCGTGGTAGAGCTGCTGGAGATCCGAGCTGAGTGACCGGATCCGGTCGAGCGGCGCTTCCTCTTTGACGGCCTGCCGAGCGTCGGCGACGAGCATCTCGGCGCGGGCCTTCTCGTGCGCCGGCGCAGCGTCACCGAGGTCCGCCAACCGGCGCTCGACCTGATAGGCGACCGAGTCGAGTTCGTTGCGGGCGTCGATCGCGGCGCGCAGCGTCTCGTCCTCATTCCGGTGCCGTTCGGCCTCGCCGATCATTCGCTCGACCTCGCTCTTGTCGAGTGTCGAGCTTTCCGTAATGGTGATCTTCTGCTCGGCTCCGGTGTCCTTGTCCCGTGCGGTGACGTTGAGGATGCCGTTGGCATCGATGTCGAAGGTGACCTCGATCTGGGGCTCGCCGCGCGGGGCCGGCCGGATGTTCTCCAGCCGGAAGCGGCCAAGCACCCGGTTGTCCGCGGCGCGCTCCCGCTCGCCCTGCAGCACGACCACGTCGACAGCGGACTGGTTGTCCTCCGCGGTCGTGAACACCTCCGATCGCCGAACCGGGATCGTGGTGTTCCGCTCGACGATCTTCGTCATCACGCCACCGCGGGTTTCCAGGCCGAGCGACAGCGGGGTGACATCGAGCAGCAGCACGTCCTTGACCTCGCCCTTGAGCACCCCTGCCTGGATCGAGGCCCCGAGCGCCACCACCTCGTCCGGGTTGACGCTCATGTTCGGTTCCTTGCCGCCGGTCAGCCGCCGGACCAGCTTCTGCACCGCCGGCATCCGGGTGGCGCCGCCGACCAGGATCACCTCATCCAGGTCGTCCGCCGTGACCTTGGCGTCCTCCGTTGCCTGGTTCACCGGTCCCATCGTCCGTTCCAGCAGATCGGCGGTGATCTGCTCGAACGTCGAGCGCATGACCGTGGTCGTCAGGTGCGTCGGCCCGGACGCGTCCGCGGTGATGAACGGCAGGTTGACCTGGCTCTGGGCCACCGAGCTCAGCTCGACCTTCGCCTTCTCCGCGGCTTCGAAGAGCCGCTGCAGCGCCTGCGGATCCGTGCGCAGGTCGATGCCCCGGTCACGCTGGAAGTCGTCGGCCAGGTGGTCGACCAGCCGGCGGTCGAAGTCGTCCCCGCCCAGGTGGCTGTCGCCGGCGGTCGAGCGCACCTCGACCACCCCGTCGCCGACGTCGAGGACGCTCACGTCGAACGTGCCGCCGCCGAGGTCGAACACGAGCACGGTCTCGTGTTGCTTCTTGTCCAGCCCGTAGGCCAGCGCGGCCGCGGTCGGCTCGTTGATGATCCGCAGCACCTCCAGGCCGGCGATGCGGCCAGCGTCCCGCGTGGCGGTGCGCTGCGCGTCGTTGAAGTAGGCGGGCACCGTGATGACCGCTTCGGTGACCTTCTCGCCGAGTTGCTTGGCGGCGTCGTCGGCGAGCTTGCGCAGCACCAGCGCGCTGATCTCCTCCGGCGAATAGAGCTTGTCCCGTACCTTGAAGCGGACAGAGCCGCCGGGGCCGGGCACGACGTCAAAGGCGACCGCCTTGCTTTCCTCGCTGATCTCGTCGTAGTGCCGCCCGACGAACCGCTTCGCCGAGGAGATCGTGCCCTTCGGGTTGAGGATCGCCTGCCGTCGGGCCAGCTGGCCGACGAGCCGCTCCCCACCCTCCGTGAACGCGACCACGGACGGAGTCGTCCGCGATCCCTCGGAGTTCGGGATGACCCTGGCTTCACCACCCTCCCACGCGGCGATCACCGAGTTGGTCGTGCCCAGGTCGATACCTACTGCCTTGGCCATGAACCTGCTCCTAAGCTAGGAGCGAGCGGAAACGGTCAGAACTCGAACGTGCCACCACGGGCCGTCCAACCATCCCGGTTAGGGAAGTCCTGGCTGAGCCAGTTAGACGAGGCCGGCCACACCGTCCGATATCGGCCCAACGGGTGCTACCCGCGGGTTCACCGCTCACTGCCCTTCCCAGCCCAGCGACACCCCAAACTTTGGGCAGGATCGCGCACCGCCGATAGACATGACACGAATCGTTATCGTGCGACCCTCACCTGTACGGACATAGCGTCGAGATGTCTGGCTAACACCACATTCTTCGGGCCCGGAAGGTGCGAAGGATCGAACCGACCGTCCTTATTGCCTTTTCTCTAGCTGAATGATTGCCGCCCCGCGGCCACAAGTTGATCCCGTTTCGCTGAGCGCCCGTCTCCGCCTCGCGCCGAGGGGCAGCCGAGTCGATCGGAGCCGCCGCGTTTCGTGGACGGTAGGAACGGAACCCCCAAGTGGGAGGGCTCACGCGTCGGTGGCCCGGGTGAGAACGCCTCGTCCAGGCCGCGGGGTCGCAACGGTGAACATTGTTCCCGACCCCTGACCCGCTCCGACACGGTCAAGATCTGCATGGTCCGGTTCCACTTCGCGTCAAAGCGCCCGCGGCGGGAGCGAGCGCTCCAGCGGGACGCCCCACGGACGTCCGGCGCGGTGCATCGGACCGGCGAGATCGGCGGGCACACGCTCCGCTCCCCGGCGGGGAGCAACCCTCAGCGAGGCGGCACGTTCCGCCGGACGTCACCGACGTAGGCAAGCCCTGGACGCCGGCACAAGAGGCTGGAGAGATCACATGAGCACTCGGCTGCCGCACGACGACGGGCAATCCAGGCGGTCCGACTCGGTCGAGCGACCCGGTGACAGCGAGCGCCGAGACCTTGGCGAACGGCTCAGCCAGGGCCTATCCGACCAGGGCGCCCAGCGGCTGGGCCAGCAGGACGGGTTGGGACAGGACGCGCGCTCTGATCCGGACGGACGGTTCGCCCAGGACCGGAGCGCCGACCACGACGTCCCGGGCGGGCGGAGCAGCCCGAGCGGCCGGCGTGGACAGGCGAGCCGGCCTGGACGGCCTGGGGCGGAGTTCCTCCGCACCGCGCTCGGCTGGTTCAGTCTGGGCCTCGGCGCTACCGAGATCAGCGCCCCGCGCTCGCTGGCCAGAACGCTCGGCGTCCACGACTCGGCCACGAACCGGTCTGTCCTGCGGTTGTTCGGCGTTCGGGAGGTCGCAGCCGGAGTCGTGGTCTTCGTGAGCAGACGCCCGGAACGCGCGCTGTGGGGTCGGGTCGCGGGAGACGTGCTGGATCTCTCGGCGCTCGGACTCGCGTTGAGCCGGTACCGCTTCCATCCCCGGAGCGCGACCCGGCTGAGCGTCGCCACCGCGGCGGTCGTCGGCTGCACGGTGCTGGATGTGATCGCCGCCAGAAAGCAGGCCGCCATGACCGAGGCGGAACGCAGGACGGCCGGGTCCAGGCACCCGGCGCACGCGACGGCGCGCGCCACCATCCGGCGGTCTCCGGCGGAGCTCTACGAGGCTTGGCATGACTTCGAGCGCCTGCCGAGATTCATGTACCACCTGGACTCGGTGCGGGTCGTCGACGGGCATTCGCACTGGAAGGCCAAGGGGCCGGCGGGGACCCGCGTCGAGTGGGACGCCGAGGTCGTCGAGGACCGCCCGGACAGCCTGATCGCCTGGCGTTCCGTCAACGGGTCGCAGATCGACAACGCCGGATGCGTCCGGTTCGTCCCGGCGCCCGGCGACCGGGGCACCGAGGTCCACATCAGCCTTGACTACAACGCGCCCGGTGGCCCGGCCGCCGTGGCGGTGGCGAAGCTCCTCGGCGAGGAGCCCGGCCAACAGATCGCCGATGACCTGCGCCGATTCAAGCAGCTCATGGAAGTCGGCGAGATCGTCCGGTCCGAGGGGAGCCCGGCGGGTGCTCGGGCGTCCAACCAGCTCCACCAGCGTCCGGCCCAGCCGCTTGGCTGACGGCGTCGGAACCCTGGACCGGTTCCTGGACCCCGAACCGGGTCCGGGCCGTCCGGGTCGCCAGACGAGAGGGGACGACCCATGCGAGCCAACTGCTGGCTGGGAAAGGGCACCGTCGACGTTCTGGACGTGCCCGAACCGCGAATCCTGAACAACCACGACGCGATCATCAGGATCACGAGGACCGCGATCTGCGGATCGGACCTCCACCTGTTCAACGGCTTCATCCCGACCATGAAGAAGGGCGACATCCTCGGTCACGAGTTCATGGGCGAGGTCGTCGAGGTCGGTCGCGAGGTGAAGAACCTCGCGGTCGGCGACAGGGTCGTCGTCCCGTTCCCCATCGCGTGCGGCCAGTGCAACGCCTGCCACGACGGGGCGTACTCCGTCTGCGAGAACTCGAATCCCAACGCCGGTCTGGCCGAGAAGATCCTTGGGCATGCACCGGCGGGAATCTTCGGCTACTCACACATGCTGGGCGGCTATCCGGGCGGGCAGGCCGAGTACGCCCGCGTCCCGTTCGCCGACGTGGGGCCGGTCAAGGTCCCGGCGGGGATGGATGACGAGCAGGTTCTCTTCCTCTCCGATATTCTCCCGACCGGCTACATGGGCGCCGAGATGTGTGACATCAGCCCAGGGGACGTCGTCGCCGTCTGGGGGGCCGGCCCGGTGGGCCAGTTCGCCATCGCGAGCGCGTTCCTCCTGGGCGCCGAGCGGGTCATCGCGATCGACCGCCTGCCCTACCGGCTCCAGATGGCTCAGGAGAAGTCGGGCGCCGAGCCGGTCAACTACGCGGAGAGCGACGTCCGCGAGGAGCTGCTCGAACTGACCGGTGGGCGCGGTCCGGACGCCTGCATTGACGCCGTCGGTCTGGAGGCGCACCACTCGTCGCCGCCGGCTTACGCCTACGACCGCGCGAAGCAGATGACACACCTGGAAAGCGACCGCCCCTTCGCGCTCCGGCAGGCGATCCGCAACTGCCGGAACGGCGGAACGGTCTCCGTCATCGGCGTGTACGGCGGCTTCGTCGACAAGTTCCCGATGGGATCACTGATGAATCGTTCGCTGACCCTGCGGGCGGGGCAGTGCCACGTTCAGCGGTACACCAAGCCGCTACTCGAACGCATTCAGGCCGGTCAGCTCGACCCGAGCTTCGTCATCACCCACCGGATGGGCCTTGACGATGCGCCGTCCGCCTTCGAGACCTTCCTCAACAAGGAGGACGAGTGTGTCAAGGTGGTCCTGACGCCCTGACCGCCGCCAGACGGTGTGTCCCGCCAGGCGCCGCGGGAGCCCGTCGACGCTGGCCGACCCCACCTGAGACACGCTCCCAAGGGACCTGTCATGACCACGACGCGGTCGCCGGCCACCGGGCCGGACCCGGTCGTCCTGGTCTGTGACCCGGGGTCGTCGAGCCTGCGGCTGGTCCTGGCCGGGCCCGGGGACCGGGTCGTAGCCAGCCGCCACATCGAGCAGCCGCCCGGATCGCCGGCCGTGGCCGTGGCGGTCGACGAGTTTCTCAGCGAGGTCGTATCGCGGCCGGTGCGCGCTGTGGGCTACCGGCTGGTGCACGGCGGTCCGGCGCTGACCAGGCCGTCTCTGGTGGACGACGAGGTGCTGCGCGAGGTCAGGGCGGTCGCCGGTCTGGCGCCGCTTCACCTGCCGCCCACGCTCGACCTGCTGGACGACCTGCGGCGCAGGCTGCCGGACGTGCCGCACATGGTCTGCCCGGACACCGCGTTCCACCGGGGGCTGCCGGTGGTAGCGGCCACCCTGGCGCTGCCCGCCCCGTGGCGGGAGAAGTACCACCTGCGCCGTTTCGGTTTCCACGGACTCTCCTACGCCTGGGCGCTGCGGCGCACCGGGGACCTGCTGGGTCGGCGGCCGGATGGACTGCACCTCGTCATGGCCCACCTGGGGGGTGGCGCGTCGGTGACCGCGGTCCGGGACGGCCTCAGTGCCGACACGTCGATGTCGATGACGCCGCTGGATGGCGTGCCCATGTGTACCCGTTCGGGTGCGATCGACCCGGGTGTGCTGCTGTGGCTGCTCGAGGGCGACCGGCTGACCCTGCGGGAGGTCACCGACGGCCTCTACCACCGGTCGGGCCTGCTCGGCCTGTCCGGCCTCTCGGACGACACCCGGGACCTGGTCGTCGCCGCGGACTCCGGCGACGAGGCGGCGCGCCTGGCGCTCGATCACTACAGCCACCGGCTCTGTCGCGAGATCGCGGCGGCGAGCGCCAGTCTCGACCGCCTCGACGCTCTCGTCCTCACCGGCGAGATCGGCTGGGACCAGCCCGAGATCCGCACCGCTGTGTGCGCGGGCCTGGGCATCCTCGGTGTCCGGCCTCCCATCCGCGACCGGCTCGACGCCGATGGACCGGTAAGCGCGCCGGACGCCCCCGTCCCCGTGCTGGTCATCGAACCCCGCGAGGACCTCGAGCTCGCTCGCGAGACCCTCGCCGCGCTCGCCGCCCTCGATGCCCCTGACGACCGGAGTCTTTGAGCCCATGCGCAGCGCGCACCACAGCAAAGAGCCGCGACGAGCCCGGTCCGGTGGGGCAGGTGGACGCGCTGGTCAGGGCTACCTGCGGACCGCCGCCGCGGGGCACACCGTACCGGCCGATCGACCGGAGTCGCCGGCCGGCGGAGTCGGTGCCCGCTGCGATACAGCCTCCCGGCGTCCGCCTAGAGGCTTGTCGTCAGCGCGCCGCGCTTCCGGTCCGCTGGAGGTGGTCGTGGAGCATCTGAACGGCGGCGGCACCGTCGCCGACGGCGGAGCCGACCCTTCGGGTGGCGCCGTGTCGGACGTCTCCGGCGGCGAACACCCCCGGTCGGCTGGTTTCCAGAGGGTGTGGCGGGCGGCCGAGACGTCGCGCGTGGTCGCCCCGGGGGGCCGAGGCGGCGTCGGTTCCGGTCAGGACGAATCCGTCGGCGTCCAGCGCGACGATGTCGCCCAGCCAGTCGGTGTGGGGCCGTGCGCCGATGAAGACGAAGAGCATGTGGACGGGTATCGACTCTTGTTCGCCGGTGTGGAGGTCCTCCAGGACGAGGGCTTCCAGGCAGCCGTCTCCCTCGGCGCGCTGTAGGCGGGTATGGGTGCGGACGACGATCCGCGGATGACGGCTGATCCGGTCCACCAGGTACCTCGACATCTTCTGATGGAGATCGTATTCGCGGGCCAGCAGGTAGACGCGCGGTGTAACCTCCGCGAGAAACACGGCGGCCTGTCCGGCCGAGTTGCCGCCGCCCACGACGGCGACGGGGTGACGGGCGCACTGTCGGGCTTCCATGAAGGTGGCCGCGTAGCACACGCTGGTTGCTGCGAGTTCGCTGATACCGGGCACGTCCAGTTCGCGGTAGCGGGCGCCGGTGGCGACGACGACGGTCCGGCTGACGATCTCAACCCGCTGGCCGTCGAGATCCAGCGACGCGGCCTGCAGCTCGCCGTCCGGTACCAGCGACACGGCCTCGGCCGGCAGGTTGATCTCGGCACCGAATCGGCGTGCCTGGATGGCGGCCCGCTCGGCGAGTTCCGCCCCCGAGATCCCGGCGGGAAAGCCGAGGTAGTTCTCGATCCGGGAGGACGTCGCCGCCTGGCCTCCGGTGGCGGTCGCGTCGAACGCGGTGGTGGTCAGGCCGTCCGCGGCACCGTAGACGGCGGCGGCGAGCCCGGCTGGTCCCGCTCCGATCACGAGCAGATCCCGAACCCCACTGTCCGGGCGCGGGGTCGTCAGGCCGATCGCCTGCGCCAGTCTCGCGTTGCTCGGGTTGCGCAGGACTTTTCCATCCCGCCAGATCACGACTGGTGTGTCCTCGGGGGTCAGGCCGAGAGCGCGCAGGGCCTCCTCCGCGTCGGTGTCCTCCTCGAGGTCGACGTACCGGTGTGGCAGGCGGTTTCGGGCGGCGAACTCGCGCAGCCGTCGGGTGTCCGCGCTGTAGCGGGAGCCAATAATCCGGAAACCCGCATCGAGGCCGATGAGTATCTCTCGCCGGATGAAGAAGGCCCGCACGATCAGGTCGCCGAGTCGGGTGTCGCACTGCAGGAGTTCCGCGAGCTGCTCCACGGGCACGACGAGGATCTTGGCGCCCTCGCCGGCGACGGCGGTGTAGAAGGACGCCTGCCCGGCCAGGAGGCCGAGCTCACCGAGGAAGCGCCCAGCTCCGTGGACGAGGAGCCGCTGAGGCTCGTCGCTGCCATAACCCGTGATCACCTGCACCGAACCCCGCAGGATGACCACGAACCGATCGCTCGGTTCGCTCTCCCGGATCAGCACTTCGCCGGGCGCGACGTCCCGGTGGTCGCCTCGGGTCGCGAGGGTCTCGATCTGGTCGGCCGACAGCCGGGGGTACGCGCCGTAGCTGTCCGGAGACTCGGTGACTCCTACTGTGTCCGTAATCGTCATGGGCATCTCCGATGCGGGTGTGCCGCAGGCGGTCTCGGGAGCCGGCAACCGCGGCCGTCCTTGATCCCCGCCGCCGTGCCGCTGTGCCGCTGCCGGGCCTGGGCAGGTCGCGACATCCATCACCGCATCTCGGCCGCAATCCGAAAACCGGCCAGATGCCAGATGGCACACGTGGCTAATGACGGACATCCATCTCGTGTCAGATCGAACGCACCAGACTCGAAGCCCCGAATACTGGCCGAAGCTACCCGCTTCATCGACCCGTACACGTCGACTGGCCACGTCCTGTCGGACTACCACCAAGACCACCGGGTAAACCAAGCTAGGTCGCGCCGAAGGTAAACATTCGGCTTTGCCCGGTGTTGGCAGTAAAGACGCATGTATCCGGAATGTCGAGGAGGGAAAAAGTCCATGTCTACGTCTACCGCCGTCCAGCATAGTCCAATCGCCAGCACCAACCCATACAATACCGAAATTATGCGCGAATTCCCTCCCATACGCGAGGAAGCCGTCGACCACGCGATTCGAGAGGCACATCAGGCATTCCAGTCCTGGCGCGGCACCAGCGTTGACGAACGGGCCGCGCTGGTCGGTCGAGCCGCGCAGCTGATGCGTGAGCGCATCGAGCACCTGGCCCGGCTGGCGACTCTTGAGATGGGCAAGATCATCCGGCACAGCCGCGTCGAGATCGACCTTTCCGCGCGGATCCTGCAGTACTACGCCGACAAGGCCCCCGTGCTGCTCGCCGACGAGCCGTTGGATTTCAAGGACGGTTCGGCCGTTATCGCCAGTGATCCACTGGGGGTGATCCTTGGCGTCCAGCCCTGGAACTTCCCGGTTTACCAGACCGTCCGGTTCGCGGCGCCCAACCTGGTGCTGGGGAACACCGTTCTGCTCAAGCCCGCAAGCAATACGCCACAGTCGGCGCTACCTGCTCGCCGGTGACGTCCATCGGCTTCACCGGCTGCGCTGGGTCATGGAGACCTCGATGCTCAAGACCCTGGCAGGCAAGCACCGTTCATCGATGTCGAAGATGGCTGTCAAACACAAGGCCAAAATCGAGACACCGCACGGGCCGCGGACCTGCTTCGAAGCACATATCGAACGCACCAACAGGCAGCCACCGGTCGCACGGTTCGGCGGAATCCCACTCCACAGGCAGAAAACCGCGATGGTCCTCGACCGTCAGCCGACCCGGGTCGATCATCCGCACAAGGAACTGCTCACCAGGCTCCTCGCGGACATCTGCGAGGTCTGCCAGCGCACGGGCAACATCGAAGTCCACCACGTTCGCGCGCTCAAAGATCTCGCGGCGCCCGGGCCCCTGCCACCCCCGTGGGTCACAGCGATGGCAAACCGCAGACGCAAGACGCTCGTGGTCTGCACCACCTGCCACAACCAGATCCACACCGGGCAGCCGGCCATACCGCTCACGCAGTAGTCACCGGAGAGCCGGATGATCGGGAAACCATCCAGTCCGGTTCGGCGGGATGCCGTGCGGAAAAGGACCAGCCCACGCTGGCACCTCGCCGCGCGGCCGACCCATCCGCGTGGCTGGGGAAATACCGCCGCCTGTCCAAGGACTACGAATACCTGGCCGCCACCGCCGAGAACGCCATCTACCTGGCAATGATCATGATCCTTCTACACCGCCTCACCGGTACGCCACCCTGACCCTTCTCAGGCATCCTCTAGCAGCGTCCCGTCCGGGCTGAACGCCACGTCCCAGATGTCATCGGTGTGGCCGGTGAGGGTGGCGAGGGGTTCGGTGGTGCCGCGGCTGGTGGTGTCCCACAGCCGGGCCGTGCCGCCGTGGTTGGCGGTGGCGAGCAGCGTCCCGTCCGGACTGAACGCCAACTCAAAGGCCAC
Source organism: Frankia nepalensis (assembly GCF_016786325.1). Lineage (GTDB taxonomy): Bacteria > Actinomycetota > Actinomycetes > Frankiales > Frankiaceae > Pseudofrankia > Pseudofrankia nepalensis. The sequence goes on along the minus strand of NZ_JADWYU010000117.1, from coordinate 26,200 downwards.
GTCGGCGCACCCAGCAATCTTTGCATGCGCGGCCAGGGCTGTTGATTCCGTCGAGCGGCGCCTACGCTCGCCGCTGTTCGCCTCCGCCGGCGCGGAGCGCGCGGCAGCGGCGGACGCCGTGGGAGGGCTTCGACGGGTGCCGGGCGGGGTCGTCGTGCTGATCGGTCTCGACGGCGGACGCTTGGCTGGATCCCACCCGCCGCGCCGGGAAGACCCAGCGAGCCATGGCCGCCCGTGCGGACCGGGGGGTGGTCGAACCATGTCGTGTGGCACACCACCTCTCGCTTGACGTGCCCAGTTAACGATATATCATGAGTGTATCGATTTGATGGAAGTCTTGGGAGGTGTGCGTCTCCTGGCCAGCGAGTGACGATGCGGGCCCTGAGGCTGCCAGGAATGCCGATGTTCTATGGCTCTACTTAGCCGTGCCTGCGGGTTCTCGGCGTCGAGCTGCCCGCCGGCAAGATCCGGATCCACTTCCCTGGCTGCTGGGATGCGGCTTGGTCGCGGCGGTGCTGGCCGGCGGCTGAGCGCCGCCGCCGCGCTCACCGATAGTCAGTCCACGTCCTTGACGCGGCCTGAAGCACGGCTTTCTCGGGCTTCCGCCGTCCGCGGGCGCAGCCTGTACGCGACACAGGTGTCCTCCCGCCGGCGCCTCCCGAAATAGCCGATCGATACCTGCTCGCGACGGCCACTGGGCGGGCACTTTCCACCATGCCGCACGCAGGAACCATCAGAAGCGATACAGAACAGCGACCCCAAGGGGGCATGCGTTGAACGACGACACCGCCAAGGCGAGGGAGTTCTCGGGACGGGGCCGGCCCGGCGGGGGCGGACGCCGCCGGCAACCGCCGCAGCTGGTCGAGGTGGTCTCCGCCTCGCGAATCACGCCGCGTCTCGTGTCCGTCCGCGTCGAGGGCGGCGACCTGAGCAGCTTCGGGACTGCGGCGCCGACCTCGCACATCAAGCTCTTCCTGCCGGTCGAGGGCCAGGAAGCTCCCGCGCTTCCGATCGTGACGCCGGAGGGGCGGGTGTGGCCGACGGACGCGCCTCGACCGATCGTGCGGACCTACACGGCGCGGCGCTTCGACGCCGACGCCGACGCCGGGACTTTGGAGATTCAGTTCGTCCTGCACGGTGAGGGCCCTGCCTCGCGATGGGCGGAACGCGCCAGGAACGGCGACAAGATCGCTGTCGCTGGGCCGGGTGGCCGGTTCTCCTCCGACCTCGCCGCGCGACGCTGGTGGATCGCGGGCGATGAAAGCGCACTGCCCGCGGTAGGCGCGCTGCTTGAGGCCCTCCCAGCCTCCGCCGTCGCCGAGGTGCACCTGGAGGTCGCCGGACCGGAGGACGAGATCCCCCTCATGAGCGCGGCGCGCGTGGCGACAACCTGGCACCATCGCCGCGAGCCGGAGGCATGGGGAGCTGAGCTGGCTGACGCGTCCGTGAAGGCCGAGATCGGCGGCGCACAGGTCTGGGTCGCCTGCGAGGCCTCGGCCATGCGGCTCATCCGGCGGAGCCTGCTGGAGCGGGGGGTTCCAGGTATCTCCATGGTGACCCGCGGATACTGGCGGCGCGGCGTGGCCGACCACCCGGACCATGACTACGGCGAGGACTGATGTTTCCTGGCTCGTACAGCGCCTGACGCACCATTTCGCCTAACAGGTCAGCGACTTTCTCGTCGACACCGGCCCGCTCCGGGCAATGCGTGAGGATGACGTGACCCATCGATCCTCCGGCAGCGGACGGCCCGGGCCGTGTGTCCATCCTGGCCTGCTGACCCGCCGACCGCCGCGCTAACCCGAGGGCCGCGGCGTACACCTTAGCTTGCGTTTTTGGGTGGGGCCGCTGGCGGCGGACTGCTCCTACGATCGTGCTCGATCACCGGCCGAGGCGCGGCGCCCGCCGGTGCAGCGATCGAGAGGATGGTCGGGAGCCCATGTCACCCACGGCGCCACCAGGCCAGGACCTGGACGTGATGTCTCCGCCCGAGCACGCCTTCATCGCCGTGCTGGACCCGGCTGACCTGCGGCGAGTGGTGGGCAGGGTGCCGGCGATGGCACCGGCCGAGGTCACGGCGCTGTATGACGCGGCGGCGGACGCGGCGGCCCGCTGGCGGGACACCTCCCCGCTGGAACGGGCCCGGGTCCTCGCGGCGGCCGCGGCGGGCCTGCGCCGCCGGCGCGACGAGATCGCGGCGGGCCTGGTCGCCGAGATGGGCAAGACCCGCGCGGAGGCGACCGTCGAGGTCGAGAAATCCGCGGACTTTTTCGACTACTACGCGGGGCTGGCCAGGGAGCCCTACGGCTATCTGCTCGTTGATTCCAGGCCCGGCACGCAGACGAGCGCGCGGATCGAGCCACTCGGCGTCGTCTGCCTCATCACCCCGTGGAACGACCCGCTGCTCACACCGGCACGCAAACTCGCACCGGCCTTGGCGACCGGGAACACGGTGATTCTCAAACCGGCCACGGAGACACCGCTGGTTGCCCTTCGCCTGGAGGAGGCACTGCGCGAGGCGGGCCTGCCGGCCGGGGCGCTCTCGACGGTGACCGGCAGAGCCAGCGAGATCGAGGCCGCCCTGCTGGACGACCCGCGGCTGGCGGCGGTGTCGTTCACTGGAAGCAACGCCGTCGGCCAGCGGATCAAGCGGCGACTGACCGACCGGAACGTGCGGCTGCAGACGGAGATGGGCGGCAAGAACGCCTCCGTGGTGCTCGACGACGCCGATCTCGACCTGGCCGTCGCGACCGTCGCCGCCGCGGCGTTCGGCCAGGCGGGCCAACGCTGCACCGCCACCAGCCGGGTGATCGTGGACCGTGCGGTCGCCGGTCGGGTCGTCGAAGGCCTCGTGCGCGCGGCGGCCGCGGTGCGGCTCGGCCCGGGCATGGACCCGGCAACCACCATGGGCCCGGTCGTCTCCGCCCGGCATCGCTCCGACGTGCTGGGGCATATCGGCCGGGCGCGGGCACAGGGCGCCGCCGTCGTCGCCGGGGGCGGCGCGCCAAGCGACCACGCGCTGGCGCACGGCTGCTACCTCGCCCCGACCGTCCTCACCGACGTCGAACCGACGATGGACATCTGGCGGGAGGAGGTCTTCGGCCCGGTGGTCGTCATCCGGGTCGTCGACGGTTTCGACGCGGCGGTGGCCGCGGCCAACGACTCGCCCTTCGGCCTCGCCGCCGCGGTCTTCACCACCAGCCTGGCGCGAGCCCACACGTTCGCTGACCGGGCGAACACGGGCCAGGTCTCCGTGAACCTGCCAACCTCGGGATGGGACGTCCATATGCCGTTCGGCGGCTTCGGCGACTCCGGGTCGCCGTTCAAGGAGCAAGGACTGGAAGGCCCACGTTTCTACACCCGGGTGAAGACCGTCGCCATCCGCCACGGCGATGCGCAGTGAACAGGGTGGCCAGGGAAGCCCCTGCCTCGGTCGGCGCGGGCGCGGTCGCCCCGCTGTCGACCTCGGGCCGGGTAGGGGTGGTCGGGGCAGGGCTGGTAGGACTCGCGGTCGCCCGGCGGCTCGCCCAGCTCGGCGCCGACGTGACGGTCCTGGAGAAGGAGGACGACCTCGCCACCCACCAGTCCGGGCACAACTCGGGGGTCGTGCACGCCGGGCTGTACTACCAGCCCGGCTCGCTGAAGGCGACGCTGTGTCGGCGCGGCGCCGCGCTGCTGCGGGAGTTCTGCGCCGAGCACTCCTTGGAACTCCGTGAGATCGGCAAGGTGGTCGTCGCCCGGGATGAGGCGGAGCGGGGGCGGCTTGCCGCGATCGAGGAGCGGGCGAAGGCGAACGGCGTGCCAGGGGTGCGCTGGCTGGAGCCGGCGGCGCTGCACGAGCTGGAGCCGAACGTCACCGGTGTCGCCGCGCTGCACTCGCCGACTACGGCGATCGTCGACTACCGGGCCGTCGCCAGGGCAATGGCCGACGACGTGCGCGCCGCCGGCGGACGAGTGCTGTTCGCCTCCCCGGTCACCGCGGTCGACCCAGCTGGCGTCGGCGGGGTGGCGCTCCACGCGGGAGCCGAGTGGTACCGGTTCGACCGGGTGGTGCTGTGCGCCGGGCTGCAGTCCGACGTCGTTGCCCGGTTGGCAGGCGATGACGTGGGGCCGGCGATCGTGCCGTTCCGCGGCGAGTACTACCGGCTTGTCCCGGAGCGGGCGGACCTCGTGCGTGGGCTGGTCTACCCGGTGCCGGACCCGGCTTACCCCTTCCTTGGGGTGCACCTGACCCCGCGGGTGGACGGCAGCGTCGACATCGGCCCCAACGCCGTGCTTGCCGCGGCCCGCGAGGGCTACCGACGCCGCGACGTCAGCCTGCGGGAGCTTGCCGACGTGCTGCGCTGGCCGGGCGCACGCAGGCTGTTCCGCCAGCACTGGCAGGCGGGTGCGCGGGAGATGCGCGGCTCCCTGTCCAAGCGGGCGTTCGTCGCCGCGGCCCGCGCGTACGTGCCTGACCTGCGGACCCTGGACGTCGTGCGCGCCCCCGCCGGCGTGCGCGCCCAGGCCGTCGACGCCGACGGCTCGCTCGTCGACGACTTCCGCATCAGCCAGCTCGGCCCCGTGACGGCGGTCCGCAACGCGCCGTCCCCGGCGGCGACCTCGTCGCTGGCCATAGCCGAGCACATCGTCGACCGCCTGGTCGCCGTCATCTGAGCCGAACGCCGCCCTGCCCGCCAGGCCGGCGCCGTCCGCGGGGCCACGGTCACTTTCGGTACGCCGTCACATCCCATCTAGCCGGGCTGTCCGACCAGTCGACGCCCGGCCCGCATCCAACGAGCGAAGCGAGGAACCGCACCGATGTTCATCGTCGACTCCCAGATCCACATCTGGAAGGAAGAGACGCCCGACCGTCCCTGGGTGCCCGGCGCCCGCGAGCGGATCCGGCTCAACGGGCATCGCGAGGAGGCGTTCTCCTACGAGGAGGCGCTGAGCCTGATGGACGCCGCCGGGGTGGACCGGGCACTGATCCTGCCGCCGAGCTGGGAGGGGGACCGAACCGACTACGCGCTCGAGGCGTGCGCGGCGTATCCGGACCGGTTCGGCGTGATGGCACGGATCCCGCAGAACAAGCCCGCCGAGGGCGCGGCGATGATGCGCGACTTCGCGCAGAATCCGTACGTCAAGGGAACCCGCCTCACCTTCCACCGGCCCATCGATCGGAACTGGATGATCGACGGGACGAACGACTGGTACTGGCCGCTTGCCGAGGAGTTGGGCATCCGCACGATGGTGCACGCCCCGATCTGGAAGGCCGAGCTTGGCGCGATCGCGGCCCGCCACCCCGAGCTGCGGATCATCATCGACCACATGGGGATCATGGCCCGCTGCGTCGACGACGCGATCGGCTACTGGGTCAAGGAGACCGCCGACCTGCACGTCCACCCGAACATCTACGTCAAGGTCTCCGCGATCCCCGGCTACTCGACGCATCCGTTCCCGAACCTGAACCTCGCGAAGTACGTCCGCGAGATGGTCGACGCGATGGGCCCGAAGCGCTGCTTCTGGGGCACCGACCTCACCCGGCTCATGGGCCACGGCCTGACCTACGCGGACACGGTCGCTCAGTTCACCGAGCACTTCGGCCTCACCACCGAAGAATTGGAATGGGTGATGGGACGCGGGATCTGCGAGTGCCTCGACTGGCCGGTGCCGGTGGCCGCCGAGGCCAGCGTCGCCGCGGAGGCCGCGCCGTGACAGGGACCGGGCGGGCCGACGGCGGCGAGGCGATCCTCGCCGCCTGCCGCAGCCTCGGCGTCGACGTGATCTTCTCCTCGCCGGGGTCCGAATGGGCGCCGGTGTGGGAGGCGCTCGCCCGGCAGGCCCGCGACGGCGCCGCCGGCCCCCGCTACCTGGACCTCATGCACGAGACGCTCGCCGTGGCGATGGCGACCGGCTACGGGTTGGTGACCGGACGCCCGCAGCTCGTGCTGCTGCACGCCGGCCCCGGACTGCTGCAGGGCGCCTGCGGGATCCACGGTGCGTTGCTCGCCGGCGTCGGCATGGTGGTCTGCTCGGCGGAGTCGCTCACCTACGGGGAAGGGCTGGCCGCGGGGGACGGCGCGGTCGACCCGGGGTCGCAGTGGTACCGCAACCTGTCGATGGTCGGCGGGCCGCAGGCGTTCGCCGCACCGTGGACGAAGTGGTCGTCGCAGGTCGGCGACGTCGGCACGCTGTACGGGTCGGTGGTGCGCGCGGCGGAGCTCGCGGCGCGCGGCCCGGCCGGGCCGGTGTATCTCAACGTCCCGGTCGAGGTGCTGCTCGCACCCTGGGACCCGGCGCGTGCCGACGTGCGGCCGGTCGCGGCGGCCGGCCGGCGGGTCAGCGCCGACGACGAGGTGGAGCGCGCGGCCCGGCGGCTGCTCGCCGCCGAGCGGCCGGTGCTCGTCACCGAGTCGGTGGGCCGGGCACCGGACGGGTTCGCGGCGCTGGTCGAGCTAGCCGAACTGCTCGCGATCCCGGTGGTGGAACCACAGTCGGCGGTCTGCGCGAACTTCCCGCGTACCAGCCCGCTGCACCGCGGCGGCGAGGCCGGCCCGCTGGTGCGCGAGGCCGACCTGGTCGTGCTCGCCTGCTGCCGGGCACCGTGGTACCCGCCGAGCAGCCGGCCCGCGGGCGCCGAGGTCCTCGTGATCGACGACGTGCCGCAGCGGCCGGTGATGGCCTACCAGGTGCTCGGCGCCGACCAGTATCTCGAGGGCGACGTCGGCCCGACGCTGCGAGCGCTGACCGCGAAGGCCAAGGCGCTGGGCGTCGACGAGCAGCGGGTCGCGGCCCGGCGCGCCCAGCTCGCGGCGCCGGCCCCCGCCCGGGCCGGCGGGGGCGCCGGAGCCGCCGGCCCGGGACTGGAAGCGGCCGAGGTCGCGGCGGCGCTGCGCGAGCTGCTCGACCCGCGCGCCGCGGTCGTCGACGAGACGATCACCCACAGCCGTCTGATCGCCGAGCATCTGCGCGCCGAGGAACCACTGCGCTACAGCTATGTGCAGGGCGGCCTCGGCCAGGGCCTCGGTGTGGCGCTCGGGGTGAAGCTCGCCGACCCGGGGCGGGAGGTCGTGCTGACCATCGGCGACGGCTCCCTGCTCTACAACCCGATCATCCAGGCGCTGGCCGCGTCGAGGAGCCTCGGCCTGCCGATCCTGATCGTGGTCTGCGACAACCGGCAGTACCGCTCCATGAAGCTCAACCACCTGCGCTTCTACCCGGACGGCGCCGCCGTCGCCGCCGACGACTTCCGCGGGGTCGACCTCGCCGACGCGCCCGAGCCCGCCGACCTGGTCGCCCCGTTCGGGATGTTCGGCGCGACCGTCACCGAGGCCGTCGACCTGCGTCCCACCCTGGCCCGCGCGCTGGAGTCCGTCCGGACCGGCGTCACCGCGCTGGTCGACGTCCGGCTCGCCCGCTGACCGGTCCCTTTCCACCAGACCCACCCGACAGAGCTGGAGCTTTCGATGGCAGCCCCTCGCGTCGTCGTCCAGGACAAGACGCTGCGCACCCTGGTCAGCGACATCTTCGTCGCCGCGGGAACCAACCGGGAGCACGCCGACACCGTCGCCGACGTCCTGGTCTGGGCGAACCTGCGCGGCGTGGACTCGCATGGTGTCTCGCGCGTGCCCCGCTACCTCGAGCTGTTCGAGAAGGGTGAGGCGAACCCGCGGCCCGCCATCGCGGTCGACGAGCTGCGCTCGGCGGTCGCCGTCGTCGACGCGGACGCCGCGCCAGGTCCCGTCGCGCTCGCGCTAGCGATGGACCAGGCGGTGAGCATGGCCCGGTCGGCCGGCGTCGCCTGGGTGTCCGTGCGCGGCACCGTGCACACCGGCGCGATCGGTTACTACACCGAGTGCGCGGCCCGGTACGGAATGGCCGGGCTGGGCATCGTCGCCGGCGTGCCGAACATGGCCTACCCGGGCGGCACCGGTGCCGGTGTCGCGACCAGTCCGCTGTCGGTCGCGATCCCCGCTGGGCGCCACCCGACCGTGCTGCTGGACATGGCCACCGCGGTGATCGCCCTGGGGCGGATCGCCCAGCACAAGGCGGCGGGCATGCCGCTTCCCGAGGGCGCGGCACTAACGAAGGACGGCCGGCCGACCACCGACCCGGCGCAGGCGGTGATCCCCCTGCCGGTCGGCGGGGCCAAGGGTGCGGGCATGTCGCTGGTCTTCGAGATGCTTGCCAGCGGGCTCACGGCCAACCCGATCGTGTCGGCCTTCCACGGCGGCACGCCCCAGGGCCGCCGCCACCGGCAGAACGCGGTGGTGCTCGCCGTCGACGTGGCGGCCTTCCTGCCGGTCGAGCAGTTCCGCGGAATCGTCGACGCGACCGTCGACGCCGTGAAGGCCCTGCCGGCCGACGACCCGGACCGCGAGCTGCTGGTTCCCGGCGAGCGGGGCGCACGGACGTACGCGGAGCGGCTCACGAACGGCGTTCCGCTGCCGAAGCCGCTGGTGGCCAAGCTGGTCGCGCACGCCGCCGCGCTCGGCGCCCCCATTCCCGAGGGTCTGTGACACGGGGCGAGAGGCTTTCGCCCCGGCGCGTGCCGCCGCGCCGTAACCGGATGATTCCGAAATCGGCGCGGCGGCGGAGGCCCACCTTTTCTAGGCCTCGTCGTCGCTCATCCGGTCCTCGGCGGTCAGGTGCTCGACCGTCCGTCCGGTCGCGGTAAACGTGCGGGTGACCCGACCCGTGTCATAGACCCACAGAATTGTCATCGGCTCGTTTCCAGTGTTGCGGAAGAGATGCGGAATCCCGGCCTCCACGTAGGTGGTGTCATATGGCTCCAGCGCCGTCACCTCGCCGTCGATCACCACCTCACCGACACCGGAGAGCAGCGTCACCTGCTCCACGCAGTTGTGCGAGTGCATGGGCGCCCCGCCGCCCACCGGGTAGGTACTGATCCCGGATGTGAGCACCACCTGCTCCCGGGCGCTGGACCGCGTGATGAGCGGCAGCGTGCTGACGCTCCCGCCGCGGTCGAGGCGCTGCACTTCACTCGTCTTGATGACGGTCACCAGGGCTCCTCCCGGATACGGCCACAGGCCCGGCGGACCGGGCCCAATCCACGGCCGACGGTAGAGCCGCGCCGCGTGCCGGAACGAGCGCGTATCGCGAACCCTAATGTTGCGCCGCGGCGCCGGTTGGGCTCGCCATGCGGCCTGGACACCGTCCCGCGATTTCGACATTGTTACCCCGTCACCCCGAGGAGGATGCACGTGCGTCTGGAGCCGATTCAAGAACTGTCTCCCCGCCAGGCCGAGATCAGTGCGCGGATAACCGCCCGCCGGGGCGGGACGCGTGGTCCGTTCCTGGTCTGGCTGCGCAGCCCGGACCTGTGTGAGCGCGTCGAGGAGCTCGGCGCCTACTGCCGTTTCGAGTCAGCCCTGCCGATGCGGCTGCGGGAGCTGTCGCTGCTGGTCGCCGCGCGGCATTTCGACGCGCAGTACTCCTGGAACGCGCACGTCGACAAGGCCGTCGAGGCCGGTGTGCAGCGGGAGTGCCTCGAGCGCTTGGCCCGGCGCGAGGAGCCGGGCTTCGAAGCCGACGACGAGCGGGTGGCGCACCGGTTCGCGACGGAGGTGCTCGAGCGTCACTTCGTCACCGACGAGACGTTCGCCGCGGGGCTGGCTGCCTTCGGCGAGCGAGGGCTGGTCGACCTCATCGGCTGCCTCGGCAACTTCTCGATGCTGGCCATGTTGCTCAACACCTTCCAGGTGGACCTGCAGGCGAACCGCCCGGCGCCGTTCCCGGACGTCCACGGCTTCGGCCGTGTCGAGCCCGAGTTCGCCGGCGGGACGCCATGACCGTCACCGCGCCGGAGGCGCACCGCCAGCCCGGCCGCGGCCGGGGCCGAGACCTGCGACGAGGCGCGCGCGCCGGCGGCCAGGGCCCGCACGGGCGAGGGCGGGGTCAGAAGGAGTGGCATGGCCACTCCGCGGGCTACCAGGGCGCCAGGTTCGCCGTCCTCACGGTCTGGGCGCTGCTGATCCTGGTCTACGGCCTGGCCGAGCCGGACACCTTCCTGACCACCGGCACCTTCCAGACGATCTTCGGAAGCCAGCAGGCGCTGGTGTTCCTCACCGCCGCGCTGCTGTGCACGATCTGCGTCGGGGAGTTCGTCGACCTGTCGGTGCCCTATGTCTTCGGGCTCGCCGCGATGATCGTGCCGGTGCTCAACGTTCAGCACGGGTGGAACGTCTGGCTCGCGAGCCTGGTCGCGATCGCGGTCGCCACCGCCTGCGGAGCCGTGAACGGCGCCCTGGTCGTGCGCGTCGGCGTGAACACGATCGTCGTGACGCTGGGTATGGGCACCTTCCTGCTCGGCATCGCGCTGTGGATCAGTCACCTGACCGCCGTGAGCGGGCTGCCGAGCAGCTTCTCGAAGATCGCGTTGCTTGACGTCGGCGGCCTGCCGATCAGCTTCTACGAGGGCCTCGCGCTCATGGCCGGCCTCGCCTACGTGCACCTGGCCACCCCGCTCGGGCGCAACATGCGTTTCGTCGCCGCCAACCGTGAGGTCAGCCGCCTCGCGGGCGTTCGGGTCAACCGGCTCCGGTTCGGCGCGTTCGTCGCCGCCGGCCTGATCAGCGGAATCGGCGGCGTGATCGCCACGGCGGCGACGGGCGGGTTCGACCCGATCGTCTCGCACAGCTACCTGATGCCCGTGTTCGCATCGGTGTTCCTCGGTACCGCGATCCTGCAGCCCGGGCGGTTCAATGCGCTGGGCACGCTGGTCGCCGTCTACTTCCTGGCCACCGGCATCCTCGGCCTGCAACTCATGGGCGTGGCCGCCTGGGTGTCCGACGTCTTCTACGGAGGCGTCCTGGTGATCGCCGTGACGATCTCCACGTTGCTGCACGCCCGCTCCTCCTGAATGCACGCGTGCGCCGGCCCGCCGGCAGGCGCGCCGCCGCACGCGTTCCTGAGATCCCTTGTTCTCCGCGGCCCGGTCGACACCTCGGCCGTTTCGCCCAGCGCTCCCACCACCCTCACCAGAAAGGTTCTCCACCGATGCGGACATCCCTGGGACCCATTCGCGAGCCAGCCCTCCCGGCACGGCAGTCATCCGCCCGCCATCTCCTCGCAGCCACCGCGTTAGCCATGGCGGCCCTGCTCGCCGCCGCAGGCTGCTCCACCGACTCGGACGACGAGTCCGAGGGCGGGGCGGCGTCAGCACCGCCGGCAGCCTCACCGTCCGGTGACCCGCTCGCGGCGACGGTCGAGAAGCTGCTGGAGCCGGCGTCGAGCCTGCCGGTCCCGACAGAGAAACTCGACGGTGTCGCCGCGCTGAAAGGCAAAACCGTCTACTACGTGCCGATCACCCAGCAGTCGTCCCAGTTCAAGATCATCGGCAGTGCGCTGACCGAGGCGCTGAACTCCGTCGGCGTCTCGGTGCAGGTCTGCAACGGCGGCGCCAATCCCACGACCATCAGCGCGTGCGTCAATCAGGCGATCGGCGCGAACGCCGGCGCGGTGGTCACCGACGCGATCCCGTACGGGATGGCCGCGAACGCGCTCGACACCGCGCAGGCCAAGAACATCCCGGTCCTGATCACCAACCAGATCATCGACCCGGCGCATCCCGCCAGCAAGACGCTCGGCTATGTCGAGGGCGGTGGCACCGCCCAGCTCACCGCGGTCGCGGACTGGATCATCGTCGATTCCGGGGGTGAGGCGAACATCGTCATCAACGGGTCGACTGACTCCCCGAGCTCGAGGGCGTACGTCGAGAGCTTCCAGGAGGAGATCTCCACGCACTGCGAGGACTGCAAGGTCACGGTCAACGAGATCTCGTCGGCGAACTTCCCGCTGATCTCCCCGTCGACCAGCTCGGCGATCCTGCGCACGCCTGGTGTCAACTACGTCATCTCCGAGTTCGACCAGTACCTGCAGCCGACGCTCGCCGGTGTCCAGCAGTCGGGCAAGATCACGTCGGTGAAGGGCGGGTCGGGCTCGGCGCAGCTGGCCGGCCTGCAGATGCTCGCGGCGAAGAACTTCCTCTACGTCGACGCGGGCCAGGCCTCGACCTTCCAGGGGTGGGTCGACGCCGACGCGGTGCTGCGGCTGATGCTCGGGACGCCGCTGCCGGAGTACGAGCCGGTGGTTCGGCTGTTCACCAGGGAGAACGTCACGGGCCTCAACCTGACCCCGGAGGGCGAGGCCACGGGCGAGTGGTACGGGCCCACGACCTTCCCCGCCCAGTTCAAGGCGCTGTGGGGACTGAGCTGACCCATGCAGACTTCCCAGCACGGTGCTCGGACGGAGTTCGCTGACCTGGCCGGATCCCCGGCCCTCGACGCCCGGGACGAAGCCGCGGCCGGGTTGGCGGCGATGGCCGCGCCTGACGGTCCGACCGGCTCTGCCAGCGCCGCGGGCCCGGTTCTCGCCCCGGCGAGCGTGCTCGCCGAGGTCGCCGCTCCCCGGCTGCGCGTCGAGAACGTGTCCAAGACCTTCGGCCGGCACCGGGCACTGCGGGAGGTCGGCCTGGACCTGCTGCCGGGGGAGATCCACGCACTGGTCGGCCAGAACGGATGCGGGAAGTCGACCCTCGCCAAGGTGCTGACCGGCTACCACGCGCCGGACCCGGGCGGACGGGTGCTGGTGGACGGGAGTCCGCTGCGGCTGCCGGTTCGGCCGCTGGAGGCCCGCGCGGCCGGGGTCGCCGTCGTCCACCAGAGCCTCGGCCTGGTCAACGAGGCGACGGTGGTCGAGAACCTGCGGGTCGGCCGGTTCCAGGCGGGCCGGCTGTCGCGGCGGATCCGCTGGGGGCACGAGCGGGCGGAGGCGTCGGCCCTGCTGGAGCGCCTCGGTCGGTCGCTGCCGCTGCACGTCCCGGTGGGCACCCTCGCGGAGGAGGCGCGGGCCGCCGTCGCGATCGCCCGGGCATTGCAGGACGCGTCCCCCGGCCGCGGGCTCATCATCTTCGACGAGTCGACCCGGTCGCTTGGACGGGAGGCACTGGAGCAGTTCTACGAGATCCTCGACGAGGTCGTCGGCACCGGCACCGCGGTCCTGCTGATCTCCCACCGGCTCGAGGAGGTCGTCGAGGCCGCCGACCGCGTGACCGTCCTGCGCGACGGGGTAGTCGTCGAATCGGGCCTGCTCACCGCGGGCCTGCGCGAGACGGACCTCGCCCGACTGGTGCTCGGCCGGGCGCTCGCCGGGTCCACGCGGTCCCCGGCGGCGGCGCTGGCCGGGCCAGCGTCCGCGGCCAGATCGGAGGCGGCCCCGAGCGTCGTCGCTCGTGGCCCGGGACCGCACGCGTCGCCCGGAGCCCCGGAAGGCCAGCGCGCGGCGGGGCCGGCGCGGGCCGCCGCGGGGGAGGGGCTGATCGAACTGGCCGGGGTGACCGGCGCCGTGGCCACGGACCTCAGTCTCCGGCTGGCACGCGGCGAGATCGTCGGTATCACCGGGCTCGCCGGCTCCGGGTACGACGAGCTGCCCTACCTGGTCACCGGGGCACGCCGGGCCCGCGCGGGCCTGCTGTCGATCGACGGCGCGACGCTGGCGTTGGCCGAGCTCGACAGCCGGGCCGCGATCGCGGCCAGGGTGGTCCTGGTCCCGGAGGCGCGCGAGCACGCGGGACTCGCGCTGGACCAGACCATCGCCGAGAACGTCCTGCTGCCGCGCACGGGCCGGCAGCGGCGCGGGCTCGCGCCCGTTCGGCGCGACCGGGAGCGGTCGTTCGTGAAGCACTGGATCAACGCCGTCGACGTCCGCCCGCCGGCGCCCGAGATGACGGTCGGCAAGCTCTCCGGCGGCAATCAGCAGAAGGTGCTGATGGCCAAGTGGCTCGCGGCCCGGCCGCGGCTCCTGGCGTTGCACGAGCCCACCCAGGCGGTCGACGTGGGGGCGCGCGCGACCATCACGGCCGCGATCCGCGCGGCGGCCGGGCAGGGCTGCGCGGTGCTCGTCGCAGGCACGGACGAGAACGAGCTGGCGCTGCTGTGCGACCGGGTACTGGTCGTCCAGGAGGGGCGGCTCGCCGCCGAACTCGGCGGCGGCGGCGTCACACCGGAGGCCATCGTCGCCGCGACCTACGCAGGCGGCGCCCGGCGTCTCCTGCGCCCTTCGGCAGCGCGTGGGACCACGCCGGCGGCTCCGCCGGACGCGCGGCCAGACCCGCCGGAACAGCCGGGCTCACCACAGCCACCTGCTGGCGTCTCGGACTGACCGGCTGCAGAACGCCACGGCCGGCGGAGCCATCGGCCGGCCGGGTGGAGATGCGCCGATGGCGCTGAGAGAGGTACGTTCCAGCGCCATCGGGGCGGCCCGACGGGAGGTGAGGCTCATGGACCGGATCGTCCTCATGCGCAGCTTCGTCCAGGTGGGTGAGGAGGGCAGCTTCAGCCGGGCCGCGCGCAGGCTGGGAATCTCCGGCTCGCTGGTCTCCCGGCACGTCGCCGAGCTGGAGAAGCAGCTCGACATCCGGCTGGTCAACCGGACCGCCCGGGCGGTGACGCTGACGGCCGCCGGGCGGCGATACCACGACTTCGCCGACCGGATGCTGCACGAGCTGGACGCCGAGGAAGCGGCCCTGCGCGGGATGCGGGAGCGCGCGGAGGGCCCGCTCGCGGTGATCTGCCCGAAGTGGATCGGGAACCTGGACCTGGGAGAGGCAATCGCCGACTTCGCGGTCGACCATCCGAAGATCCACGTGCGGTTCGAGGTCGGCGGGATGTCGGACCGGGCGTTCGACTTCCTCGACCAAGGCTACGACGTCGCCTTCCACACCCGGGATCTACGCGACTCGACGATGCTCATCCGAAAACTCGCCGACATCGACTTCGTGCTCTGCGCGTCGCCGGACTACCTGGGCGCACGCCCGCCGCTGAAAGAGCCGAACCAGCTTTCCGAGCACGACTGCCTCGTGCATCTCAACGACCCGATCTGGCACCTGCGCGGCAACGGCCGGGAGGTGCATTCGAAGGTGCTGACGGCCGTGTACTCGTCGAACAGCTACCTGACGCTGCGCAAGGCCGCCGTGCGGGGTAGAGGGCTCGCGCTGATGCCCATTCGGACGGTCGCCGCGGACTTGGCGGGCGGTCAGCTCGAACGTGCGCTGCCCGATTACCGCGGGCCGGAGCGGTCCCTGTACGCCGTGCACTCGCCGGGCGCGCACACCCTGCGTCGGGTCCGGGTTTTCCTCGATTACATCACTACCTGGTTCACCCGCAACCCGATGACGGCGGGCTGACTCTCCGAATCCCGAATCATCAGTGTTCATTAAAAACGCGGCCGGGCGGGCCGCCGGCATTAGCCGCGGCCGTAGGCTCGGCCATATCCGCACGACGGCCCCCGCCGTGCGTGCTCAGACAGGAGCGCCCAGCGATGACGATCAAACGCATCGAGCGGGCCGTCTACGGCGTGGACGACATGGTGACCTGCCGCCGATTCTTCGAGGATTTCGGCCTGGCCCTGGTCGGTGATCCCGGAGACGACCGCGTGGTCCTGGCGACCCGTACCAACCAGGTCGTGGAGCTGCGCCGGCGCGCGGACCCGACGCTGCCCCCCGCCCTCGAACCAGGGAGCACGCTGCGCGAGCTGGTCTGGGGCGTCGACGACCAGGCCAGCCTCGACCGGCTGGTCGAGGGCCTGCGCAAGGACCGCCCGGTCACCGTCGACGCCGACGGCGTCGCGCACACCCACGACGAGACCGGATTCGGGCTCGGCCTCGCGGTGGCCGCCGAGACCCGTCCCACCGTCGCGCAGCCCGCGGTGAACCGGCCGGGCGCCGTGCGTCGCTGGAACACCCCGCTCGCCCCGCCGGACGGCCCGGTCCGGCCACTGCGGATCTGCCACATCGCCTGGAACATCCCGAAGGAGGGCAGGCAGGCAGCGGTCGCGTTCTACGTCGAGCGGCTCGGATTCCGGATCACCGACGACGTGCTGCCGATGGGCACCTTCCTACGGGCCGACGGCGACGACGACCAGCACACCCTGCTGCTGTGCCACCGGCCGGACCGCGCTGGCGTCAACCATACGGCCTACGAGGTGGCCGGCTTCGACGAGGTGATCCTCGGCGGTAACCAGATGATCGAACGTGGCTGGCGGGAGTCGCGCCGCCTCGGCCGGCACACCGTCGGCTCGAACGTCTTCCGGTTCGTGCAAGCCCCGTCCGGCGGCCGGGTCGAGTACGCCGCCGACATGGACCGGGTCGACGACACCTACCCGGCCCGGGTGCACGAGACCAGCCCGCCGCACCACCTGTGGACCCTGCACGCGAACCGGGACGGTGCCGAATGACCATGCAGACGGCCACACCTGGCCGCGCCGCGGCCGAGGCCCGGTACCCGGAGCTGGCCCTGTACGTCGACGGCCAGTGGACCCAGGGCAGCGGGGCCCGGCGCGAGCCGGTACTCAACCCGGCGACCGGGCAGGTCCTCGGGGAGGTGCCGCTGGCCGAGCGGGCCGACCTGGACGCCGCCGTCGCCGCCGCCGGGCGGGGCTTCGCGCTGTGGCGTGACCTCCCTGTCGAGCGGCGCACGGCGATTCTGCGCCGCGCCGCCGACCTGCTGCGCGCCCAGGCCAACGAGATCGGCCGGGTGATGACCCTGGAAGAGGGCAAGCCACATGGCGAGGCCACCGGCGAGGTGACACGAGTCGCCACGCTGCTGGACTGGGACGCTGAGGAGGGCCGGCGCGCCTACGGCCGGATCATTCCGACCGGGCCGGGGGAGACCCTCACAGTGACCAGGGCGCCGGTCGGCCCGGTCGCCGCGTTCACCCCGTGGAACTTCCCGGCGGGCGGCCCGATGCGCAAGATTGCGGCGGCTCTCGCGGCCGGATGCTCGATCGTCATCAAGGCGTCGGAGGAGACACCGGGCACCGCGAACCTGCTGGTGCGCGCGTTCGAAGAGGCCGGTCTGCCGGCAGGTGTGCTCAACCTGGTCTTCGGGGTACCGAGCGAGGTCTCCGAGCACCTGATTGCCGCGCCAGAGATCCGGTTCGTGGCGTTCACCGGGTCGGTGCCGGTCGGCAAGCACCTCGCGGGCCTGGCAGCCGCCGCGATGAAACCGACGATCATGGAGTTGGGTGGGCACGCGCCGGTCATCGTCTGCGAGGACGTCGACCCGGCCGAGGCCGCGCGCTCCTGCGCCCGCGGGAAGTTCGTCAACGCCGGGCAGGTCTGCACCTCGCCGAGCCGGTTCTACGTCCACGAGAGCGGCTACGACACGTTTGTGGACGTGTTCGCCGAAGCCGCCGCGGCCGTCCGGGTGGGCGACGGGCTCGCGCCCGGCGTGATGATGGGCCCGCTGGCGAACCCGCGCCGGCGCGCGGCCGTGGACGCGATGGTCACCGACGCGCGGGCACGCGGGGCGCGGGTGCTCACCGGCGGCGAGGTGCCGGACGGGCCGGGGTACTTCTACCCGCCGACCGTGCTCGTCGACGTGCCCGAAGACGCGGCGATCCTGCGTGAGGAGCCGTTCGGCCCGCTCGCGCCCATCCTGCCGTTCTCCGACCTCGACGAGGCGATCAGCCGGGCCAACGCGCTGCCCTACGGCCTGGCGGCCTATGGCTTCACCCATCGCGCCGACCTCGCGGCGAGGCTCGCCCGGGCGTTCGAGGCGGGCATCCTGTCGATCAACCACGTCGGCGGCTCGGTGCCGCAGGCCCCGTCGGGTGGCGTCAAGGAGAGCGGCCATGGCCGCGAGGGCGGCTCGGAGGGCCTGGAGGGCTACCTGGTCACCAAGCGGGTCGCCCACCGGATGCAGATCTGATGCGCTGGTGTCGGTTCCGTGGCCTCGCCGCGCCCGGCGGCCGGCCCGACGCGGCGCGGTTCGGCGTCGTCGAGGACGACGAGACCGTCCGGCCGGTCGACGGTGACCTGTTCGGCGAGTTCCGACCGCGCGACGAGTGGCTGTCGCTCACCGACGTGGAGCTGCTGCCACCAGTCGTGCCGAACACGTTCTTCGCGGTCGGGCTGAACTACACCGCGCACATCCACCACGCCCAGGCACGCGGGATGACGGCCGCGAAGGTGCCGGAACGCCCGGAGGTCGGTTACCGGGCCAACAGCGCTCTGGTCGGCCATGGCGCCGCCGTCGTGAAGCCCGCGGACTGCGCCGGCCGGTTCGAGGCCGAGGCCGAACTGGTGGCCGTGATCGGCCGGCCGGCGCGCCGGTGCACCCGGGAACAGGCACGCCGGGCCGTCTTCGGCTGGACCATCGGCAACGACGTGTCCGCCCGCGACTGGCAGCACACGGACCGGACCCTGTGGCGGGCGAAGAACAGCGACACGTTCAAGCCGATGGGCCCCTGGATCGAGACCGACGTCGACCCGATGGGCTCACGCACGCTCGTCGCCGTCGGCGGCGACACGGTCGCCGAGTTCGCCACCGGTGCCATGGTGTTCGACCCCTACGACTACATCGTGGAGATCTCCAGGTACATCACCCTGTCGCCTGGCGACGTGCTGTGGATGGGCACAGACGCTGTGGTCGAAATGCCGGTCGGCAAGGCACTCGGCGTGACGATCACGGGAATCGGGACTCTTTCGAACCCCGTCGTCCAGGAAATGTAGAACAGGAAGACCGGCGAACGGAAAACCAGTGGAGAAGTGATGAGTAGCCGTCCCGCCTATATCCACCACGTAAACTTCCCGACCACGGACCCCGAGCGCACCAAGGAGTGGTACTCCAGGGTGTTCGGCCTCAAGGCCATCACCCCGAAGAGCAACACCAGGGTCGTCCTGATGACGCGCGGCAACTTCGACCTTCACTTCACGCCGGTCGAGGAGATGGACCGCATGTCCCCGTACCACTTCGCGATCGAGGTGGAGGACTGGGACGGCTTCCTGGAGCACCTCCGGGACGTCGGCGTCCGGCACACCCGGCCGATCGAGCGTCCGGAGAACAACTCCAAGTTCTGCTATAT
The DNA here is from genome assembly GCF_016786325.1 of Frankia nepalensis. Classification (GTDB taxonomy): domain Bacteria; phylum Actinomycetota; class Actinomycetes; order Frankiales; family Frankiaceae; genus Pseudofrankia; species Pseudofrankia nepalensis. The sequence goes on along the minus strand of NZ_JADWYU010000117.1, from coordinate 7,333 downwards.
CCACGACCCGGACCACACCATGATCGAGCTCGTCTGGCATGGCCGGCGCCCCGGCGCGGGCGGCCCCCCTGGCGCCGGCGCCCCGCGCGGGGCGGGCAGCGCGCCGGGAGCCGACGGGCCAGGCGTCGGCGTGCCTGGCGGGCCCGCGGCCGGTAGCGCAGCCGGACAGGGAGACTGACATGGCGTTCGCAACCTCGGCCGACGGCGCACGGATCTACTACGAGACCCACGGCGCCGGGCCCGGAATCCTGTTCGTGCACGGCTCCGGCGGCCACCACGCCGCCTGGTGGCAGCAGGTCCCGCACCTGCGCGATCGGTACACGGTGGTGACCCTGGACCTGCGCGGCTTCGGCCGGTCGGACTCGGAGATGGACGAGTTCGACAGTCGCCGATTCCCCGACGACATCCTCGCGGTCCTCGAGGCCAGCGGCGTCGACCGGGCCGTGCTCGTCGGCCAGTCGATCGGCGCCGCCGCCGCGCTGAAGGCGGCATTGCGTGCCCCGGACCGCGCCGCCGGCGTCGTGCTGGCCCACTCGCTCGGCGGGATCGACCACCCCGACCTGGCCGCCCGGGTGCGCGCTGACCGGGCGGAGGCCGAGAAGCTGCCCGTCCTCGACCGGCTGCTCACCCCGCACTTCCGTGAGGTCGACCCGGCCAGGACCTTCCTGTTCCGGCAGATGGGCACGTTCAACGCGGCCAAGATGGCCGACCTGCGCAACCTCAACACCGACGGGCCGACCGTCGAGGAGGTCGCCGCCTCGGGCATCCCGATCTGCTTCCTCGCCGGGGGCCGGGACGCCGTGCTGCGGCCTGAGACGGTCCGTGCCGCGGCCGCGCTGCTGCCGGCCGCGACGCTTGAGCTCGTCGCCGCCGGTCCGCACTCGATGTACTGGGAGGTGCCGGCGCTGTTCAACGCCAGCCTCGACAGATTCCTCGCGACCGTCTACAGCGCCGAGAAGCCGGCGCTGTCAACCTCAGGAGCGTCGACGTGACCTCGTCCCCCACCCTCGCCGAGGCCCGCGCACTCGTGGACGAGGCCCGCGCGCTGGGCCTGGAGCTGGGCAAGGCGCTCAGCATCGCCGTCGTCGACTACGGAGGATTCGTCGTGCTCGTCGAGCGAATGGACGGCGCCCGGCCGATGACACCGAGCATCGCCCTCTCCAAGGCCTACTCGGCCGCCGTGATGCAGCGGCCCACCGAGATGCTGGAGGGCTGGCGCGACTCCGACCCCGTCTTCTTCGCCCACGTCGGGCGCATGGGCCACCACCCGATCATCGCCACCAAGGGCGGCTTCGCGCTCAAGCGCGACGGCGCGATCCTCGGCGGCGTCGGGATCTCGGGCGGCAGCCCCGACGAGGACCAGCGGATCTGCGAGCAGATCGTGAAAACGGCCGGCTTCGAGACGGACTTCGCTGCCTGGTCCGGCGCGCGGAAGGAGACCGGCCGTGGCTGACGACTTCAAATACCACATCGACCACCACGGCAGCCTGCTCACCCCACCCGACCTGGCGGAGTCCCGGGCCGCCGGAGGCGACCCGGGCGACGGCGCCGAGGACGCCGCCGTCGCCCGGGCGCTGCGGACGCAGCGCCGCCTGGGGCTTTCGGCGCTGTCCGACGGCGAGTACCGCCGGCGCGACCACCTGTCCGTCGTCCATGACGGTGTCGCCGGATTCGGGCCCGCTGGTGCGGCCGCCGGACCGCTCGCCCGCCTCGTCGGCGGCCGGCACGCGCCCGAGACCCGGGCGTGGGCCGACGCGCCAGCCGAGCGTGGCCGGCTGGCCAAGCACGAGACCGACTTCGTGCTCTCGGTGTCGCAGCGGCCAGTCATGATCGCGCTTCCCGCGCCGGGCTTCGTCGCCGAACTCGCCGCGCAGGCCACGACGGCGGCCGGGGCGCGGCCGCCTGCGGACGCGGGGGACGGACTCGCCCGGATCCTGCGAGACGAGATCGCCGCCCTGGCCGCCGACGGGGTCCGCTACGTGCTGCTGACCAACCCGGCCTATGGCTTCCTGCTCACGCAGCCCGGCCGGGCGCAGGCCGCCGAACTGGGCCTCGACGCGGACGCGGTGGTCGAACGGATGCTCGCCACCGACGGGGAGGTGCTCGCCGGGCTCGAGGCGCCGGCGGAATTCCGCGTCGGCCTTGACGTCACGACCGCCGGGGCCGCCTCCGGGCCCTACGCCGCCGCCGCTGTGACCGCCTTCCTCAGCCGGCTGCCGTTCGGCAGGCTGTGCGTCGAGTTCGGCCGCGACGGTGCGCGCCGGTTCCCGCTCGCCGCCGTGCCGGCCGGTCTCGTGCTGTCGCTCGGCGTCGTGGATGTGAGCGACCCAGGGCTGGAGGACGTCGACGAACTGGTCGGCCGCATCGACGCGGCGGCGGAGACCGTCGACATCGACGACATCGCGATCTCGACCAACGGCGGGTTCCACGCCTCCCCAGCCCAGATCGACGAGGGCATCCAGCACGGCAAACTGCAGCGGGTGGAGATGGTGGCCCGGTACTTCTGGGGCAACGAGCTGTAGGCCGCCGCACGGAACATACCGGACGCACCGGCCTCGGCCAAGCCGCTTCGCCTTGGCCGGGGCCGGTCGTCAGGGGCGATGACGCGATGCCCGTCGCCGAATCCGGCCCGCGGTCAACAGATTGCCTGCCATCGGTGCGATCGCGCTTCCAGCAGCGGGCTCTGTCCCGGGTGCTGGTGAAGGTGACTTCGATGGTGTAGCTCTGCGCGGTCTGGGTGGTGTTGATGACGACGACGGCGGCGGTGGTGGGGAGGCCGGGCTCGTAGTCGACGGCGCAGGACGCGAGCCACGCCTCGGTGGTGGGAGGTGGAGTCAGGCGTGTCGCCGGGGGCGTGTCCGGCGGGGCGGTCACGGGCCTGGTTCGAAAGGCGGATCGGTGTCAGTCAGGTCCGGGACGGCGGGCGGGGTTTCGGCGGTGGGACCGGTCTGGGCGGCAGGGGGTTCGGGGGTGGGGGTGAGGTCGGTGGCGGCGTGGAGGGCGGCGAGGGCCGCGGTGACGAAGCGGGGCTGGTCGGGGTGGGTGGTGATCCAGGGGCGGCGGGCGAGAAGGTCGGTGAGGTGGGTGTCGGCCTGGGCGCACGCGGTGTTGAAGAGCTGCTGGTGGACTTCGAGGCGGCCGTGGATGGGATCGTCGATCTGGATGAGGTCGCCGAGGTGGCGCAGGGTCGCGCCGTTCTGGGTCCTGGTCGGCGCGGGGATGGGGGCGGTGTGTTCGGGGTCGAGGGCGGGATTGGACGGGGTGCCGGTTGGCAGGATGGTGACGAAAGGGCCGTGGCGGGCGTCGGCGACGAAGCTGCTTTCGCGGACGGTGGGCAGGACCTCGCCGGCTTGCAGGGGGAGCCCGGCGGTCTTGCGGGCCCGCAGGAGGGCGGTGGTGGTGGGCCAGGCGGTGCCGCGCAGGGGAATGACACCCTCGGCGTTGAGGATGACCGGGGGCAGCGGGGTGTTGTGGGGCTGGATCTCGTAGCGGCGGTGGTCGCCGTCGGCGAAGGCGCGTAGCACGGTGCCGGTGTGGAAGCGGGGGTCGTCGATGGTGGCGACGACGGCGCCGAGGGTGAGCACGACGGGGCCGTCGGGACCGGTGGTGGCGGGGGCGGGGGTGGCGAGCGTGGGTGTGCAGTGCCAGGGACCGGCGCGCAGCGCCCAGCTGGGGTGGTCGCGCCAGGGGTGACCGGGCAGGTCGGCGGCGTCGGGTCGCCACAGGTAGGCCTGGCCGGTGGTGTCCTCGACGGCGGCGAGGATCGTGCCGGTGGCACGCAGGGCCTGGTTGTCGCGGTGGACGACGACGCGGGTGCCCGGAGGGTAGGGCGGGTCGGGTGGGAAGGACGCGGCGGCGGCGAGCAGCTGGTGGTGGCGGTTGAGGAAGGCGTGTTGGCGGGGGGTGCCGTCGGTGTCGTCCAGGCCGCGGCGGATCGCGCGCACGAGGACGGTGCTGATCGCGTCGTCGGCGTGGCGGTCGTCCCATTCGGGCAGGTCGTCGTGGGCGCCGGCGAACAGGACGGCGGGTTGCTGGCCGGGCAGGAGTTCGCTGATGCGGTAGCCGAGTACCGGCCCGTCGGCGCTGACCCCGGCGAACAGGTCGACGCGGACGGCGCCCTGTTCCCAGCGGCAGACGGGGTCTTCGGCGGTCAGGAGCCGGCCGTAGCTGTAGGTCGGCTGGTCGGTGACGTGGACCAGGCTGGTGCGGGTGGGCCGGGCGAGGGCGCGGGCGACGTCGTCGGGCAGCGGACGCGCGGACTGGGCGTGCTGCCCGCGGCGGGGGACGGTGGGGCGCAGCAGGTTCTGCGCGGGTAGGGGGATCGCCCAGCCGAGGGTCTCCTCCAGCGCGGCGAGGGAGGGCTGGGCCGTGGTCCACACCGGCGTGAGGGTGCCGGTGCCAGCGGGGTCCGTGGCCAGTTCGGCGGTGACCCGCATACCCTCGTCGGTCTTGCCGAGCGTCGCGCCGAGGCGCCAGATCCCTGAGTCGGTCGTGATCTCGATCGCGGGCCGGTGGTCGCCGGCGTCCGGCCGCGGAGGGCTCATCCCATCCTGCCTTCCTGAGGTCGCGGGAGCGGCCGGGCCGGTGAGTCGGTGGTGGTGAGGGCGTTCAGGATGTCGGTGGTGTGGAGGCGGTAGACGCGGCTGTGGCGCTGGACGGGAACGGGGAAGCGGCCCTCGCGGGCGAGGGTGTACGCGAGGGTGCGGCCGAGGTTGAAGGCCCTCGCGGCGGTCATGAGGTCGATGGCGGCGGGAAGCCGGCGGATCTCGTCGAGGGTGAGCGGTGTGGGCATGAGGGTCCCCTGGTTGGTGGCGAGGGCGGTCACAGGCCACAGTCGGCCACGTCCGGCGGTGGCGCGGCGAGGCCGGGCTCGCTGTCCGCCGCTACCGCCTGGCCGGCGGGTGGGGCCGCAGGGTGCGCGGCGTCGCGGGGGACGAGGGTGCGCGCGGCGTTGGACAGCGACGGCGCGGTGCCGCGGCCGGGGGTGGGGGTTGGTGGTTCGGCGTCGGCGGCCCTGGCCAGGGCGCCGGTGACCGAGGCCGACGGGGCGGGGGTAGCGAGAAGCGCGGGTGCGGGGTGCAGGGCGTCGCCGGCGAGGAGGCGGGGGTAGCGGGCGACGAAGGCATGGGTGCGGGTGGGATGGGGTTGGGTCTGGTAGCCGGCGAAGTGGGCGAGGGCGGCGCGGGCGGCGTCGTCGAGGAGCGGGTTGGTCAGTGGGGTGTGCGGTCGGGCGGGGTGTGGCTGGGGAGCCGGGTTGTGGCCGTCGGGGCCGCGGGGCCGGTCGGCGGCGTCGGTGGGACTGAGGCGCTGGGCGAGTTCGGTGAGGTGGTCGAGGTGGCCGCGGGCGAGCTCGGTGAGGCCCGAGGCGCCGAGGGCGGCGGGCAGGACGCGTGCGAGGTGGTCGAGGTGGGTCTGTTCGGCGGGCGTGCCGAGGAGCCAGCCGTGGCGGTGGCAGACGGCTTGCAGCGCGGTGTGGCTGAGGTCGGTCGGGCTGGTGACGGGGATGGCGCGGGTGGCGATGGCACGCAGGGCGTCGGTGTTCACGGCGGGGCCGTTGGTGGCGAGCTGGGCGGCGAGGGCGGGGTGGGTGAGATGGGTGACGCCGAGCGCGAGCCGTGCGTCGTCGGCGGTGCGCAGGGCGGTGGCGGTGAGCCAGTCGCGGCCGGCGGCGGCGGCGCGGACGGTGGCGTCGAGAGCCGCGAAGGCCCGTGCGGCGCCGTGCCAGCCGACGAGGTCGTCGCGGGCCGCGCCGCCGGCGCCGGGTGGGAGCCGGGCGGGGATGGTGAACAGGATGTCGGCGGGGACGCCGTGATGCAGGGCGTGGGTGAGCAGGAGAAGGCGGGGCAGGTCGGGGGTGGAGTGGGCCTCGGCGTGGGCGACGTGGGCGCGGGCGAGGTAGGTGTCGAGGGCGAGCGGCAGGTTGCGGTCGGCCAGCGCGTCGAGGGCGGGTTCGCCGTGGCGGGTCGGGGCGGACAGGCCGGCGGCCCGCAGCAGGTCACCGACACCGACCGCGGTGACGACGAGGTCGGCAAGGTCAACATGGCGGTGGCGGGCGACGAGGGCCAGGGCGTGCGTACGGGCCGCGGCGGGCTGGTCGTGGGTGAGAGTGGCGACATCGTGCAGGGCGGCGAGTAGCACGTCGCGGGGCGCGTCCGTGGTGGGGCGGTAGGGGCCGCGGGCCGCGCGCAGGTCGGCGGCGGTGGCGCCGGCATGGGCGCGGCGCGGAGGGTAGCCGGCGGTCGGGGGCAGGCTGTGGCGGGGCCAGAAGGGATGGGAACGCGTGGGCAGGTCGTGGGTGCGGTCACGTGGCGCCGGTCCGACGCCGCGGGCCAGGCGGGCGGGGTCGTTGCTCGTGGGGGTGGGGTCGCTCACCGCCGGCTCCTCGAGATGCGGGTCATGGGGTTGGGACTGCTGGCGGCTGGGCGGGCCGGTCCGAGCGGGGTTGTGTTCGACCGGCCCGGTGCGCGGGGGTGCCCCCTGGGGGCCCGGGATCGGCGTCCTGGGGTGTGGGGGCGGGCTGGTTCCGGTTCCGGTTCCGGGTCGTCGGGGCCGGTGGGTTCGGGCGGGAGGGTGCGGCGGCGCAGGACAGCCAGGTCGTGGGCGCGGGTCGTGGCGGTGTGCGCGAGAGCGCGGGCGGTGGCGCGGCGGTGGGTGGGGAGCAGGACCCAGGTGTTGACGGTTTCGCGGCAGGCGAGAAGACGCCTGCCGGCGCGGACGGCGACGACGCCGGCCTCGGCGAGCTGGCGGATCAGGGCGGGGGCGGCCGGGTCGCCGCGGGTCTGGGCGTGTAGCGCGGCGGCGGCGAGCGCGCGGGTCGGATCGTCATCGGTCCCGGGGCCGGGCTCGTCGGGGAGACGGATGATGGTGGGCCGGTCAAGGGCGGTGAGGTTCCACGGGGGCGTGGGCGGCTTGTCGGCCCGCGGGGTCGGTTGCATGGTCCTGCCTGATCGGGGTGTCGGCCGCTGTGCGTGGGTCAGGGCGTGCGGAGGACGGGCGCCGGCTCGGCCGGTCGCCAGGTCTGGGCGGGTCACCAGAGGTCGGGGCTGGGCAGGTCGGGAGGGCTGTCGGGCTCGGCCAGGCCGGCCGGCGGCGCGCGATGGGGCGGCTGGACCTCGCCGGGAACCGGGGTAGGCGTCTGGTCCGCGCCCAAGGGCGGACTGCCGGCCGCCGGCAGGTGCCGGTCCGCGGCGGCCGAGGCGCCAGCGGCACGGTGCCCGCCGGGTGCGGTCGGCGTGTCCGAGGCGGGGTGACGTGGGGCGGTGTCGGTGTCCGAAGGGCCGTCGGGGCGGGGCTTCGGAGCCGGGCGTCGCGCGGACTGGTCACGAAACGGAAT
>NZ_JADWYU010000116.1 GCF_016786325.1 Frankia nepalensis | reverse complement strand
CACGGTCGCCGGGCACCGCCGTCGGCGGTCCCCCCCCGCCCCCCCCCGCTGGCGCCGGGGGGGGCCCCGCCGCCGGCGGCCCGGCTACGCCGGGCGGCGATCGATGACGATCTCCTGGACCACCACGTCGGTGCGCGGCCGGTCCTGCGCGCCGGTCGGCGCCTTGCTGATCGCGTCCACGACCTCGGCGCCGCGGGTGACCTCACCGAAGATGGTGTGCTTGCGGTTGAGCCAGTCGGTCGGGCCGACCGTGACGAAGAACTGCGAGCCGTTGGTGCCCGGGCCGGCGTTCGCCATCGCGAGCAGGTACGGCCGGTCGAAGGTCAGGTCCGGGTGGAACTCGTCGGCGAACTTGTAGCCCGGGCCACCGCGCCCGCTGCCCAGCGGGTCCCCGCCCTGGATCATGAAACCGGGGATGACCCGGTGGAAGATCGTGCCGCTGTAGAGCGGGGTGCCGGTCTTCTTCTCCCCGGTGCTGGGGTCGGTCCACTCCTGCTCGCCGGTGGCGAGACCGACGAAGTTGCGGACGGTCTTCGGAGCGTGATCCGGGAACAGCCGAATCTCGATATCGCCCTGAGTCGTCCGCAGCGTCGCGTACAGCTCCTCGGCCATGTGCCTCTCTTCTCTTCAGATCGCGGGTCACGGCGACCCGCGTCGGATTCGCGCCACCGGCCTCCACCGGAAGACGTCCGCGCGCCGCCCGGCGTTCCCGCCCGGTGGCCGGCGGGCCCCGTGGGACGGTGTCGCCCACCCGGCCGAGTGACGCCACTGTCGGGCCTGCCCCCGGGCAGACCTTGGCGAACCAGGCGAACCCGGCCGAGCGCCGAGTGGTCCGGACCGTCCTGGTGACGATCGTATGCGCCGGCTTCTCCCGACGGCCGCCGCGACCGCCCACGGCGCGACGCAGCGTGACGGCGGTCTCGGTGGCGGCGGTCTCGGTGGCGGCGAACCGCGAGCCGTCGCCGCGGCTGTCCAACGTCCCCGCCAGTTCGGCGAAGCGCGGTCCCGCCAGTTTGGCGAAGCGCGGTCCCGCCGGATCGGCGATCAGCGTTCCCGCCGGCCCGAAGATCTGGAAGGCCTCGGGCCCGCCCGGGGGACCTGGGGCCATCGCCCCGCGATTCGGGCCGCCCGTGGCGTGCGCGCGACAGGAGCGCCCGCAGGCGCGAGAGTGCTATCAGCACTACCCAGAGTAACGAAGATGCTCGGCGCGGTAGGCGGGTCCGGGACGTCGGGTGAACGCCCGCCTCTCACCCCGAAGCCCGCGGGCCCGGGGCGCCCCCGGGCAGGCACCGCGCACTCCAGGAGAGGGAGACGATGGGTACCAGCTTGCGGGGCCGGCTCTCGCGCGTCACCGAGATGGCGCCGGACGACGGCAGAAACAGGCGAGGCGACCGTGGCCAGGACGTGCCTACCGGCATGATCCGCGGCGGGATCATGCGTCGGTCGCGGACCGCCGGACTGGTCGAGCAGCGGTCCGGCCGCGGCCACCTGCGCCATGGCGCCGAGGAGGGCGCGGACGCCGGCGGGACGATGTCGCGCCTGCTCGGCCAGAGCGGGCCGCGTGACATCCACGTCCCGGTGGCCGCGCGCGAGGCCGCCGGGCGGGCCGGCTCGGCGTTCACCAGCGCGGCCGGGGTGGCGGCGCGCGCCGGCCAGTCCGCCGCCTCGGCCACCCGGGACGCCGGCAGCGCGCTGGCCCACCGGATGTCCGACGCCTCCGGCCGCGTGTCGGACGCCTCCGGCCGCGTGTCCGAGCGTGCCGAGCACCTGGCGGACTACGCCGAGACCGAGGGCCGCTGGTCGCCCGGCCGCTGGTCGGGACGGGAACGAGAGGAGCAGGGGCGCCAGCGCCGGTCCTGGGAGGAGCCCCGCGAGGCGGGCTGGGAGCAGCCCGGCGAGGCGCTCCGGCGGGCCGGGGAGATGTCGAACGGCCACGGCGGCCGGTGGGGCCGCCATGGGAGGCGGTCGGAGGAGTCCCACGCCGCCGGAACACCCGCGGCCGAGCGCGCCGGCCGCGCGGGGTGGCGCGAGCGGCCGTGGGAGTCCGGCGAGCAGGGTGACCCGAGGTCCTGGGAGCGGGGCGGCGGGCGGTCACTGGCGGAGCCCGGCGGCCGGATGGGCCGCCGCGAGCGGCGGATGGCGCGCGAGTCCGGCCAGGACCGGGCGCCCGGCCGCCACGGCGAGTGGGCGGGCCGCCCGGAGGGCAGCCAGGAATGGTCCTGGGAGCGGTCGGCGCTGCCCTGGGAGGAGATGGGCGAGCACGCCATGCGCGGCCTCTCGAAGCGGACCGTCCGGCGGGTCGAGAAGGCCCGGGGCGCCGCGGACGAGTCCGCCAGTCTCGCGTACGAGGCCGCCGAGCGAGCCATGCGGCACAGCCACTCGCGTCGCGCGCGCCGCTCGGAGCGCAAGGCCGTGGAGCAGGCCGACAAGGCGCAGCGGATGCTCGACACACAGCTCGAGCGCCTCGAGCGCCGGCTCGCCCAGTCGCGCCGGCGCCGGCGTCGCGGGGTCGGCCTGCTGCTGCTCGCGGGCGCCGGCGCGGGCATCGCCGTGGCGGCCCGCCGCTACCTCGGGCAGCCGAGGGGCGGCGAGCCGGGCCTGACCCGCGAGGAGCAGGCCATGCGGGCGGGGATGGCGCCGGCCGGCGCCGGCTTCCCGGGCACCGACCGGCTGTCCGAGGGCATGGCGAGCGACGTCACCGCCGGCCGGATGGAGGAGATGCCGGGGGTCGACACGATGAGCGACTCGACGTCCCGTCGCTTCTGAATCGGTTCTGATCGCCTGGTCAGCTGGCCACCGGACCCGCGTGGGCGCCGCCCGCGCGGGTCTGCCCATGCGCCCACGCGCGGCCGGCGCGGCCGCCCACGCGGTGGGGACCAGAGGGAAACCTCGTGACCGGTGAGCGGGGCGGCCCCGGCGAGCGGCTGGTCATGACCTGTGGGGAGTTCGACCATGATCCCAGACGCTGTGGTGTCGAAAGTCTTCCTATTAGGCACCACGGCCCATGGACCGATCCCAGGACCGGCCAGTCACCGGCGATCTTCCATCGCCCCACGTGGCCGGCCAACGCCGGACCCCGGAACTCATGGGGCGCCTAGGGCGCTTCCCGTGGGAAGCGCCCTAGCTCTTGCGCGGCGCCGGGCCGGCGGTCACGACCGGAAGGCCGCCGATCCGATACGCGGCCGGGGCGTCGGCGGGGACCGCGGGGTGGCGCGGCTCCACCGGGGCTATCCGGCGATATGGCGAGCCCAGCGGGGGGCGCGGGTCCGGCTCGCCCTTGTTCGGCCACAGGGACATCGCGCGCTCGGCCTGCGCGGTGATCGTCAGTGACGGGTTCACGCCCAGGTTCGCGCTCACGGCGGCGCCGTCGGCGACATGCAGGCCCGGGTGCCCGTAGATCCGCTGGTAGGCGTCGATCACGCCCTGCTCCGCGGAGGCACCGATCGGGGCGCCGCCAAGGATGTGCGCCGTCACGGGGATGTTCGCGAGTTCGGTGATCGAGCCCGCGGGAAAGCCACCCATCCGGGCGGCGATCCGTCGGGTGGCCTCGTTGCCCTCCGGGATCCAGGTCGGGTTCGGCTCGCCGTGCCCCTGCGCGCTGGTCAGCCAACTCGTGCCGAACGGGCCCCGCCGCCGGCGCACCCGCAGGGAGTTGTCCCGCGACTGCATTATCAGCGAGATCATCGTCCGCTCGGACCACCGCCAGGGCAGCGGGGCGAGGACCGCCCGGTACGGCCGGCGCAGGCAGGCGCCGACGAACCTCAGCCAGCGCGGGATCCTGCCGCCGCCGTCGGTCATCACCGACGCCAGCGGCGCCATCACGTTGCTCCCCCGGCCGTAGCGGACCGGCTCGACGTGCGTGTGCGGGTTCGGGTAGAAGCTCGACGTGATCGCCACCCCCTGGGTGATCCGGGCGTCCGGCCGCGGCCTCATCGCCCCGAGGATGGCCTCCGAGTTGGTCCTGGTCAGGTGGCCGAGGCGGTCGGAGAGCCCGGGCAGCCTTCCTTCGTCGCGCATCGCGAGCAGCAGGCGCTGCGTGCCCAGCGCGCCCGCGGCGAACACGACCTGGGGCGCCCGCCAGCGGCGGGCCCGCCGGCGCGCCCGGGCCCGCCCCCATGGCGTCGCCGCCGGCCAGGCACCGGCGGGCTCGCCGACGACCTCGTAGCCGCCGCCGGGCAGCGGCGTGACCGAGGTGACCGACGTGTCGGGGACGACGGTGACCCCGAGCCGCTCGGCCAGGTAGAGGTAGTTGCGGTCGAGGGTGTTCTTGGCGCCGTGCCGGCAGCCGCTCATGCACTCGCCGCACTGGATGCACCCGGTGCGGCTCGGGCCGGCGCCGCCGAAGTAGGGGTCCTCGGCCCGCTCGCCGGGGGCCGGCCGGCCACCCGGGCCGAAGTAGACGCCCACGTCGGCCAGCCGGAACGTGTCACCGACGCCCATCTCGACCGCGACGTCCCGGAAGACCTCGTCGGCGTAGGTCGTGGTCGGGTTGCGCGCCACGCCGAGCATCCGCTCGGCCTGGTCGTAGTACGGCGCGAGCTCGGCGCGCCAGTCGGTGAGGCCGGCCCACTGGGGGTCGGCGTAGAACTCGTCCAGCGGGCGGTACAGCGTGTTCGCGTAGACCATCGAGCCGCCGCCGACGGCGGCGCCGGAGAGCACCAGTACCCGGCCGAGCAGCGTGATCTTCTGGATCCCGTGGCAGCCGAGCCAGGGCAGCCACAGGAACCGGCGCAGGTCGCCACTGTTCCTGGGCAGCGACGCCGCCGTGAAGCGGGCGCCCGCCTCGACGACGGTCACCCGGTAGCCCTTCTCGGCGAGCCGCAGCGCCGTCACGCTGCCGCCGAAGCCACTGCCGACGACGAGGACGTCCGCGTCGAACCTCTCCCCGCCGCCGCCAGGCGCGCCCGCCGGCTCGCCGGGCGCCGCCTCGGTCGCGCGGTTCGTGTCCGCCTGCCCGCCCCCGCCCGCCGGCACGCCCTCGCCCGCCGGCACGCCCTCGCCCACCGGCACGCCCTCGCCCGCCGGGGCACCGCCGGGCCGGCGGGCGGGCTGGTCCTGGCCCGCTTCCAGGTCGTCCGTGACCGAGCTGTCCATGTCCTCATCATGGGCCGAGTTCTCGTCATTGGCCGGTCCCCGGTCCTGAGGCGGGCGGCCCGCCGTCCCGCGCGGGAGACCCGAACGGGATCTACGGCGCGAATGCCACCTTTTCGGCACGAGACGCCCACCGGAGTGTCCGGCAACGTCGGCGAGTGGCCCTGAGGTGGGGTCCGACGCGGCCCGGCGCGGGCGCGCGACCTGGCCTGGGAGCGGATCCGCGGCCCCACAACGCTTGATAGTCGATTGCTTTAGTGGGATATTTGCGCGCGTGGTTGCCGTCAGTCAGCGATGCCGCCGTCCCGTCCGCGGGGCGACGGCTTGTTGTCGCGCCCACTGACCTTCGTGGGCGGGACTGGCGTCCCGAGCCGACGGTAGCCACGCAAGTCTGGTCGTCCTGACGCGCGCGCGCCTCCCCCCGCCCTCATGGTCGCCGAATTCTCACATCTCCGGTCGGAGATCTGTGGTGCGCACGCGCACCGATGAGGAAGGACGGGGTTCCGTACATGAATATCCCCAGGCGCGCGACCGCCGCGCTCGCGCTCGCGCTCGGCCTGACGCTCGCCGCCTGCGGTGGCGGGAGTGACGACGACAACGCCAGCGGTGGCACGACGGGCGGCGGCGGCAGCGACACCACCCTGCACATCGTCGGCTTCGCGGTGCCGGAGGCCGCCAACAAGGCGATCGCCGCGGAGTGGAACAAGACGGACGCCGGCAAGGGCGTCAAGTTCCAGACCTCGTACGGCGCGTCCGGCGACCAGAGCCGCGCGGTCGTGAACGGCCTGAAGGCCGACTACGTGCACTTCTCGGTGTCCAGCGACGTGACCCGCCTGGTCGACGCCGACCTGGTCGACGCGAGCTGGAACCAGGGCCCGACCAAGGGCATCGTGTCCTCGTCCGTCGTGGTCCTGGCGGTCCGCGAGGGCAACCCGAAGGGCATCAAGGACTGGGACGACCTGATCAAGCCGGGCGTCGAGATCGTCACGCCGAACCCGGCGTCGTCCGGCGCGGCCCGCTGGAACGCGCTCGCCGCCTGGGGTCACATCTCGGCGAACGGCGGCACGGACGCCGAGGCGACCGACTTCGTCACCAAGCTGTTCGGCAACGTCGTCTCCCTGCCGAACAGCGGCCGGGACGCCACGACGACCTTCCTGAGCGGCACCGGCGACGTGCTGCTCGCCTACGAGAACGAGGCGATCCTCGCCCGGCAGAACGGCGAGAAGCTCGACTGGGTGTACCCGAAGACCTCGATCCTGATCGAGAACCCGGGCGCCGTCCTCAAGGACGCGGACCCGAAGGCCACCGCCTGGCTTGACTTCGTGCTCAGCAAGGACGGCCAGAAGCAGTTCGCGCTGAAGGGCTTCCGCCCGATCATCGACGGCGTCGAGTACGGCGAGGTCGAGGGCGCGATCGACCCGAAGAACCCGTTCCCGACCGTTGAGCAGCTGCTCACCGTCAGCGAGGACTTCGAGAGCTGGTCGGCCCTGTCGAAGAAGTTCTTCGCCGAGGACACCGGCATCATCACGAAGATCATCACTGAGTCCGGGAAGGCCGAGTAACAACCTGTGACGTCCACGACGCTCACCCCGGCGGGTCGGTCGGCGCGCAAGCGCCGGCCGGCCCGCACGGGTCATCCACTGACCCGCGGCTCCGCGATCGGCCTCGGGGTCGCGACCATGTGGTTCAGCCTGCTGGTCCTCATCCCGCTGGCCGCGGTGGCGGCCACCGCGGCCGGCTCGGGCTGGGACTCGTTCTCGCGCGCCCTCAGCAACGACGCGACCGCGTCCGCGATCCGGCTCACCGTGCTCATGGCGCTCGCCGTCACGGCCGTCAACGTGGTCATGGGGACGCTGATCGCCTGGGTACTGGTACGGGACCGCTTCCCCGGCCAGCGGGTCATCGAAGTCGTCATCGACGTGCCGTTCGCGCTGCCGACCATCGTCGCCGGCCTGGTGCTGCTGTCGCTCTACGGGCCGACCAGCCCGCTGGGCGTCGACGTCGCGGGCACCCGGCTCTCGGTCTTCCTGGCGTTCCTGTTCGTCACGACGCCGTTCGTCGTCCGCTCGGTGCAGCCGGTGCTCGCCGAACTCGACCGGGACGCGGAGGAGGCCGCGGCGTCGCTCGGCGCGAGCCGGTTCACCGTCTTCCGGCGGATCATCCTGCCGAGCCTCATCCCGGCCATCGCCGCCGGCGCGACCCTGTCGTTCGCCCGGGCGGTCGGCGAGTACGGCTCGCTGGTGCTGCTGTCCGGCAACCTGCCGATGCGCACCGAGGTCGCCTCCGTGCGCATCCTGTCCAGCATCGAGAACGACAACCCGGACAACGCGGCGGCGGTCGCGGTGATCCTGCTGGCGATCTCGCTCGTCGTCATCGTCGTCGTCGACGTCCTGCAGCGCCGGATGGTGCGCCGTGGCTGACGAGACCATCGACGGCCACGCCGCCGGGAACGGGGACCTCTCGCTGGTGAAGACGGGCCACGAGCCGGGGCACGAGCCCGGCCGGGAGCGCCTGCGCGAGCCGGACGACGCGCCGAAGCGCGCGCCGGCCCGGCGGGCGGCGGCCCGGCGCGGCCCGCTTACCTACGTGCTGCGCCTGATCGTGATCGCCTACCTGTTCTTCCTGATCGCCTGGCCGCTCTATCTCGTCGGCCAGAACGCGTTCAAGGACGGGTTCGGGGCGATGCGGGACGTGCTGACCGACGCGGACACGGTGGACGCGCTGCTGCTGACCGTCCAGATCGCGGCCATCTCGGTGGTCCTCAACACCGTCTTCGGCGTCGGGATCTCGCTCCTGCTGGTGCGCTACGACTTCCCCGGCAAGCGGGTGCTGAACGCGCTGCTCGACATGCCGCTGTCGGTGTCGCCGATCGTGGTCGGCCTCGCGCTGACCCTCGTCTACAACGGCCGCAGCGGCTGGTTCGGGCCGGCCCTCGAGGACGCCGGCTTCCAGATCATCTTCGCGGTGCCCGGCATGGTGCTGGCCACCACGTTCATCGCGCTGCCGCTGGTGATCCGCGAGGTCGTGCCGGTCCTCGAGGAGGTCGGCGACGACCAGGAGCAGGCGGCCCGCAGCCTCGGGGCGGGCGCGTTCACGACGTTCCGGCGGATCACCCTGCCGGCGATCAAGTGGGGTGTCGTCTACGGCGTCGTGCTGAGCCTCGCCCGCGCGCTCGGCGAGTTCGGCGCGGTGAAGGTCGTGTCGGGCAACGTGCTCGGCTCGACCAGGACGGCGACGCTCGCGGTCGAGGAGAAGTACCTCAACTTCGACAAGGACGGCGCGTACGCCACGTCCTTCCTGCTCGCGCTGGTCGCGGTCGCGGCGGTCATCGTGGTGTCGATCTTCAAGCCCAAGGGCAAGCGGTGAGCGCCCGCCGCCCGCCCCGCGGCCCAGCACAGCAGCTTCCGGACCCGCGTGAGATGGAAAAGGCTCGATGAGCATCGAAGTTGTGGAGATCGGTAAGCGGTTCGGCGACTTCGTCGCGCTCGACGACGTCTCCGTCAGCATCCCGACCGGCCAGCTCACCGCCCTGCTCGGCCCCTCGGGCGGCGGCAAGTCCACCCTGCTGCGCATCATCGCCGGCCTGGAATCCGCGGACAGCGGCCGGGTCGAGATCGAGGGCGTCGACGCGACCCGGCTGCCGCCGCAGAAGCGCAACGTGGGCTTCGTGTTCCAGCACTACGCGGCCTTCAAGCACCTGTCGGTGCGGCGCAACGTCGCGTTCGGGCTGGAGATCCGCAAGCGGCCGAAGGCCGAGATCCGCGCCAAGGTGGACGAACTGCTCGCGCTCGTCCACCTGGAGCAGTTCGCCGACCGGCTGCCGTCGCAGCTGTCCGGCGGCCAGCGGCAGCGGATGGCGCTGGCGCGGGCGCTCGCGGTGGAGCCCACCGTGCTGCTGCTCGACGAGCCGTTCGGGGCACTGGACGCCAAGGTCCGCAAGGAGCTGCGTGACTGGCTGCGCCGGCTGCACGACGAGGTCCACGTGACGACGGTGTTCGTCACGCACGACCAGGAGGAGGCCCTCGAGGTCTCCGACAAGATCGTGGTGATCAACGAGGGTCGGGTCGAGCAGATCGGCACGCCCGACGAGCTCTACGACAAGCCGGCCAACGACTTCGTCATGCGCTTCCTCGGCCCGGTCACCCAGGTCGGCGACCACCTCGTCCGGCCGCACGACGTCCAGATCGACCTCGACCCGGCGGCGCCGGCGGACGCCACCGGTGTGGTCAGCCGCATCAGCCGCATCGGCTTCGAGATCCGGGTGGACGTGACGGTGAGCGACGCGGAGGTCGTCACGGTGACGATCACCCGCAACGACCTGCTCGCGCTCGGCCTCGAGACGGGCACTCGGGTGGGACTGCGGATAGCGCCGGTCGGCACGGCCACCTTGCTGGACAGCAAGGCCTCCTACGCCTGACCCTCGCCTGGCACTGGCTGGCGAGACGCGGCCCGGCTCCCCGCATGGCGGAGCCGGGCCGCTCGCGTTCCGGCCGAGGCCGCAACCGTCGCGTTCGGACACCACGTCCGGCTGGCGCCCACGCCGCCGCTTCAGGCGCGCGACCGCGAGGCGGCCGGGGTGGGTCCGCCGGGCGGGGCTGGGATCAGGAGGCGCGGGCCTTGGCGAGCAGGGCCGCGTGCCGGGCGCCGACGGCGCCGGCGCGCTCGATCGCGGCCAGGTCCGACGACGGCCCGTCCTGGCCGGACGCCGCCGAGGCGGCGGACGCGGGCTGCTGCGCGAGCAGGCCACGCCAGTTCTGGCAGGCCCGGCACGGGCACTCGTCGCTGGTGCGCGGCAGGTGCTTCAGCCGCCAGGCCAGGCCGTCCGCCGGGCTGTCTGAGCCGATCTTCACGCCGCCGACGACGAGGTGGACGAGGTGGGTCGCCAGGGTCGGCGCGGACCAGCCGCCGTCCTTGATGATCTCCGTGAGCGTGTCGAGCGAGTCGACGAAAACCTCCGGCTGCTCGCGCATGGCCCGGGCCAGGGTGGTGATGACCTGGCCCGCCGCCACCGTCGCGGGATCGCGCGGTGACTCGACCACCGCCAGGGCCGGCGGTTCCGGCTCCGCCTGGGCGACCGGGCCGGCGGGCGCGGCGCCCGGCGCCGGCACGGCGACCGGACCGGGCTGGACAGTCCGGCCAGGCTGGGCGGCCGGACCGGGCGGGACGACGGAATCCGGCTGGGCAACCGGCGCGATCGACGGGCCCGGGCCGTCCCCGGCCGGCGTCGCGTCCCCGCGCGGCGTCGCGAGGTCGTTCACCGGCGAGGTGGACGGCGCCGCGGCGGGCACGGGTGGCGGGACCGGAGGCTCCTGTGCACTCGCCGACGGTCGGGGGCGCTCGCCCGGGCGCGCGGTCCAGGCCGGGAGCGGCGTCCAGGTCGGGAGCGGCGTCCAGGTCGGGAGCGGCACCGAACTCGGGATCGCCGCCGAAGTCGGCGGGGGCGCCGGGCGCGGCGGCTCGGCTCGCTGGTCCGGCGCGGCTGGCGGGTGCGCCCTCGGCGCGGCGGGCGCGGCGACGGCCGCCGAGGCGGCCGCCCGCGCTGGCGGGTCCGCCGGCACAGGCGGGTCCGCCGGCACAGGCGGGTCCATCGGCGCGGGCTCGTCCCGGGCCGCCCGGAGCGAGCCGCCCCACGGCGGCTCGTACGGGTCGCGATCCGCGTTCGCCGGCAGCCACGGCCCGGGGTACGCCGTCCCGATCGCCCCGGGCGCCGAGGCCGTCACGGGCACCCGCCCCCGAGCGCGTTCGGACATCGCGCGCAGCAGCCGGCCGCGACCGGCGAGGCGACGCGACACGTGCGCGCCGGCCGACACCATTGCCGCCGCGCCGGCCACCGCGACCACCGGCTCGGCGTCGTCGCCGACGTCGAACGGCTCCACGCCGTCCGCGGCCTCGGCGGCCTCGTCCGGGGCCAGTTCACCCGCCGCGGTGAGACGGTCAGGCGCCCCGGCGGCCGGGCGGGCGAGGGCGTCGCCCGCCCGCTCGGTCCCGGCCGCCCCCGCCACGGTCCCGGCCGCGACGATCGCGGGCTCGGCGGTCCCGGTCCCGGTCGCGACGGCCGCGACTGCCCTGGCCTCGGTCGCGGCGGCCTCGGCGACGACGGGCCCGGCGTCTGCCGAGGACCGCGCCGGCTCGACCCCGGCGGACCGGGCCACGTCCGGCGGGAGGGTCAGCACGAAGCGCGCCGGCCGGCCGGCGGCTGGCCGGCCGACCGAGCCGAGCCAGCCGAGCTCACGCAGCCGGGCGAGCTGGCGCTGCACGTGGGTCCGGCTGTACTTGGTCTGGGCGACCAGGACCGGCAGGCCCGGCGCGCAGACGGCCGACCCGACCGGCAGTTCCCGGTCGGCCTCACTGGCCGGCCGGACGTGGCTGGCCAGGATGAGCGCGACGAGCTTGGTCGCCGGCGGGAGCCCCGCCTCGGCGACGGCCCGGTACCAGCCCCAGTTGTCGGCGGCGATGGCGCCGGACGACGGCGCGGTCGAGACGAGGACGAGGACCCCGGGGAGCTGGAGCTGACGCATCGGGTCGGTCACCACGGAGCCTCGCCTCCTCCCTTCGTGATCGTCAAGCCTTCGTGATCGCCCAGCCGCCCCGTCCGGAGCGCGGCCCTGGCGGAGGCCAGGACCGGCTGGAGCGGACAGCACGGACGTGACGGTGCGGGTGGTCAGTCGTACCGGCGTCTCCCGGCGCGCGGCCGGGGCAATGATCGCTAGTCGTCGAGTTCGTGCGTCGTCGAGTTCGTAAGTATCGGCCGTTCGCCGGGTGCGTGGCGCGGCGCTTGGCTATGCCGGTTGACGAACGTTACCCCGCGCCGCCGGTCAGGTAAGGGACGTGGAGCCAAGGGGCACACATCACGGCAACATGCCTGTGTGAGCGCGTAGCGAGCGCTCGACCAGCGCTTATTCCGGGCCATGGCCGGGGCCGACAGGTTGCGGCCGTCCCCATGTCCCCGGTGGCCCGACGGCCGCCGGGCGCGGGAAACGCCGCCCCACCCGACACCCACCCGTCCGCAACCCGACACCTACGCCGGACTCCCCGCGACCGCGCCGCGCCCGTCGGGACGGGATCCGCGCGCGCCGCCGGCCGCCCAGACGTGTCAGACCCGGCGGGTAGCGTCGAGCCATGCCCGTCGAGCGTCCCGAACAGGGCGAAAGCGGCGACGCGACAGCCAGCGACGTCACGATCCGTGACCTCGTTCAGGCATTGACGGCGGCCGACCTCGAACGGCACTGGCTTGACCGGACCTCCTGGGTGGACGTGGGCCGCGGCTGGCTGCCCGCCGCCGACGGGCTCTACCAGCGGGTCCGCGACACCGCCCCCTGGCAGTCGGGGGCCATGTGGCGCTACGAGAAGTACGTCCTCCCGCCCCGGCTGAGCGCCTGGTACCGGGCCGGCCAACAGCTGCCCTACCCGGAGCTGACGGCGTCCTATCTGGCGCTGCGCCGGCGCTACGGCATCGACTTCGACGGCTACGGCCTGTCCTACTACCGGGACGGCGCCGACTCGGTGGCGGTGCACCGCGACAAGGAGCTGCGCTGGCTCGACGACACCGTGATCGCGATCCTGACGCTCGGCGCCCGTCGGCCCTGGCACCTCAAGCCGGCCCGGCTGCCACCCGGCCGGCGCATCCTGAACGACGCGCGCGACACCTCGGGGGTCGTCGACCTGGCCCCCGGCTCCGGCGACCTGATCGTCCTGGGCGGCCGGGCCCAGGCCGACTGGCTACACGGAGTGCCCAGGGTCGCCGGGCACGTCGGCGGCCGGATCTCGGTGCAGTGGCGGTGGACGTCGCGCACCGGGCGGCCGGAGCAGGGCCCTGGCTACGGGGCCGCCCGCCGTTTCGACCGCTGACGCCGCCATGGCTCCGCCGCGCCCCGCCAC
The DNA here is from genome assembly GCF_016786325.1 of Frankia nepalensis. Classification (GTDB taxonomy): domain Bacteria; phylum Actinomycetota; class Actinomycetes; order Frankiales; family Frankiaceae; genus Pseudofrankia; species Pseudofrankia nepalensis. The sequence goes on along the minus strand of NZ_JADWYU010000116.1, from coordinate 51,091 downwards.
GCTTCCGACGCGGGCGGTCGTCGCTCACCGCCCTCGGACGAGCCCCTGGGCTCGTCGGCCTCCCGCCGTTCCGGCCCGCCGGCAGGCCGGTCGCGAGCGCTCGACAGGCGCTCGACGAGCGCCTGTCGAGCGGCTTGGGCGCGGATGGCGCCGGCGACGCCGAGACGGTCGGCGAGCGCTCGGCTGGCGCTCGGCGCGGACCCGTTCAGGGGCCCCCGACTGCCCGCCACCCAGGAATCCACCAGCGAATATGCCCAGCAGTCATATCCGGCGGCCCGATCAGGACGCCAGTTCGAGTGAAGAAGGCTGGGTTCCTGAGCGCCACCGCCACCTTCGCCATGAACGTCCCACAAACGGCCACCTGCGGGCCCGCCGGCCGGTCCGACCTGGCCGAGGCCGGTCAGGACAGCGGTGTCATGGTGACCGCGCGCAGCCCGGGACGCAGGTCGTCCCACCGGTACCAGCGGGTCAGCTCCTCACCGGGACTGGCCCACGGGTTGCGCAGCAGCACCCTGCCACCGACCGGGTCGGCGCCCAGGACCGCGAAGGCGTGCCGGCCGACCAGGCCGGTTCCGGGCCGGGGCTCGGGATGGGCACGGGTCGAGACGGTGATGAGGTCACCGGCGGCCAGCCGCGCCGTCAGGTCCTCGACGGTCACCACGGCCGGCGGCAGTGTGTGGTGTTCGCGGCCGGTGAGGTCACTCGCGGCCACGCCGGGGTCGCCGCCGTTGATCGCGTCGTACCCGCCGTGCGCACGGGCGTAGGCCTTCTCGTAGACGGCGGCCCAGAGCTCGGGCCGGCCGGCCAGGTCGACCGCGGCCATGGCCACCGGCGGCCAGCCACCGCCCGCCCCCGCTCCCCCGTCCTCCCCGCCGGGGGCGGCCAGACTCGGCAGGGCCCGGGTCACGGTGACCGGGAACGCCCGGCCGTCCCGGTAGAGGGTAACGGTGAACGTGCCGTTGGCGTTCTCCCGCATCCCGCCCAGGAGCAGGTCGGGGCGGGTCTCGGCCAGCCCGATGAGCGCGGCGGCCAGGTAGCAGTCGCCGACGCCGCCCTGGCCGACGTCGGACGTGCTCACCCCGTCCCGGACGAGTGGGTCGGCCCGGTCGGCCTCGCCCCCGCCACCGGCTCCCCCGCGCCGGCCCGCGCCGGGCGGAGCCGGCTCGAGATCAGGCAGCAGCCGGACCAGCTCGGCGATCATCGGTGCCGGAGCGCTGGCGAGCAGCAGGTCCGGCACGGCGGCCAGGGCGACCAGCTCGTCGCCCGAGCGGGCCGCGAGGCCGTCCGTGAGCCGGTCGACCGCGCCCGCGAGCACCCGCAGCGGGCGGCCACGGAGCCGACTGATCACGGCGGCGCGGGCCGCCGGGGGCAGCGCCGCCAGCCGGCGCCCGACCTCCCTGACGTCGGCGGCCGACAGCGCCCCGGCGTCGTCGCCGACGAACGCGACGAGGCCGCCGGCGACGGCCCTGATCTCGGCGAGGCTCGGCGGCGGGGCGTCGTCGAACCAGGCGCGCTGGTCGATGAGCACGCCACCGGCGCGCACCGCCTCCTCGGCCGCGGCGAAGTGCGCCATCCGGCGCTCGATCGAGGCGGCCAGCCCTGGCGCGCCCCAGGCGACGGCGTGCAGGCCGAGGCGGAGCACGTCGGTGTCCGCCGGCAGCCCGGCCACCCGGAACCGGTGGGCCGGTCCCGCGCCGGCGCCGGCGGCCTGGGCAAGCCCGCCGCCCGTCGCGCGTGCCGCGGCGGTGACCGCGCGGAGCACGGCGCCCAGCGCCTGTTCGTCGGCCCGGCCGACCGCGACCGCGAGCGGGCCGGCCGTCACGCCGGCCGTCCGCAGCCGCCCGGCGAGCGCGCCGAGCAGCCCGGCGTCGAACGAGACCGGTCCGCCGCCGCCCAGGTAGCCCACACCCGGGTAGCCGCTTTCCGGGTGGCGCCCGGCGCCGGGGTCGTGGCCGGGCGGCGCCGCCAGCCCGCCGGCGCCCGGCAGCCCAGCCGCGTACGGGTCGGCGGGGTCGGCCAGTTCGCCCGCGAGCGCGCGCACGAGCTCCGGATCAGGCGTGTCCCAGGCCGGGGGCATCGCGGGCGCGCGGGGCGCCACGAGGCCCGGGCCCGCGACCCGGCCGGCGGGGGCGGCCGGACCGCCCTGTCCGGTCACGCCGCCCCCACCGGCCCGATCGGCCGCCCCGGCCCCGCCGGCGGCCTTCTCGAACACGCCGGCGGTCCGCTCGTACCAGCGGGCACGCACGGTCATCGCTTCACCGCCGGCGTCCAGGGCCCGCCGCCAGCCGCCGATCCGGGCCGTCGCGCGCGCCTGCCAGGGCGACGACCAGGTCTCGGGCGTGTCCAGGCACCGCGCCGGCTCGAGCAGGCCGAACGCCACGCCCGCGAGCCGGCGCAGCTCGACCGCGCCGTCCCGCAGGGCGGTGGCCGCCGCCCTGAGCGCGGCCACGGCGGCCTCGTCGAGGACGGGTCCTGCGGCGGGGCGGCCACCCGCGCCGAGGGCGAGATCGTTCATGATCACTCTCCGCTGTCGGGGCCAGGGTACGGGCCGCCCTCGCGGATGTCGCGCACGTCATGATCATGTTCGCGCCCGATCGGAGGTCCGTATGCGCCGACTGCGCTAGCTTGGGCGAGCAGGGGTCTCCACGTCGCGGGGTGCCCGTATGGCGCCGAGGGCGGCACACGGGAGAAGCGGGCCGGGCAGGGAGACACCCGCGGTCCGGTGACGGCCGTCCTGGCCGCCACCCGCGGACACCGTCGAAGGAGCGAACGTGCCCGAGGCCGTCATCGTCGCGACCGCTCGATCCCCGATCGGGCGCGCGAACAAGGGATCACTCAAGGACCTGCGCTCGAGCGACCTGGCCGCGGCGGTCATCAGGGCGCTCCTGGAGAAGGTGCCCGAGGTCGACCCGACAACCATCGACGACCTGATCATGGGCTGCGGCCAGCCGGCCGGTGTGCAGGGCTTCAACATCGCCCGGGTGACCGCGGTGACCCTTGGCTACGACTTCCTGGCCGGCACGACGGTGAACCGCTACTGCTCCTCCTCGGTGCAGTCCACCCGGATGGCGTACCACGCGATCAAGGCCGGTGAGGGCGACGTCTTCATCTCGGCCGGCGTCGAGATGGTCAGCAACTTCGGCCTGGGCAGCGCGGACAACCTGCCCGGCACCCACAACCCGCTCTTCGCCGACGCGGAGGCCCGCACCAAGGCCCGCGCCGAGGGCGGCGCCCCGGGCTGGACCGACCCGCGCGAGCAGGGCCTGCTGCCTGACATCCACATCGCGATGGGCCAGACCGCGGAGAACGTCGTCCAGCACACCGGGCTGACCCGCGAGGAGCAGGACGAGTTCGCCTACCGCTCGCAGCACAACGCGGCGAAGGCGATCGCCGACGGCTTCTTCGAGCGCGAGATCGTCCCGATCACGCTGCCCGACGGCACCGTCGTCTCGAAGGACGACAGCCCGCGCCCGAGCACCACCCTGGAAGGGCTGGCCGCGCTCAAGCCGGTGTTCCGGCCGGACGGCACCGTGACCGCCGGCAACTCCTGCCCCCTCAACGACGGCGCGGCGGCCGTGCTCGTCATGAGCGACACCCGTGCCCGCGAGCTCGGGCTGACCCCGCTCGCCCGGATCGTCTCCACCGGCGTCACCGGCCTTTCGCCGGAGATCATGGGCCTGGGCCCGGTCGGCGCCTCGAAGCAGGCGCTCGCCCGGGCCGGCCTGACCATCGACGACGTCGACCTCGTCGAGATCAACGAGGCGTTCGCCGCCCAGGTCGTCCCGTCGGCCCGCGAACTCGGGGTCGACTTCGACAAGTTGAACGTGCACGGCGGCGCGATCGCGCTGGGCCACCCGTTCGGCATGACCGGCGCGCGCATCCTGACCACCCTGATCAACGGCCTGCGCACCAAGGACAAGACCATCGGCCTCGAAACGATGTGCGTCGGCGGCGGGCAGGGCATGGCCCTGGTCATCGAACGACTCAGCTGACCACGGGCCCGGGGCGGTCCGGGATCGCGGAAGATGATCCTTGGGAGACGTCGTAGCCCGCGGCCGTCGTCAACTCACCGGCCGTCTCCGGCTCGCCACGGCCGGCGCCCTCGTCGCCCGGCCGTGGCGCGGAGACGGGCGGCGCGGAGAGGGGCGGACGGCTGCCCGGGTCGGGGGCGACCTGCCCGGCGGTCGGCCCGATCGGCCCGACCGTCGCCGCGGCGGGCCCGACCGTCGCCGTGGCGGGCCCGACCGTCGCCGTGGCGGGTGGCGGCGGGAGCACACGGGCCAAGCTGCCCGGCGGCCTGGGCTCCACCAGAGCCGGCCGCGGCACCGCCTGCCCCGGAATGCCCGGGAGAGCCGGCTGGCGCGGAGAAAGGACCGCGCGGACCCGGCGCGCCGGGGCGAGCGTGACGTCGGTCAGGCGCCGCCAGCGCGCCGGCCTGGTCAGCAGGACGGCGCCGTAGACGAGGCCGCCGCCGATCAGACCGTCCAGCCAGTAATGGTTCGCCGTGATGACCACGACCAGCGCGGTCACCACGGGGTGCGCGATCGCGAGCCAACGGGCCCGCCAGCGCAGGATGGTGATGACGCCCCAGGCCTCCAGGATCGCCCAGCCGACGTGCAGGCTGGGCATCGCCGCGTACTGGTTGGCGGCCTCGGCGCCGGGGGCGGCATAGGCGGACGGGCCGATGACGACGCCGGTGTCGACGAACGGGATGTCCGGGCTTACCGCCGGCAGGAACCGGGGCGGCGCGAGCGGGTAAAGAATGTGGATCACCAGCGCGACCCCGGTCGACAGCATGATCACATTACGGACCCGAGGCCAGTGCGCCCGCTGGAAGACCAGCACCCAGAGCAGGAACGCGATCGCGGCCGGGAAATGCACGCCGATGTAGAAGCGGTTCGCCCACTCCAGCAGGTCGGTGGAATGCAGCGCCAGCCGCTGGATCCCCGACTCGTTGGGCAGGTCGAGCAGGCGCTCGAAATGCCAGACGTTGAGCGCGTTCTGGAGCGCCTCGTCCTGTCGGCCATCCGCGACGCTCCGGCCGAGCCGGTAGACCATGAACAGCCCGCCCAGCAGCAGGACCTGCCCCACGTAGAAAGCGAACGACGACGCGAGCCGCCGCGCGCGCGACCGGCGCGGCCGGGTGGCTGGCGTGGTGGAACGCGCCAGCCCGGCGGCCGGCTCGGCGGGGCGGCGGAACGGAGATCGATCGCCGGCCGATGGACACGGAATGCTCACCATTGCGCACACCCGCGCATGCGAAATCCTCCCCAGCCCAACGGATCCCCGCTCTACGGTTCTACCAGCCGGCCGGCAAGTACAGGCCCCGCCAGCGGTGAGACATCTCTCAGCGCACCCGTGATCCCGCGACCGCGTCCAGCGACGGAACCATGCCGTAGATCATTACTTTTCGGAGTCGGTTATGGTCGTATGGTCATCGCAAAGACAGGGCGAGACCGTCAAGGAAGTAACGGCGACTCGGCGATACACACAAGTAACCCTGGGTAGCCAATCCCGTAGGCTCTAGCCACAGGACGGCAGTCGCTCAACCGAGAACAAACATCGACTATTTCAGTTCACTTTCCTGGCGGGACGGAAGGCGTGTCGGGTTCGCGACACCCCGCCGTCACCGACTGGATGTCATCCGTTCGCCCACGAGCAATGTCGGGGTGCGGGCGCCGTAAGCCATCAGCCGGGCCCGGCCCAACGGCCAGGCCCGACCCGACTGGCGTCCCGCCTCCGGCTGGCCGCCACGCCCGGCCGGCGGCCCCGCCCAGCTGACGGCCCCGCCCGCCTGACAGCCCGCCCGGTGAGCCCCGCCCGTCGCGGCGACGCGCCCGGAGCTGGCCGCGGGCCGCATCCGCACGGTCCGGGCGGTGTGATCACCCGCCTCGGCGGGGAGGCTCAGCAAGAGGTTGCTCCAGGCAAGGGAGGACGCGATGCACGCGAACGTCGGGGACCGGGTGTGCGTCCGCAGCCGGACCATTGGCCAGTCCGAACGACACGGTGAGGTGCTCGAGGTACGCGGGCAGCCGGACGGGCCGCCGTTCCTGATCCGCTGGGACGACGGCCACGAGGTGCTCTTCTTCCCCGGCGCCGACTCCGTCCTAGAGGTCTTCAGCAAGCAGCACGCCCACGTCTAGCCGCCCGGTAGGACTTTGTCGGGTCTCACGCCAGGCAGGGCCACGGGCGCCGGACGGTCGGTCACTCAAGCCCGTGACCTGCGCGGACGAGAGACGGAGATCGAGACTCCGCGCTTTCCGGAACATCCGGATGCGCTGGTCGGAGCAGCCTGGCAAAGTCCCGCCAGGGCCTTTCCGTGGATCTTGCCAGGGCCGCCCGATCGCCGATCCGCGCACACATCCGATGATCACTGGCTCGTGAGGGCCCGACGACTTCCTTGATCGCCAGATGTGTGCGCCGTCCGGCGGTTTCTGTCCGATTTGTCCACGAACTTCGCACAGATCTGGTGATCTACCGGCGAGACCGGGCCAGGACGGGTCGAAGATCGGGGTTTGCGCGCGCGAATCCGCGGTCCGAGGCCGCGGAACATGATCCACAGGAAGCGTCGTAGGCGGACCGCCACCAATCAGGAAGGGCCGCTCCCTCAAGGGGAGCGGCCCTTCCTCATGTTCTTGATGTTCTCGCCGTGTCCGCGACGGTCTGGCCCAAGCCGACACGACCAACGCAACCAGCCGGCATGACCGAACCCGCCGAGATGACCACTAAGGCCACCTCGAACACGTCCAACCCCGGCTTCGCCGGGCTACCTGACGACCAGTTCCCTCAGGCGCGGAGCGTCCGAGGGACCCTGGCAAGCGACACGCCCGACGCAACCAGCCGGCATGACCGAACCCACCGAGGCGACCACCAAGGCCACCTCGGACAGGCCCGACCCCGGCTTCGCCGGGCTACCTCACGACCAGTTCCCTCAGGCGCGGAGCGTCCGAGGGACCCTGGCAAGCGACACGCCCGACGCAACCAACCAGCGGTGACCCAACCCGCCGAGGTGACCACCAAGGCCACCTCGGACAGGCCCGACACCGGCTTTACAGGGCTACCTCACAACCTGGTCTACGAGGGCGCGAAGCGTCCGAGAGACGCCGGCGAGCGGCGCGCCTGGCGCGCCATTCGAGCCGCCGTCAGTAGCGGTAGTGGTCCGCCTTGTAGGGGCCGTCGACGTCGACGCCGATGTACTCCGCCTGCGCCTTGGTGAGCTTGGTGAGCTTCACGCCGAGGGCGTCCAGGTGCAGCCGGGCGACCTTCTCGTCGAGGTGCTTCGGCAGCGTGTAGACGCCGATCGGGTACTGGTCGGTCTTGACGAACAGCTCGATCTGGGCGATCACCTGGTTGGTGAAGCTGTTCGACATGACGAAGCTCGGGTGGCCGGTGGCGCAGCCGAGGTTCATCAGGCGGCCCTCGGCCAGCACGATGACCGAGTGGCCGTCGGGGAACACCCACTCGTCGACCTGGGGCTTGATGTTGATCTTCTCGATGCCCGGGATGCGACCGAGCCCGGCCATGTCGATCTCGTTGTCGAAGTGCCCGATGTTCGACACGATCGCCTGGTGCTTCATCGCCGCCATGTGCTCGGCGGTGATGATGTTGAAGTTGCCGGTGGTCGAGACGAAGATGTCGGCGGTCGAGACGACGTCCTCGAGCACGGTCACCTGGAAGCCGTCCATCGCGGCCTGCAGCGCGCAGATCGGGTCGATCTCGGTGACGATGACGCGGGCGCCCTGGCCGCGCAGCGCGTCCGCGCAGCCCTTGCCGACGTCGCCGTAGCCGGCGACGACCGCGACCTTGCCGCCGATGAGCACGTCGGTGGCCCGGTTCAGGCCGTCGATGACGGAGTGCCGGCAGCCGTACTTGTTGTCGAACTTGCTCTTGGTGACCGAGTCGTTGACGTTGATCGCCGGGAAGAGCAGCGAGCCGGCCTTGTGCATCTCGTAGAGCCGGTGGACGCCGGTGGTGGTCTCCTCGGTGACGCCCCTGATCGCGGCGGCGGCCGTGGTCCAGCGGCCCGGCTTCGCGGCGATCGTGGTGCGCAGGGTCTCGAGGACGATCGCGTACTCCTCGGAGTCCGACGGGTCGGTCGCCGGGACGGCGCCAGCCTTCTCGAACTCGGCGCCCTTGTGGACGAGCAGCGTCGCGTCACCGCCGTCGTCGAGGATCATGTTCGGGCCGCCGCCGTCCGGCCAGGCCAGCGCCTGCTCGGTGCACCACCAGTACTCCTCGAGCGTCTCGCCCTTCCAGGCGAACACCGGGACGCCGGCCGGGGCGTCCTTGGTGCCGTTCGGGCCGACGACGACCGCGGCGGCGGCGTGGTCCTGGGTGGAGAAGATGTTGCAGGAGACCCAGCGGACGTCGGCGCCGAGCGCGACGAGGGTCTCGATGAGCACGGCGGTCTGGATCGTCATGTGCAGCGACCCCATGATCCGCGCGCCCTTGAGCGGCTGGCTCGCGGCGTACTCGGCACGAGTCGCCATCAGGCCCGGCATCTCGTGCTCGGCCAGCCGGATCTCCTTGCGACCGAACTCGGCCAGCGCGAGGTCCGCGACCTTGAAGTCGAAGCTCATCTCTCTCCTTCGGCGCTCACCGGCGCCCCTGAATCTGCTGGGTTTTGGAGGCGCCCAAGCGGTGGTGTTCCGTGCCCGTGCCGTACCGGGTTACGGTACGGCACCCGTTGGCGCGGCCAAGTTACCGGCCCCGCCCGCGGACCGGTCACCGCCGTGATTTCGCCCCCACCCCGCCGGCTGGCTACCGTTCGTCCAGCCCTGGGCCGTCGGTTCGGCCGTCAGCCGGCGGGGACTCGCTGGGATCGTCGGACCCCGGCGAATTGTCCCAGGTCTCAGGCCGAGTCGGCCGTGGGCGTCGTGGGCAGCGCGGTGGCCACCGCCTCGTCCCCGGACGGCTGCCTGGGCGGGACCGGCGCGCCGCCCCTCGGGCGGTGCACCCAGCCGCGCTCGTCCATCCAGACCAGCAGCGGGGGGAGCACGACCAGGGCGGACAGCAGCGCCACCGCGACGTTGAGCGCGACCAGCAGGCCGAAGTCCCGCAGCAGCGGCAGCGGGCTGACCGCCAGCACCAGGATGCCGACGACCGCGGCCGCCGCGGACACCAGGAAGGCCCGCCCGGTGCGCGCCGCCGCCTCGTCGACCGCGGCCCGCGGCGCGAGCCCGCGTGCCCGCTCCTCCAGGTGCCGCGCCACGATCAGCGAGGTGAACTCGGTGCACAGCGCGATGATCAGCGGCCCGCCCAGCGCGGTCAGCGGGGACAGCTCCAGGCCCGACACCCAGGCGATCAGCGACGTGAGCCCGACCGCGATCAGGACCGGCACCATCGACAGCAGCGCCTTGACCGGGCCCCGGTAGCGGACGAAAAGCACCACGAACACGCCGAGCAGGGCGTAGTAGGTGAGCTCGACCCGGTTCTTCTCGATGTTGTCCAGCAGGCCGGTGCCGACGACGGCCAGCCCCGACGGGGTGGCGCGCACGCCCTCCGGCGGGTCCACCGTCGCCCGGATGTCCTTCACGACCACGGCCCGCTGCTCCAGCGTGCGTGGCCCGGTCTGGAAGATCAGGTTGAACGCTCCGGCGTTCCCGCCCGCGGCGCCGAGGTTCACCGTGCTGCGCTTGATCGCCTCCGGCGCGACCTCGTACGCGGCCCGCACGTCCTCGCCCGTCGGGGGCACCACCTGGGCATCGGGCACGTCGAGCAGGAAGCTGACGGTCGTCACCAGGCTGGACGCCGTGTTCAGGTCGTCGGGGTACTTCGCCAGCTGCGCGCGGGCGAACTCGTCGACGAACCCGACGGTCCGATCGTCGAAAACATCGTCCGACTGGACGAAGACACCGAGCTCGCTGGTCGTGCCGGTGTTGTCGCGCAGGCGGTTGAGATCCTTGATGACCTGGCTGTCCTGGCTGACCCACTTCTGCGGGTCGGTCTGCACCGTGAGCCGGCCCTCGACGAGCACGCCGCCGGCGAACACCGCGACCGCGGCCACCACCAGTGGGATCGCCGCGACGCGCGGCAGCGACCCGAGCAGCACGGTCGTCCGGCCGAGCGGCCCGCGGGTGTAGTCCTTCGGCGGGGTGGGCCTGCGCTGCTCGCGCCAGGCGAGCGACGCCGAGGTCAGCAGGACGGTCGCGAGGACGATGACCGGCAGGCCGAGCGCGAGCAGCGTGCCGAAGTCGCGGATCATCGGCACCGCGCTGAACTCCAGCGCCAGGAAGGCGACCACCGCGGCGACGGTGGCCAGTGCCAGGGCGGGCATCAGCCGGTGCAGCGCCTCGGCGACCGGATGGCGGTCGTGGGCGAGCTGCGCCTCCTCCTCGACCCGGCTGTGCAGCTGGACCGCGAAGTCGATGCCGACGCCGAGCAGCACCGGCAGGCCGCTGATCGTGACGATGTTCAGGGGAACGCCCAGGTAGCCGGCGAGGCCGAACGCCCAGACCTGGCCGACCACGACGACGCCGAGCGGGAGCAGCCGCCAGCGCACCGCGAACGCCACCAGCAGGAGCGCGACCATGAAAGCCGCCGCGATCGCGCCCAGGGTGAGGAACCCGCCGCGCAGGTAGTCGTTGATGTCCCGCAGCAGCACGGGCGCGCCCGTGGTGGTGACGGTCGCGTTGTCGAACTGCCGCTTGGCCATCGCCTCCTCGACGAGCTCGGAGGCGGCACCCTCGTCGTCGATCGACGCGTTGCCGGCCAGCCGGACGACCATCTGCGCGTTCTCGTCGTTCGGGAAGAACGGCAGCAGCGACCGGCGGACGTCACCCGCGTTGTCGTGCAGCAGGAAGTCGACCCAGGCCTGGTCGCTGAAGGTGTGCTGGGCGGGCGGGATCTGGTTGATCCGGCCCAGGGTCGTGATCGAGTCCTCGAGCCGCTTCGCCTGCGAGGTGGGGTCGGTGTCCCGCTCCCGCGCGCCGAGCAGCATCTTGCCGGCGGGGCTGTCGATCGGGTTGCCGTCAGGGCTGGTGACCAGGTTGTGGGTGAATTCGAGCGCGGTCTTCGGGGTGACCACCGCGACGATCCGCGGGTCGCTCTCGAGCTCCTTGGCCAGCGCGTCGAACTCGGCGACGTTGTGCGGCGTGAAGAGGTCCTTGAGCTGCTTGCCATCATCGATCTTGAAGTTGGCCAGCATCGCCTGGCCGCCGAACAGCGACTGGTAGGCGATGTTGTCCTTGGCGACCTGGGAGCCGGAGTTCAGGTAGTTGTCCTGGCTGGTGCTGAACTCGAGCCGAGTGATGCCGAAGCCGAGGCCGACGGTGAGCAGTACCGCGATGATCGCGACGATCCCGCCGCGCCGACCGGCCACCTGTGCGACCGACGTCCAGAAGGATCCGGACCGGTCACCGCGCGTGGACCCGCGCGGCTCGGAGGGACCTTGGGGTGTGGACACGAGCGCGCTCCCGACAGGGTTGGCAGGGCGCCGGTAGGCGGCACCGCTGGTTACTGGTGAGTTAGGTAACAAGTTCAAAGGTGTATAGCTCAGACGAAGCCTGGGTGTAGAGACCTAGCCACCCAAATTTGGCAACAGATTCACAACGGCACGGAAACAATACGGCCCGCGCTGGTCAGGGCCGGGCCGGCAGCCCCCTGGTATACCGGACCTCGGTGGTGTTCGAGAGGTCACGCAGATCTCGGATCTGGCCCGTGGCGACGTACCCGAGCCGCTCGTACAGCCGGTGAGCGTCGGTGAACCGCGTGTCACTCCACAGCTCGACCAGGCCGGCGCCCCGCCGACGGGCCTCGCGCTCCACGCGGCGCACCAGCGCCGCGCCGAGCCCGCGCCGGCGCGCCGTGGCGGCCACGTAGAGCGACTTCAGCTCCACGCGGCCGTCGCCGGTCTCCCGCGTCGCGACGCAGGCGGCCAGCCGCGGCGCCGGCGGGGCACCGCCCGCGCCCGCGCCGTCACCGGAGCCGCCGGCCGCGCCCGGGGCGACATCCTCGACGGCGTCATCGGCGAGGTCCTCGAGAACGTCCTCGACCACCCACATCGCGCCGCGGTACCGACCGGGCCCGGGCTCCACGTCGCCGGTGTAGGTGGCCGCCGGATGGCGCAGCCAGGGCTCCTCCGCGTCGACGTCGAGCACGCAGCCCGGGTACTCGGACCACACCGCGCCGATCAGGCGCTCCAGCTCCGGGCCGTCGGCGTCGCGGACCGGGCGTATCCCCGGCAGGATCGCCCGGGCCATCCAGACATGCTCGATCCCGGCGGTGACGTCGCGCGGCCCGAACGACCGGTAGCCGAGGCCCGCGTACATCCCGGCGACGCTTGCCTGCGCGTGCAGCCGGACCACCACCAGGCCCCGCTCGGCCGCGCGCCGCTCCAGCGCCACCGTCACCGCCCGGCCAAGGCCACGCCCGCGCGCGTCCGGCCGGACGGCCACCCGCCCGATCACCCCGGCCGGCCCGGCGCCGGCGCCAGGCGGCCCCGCCTCTGGACCCGCGTCGAGCCCGGCGACCGCGGCCGGGTCGAGCAGCCGGGCGGTCGCCAGCGCCTGGCCGTCGCCATCCCAGACCACCGCGTGGTCGGCGTGCTCGTCGGCGGCGTCGTGCTCCAGCTCGGCCGGGACGCCCTGCTCCTCGACGAACACGGCGGTCCGCAGCGCGCGCACGGCGGCCGGCGGCGGCCCGGGCAGCACCGTGACCTCGGGGGCGAAGGGGTCCTCGGTACGCGCGCTGGTACGGGCCGACACAACCATGGGCCGCAGTCTAGGAAGCAAGGGACGCTCCCGGACAACGGACACCCACGTCGCCACGAGGCGGCGCCGGGCTCCGGGCCTGGCGGTCCTCGGCGAGCCGGCGCCACCGCGGGCCGCCGCTCACGGCGCCCGCGGAGGAACCGCGCCGAGCAGGCCGTTCCGGGGTCGACGCGCCCTGCGTGACGGACAACACAGAGAATGCCGACCGCGACTCGCGCTTTTCTGGGCATGGCCGGCGACAGCGTTGTCACCGGCCGAGCCGGCATGAGGCGCCGGTAAAGCGGTCAATAGGGGTTCATATGGACATAACAAGCGGCACGAGGGCCGTCGATCCGTCCAGCGGGGCGGTCACGGCCGGGCTCCGGGGGCGGTAAGCATGGCCGCGACCCGATATCCACCGGCGGCCTGGCGCCCGGTGCGGAACACCTCCGGCACGATGGTGCTCCCCACCCGTGGCCTGATCCCGCATGTGCAGCAGGGCAACGGCTCGCTGTTTGGCTGGTTCAACAACCCGGCCAGCGAGGTCTCGAGCCACCTGTGGGTTTCCAAGGGCGGGACGGTCGAGCAGTACGTCGAACTCGACCGGAAGGCCTGGGCACAGGCCGACGGCAACCCGTACTGGATCTCGGTGGAGTGCGAGGGCTACGACACCGAGGACTACACCCCGATCCAGGTCCAGCGGCTCGCCGAGCTCTACGCCTGGGGAATTGCCGAGTTCGGCTGGAAGGCCGAGATCACCGACAGCGTCAACGGATACGGCATCGGCACGCACCGCATGGGCGGCGCCGCCTGGGGCGCGCATTCCTGTCCCGGCAGCATCCGCGCCGACCGGCGCTCCGGCATCCTCCAGGCCGCGTTGGCGACGAGCGGCGACGTCACCTCCTCCAGCGCGCAGCAGCGGTACGTCAACATGCCCACGCTGCGGCCCGGTGACCGCGGGAACGCGGTCGTCACCCTGCAGAACGCGCTCAACATCATCTTTGGGCACGAGGCGCCGACCGGCGACCCCAACCGGCTCGTCCCGGACGGCGCCTTCGGCCAGCGGACGCAGGCCCGGGTCGGCTCGCTGCAGCGGCTGAACTCGCCGTACTACGGCCCGATCACCGCCGACGGCGTCGTCGGCCGCCAGAGCTGGCTCAAGATCGGCTACATCCTCACCGGCATGAACCGCTGGGTGTGACGGCGGCGCGGAGCGTCCCCGTCCGGATGGGCGCTCCGCGCCCGCCCGAGCCCGGCCGGTGCCGGCCTCGACGCGGGCGGCTGGACGGGCTGGGTGCCCGGCCGGCGGCCGGCGACGCCTGGCCGGCGACCTCTGATCCGAGACGTCTGATCCGAGACGTCGCCGCCGGACGGGCGACCTGCCGCCTTGCCGGCGGGCCCACTCCCCGCGACGCCGGTTCGGTCAGGTGTTCAGGTAGGCGAGGACGGCGAGCACCCGGCGGTTGTCATCGGCGGACTGTTCCAGGCCCAGCTTGCTGAAGATGTTGTTGGTGTGCTTCCCGACGGCCTTCTCGGTGACGAAGAGACGGCCGGCGATCGCCGCGTTCGACCGCCCCTCGGCCATGAGCTCGAGCACCTCGCGCTCGCGGGCCGTCAGCCCGCGCAGCGGCTCGTCCCGGGAACGCCGGGTGAGCAGCTCCGCCACGACCTCCGGGTCCATCGCCGACCCGCCGGCCGCGACCCGGCGGACCGCGTCGACGAACTGGCCGACGTCGCTCACCCGGTCCTTGAGCAGGTAGCCGACGCCGCCGCCCGGGCTGGCCAGCAGCTCGCGGGCGTAAAGCGGCTGAACGTCCTGCGAGAGCACGAGCACCGGGAGCCCGGGAACCTTGGTCCGGGCCTCGATCGCGGCGACCAGCCCCTCGTCGGTGAACGTGGGCGGCAGCCGGACGTCCACCACGGCGACGTCCGGCCGGTGGCTGGTCAGCGCCCGCAGCAGCGACGGCCCGTTGTCCACCGCCTCCACGACCTCGAAGTCGTAGGCGGTCAGCAGTCTGATCAGCCCATCCCGGAGCAGGGCCAGATCCTCGGCAAGCACGACGCGCACGCCTACAGCGTTCCATCCCGCCCGGCGCCGGCGCGCGGCACCGTCTCAACCGCCGGCCGCCGCCGCCTGCGCCTGCTGCTCGCGGACGACCTTGCGCAGGGCGGGGCCCGCGGGGGCGATGGACTCCATGAGGCTTTCGACTCGCCCCTTGTGCTCCCGCAGCTCGCGACCGGAGGCGAGCACCCGGATCTGGGCGAGGGCGCCGAGCGCGGCGAGCTCCCGGGCGCGGACGTCCAGGCGATCCGTGGGAGTCGGCCCGCGCAGCGCCCGGCGCACGTCGTTGATCAGTGCGCGCACGACCCGCCGGTCGCGGACCGTGACCGTGGTCCGCGGGAAGACCCCGAGCACCCGATCCCGCTCCACCCGCAGCCAGCGGCCCGCCTCCAGGTAGTCGCGGGCGCATCTGGTCGTGCGCCGGTTGTCCTGGCCGATCCAGTGAGACCAGGAGCGCTGCCGCGCCGACTCCTCGATCTGGCCGAGCACCCTGGCGAGGATCGGGTCGTCGAAGGCCCCGCCGCCCGGCCGGGACGCCCGGCCGGTCACCACCACCTTGCCGCCGTCGTCGCCGATCCGGCCACGGCGGCGCAGCTCCAGCAGCGCGGCGGCCCGCAGCGCCGGACCGAGATGCCCAGAACGCGCGGCGCCGTCCATCCGTCCCTTGTCCGGGTTGTAGGTCAGCAGGTACAGCTGGGCTGGTAGCGATTCGGGCAGATCCATAACCGCGCTCCTCCCGTACGGGCTTACTCGGCTGTCTCGTCGGTTGTCTCGTCGGTTGCGCCCGGCTGATCGGCGCGGGCCGGCTGATCGGCCAGGCCCAGGCCGCCGTCCTCGACGGCGGTCGCCGCCTCGTCAGGCCCGGCTTCGCCGCCGGCCTCGGACCCTTGACCGGCCGCGCCGCCGACTCCGTCACCGCCGACTCCATGACCGCCGGCGACTTCGCCGCCCACTCCGTCACCGCCGACGGCTTCGCCGCCCACTCCGTCACCGCCGGCGACTTCGCCGCCCACTCCGTCACCGCCGGCGACTTCGCCGCCGACTCCGTCACCGCCGGCGACTTCGCCGCCGACTCCGTCACCGCCGGCGGCTTCGCCGCCGGACCTGGGCGGGCGGCCGCGGCGTGGCATCCGGCCGACGGCGCTCGGCAGCCGGCCGGCTGACGACAGGGCCGCGCGGAGCAGGAACTCGATCTGAGCGTTCGTGCTGCGCAGCTCGTCGCCGGCCCAGCGCGCGAGGGCGTCGTGCACGGCCGGGTCGAGCCGCAGCAGGATCTTCTTACGCTCCGTCACCTTGAATCAGTGGTAGAGCGATCCGGTGTTCACGACCGGCTGGGTCGACTGCTCGCTGCACAGAACCACCAGGAGGTTGCTGACCATGGCTGCCTTGCGCTCCTCGTCCAACTCGACGACGTCCTGGCTTTCCAGCCGTTCCAGCGCCGCCTCGACCATCCCGACCGCGCCCTCGACGATCCTGGCCCGCGCGGCGACGACGGCGTTCGCCTGCTGGCGGCGCAGCATCGCCTGGGCGATCTCGGGCGCGTACGCGAGCCGGGTGATCCGCGACTCGATGACCCGGACCCCGGCGGACGCCACCCGCGCGCCGATCTCGACCGACAGCCTGCCGGTGATCTCGTCCGCGTTCTCCCGCAGCGACATCTGCCCCGGTTCGTGCGCGTCGTACGGGTATCGGGTGGCGATGTGCCGGACGGCGGTCTCCGTCTGGATCGCGACGAACTCGACGAAGTCGTCGACCTCGAACACGGCCTGCGCGGTGTCGGCGACCTGCCAGACCACCACGGCCGAGATCTCGATCGGGTTGCCGTCGGCGTCGTTGACCTTCGCCGCGCCGGTCTCGTGGTTGCGGATCCGGGTGGAGACCTTACGCCGGCTCATGAAGGGGTTCACCCAGCGCAGCCCGGTCACGCGGACCGTGCCCACGTAGCGCCCGAACAGCGTGACCACGCGCGCCTGCCCTGGGGCGACGGCGGTCAGCCCGCAGAGGCAGACGAAGCTCGCGATGACGACCAGGATGCCCGCCACGAGCGCCCCCGCCCCGCCGGCGCCCTGGCCGTCGCCGAACAGCAGCCCGGCGAGGACCAGCAACGCCACGCCGGCGAGCAGCGCCAGCAGCGAGATCAGGAACCCCACCCCTCCGGGCAGGCCCGACATCACGCGCTCCTGGACCCGCGGCTCGGGCATGTCGACCGCGTCGCGCGGGTCCAGCTCCGGCGCGACCACGCCGTCGGGGCCGTCCTGCTCCTGGGGTGGGTGACCGCTGCTCATCGCGGCATCTCCTCCGACTCTGACGAGCCTGGCGCCTCACCCCGGCGGGTGGCGCGAGCTCATCGCCTATCAAAGTGATATCACTTTTCGCTCGGCCAGTAAACCGACAACCGACGCCCACCGCGCCCCGCCGGCCGGACGTCGGACCACCTCCGTCGATCGAGTCGATCAGAGTCGATCACCCTTCACGTTCAGCCGATTACCTGGAGCCAGAGAAGGATGGTGGGGCCGGCGATCCGGCGGGCATCTCCACCGCTCCGCTAGGAATTGGCTGTGTCGGAGTGGTAAATACCGGGTCACGATCTTCCTAGACGCCACTGGGCTCCGTACCGTCGTCGGAGGCGCGGCGCGCGGCGGGCCACGAGGCCGTGCCGGACGGCGCCCGCGCGCCGGCCGGCGGGGCATCCCCGACCGGTTACGGCCTGGGCGGCATGAGGAGTTGTGATGCGAGACCTGCGCGAGCTGCCCAAGGGGCACCTGCACCTGCACCTCGAGCTCGGCATGCGGCCGTCCACCCTGGCGGCGTTCGCCGCGCGCAACGGGGTGCCGACGCCGCGCACGACCGGCTTCAACGAGTTCGGCGGGTTCGGCGACGTCGTCGTGGGCATCCTGCCGATGTTCCAGGGGGTCGCCGATTTCGACCGGCTCGTCGACGAGGTCGTCGAGGACGCGGCGAACGAGGGCATCGTCTACCTGGAGCCGAGCTTCTACCCGTACCCCTACCTGGAGATCTTCGGCAGCGCCGAAGCCGCCTGGGAGGCCATCATCGCCCGCGGCGAACAGGCCGGCGCCCGGCACGGCGTCACCGTGCGCTGGATGGCCGCCGTCGACCGGGTGCTCGACACCCCCGAGTTCGCCATCGAGATCGCCAAGACCGCCGTCCGCTACCACGACGCCGGCATCGTCGGCCTCGGCCTGCACAACGACGAGAACGGCTTCCCGCCGGAGCCCTTCGTCGAGGCGTTCCGCTACGCCAAGGACGCCGGGCTGCTGTCCACCCCGCATGCCGGCGAGCTCGACGGCCCCGCATCGGTGCGCGGGGCGATCGAGACGCTCGACGCCGACCGCCTCCAGCACGGCGTCCGGGCGATCGAGGACCCGGCGCTGGTCGAGGCCCTCGTCCTGCGCGGCACGACGCTGGACGTCTGCCCGACGTCGAACCTGCAGCTGTCGGTCGTGCCGTCGCTGGCCGAGCACCCGCTGCCGGCGCTGCTCGCGGCCGGTGTGCGTTGCTCGATCAACGCCGACGACCCGCTCATCTTCGGGCCCGGCTGCCTCGAGGAGTACGAGCTGTGCCGCGAGACGTTCGGCCTCACCGACGAGCAGCTCGCCGCCTGCGCCCGCGCCTCGATCACCGGCGGCGCCGCCCCCGCCGAGGTCCAGGCCCGGGCACTCGCGGGCATCGACGCCTGGCTCGCGGCCTGAGGTCCAGGCCCGGACGCCGGGTCTGATCGTGACGGGGACCCCACGGACGATGATGGGCGGCATGGCTGACCAGCTGAGGGTCGTGATCGCGCCGGACTCCTTCAAGGGGTCGCTCGCGGCCGACCAGGTGGCGGACGCGCTCGCGGACGGCTGGCTGTCCGCCCGGCCTGACGATCACGTCGTCCGGCTGCCCGTCGCCGACGGCGGCGAGGGCACCCTCGACGTCTTCGCCACCGCCGTTCCCGGCGCCCGCCGCCACCCGGTCACGGTCCTCGGCCCGGGCGGCCGTCCGGTGGACGCCGAGTGGCTGGCGCTGCCGGACGGCACCGCCGTCGTCGAGCTCGCCCGGGGCAGCGGGCTGCCGCTTCTCGGCCACCGGCGCGACCCGCTCGGCGCGCACACCGTCGGCCTCGGCCAGCTGCTCGCCGCCGCCCTGGACGATCCCGCCACCCGGCAGATCATCGTCACCCTCGGTGGTTCCGCCTCCACCGACGGCGCCACGGGGGCGCTCGCGGCGCTCGGCGCCCGCTTCCTCGACGACGGCGGCGCTGAGCTGCCGCCGGGCGGCGGGGCGCTGGCCCGGCTCGCCGCCGTCGACCTGACCGGGCTGCGGCCCCCACCGCCGCGCGGCGTGCTCTGCCTGACCGACGTGGACGCGCCGCTGTGCGGCCCGCGGGGAGCCGCGGCCGTCTTCGGCCCGCAGAAGGGCGCCGGCGCCGACGAGATCACGCTGCTCGACGGCGCGCTGCGCCGGCTCGCGGCGCTGCTCGGCGGGGATCCGGGCGCCGCCGGCGCCGGCGCCGCCGGGGGCGCCGGCTATGGCCTGGCCGCGGCCTGGGGAGCGCGGCTCGTCCCCGGGGCCGCCACCGTGGCCGAGCACGCCGGCCTGCCCGCGGCGCTCGCCGAGGCGGACCTCGTCATCACCGGCGAGGGCCGCTTCGACGCCACCTCGCTGGCCGGCAAGGTCGTCGGCGGCGTCCTCGGGATGGCGGCCGTGGCCGGGGTGGCCGGCGCCGCGGCGGCCGGCGCTGGGGCTGCCGGGGCCGGGGTGCCGGTCCTTCTCGTCGCCGGCCAGCTGGGCGCGAGACCGCCCGCCCAGGTGCGCGCGTCGGTCGCGCTCGCCGACCTGGCCGGCGGCGTCCCCGCCGCGCTCGCCGACCCGCGCCGCTGGCTCACCGCCGCCGCGGCCCGCCTCGCGTCCGGGGATCTCCGGGGCGCGCCACCGGGAGAATGAGCCCATGACCGACACCCGGGACCGCGCCGCGCGCGACCCGCTCGAGGCGCTGCGCGAGCTGTGCCTGCCGCTGCCCGAGGTCGTCGAACGGCCGAGCCATGGCTCACCGACCTGGTTCATCCGCGGCAAGACGACGTTCGTCAGCTTCGTCGGCGAGCACCACGGCAACCGGCTGGCCTTCTGGTGCGCCGCGCCGCCCGGCGCCGCGGCCGAGCTGATCAGCGAGGACCCGGACCGTTTCTTCCGCCCGCCCTACGTGGGCCACCGCGGCTGGCTCGGCGTCTACCTGGACGTCGCCGTCGACTGGACCGAGATCGCCGAGATCGTCCTCGACGCCTACCGCGCCGTGGCTCCCCGACGGCTCGCCGCCGCGCTCCCCGACCGCCCAGGACCGAGCGCGCGGGCTTGACCAGCGGCCGGTCGCCGGTGGGGCGCTCCCGGCTCAGCCGGCCGCCAGCGCGGCGTCGGCCGAGGCGGGAGCCGTCCGGGCGGCGGACATGGCGGCCGCGGGCGAAGGCGGGGACGGGGACGGGGATCGGTACCAGACCGTGCGGCGCACCTGGTCGATGTAACTGAGGATGATCCGCAGGACGCGGGTGGACACGTCGTCGACGTCGTAGTCCGGCGGGAGCCGGCGCGCGCGGCCGCACGCCCCCGCCCCCGGCTCGACGACCGCGCGCACGGCGGCGAACACCCGGTCGGGGCGCGGCGCGCTGGAGACCAGGACGCCGTGGTCGAAGGCCTCCGGGCGTTCGTGCGCCTCCCGGATCAGGACGGCCGGGAACCCGAGCAGCGCGGCCTCCTCGGTGAGGGTGCCGCTGTCGGAGATCACGCAGTGCGCGCCCCGCTGCAGCGCCACGTAGTCCGCCAGCCCGAACGGGCGCAGGAAGCGCACCCGCGGGTCCGTGCCGGCTGGGGCGGCGCCAGCCGGGCCGGCCCCGGCCTGGCACCCGAGCTCGTCGAGCCGGGCCCGGGTACGCGGGTGGGTGGAGACGATGATCGGCATGTCGTAGCGGCCCGCCAGCAGGTTCAACGTGGCGAGCAGCGAGCGCAGCAGGTCGGGGCGGTCGACGTTCTCCTCGCGGTGCGCGCTGACCAGCAGGTATCGCCCGGCGGCCAGGCCCAGGTCGGCGAGCACCGCGGAGGCGTCGATCCGGGCCCGGTGGTGGGCGAGCACCTCCTTCAACGGCGAACCGGTGACGAAGATCCGGTTGGCCGGCAGGCCCTCGGCCAGCAGGTGACGGCGGGCATGCTCGGTGAGCGCCAGGTTCACGTCGCTGAGGTGGTCGACCAGCCGGCGGTTGACCTCCTCGGGAACCCGGTCGTCGAAGCATCGGTTGCCGGCCTCCAGGTGGAAGACCGGGATCTGCCGACGCTTGGCCGGGATCACCGCGAGGCAGGTGTTGGTGTCGCCGTAGAGCAGCACCGCGTCCGGTCGCTCGGCGGCCAGCACCCGGTCCACCCGGCTGATCACCTGGCCCATCGTGTCCGCGGCGGTCGCCCCCGGCCGCGCCACGTCGAGATGGTGGTCGGGCGGGCGGATCCCGAGCTCGTCGAAGAAGATCTGGCCCAGCTCGTAGGCGTGGTGCTGCCCCGAGTGGACCAGGCAGACGTCGACGTGCCGCTCCAGCGCCGCGATCACGCGGCTGAGCTTGATGACCTCCGGTCGGGTGCCGACGATGACCATCACCTTCACCCTCGCCGACTCCGTCGCCGTCACCTGGCTGCTCCGGTGCGCGCCGGGTTCCGCCGCCCCCGGGCGTGGAAGCCCGCCCGGCCGGGGGCCGACCGGTGGGACCGCGCCGGGTGAGCCCGCGTCGACCGGGATGTCCATGTGACTCGCGCGCTCCTTCGCGGGGCTGACGGCATGCGGCGGTGGACGACGTTCACCGGTCCGGCGACGTTCGCCGGCCTGACGATGTTCGCCGGCCTGACGATGTTCGACCGGCCCGCGGGCCCAGACCAGCGCCACAGCATCCCCCGTCGATCACTCTAAAGCACGATGCGACTACATGGAGTAACAGTAGGGTCCTCTTGGCGGACTCGACGGAGGCGCGCCGGGAAGCTTGCGGCTGGGACCAACTCGTCCAGCTGGTCCATGTCGCACCGAGCAACTATCCAGAGGCGGTGCGTTGAGCTTTGCTGATCATCGACAGCTGGATACGGTCTTCTCCGTCAACCTGAGATTGCTGTGCGTCAGCAAGGCTGCCGCGAAGCCAGCACCGAGGAGCGCTCTATGCGGACGGATCTGGTCTGGGCGCCTACCCACCGACGGGCCGCCGGGGCGCCCCACGCCGGCAGGATCCGGGCCGTCGGCGTGACCCTGGCCGCGTGTGGGCTCCTCGCGGCCGGCTCCGGCTGCGCATCGACCGTCGGGAACGAGGACGCGACCGCGGTCACCGCCGGCTCCTCCGGTGCCGCGCCCGCCGGACCAGCCGGCGCGTCGGCGGCCGGCGGCCCCGCCGCGGCCGGCGGCGCCGAGGCGACGGGCGGCCCGGCCCTGCCCACCGTGCCCCCGAGCGTGCTCGCGAACGCCCCGGTCTGCGCCGCGGAGACACTCACGGGCGCGATGGAGGACGCCGAGGGCGCCGCCGGGCAGGTCTACGGCAGGCTCGTGCTCACCAACACCGGCGCGGCCGCCTGCAAGCTGGTCGGCTTCCCCGACGTCCAGTTCATCGACGCGGCCGGCGCCGCGCTCGGCGCCCCCGCCGAGCAGGACACCGACCGGGGCACTCCCGCCCCCGTGCTGCTCGCCCCCGAGGGCAAGGCGGCCGCCGTCCTGCGCATCACCCAGCCGGGAATCCAGGACGGCTGCCTCGCCACCGACTCGACGAAGCCGGCCACCGCCCTGCGGGTGACCCCGCCCGACGGGTCAGCGGCGGTGTCCGTCGCGCTGGCGGGTGGCATCACGGCCTGCGTGTCGCCGGACGTCCACCAGCTCCTCGTCGGCCCACTGGCCGCCTGAGCTCCTCCTCACTGGCCGCCTGAACCTCGCCGGCCGCTGACCACCGGGACCGCGGCGGTGCCGGGGACCACCTGGACCGCGGTTCCCGGCCCCGCCGGCTCCGGCGCCGGCCCGCCGCGTCCGGCCGCCACGCTCCGCGGGGTGGACCGGCACTTTGGTGGTCCCGCGAAGGTTGCCGCGCCCGTCAGGGGTTGTGCGGTTGATGGTGCTCGCCCGCTGTCCCGTTTGGCGTAACTCCGGCACAGTCGACCGGTGCACCCGACATCGCCGACAGTGACCGGTCCTGATCAGGCCGCCCGCGGGGGCGACGACCACCATCCCGACGGCTCCACTCCGGACGGCTCCGCTCCAGACGGCTCCGCTCCGGCAGGCTCCGCTCCGGACGGCACGGTCGATTTCGCGCGCCGCTTCCCGCACTCCTACGCGGTGGTCGATGTCGAGGCGACCGGGCTCAGACCGCGCCAGGACCGGGTGCTCTCGATCGGGGTGGTGCTGCTCGCGCCGGATGGCTCCGTCGAGCACCGGTGGTCGACGCTGCTCGACCCCGGCTGCGACCCGGGCCCGGTGCACATCCACGGGCTGACCCGCGAGGTGCTGGCTGGCAGCCCCACCTTCGACCAGGTTCAGGGCCAGCTGGCCGGCCTGCTCGCCAACCGGGTACTGGTCGCGCACAACGCGCGCTACGACTGGGCGATGCTCGCCTCCGAGGCGCTACGCGCCGGTCAGGCCCTCCCGGTGGCGAACCGGCTGTGCACCTGGGTGCTCTCGCGCCGCCTCGACCTGCCGGTGCCCGACCTGAAGCTGGGCACCCTGGCGGCTCACTGGGGCGTGGCCCAGACCCGGGCGCACGACGCCGCCGACGACGCGGCCGTGCTGGCCGCGCTGCTGCCCCGGCTGCTGCGGGTCGCCGCCGAGCAGGAGCTGGAGCTGCCGCTCACTCCGTGCGCCGCCGAACTCCCGCCGCCGTTCCCTGGCAGGGGCCCGCGGATCCCCTGCCCCTACGTCAACCCGGGCCGGCTGGGCGCCGTGGCAGGCGGGCTGGCGCAGGGCATGGTCGCGGTGTTCACCGGACCGAGCCGGATGCCGCGCGAACGGCTCGAGACGATGGCCACCGAGGCCGGCCTCAAGGTCACCGACGCCGTCAACGGCGCCACCAGCCTGTTGGTCACCAACGACGTCGGCAGCGGCAGCCGCAAGGCGAGGGCGGCGCTCGCCCGGGACATCCCGGTCGTCGACGAGGAGACCTTCCTCCGCCTGCTGGCCGACATCCGGCCCGGCGTCCGACGCCCGCTGGCCGTGGTCACGGACCCCGCGCCCGACCAGGCGGCCCGGCCCGCGGCGGCCGACGGCCGGCTGACCGCGATCGAGGCCGGGCCGGCCGTTTCCGAGGCCGACGAGGAACCACGGCCCGTCCCGGCGGAGCCGGCCGCCCGCCGGGCGACCGCCGGGCTGGCGGTCCCCGCCGAGCCCGGCCAGATCGTCGAGCTGCCCGGCCTGACCGAGCCACCCGGCCCGGTTGAGCCAGCGGGACCGGGCGCCGCCCCGGGGGCCGTCCCCGCCGCCGCGCTCGGCGGCACCGTGCGCGAGATCCGGACGGCGCGGCGCGCCCGGGCGGAGGGCCAATGCCCGCGGGGAGTGCGCCGGGTGCTGAGGCTCGCCGAGATCTACCGCCGCGGCGGCGCCTGGCGGCCGCGCGCCGTCGGCCAGGACTACGACCACGGCCTGGCCGAGCTGGTCCCCGCGTACGACACCAACATCACCACCGACACCGACTCCGACGACGTCGACACCGGCGACGAAGGCTCCTGACCCCAGGCGCCGGGTCTCGGGCTTCCCGGAGCGGGTTCCCGGGCTTTCCGGGCGCGACGGCCTGCCAGCCCGTGGTCACCCCAGCCCAGCCAGTGGTCACTCCCGCCCAGATCCCGCCCATCTGAACGCCAGCCGCCACGCGATTGGCCAGCATGCCGGCGCGGCCCGCACAACTTGTCGTGGGTGCGGGGACGCGGGGGTGGCGGTCGGCGACCATGGAGACATGGCGTCGAGTCGAGGCGACGACGAACCGACCGCCCGGGTGGGCCCGCCCGGGCGCGGCGCCCGCACGGCGCTGGTCGCCGTCGTGCGGGAGGCGCACCCCGACGGTGGGGCGCCGGTCCGGTACATCCAGTGCGACGCCTGCGACGGGCCGACGCCGCACCACACCGAGGTGCAGATCTTCTCCGCCACGACGCGGGACCCGGTGTTCGTCGGCGCGCCGCCCGAGGTGGTGTGCGGGGTGTGTCGCTCGGTGCACCCGAGGGTGGTCGGCGACGAGCCGCCCCGCGACACCGAGGTCACCTGCGCGGTCCGCCGCCGCCCCCGCTGGCTGCCCTCCCGCCGGCTGTCGAACCTGCTGGCCGGTGTCTGCCCCGGCCGCTTCCTGGTCCCGTCCGCCGCGGGCGTCGTCGTCTGCCCCCGCTGCGGCATTCCCCAGCCCGGCCCAGCGGCCACCCCGAGGCGCGGCCGCGGCTGACCCGCCGGAAGGTCACGCCGCCCGACGACGGCCGAGGCCAACGGCACGACGCCCGGAACGCCTGACATGATCACGACTTCCGCCGTCCGGGAGTCGTGAACGTGGCCGTGCCACGCCCCCCAGCGGGCACAACCAGCGATCATGCGGCATGGGCGACGGTCGCGATCAGCCGGTCGACGGCGCCGCGGCGGGTGGGGCCTCCCGGTCGCCGAGGCGGCGGATGGCCACGCGGCGCATGGCCCAGGTGATGTGGCCCTCGCCCGGGGCGGCCGCCAGGTCGGTCAGGCCGGCGGCGAGCCGGTCGAGTTCGGCCTGCCGGTCGTGGAACCGCGGGTCGGAGCGCCAGACCGCGAGGTTCATGCCGAACATCGCCGCGGCGGTCGGCACCGGTGGGCTCAGCCGTTCGGTGGCGTTGTACTCGACCTCGAACGTCGGCATCGCCCGGTGCGCGGCCAGGTCGTGCAGGGCGGTGTTGAGCAGCCGGCCGGCGTGCAGCGTCGTGCCCCGGGCGGCCAGCAGATGCCGCGCATGGTCGAGGTAAGTGGACAGGATCGGCTGATCGGTGTCGATCGACTCGATCTCGTCGAGCAGCAGCACGCCGTCCGGAGCCAACTGGGTGAGCCAGCCGCCGATCGCGGTGGTGACGTCGGCCAGATGCGCCAGCAGCAGGCGCGCGTAAAGTACGTCCGCGCCGCGGGCCGCCGCCGGGAACGGGACACGCCGGACGTCATGCCGGACGAACTCCACCGCGCCTTCCACCGCGCCGCCGACGCCGCCGACACCGTCCGTGCCGCCGACGCCGTCGCCCGAACGGCCGGACGACCGGGTGCCCACACGGTCGAGCCCGGGCTCCTCGTCGCCGGCGGCCGTCGCGGCGGTGTCGCCGGCGGCCGCCGCGGCGGCCAGGAAGGCGGCGGACACGTCGAGCCCGACGGTGCGGGCCGCGCCGGTGGCGCCGGCCAGCATGCGGGTG
This sequence comes from Frankia nepalensis, assembly GCF_016786325.1. Taxonomy (GTDB): domain Bacteria; phylum Actinomycetota; class Actinomycetes; order Frankiales; family Frankiaceae; genus Pseudofrankia; species Pseudofrankia nepalensis. The sequence continues at coordinate 24,949 of NZ_JADWYU010000116.1, read as the reverse complement.
GTGTGGCCCGGGCCGCAGCCGAGGTCGGCCGCGAGCCTGACGTCGGCCGGCCGGTGGGCCGCGACGAAGGCGCGCGAACCGGGGTCGAAGACCTCCGAGACGACGGCGAGCCGGCGCGCCGCCGCCTCCGTGTCCCGGAAGGCGTAGGGAGCGAGGATCTCGAACGTCGGCTCGACGGTTATGGGGCAGTTCAGCGACCCAGCGATGTAGCACTGCTCGTGCGCGAGGCGTACGAGGCGGCGCAGCCGCTCCTCGGTGGCGTCGGTGACGACGGTGATCCGGGGCCGAAGCGTGATCTCGCTGATCCGGCCGCCGCCCCGGCCGTTCTCGGTCATCACGGCGTCGCCGGTGTCCTGGTAGTCGCGCACGTCGAGGCGGGCGCGCGCGGCGACCGCGAGGAACGACAGCAACTGGCAGGAGGCGGCCGAGAGCACCAGCAGCTGTTCCGGGTTGAGCAGCGCGGGGTCACCCCGGAACGCGGGGTCCGCGGACATCCGCAGCGCCGCTCCGGTGGGCGGTGCCTGCCCCACATGGCTCCGGGAGTACCGCTCGTAGCCGACCCCGGTGGAGCCAGACCACGAGCAGGTCACGGTGTAGGTGTGCGTCGCGTGCGGCTGGGCGGCGGTCTCGTCGGCAACGACCATGCCCGCCATGTTCGCCCAACCCCCCAGGCCCCGTTAAGTCGAATTTTCGAGCGGCCACGCCCGCGGCGAGCGCCTGGACGCGCCGGGCCCGCGGGCCTACGGCGCCAAGCCGGACTACACGATTGTGTAGTCCACTGCATGGACGTATAGTCCGGGCCGGGGGTGGTGGCGATGGCGACGCGGCTGGAGCGGGCATCCGAGGACCTGACGGCCAAGGCGCGCATCCGGGACGCGGCCCTGCGGCTGTTCGCGGAGCAGGGTTTCGAGGCGGCGACGATCCGGGCGATCGCGGCGGCCGCCGGGGTGTCGTCCGGTCTGGTGCGCCATCACTTCGGCTCGAAGGAGGCGCTGCGCGACGCCTGCGACTCGTTCGCGCTGGAACGCATGATCGCCATCAAGGAGCAGGCCTGGGTGGTCGGACGGCTGGCGGATCCAGGATTCCTGGCCTCCGTGTACCCGTCCGTGCTCGAGTACCAGCGGTACGTGGCGCGCTCGATGGTCGACGGCTCGTCGGCCTCCGCGGCGTTGTTCGACCAGATGGTCGCGCTCACCGAGCAGTGGGCCGTGGCCGGGCGGCTGCCGACGACGCCGGCGGACCCGCGGGCGTTCGCCGCCGCGCTGGTCGCGATGCAGAGCGGTCTGCTGATGCTGCACGACCACGTCTCCAGGGCGCTGGGCGCCGACGTGCTGGACGCCGCCGGGCAGATCCGGCTGGGGAACGCGCTCGTCGACCTCTACTCGAACCCGCTGCTGACCGCCGAGCAGGCCGCCCAGGCGCGGGCCTCCTACGAGCAGGTGCGGTCACGCCTCGTCGACGGCCGCGCCGACGGCGACAGCGGCAACGACAGCGGGATCGGCAGCGACAGCGACAGCGACAGCGGGATCGAAGGGTGACGGCCATGGACGAGGCGATCCGCGCCGAAGGGCTCGTCAAGACCTTCGGCCCCACCAGGGCTCTCGACGGGCTGGACCTGAGGGTGCGCACCGGCGAGGTGCACGGCTTTCTCGGCCCGAACGGGGCCGGCAAGAGCACGACGCTGCGCGTCCTGCTCGGCCTGATGCGCGCCGACGCCGGGACGGTGAGCCTCCTCGGCGGTGACCTGTGGCGCGAGGCGACCGCGCTGCACCGCCGGCTCGCCTACGTGCCGGGCGACGTCACGCTCTGGCCGAACCTCTCCGGCGGGGAGGCGATCGACCTGCTCGGCCGGCTGCGCGGCGGGCTCGACAGGCGACGGCGGGCGGAGCTGCTGGACCGATTCGACCTGGATCCGCGCCTGAAGGGCCGCTCCTACTCGAAGGGCAACCGGCAGAAGGTGGCGCTGGTCGCGGCGTTCGCCTCCGACGTCGAGCTGCTGCTGCTCGACGAGCCGACGAGCGGGCTGGACCCGCTGATGGAGGAGCAGTTCCGCGAGCTGGTGCGGGAGGAGCAGCGCCGCGACGGGCGCACCGTGCTGCTGTCCAGCCACATCCTCAGCGAGGTCGAGGCGCTGTGCGAGCGGGTGACGATCATCCGGGACGGCCGGGCGGTGGAGTCCGGGACGCTCGCCGAGATGCGCCACCTCACCCGCACCATCGTCCAGGCCGACCTGACGCCGGCCGCGGACGCGGCGGCCACGGCCGCCGGCCTCGCCGCGATCCCCGGGGTGCACGACCTGGCGACCGCCGGTGGCCGGGTGAGCTTCGAGGCGGACGAGGGCGCGCTCACCCCCGCCCTGTCCCGGCTCGCGGCCGTCGGCGTGCGCGGCCTGGTGAGCACGCCGCCCACCCTCGAGGAGCTGTTCCTGCGTCACTACGACCGGTCCGGCGCCAGCGGCGCGACCACGGGCGCGGGCGCGGCCACGGGCGCCGCGGCCGGCGGCGAACGAGCGGAGGCGGGGCGGTGACCGGCCTCGCGGGCCCCCGCGCGCTGACGGGCACCGGGGTGCTGACGGGCGTCGGAGTGCTGGCGCGGCTGGCGCTGCGGCGCGACCGGGTGCTGCTGCCGATCTGGGTCTACGTCATCGGGATCCTGCCGGTCAGCTTCGCGGTGACCTTCGCGGACCTGTACCCGACCGCCGCCGACCGGGCCGAGTTCGCGCGGACCAGCGCCGGCAACGCGACCTTCATGGCCCTCTACGGGCCGCTGTCCGGGTCCAGCCTCGGCGAGCTGGTGGTCTGGCGGGGCGGTTTCATCCCCGTCATCACCGGACTGATCAGCCTTCTCGTCGTCATCCGGCACACCAGGACCGAGGAGGAGGCCGGCCGCCGCGAACTGGTCGGCTCGACGGTCGTCGGCCGGCAGGCGGGCCTCGCCGCCGCGCTCGTCGTCACCCTCGCCGCCAACCTGGGACTGGCCGTGGTCACGGCGGCGGCGCTCAGCCTGCGCGGCCTGCCGGTGGCCGGGTCCGTCGCCGCCGGGCTGGAGTACGCCGCCGCCGGCTGGATCTTCGCCGGTGTCGGGGCGGTGGCCGCGCAGCTCACCACCAGCGCCGGCGCCGCGCGCGGGATCGCCACCGTGGCGCTCGCCGGCTCCTTCGCGGCCCGCGTCCTCGGCGACCACGGCGGCTTCACCGTGCCCGGCGGCCCCGGCGGCTCATGGGAATGGCTGTCCTGGGCCTCGCCGATCGGCCTGGTCCAGCGGATCGGCCCGTATGCCGCGACGTCTGGCGCCGAGCGCTGGTGGGTGCTCGCCGTGGCCGCCGGCCTCGTGGCCGCGCTGGTCGCCGCGGCCGTGGCGCTGTCGGCGCGCCGCGACCTGGGGGCCGGGCTGCTGCCCGACCGGCTCGGCCGGGCCGAGGCGGCACCCGCCTTCGGCTCCCCGCTCGCGCTCACCTGGCGGCTGCACCGCGGGCTGCTCGCCGGCTGGCTCACCGGGTTCGCTCTGCTCGGCCTCGTCTTCGGCGGTGTCGCGGCCGGCGTGACGGACCTGGTCGAGGACAACCCCGGTCTGGGGGACGTCTTCACCCGCCTCGGAGGCCGGGCCGGCCTCATCGACGCCTACCTCGCGGCGATCATGTCCATTCTCGGGATGATCGCCGCGGGCTACGCCATCCAGGCCGTGCTGCGGCTGCGGGCCGAGGAGGCCGCCGGCCGGGCCGAGCCGGTCCTCGCGACGGCCGTGTCCCGCCCGCGCTGGGCCGCGAGCCATCTCGTCTTCGCCGCGCTCGGTCCCGCGGCCGCCATGCTCCTCGCCGGCGCCGTCACCGGCCTGGTCTACGGCCTGACCGACGGCGGCGTCGGCCGCCAGACCGCGCGCGGCCTTGGCTGGGCGGCCGCCCAGCTACCGGCGGTCGCCCTGCTCGCGGCGATCGCCCTGGCGCTGTTCGGGCTGCTGCCGCGGCTGTGGGCGATGAGCTGGGCCGTGCTCGCCGCCTGCCTGTTCATAGGCCTGGTCGGCTCCGGGCTGAACCTCAGCCACTGGCTGCTGGACCTCTCCCCGTTCACCCACACCACCCACGCTTCTGGCGGTTCGGCGGACCCTCTCCCGCTCGCGTCGCTGTGCGTCCTCGTGCTGGCCCTCGCGGCCGTCGGCCTGGCCGGCCTGCGCCGCCGCGACATCCCGACCACCTGACCGGCCGCGCCGGACCGCCGCGAGGCGGGCCGGCTGCTGGGGCTGCTCACCCGAACCAGCCGTCCTGACGGAACCTGGGACGTCGCTACGGGCTTGGCCGTCCTTACGGACCTGAGACGTCGATACGGAACTGAAGCGTCGATCGCAGGCTGGGAAGTCAATCTGGACCTGAGGCGTCCTCGCGGGTCCGATGCGCCGTCGCGAGCCCGAGGCGTCCCCGCGGGTTCGCGACGTCGAGACCGGACCTGAGGCGGCGTGAGCCCGCGGACGTCGCCTCGCCGACCGTGATGTCCCGAGCCCGACGCCGGCCAGACGGCATCTTCACACGGTTTTTCACACGGTCGGCCACGAAAGTCTTCAATAACACCCCTCACCCCGTGGGGAACGGCCTGGAAAGTTCCACAAGGAGCCTCTTTCGGTCTCCGGTACCCGCGGGCACCGGAAGGCTCGACAGAGCCGCCGTAGTCACCGCTTTTCGCCCGCCGAATGGGCGGCATTCACCGTCCCAAAGGAGATTCCCATGAGTGAGAACATCGGGATCGGCTCCAGCGCCGACCAGCTGGACCCCCGGATCCAGCGGCTGGCCAGCCGGGTGATCCGGGAGGTCACCGAGGACTACGGCGCGACGTTCACCCTGGCCGAGGTGGCCGAGACCTATGTCGATGTCTTCCGGGAACTGGAGCGGAACGCGCGTGTGACGGTCTTCCTGCCGCTGCTCGGCGAACGGCTCACCCGTCAGCGGCTGGCCGAGCGCGCCGCGCGCCGTGGCCTGGTCATGGGCCTGGTCCCGTACCCGCGCGCCGTCCGCGACTATGAGCGGATCCCGGGCCAGGCGGAGGACATCGCCTCGGCGGCGTAGGGCCATCCTCTGGATCTCGCGCCGCCGCGAGACGCCGATCCGCGTACACAATCAGCGTCTTCACCCCGCCCGGCCCGGTCTCTTCGGTAGATCACCAGGTCTGTACGAGATTCTGCGGCAAAACGGACAGAAATCGCCGACGGGCGCACGCATCTGACGATCAAGGAGGCCACCGGGTCCGCCGGGAACTCCTGATCGTCAGATGCGTGCGCGAATCGGCGCTCGAGCTCCCCGATCAAGATCCACGGGAAGGACTGGCGCCGCGGTCTGCACGTTCGGCCGGTTCTCGGCCCGACCGGAGGCCGGGCCGGACCGGCCGAACGTGCACAACCGCTGGACTACCGGGAGCCGGACGCCGGACGGCCCGCCTGCCGGGTCGCGTCCGCGCCACGGCCGGCGCCCCGCCAGCCGAGGGTGTCGGTGGGCAGCCCACCAGTCCCGATCTCGGTCCGCATCCGGAAGCCCGTCACCAGCAGGTTGACCCCGTAGAACAGCAGGAACAGCCCAAACAGCAGCGCGAGAACCGTCACGCCGGCGTAGGGGTGAGCGAACAGGACGATCCCGAACAGGATGCTGGCCACGCCGAGGAGGGTCAGGCTGATCCGGACGCCGGTGCGCGCCCGCTTGCTCGTGATGGCGCCGGCGATCTCGATGATGCCGGCGACCACGGCCCAGGCGGCGATCCAGACCGTCAGCACGAACGCGGTGATCGCCGGCCAGGCGAGTGCCACGATACCGGCGGCGATGTCGATGAGTCCCAACGTCATGTGGCCGACCGCCGAACCGGTCCGGTCCGTGGCGGCAACTCGGTGGAACTGGCCAAACGCGTCACAGAACGCATAAATCGCGAACAATATTACCACCGCGCTCAGGGTGATACCTGGCCATGCGATGGCGAAGATTCCGAAAATCACAGCGATCGCGCCACGCACCATCAGTGACGTGGAAACCGACCTCAGCATGTCCGCTCACCCCCGCGCCTCGATTGACGTCGTCTTTTATGCCCGGAGCCGAGGCGATGATGCGCCCGCGGCCAGCGGCAGAGGACAGGCGGCCGCGACCGTCGGGCCCGCACCAGACTCGTGACCGGAACCGGTTCTCAACCTGATCTGGCGCCACCCGTTCGACTCTGGCGCGGATCTTGTGGCGGAGGCCCCGCGGTGATCGCTGTTTCTGCCCCCGAGCGGTCGCCCGCCGGGCCGGATCACGGCCCCGGAAGGGCACAAGCAGCGATCAGGTCACGCCGCCCATGCGGCGGTCACGCATTCGTCCGCCGGCACCCGCCTGAACGCGTACGACTGAGCCCGGCTGGAGCGCGCCGGCGCTCAGGTCGGCGCACGTGAGTTCGTCAGACGCCGAGGAAGCTCAGCACGGCGTCCATGGCGCGCATGTTGGACTGCAGGGAGAAGTGGTCGGCACCCTCGATGGTGACGCCGGTGGCGTTGGGAAGCATCGCGGCGAGCTCCTCCGGGGAGCCGGCCGTGTCGCGTTCGCCGGTCACGACGAGGACCTCGCAGGTGACGGCGGCGAGCTCGACGGCGGTCAGCGCGTCGAGGGGGCGGCGGGCGAACGCGGCCAGGGCGTCGAGGTCGTTGCCCGCGTTCTTGGCGAGGCCGCGGAACAGCCGGGCGCGGACGTCGGCGGGGTCGGGATTGTCGATCGCGAACGGAACCGCCTCGCGCGCCTCCAGAACGGCGGGACCGATGCCCATCAGGGCGATCCGCTCGAACGACGCGAGCCCACGCGCGGCGATCTCCAGCAGGAGCCGGGCACCCGCGGAGAAGCCGACGGCGTCGACCGGTCCACGGTCGGCGAACGCCGCCGCGACGGTGTCCGCCACGTCGGCGTAGTCCGCCGGGTCGGTCGAGCGGGCGGAGGTGCCGTGGCCGGGCAGGTCGACGGCGATGACCTCGCGGCCCGCCTCCCGCAACAGGTCCATCCAGCCGGCCGGCCGCCAGCCGTGCTCACTTGACGACGCGAACCCATGAACCAGCACGACCGGTGCCGAATCACCCATGCCCGGCACAGTAACCGGCGGCGCCCGACCGGCGCCTTCGTTAGGCGGGCCCCGCCGGGAACCCCGCCGGCTCGGTCCGCGCCGGCCCGTTCCGCGCCGGCCCACGCCGGGGTCGCACGGCAGGACCGCGCCCGGACCGTCCGGGTACCCTCCTCAGCAGTGATCGTTTACTTTCCGTCTCGAGAGGGTGGCCGAGTGGAGACTGGGCTGACCGGGCGCACCGTCGTCGTGACGGGCGCGAACGCGAACATCGGGCGCGGCATCGCGCTCGCGTTCGCCGCCGAGGGGACCAACGTCGTGATCGTCGGCAGGGACGAGCGGCGAGGCCAGCAGGTGCGCGAGACGCTGCTGGGAGCCGGCGCGAAGGACGTTCTCTGGCAGGCGGCCGACGTGACCGACCGGGCTCAGGTCGGCGCGATGGTCGCCGCCGTGCTCGCCAGATTCGAGGCGATCGATGTGCTGGTGAACAACGTCGGCGGCAACGTCGACATCGACGCGTTCGTCGACACCGACCCGGAGACCTGGCAGCAGGACATCGCGCTCAACCTGCTCAGCACGCTGAACTGCACCCACGCGGTGCTGCCCGGCATGATCGCCCACGGGCACGGCCGGATCATCAACATCGGCTCGACGGCCGGGATCCTGGGCGACCCGCTGATAGCCGTGTACTCCGCGATGAAGGGCGCTGTGCACGCCTTCTCCAAGGTGCTCGCCAAGGAGGTCGGCAAGCAGGGCATCACCGTCAACGCCATCGCTCCCTACGGCACCCTCCCGACCGGGTCCGACGACGTCAGCTCCGGCAGCCGCTGGCATGCGAACGGCCTCTTCGCCCGGCTGGGCGCCACCAGGCGCGAGGAGCTGCACTCGATCGGCCGCCGCACCGTGCTCACCCGCCAGACCGCCTACCCGTCCGAGATCGGCGCCGCCGCGGTCTACCTCGCCTCCGACACCGGGGCGTTCGTCACCGGCCAGGTCCTGGCGATCGACGGCGGCATCCAGCTGGCCTGACCGCGCGGGACACCGCCGGGGACGCGCAGAAAAGGCGGGGGTGTGCGTCGAAGCGGCCCAGACGTCCCGGAGGATAGGCCCATCGCGGCGAATGCGAGCCCGCCCCCGGCTCGCGGACGCAAGGAGGACGATCCCGCGTGAAACCGCTGCGCGCCGACGATCCTCGCGCCGTCGGCGGCTACCGGCTACTCGGCGCCCTCGGCTCGGGCGGAATGGGCCGCGTATACCTGGCGCGCAGCCAGGGCGGCAGGAACGTCGCCGTCAAGGTGATCCGCCCCGAGTTCGCTGACAACCCCACGTTCCGGCTCCGGTTCCGCCGGGAGGTCGAGGCGGCCCGACGGGTCGGCGGCCCGTGGACGGCCCCACTGGTCGACGCCGACCCCGACGCCGAGTACCCGTACCTCGTCACCACGTACATCCCCGGGCCTTCGCTGACCCAGGCGGTGGCCGGGCGCGGCCCGCTGCCCGCGCCGACCGTGCGCACGCTCGGCGCCGGCCTCGCCGAGGCCCTGATCGCCATTCACGACACCGGCCTGGTCCACCGCGATCTCAAGCCGTCCAACGTGCTGCTCAGCCTGGACGGACCGCGGGTCATCGACTTCGGCGTCTCCAGGGCCATCGACGCCACCGTGCTCACCCACACCGGCGCGCCGATCGGCTCCCCCGCGTTCATGTCGCCGGAGCAGGTCAGGGGCGCCGAGGCGGGTCCGGCTAGCGACGTCTTCTCCCTCGGCGCCGTCCTGGTGTTCGCCGCGACCGGCGCGGGCCCGTTCGACGGCCCCATCGTCGCGGCGGTGATGCACAACGTCCTCAACCGCGAGCCGGATCTCGACGCCCTGCCCGCCGACCTGCGCGACCTCGTCCGGGCCTGCCTGCGCAGGGTCCCGGAGGCCCGCCCCACCCCCGCCGCGGTGCTGGCCTCGCTCGCTCCGGACGGCGACGCCGCCGCGCTGGTCGCCGCCGGGTGGCTGCCGCCGGACCTGGTCACCAGCCTGAGCCGGCAGGCCGTCGCCCTCCTCGACCTCGAGGCGCCCACCGGTCCGGGCCTGGATGGGTCTGCCTCCGCCCCGGGGACCTCGGAGCTGGGCTCCACGCCGGATTCCCGCTCTGGTCCCACGCAGTTCGTGCCAACCCACGCCACCGCGTCGCCGACACCCCAGCCATCGGCATCCCAGCCGCCGACACCACAGCCAGCAACACCACAGCCATCGACACCTTGGCCATCGACACCCTGGCCACCAGCACCGTGGCCACCAGCACCCCAGCCGCTGACGTCCCAGCCGTCGACACCCGGCCCGTCGACACCCTGGCCATCGACCGGCCAGCCCCCGGCGGACCGGTCCGGCCCTCCTTCCGGCCGGCGGAACCAGCGTCGGCTGATCGCGCTGGCGTCGGCGGGCGCCCTGGGCCTGGCCGCCATCGTGGCACTGATCGTCTTCCTGGCGACCACTCCGGTGTCCAGCGAGAACGATGGGCGGCCGCCAGCGACACCGGACGGCCCCAGCGCCACACCCGGCGGCTCCACCGCGCCCGGTGGCTCGGACACCCCCACCCCGCCGCCGACCGGTTCCGACCCGCCCCGCGAATCCGCCACGCCACGTCCTGGTTCGCTGCCCGAGGGCTATGCCGGCGAGTGGGCGGGACAGGTGACGTCCCAGCTCGGCATCGTCCAGGACGTGGTGATCACGCTGCGGGAGGGCGAGAGCGGTCAGGTACTCGGTCATGCCGAGTTCACCCTGACAGGACTCGCCGCCGCGCTCGGCGACGTGACCTGCGTCGGTGACCTGCGGTTCGTCGGCTTCGGCGGCGCCGGCGGCGACGAGGTGGTCCTCACGGACGTCCCCGGCTCCGGAAACAACTCGACGGTGCTCGGCTTCCCCGCCTGCACGGAGGGCGGGACGATGCGCCTGCTCCTGCGGCCCGACGGCGGGCTGGCCTTCGCCTCGGACGAGGACGACGCCGGCCGGCCGACCGGCACCCTGGCCCGCCGCTCCTGACCGTCGCCCGCCGAGTCCGCCCCGCGCCCCGCGGCCCGCGGCCCGCGGCCGGCGGCCGGCGGCCGGCGGCCGGGCGAGGCGACGCCCGTTGGCACTGTCGGACATCGCGCCGTCGGGCATCGGCACTGTCGGAAAGGCGACGCCGGCCAACGTTCGCGAAGAGTGCCGGATCGGTCGCGCGAAGATCCTACGATCGGACGGAAGGCCGACGGTCGCGGACGAGGATCGGGCCGACGCCCGAGCACGGTCCTGGCGGGGCGAGGAGGCGGGCCGAGATGTCGCACTTCACCCAGCTACGCACGAAGATCACCGAGCTGGAGCACCTGGTGGCGGCCCTCGCCGACGTCGGTTACGCGACCGTCGAGACCCACGACGAGGCGCGGCCCCTCCGTGGCTACCAGGGCGACAGGCGCCGGCAGCGCGCGCACGTGATCGTGCGGCGCCAGCACGTCGGCGCCGCGTCGAACGACCTCGGCTTCGAACGCCAGGAGGACGGCACGTTCCGGGCCTGGATCAGTGAGTACGACGTCCGCGAGCTCGGCGCGGGGTGGCTGGGCAGGGTCGAGGCCCGCTACGCCTACCACGCCACCCGCGCCACCCTCGCCCGCCAGGGCTTCTCCGTGGCCCGCGAGGAGACCGACCGCGACGGCACCGTACGTCTCGTCCTGACCCGCCAGGCCACCGGTTTCTGAGCGGAGACGGTCGTGCGGGTGCTCGATGTCCGCCTCGTCAGGTCCTACGTGGTCTCGGCCGAGGAGGTCTGACCATCAGCCGCGGGCGAGCCGACGGCGGGCCGGCGCGCCAGGTGGGCGCTCTGGGCACTCCGCCGCTCCCCGCGGACGTGGGAGCGCTGGGCGTGGCCGGCGCGTGACTGCCCGCGGCCGGCGTCCCGGCCACGGTCCCGCGGCACCGGTTCCGTTTCGACATCCACCTCATGGGCACCGCTGGCGACGCGATCCGCGCCGGCCGGCACGACATCGAACCAGGTTGAGGATCATGGCTCTCTTCCGCCGCCAGGACCGGGCGACCGCCGGCACCGCCGAGACCGTACCGGCCCCGGCGGGCTCGGCCGATGTGCCACGTGAAACCGTCGCGGGCCAGCTGAGCGCGGGTGAGGCCGCCTTCGAGCTGCGGGAGGCGCTGGGACGGATCCGCGAGCTGGAACATGACCTGGAGGCGGCCCGCCGGGAGGCCGGCCGGGCCGGCGCGGCCGGGGCCGGGGCAGCCGTCGACGAGGTCGCCGAGGCGATCGCCACCCCGCTCGCCCATCTGGCCACCCAGGTGGCGCTGGTCCGGGCCGGCGGCGGCGTCCTCACCGTCGACGACCTGGCCGAGGCCGCCGGCCGGCTGTTCAGGGCGCTCGAGCGCGCCGGCATCCTGCTGGACGGCGACGTCGGCGCCGCCGCGGCCTTCGACCCGACGCGGCACCTGCCACCGGCCGGCGGGGAGCCGGCGCCCGGGACGGCGGTGGTGCTCCGCTCGCCCGCGGTCCGGGTCGTCGGCGGCCGGGTCGTCCGCCGCTCGACCGTGACCGCCGGCGCCGGCGAGGCGGGCGGGGAGGCCGGATGAGCGGGCGGCTGGGGATCGACTTCGGGACGTCGAACAGCGTCGTCGCCACCTGGGACGAGCGCGCCGGGCAGGCGAGGACCGTGGCGATGCCCGAGCTCGGCGTCGACCGGCGCCTCGACGGGCCGGACCGGCTAGGCGGGCAGGGCGGCGCCGAGGTGATGCACGTGGTGCCGTCGCTGCTGCACGTGGCCGGGCCGCGCACCACCTGGTACGGCGGCCAGGTGGTGCGACGCGGCCTCTACGAGCACCCGCTGACGTTCCGCTGGATGAAGCGCTACGTGTCCCAGCGGGCGGCGCCGGTGGGGCGGCGGCTGCCGGACGGGCGCCGGATGACGCCCGTCGAGGCGGCCGAGGACTTCCTCGTCCGGCTGGTCCAGGACGCGGCCGTCGAGGCCGGCGGCGGGCTGGACGAGGAGGTCGCCTTCTCGGTGCCGGTCGAGTCGTTCGAGCACTACGACGCCTGGCTGCGCGGCGTCGCCGAGACGGCCGGGGTGCGCCGGTTCCGGCTGATCGACGAGGCCAGCGCGGCCGCCCTCGGCTACGGCGCCCGCATCCAGCCCGGCGACGTCTACCTCGTCTTCGACTTCGGCGGCGGCACGCTCGACGTCTCCGTCGTCCGGATCGAGGAGGAGTCGGCCTCCCCCATCGGCGGAGCCGGCGGCGGGCGGCGCTGCCGGGTGCTCGGCAAGCGTGGCGCGGACGTCGGCGGCGCGAGCATCGACGGCTGGCTGTTCGCCGAGGTGCTGCGCCGCGGCCGGCGTTCGTCGTCCGACGAGGACGTCCGGCGGATGTCGGCCGAGCTGCTGGTCCGCTGCGAGGCGGCCAAGGAGGCGCTGTCCACCGCCCGCTCGGCCGAGATCAGCGCCCAGGACCCGGAGACGGGGCGGGTGCTCGACGCCGAGGTCACCCGCGACGAGCTGGAGGAGCTGCTCGACGCCCAGGGCCTGTACACCGACGTCGAGCGGGTCATCGGCTCCGCGCTCGGCAAGGCGAGGGACAAGGGCTTCGACGAGGACAGCGTCAAGCAGGTACTGCTCGTCGGCGGCAGCTCGCTGATCCCGTCGGTGCGCACCCAGGTGCGCCGCCGGTTCGGCCGTGACCGGGTGGCGATGTCGCGGCCGCTGGACGTCGTCGCCGCCGGCGCCGCGGCGTTCGTCGCCGGCGTCGACTTCTACGACCACATCCAGCACGACTACGCCGTCCGCCACGTCAACGCGACCACCGGCGCCTACGAGTACCGCACGGTCGTCGAGGCCGGCACCAGCTACCCGACCAGGGACACCGTCACGACTCTGACCGTCAAGGCGACGTTCGACGGCCAGCACGAACTGGGCCTGGCCATCTTCGAGCTGTCCGAGCCCGCCGCCCGCTCCGGCGGTGACGCCCCGGTGGAGCTGATGTTCGACGGGGCCGGCGCGGCCCGGCTGGTGCCGGCCGACGCGCACGAGCAGCGCGAGCGCACCCACTTCTGGATGAACGCCGACGCCCCGACGTTCCTCGTCGCGGACCCGCCGGGCCGGCGCGGCGAGGACCGCTTCACCGTCGAGTTCCACGTCGACGACGGCAAGCGTCTGCTGGTCACGGCCCGCGACCTGCGCACCGGCCGCCTCGTCCACCACCGGACCCCGGTGGTCCGCCTCACCTAGGAGACTCCTGCCAGGCCACCGGTGTCCGGTACCCGACTCGGCGTACCAGTCGCGAAGAGTGCCCGGCCCATCGCGTGCCGGACCTACGATCGAGTCGGCGTGTGGGTGCCCATGTCCGCACCGGAGGTGCGCGGTGGCTACTGAGCAGGTCGAGGTCACGATCAGCCCGGACGGCAAGGTCTCGATCAAGGTGTCGGGGGTCGGCGGCAACCGGTGCCTGGCGACCACGGCCGACCTGGAGCGGGCGCTCGGGGGCGAGGTCGTCGAGCGCGAGATGACCGGCGAGGCGTACCAGTCGGGCGCGGTCGACCAGGAGGCCCGGCAGCGGACCGGCTGGAGCGGCCGGTCGTGGTGAGCCCCGCCGGGCAGGTCCCCGAGCTGCGGGTGCACGCCGTGCTGCCGCGGTCGCGGGCGAACGGGCCCGGCCTGCGCACGGTCGTCTGGACCCAGGGCTGTGCGCTGGGCTGCCGCGGCTGCTTCAACCCCCAGACGCACGCGGCCGGCGACGCCGGCGCCGCGTGGGCCGTGCCGGCGCTGGCGGAGCACGTCGCCTCGTTCGGGACGGACGGCGTGACGATCAGCGGCGGGGAGCCGTTGGAGCAGGCGGACGCCGTCGTGGAGCTGGCGCGGCTGTGCGCGGGCCACGGGCTGTCGGTGATCGTCCTCACCGGGTTCGCGATGCCGGCGCTGCGCGAGCGGCGGCCGCGGCTGGTGGCGGCGCTGGCCGAGCACGTGGACGTGCTGGTGGCCGGTCCGTACGTGGCGGCCCGCCGGGTCGCGGCCGGGCTGCGCGGCTCGGACAACAAGACGGTGCATGTCTTCTCGGGCCGGCACACGCTGGCCGAGCTGGCCGAGGTGCCGGTGGCGGAGGCGACGGTCGGGCCGGACGGCACCGTCGTCCTCACCGGCGTCGACCCGGTCGCCGCCGTCCAGGCGCGCGCCGGCCCCGTCGGGGCAGGGGTGCGGGCGGGCGCATGACGGCGCGGGCGGGAGCGTGCGGGTGACGGAGTCGTTCGGCGACACGCTGGTGACCTATCTGCGCGCACGGTTCCCCCTCGTCGTCGTGACGACGGTCGAGGAGACGCGGGCGGTCGAGGTGATCGCCGCGGCCGCCCAGGAGACCGGCCGCCGCTGCGTCACCTGGGACATCGGCGGCGGCTTCGGCTCGCTGTCCGATGGCCCTGGGTCATCCGGCGGACCGGTGCCGTCCATCACCGACCCGGCCGCCGCGCTCGAGCACATCATCCGCACGTCGAACGACGACATGTCCGTCTACGTGCTGAAGGACTTCCACGAGTTCTGGAAGGACGTGCTGGTCAAGCGCCGGCTGCGCAACGCCGCCCAGGCGCTGCGCCGCAAGCGGGCGACGATCGTCGTCACCGAGGTCACCGGCAAGGTGCCGCGCGAGCTGACCGACGAGGCGGTGGCGCTGGAGTTCCCGCTGCCGACCGACGAGGAGCTCGCCCGCACGCTGGACCAGCTGGCCCGCCAGGCCGGGGTGAAGATCTCCCTGACTCCGCTCGGCCGGAGCAAGCTGGTGCGGGCCGCGTCCGGACTGACCCGCGTCGAGGCGGAGCGCGCGCTGTCGAAGGTGTTCGTGACCGACCGCCGGGTCGACGACAACACGATCGACGTCATCAACGAGGAGAAGAAGCAGATCCTGCGCGAGACGCAGGCGGTCGAGTTCTACCCGGCACACGAGACTCCGGACGATGTCGGCGGCCTCGACGTGCTGAAGAACTGGCTCCGGCTGCGCGAGCGGGCCTTCTCCCCGGAGGCGGCCGAGTACGGCCTGCCGGCGCCGAAGGGGATCGCGCTGGTCGGCATCCCGGGCACCGGCAAGTCGCTGACCGCGAAGATGATCGGCGGCCTGTGGCGGCTGCCGCTGCTGCGTCTCGACGTCGGCGCGCTGTTCGGCTCGCTCGTCGGCGAGTCCGAGGAGCGGGTGCGCACCGCGCTGCGGCTCACCGAGGCGATCGCGCCGTGCGTGCTGTGGATCGACGAGATCGAGAAGGCACTCGCCGCCGGCGGCCTGGACGGCGGGACGTCGATGCGGGTGTTCGGCACGATCCTGTCCTGGATGCAGGACAAGACCGCGCCCGTGTTCGTCGTCGCCACCGCGAACGACATCACCAGCCTGCCGCCGGAGTTGCTGCGCCGGGGCCGATTCGACGAGGTCTTCTTCCTGGATCTGCCGACCGAGCGGGAACGCCGCGACATCTTCACGGTGCACCTGGCGAAGCGGCGCCGGCTGCCGGCCGAGTTCGACCTGGACCGGCTCGCGAAGGCCTCCGTCGGGTTCGTCGGCGCGGAGATCGAGCAGGCCGTCATCGACGCGCTGTACGGCGCCTTCGCCGACGACGGCCGCGACATCACGACCCACGACGTCATGGGCGCCCTGGCCCGCGGCGTGCCGCTGTCCCGCTCGCGGCGCGAGGTCATCGAGTCGCTGCGCGACTGGCTGCGCCAGGGCCGCGCCCAGTCCGCGTCCTTCGCCGAGAAGACCCTCGCCGAGAGCTCCTTCGTCCCCTTCGAGATCGACTAGCTTCCCTTCCAGACCGGCCGGCTGGACCAGGACGGACCACGATGTCGCACTTCACCCGCACGAAGAGGCCCGCTACGCCTACCGCACCACCCAGGCCATCCGGACCGGGCGTCTAGCGGTCGCGGAGACGGTAGCGGGACCAGGGCAGGGGATCGTCGGGGCCGCGGCGCTGCCGCGGCGCGGCGGCCGGCGGGGACGCGGGCGGCGGCTGGAGCGCGGGCGGCGTGGGCGGGAGTGGCGGGACCGGCCTGGCCGGGCCGAGCGGGCCGGCGCCGGAGCCGTTGCCCCAGGCCGTGGCGGCGGGGCGCGGCGGGGACGAGGCGCGGGTGCTCTGGTAGCCGAGGGCGATCTCGGCCCGGGCCAGCCAGTCGAGATCGAGGGCCGGGTCGACGTCGGTCAGCAGCGTGTCGATCCGCTCGACGAGCGCGTCCGCCTCGGGGCCGCGGCGCTGGCGGCGGGCGGCCATCGCCCAGCGGCTGGCCGCGTTCTCCAGGTCGGCGCGCGGACTGGTGTCGTGCAGGCCGCGCTGGACGAGCGCGGCGAACTCGTCGGACAGGCGGCTGGACCCGGGCCGCTCCGCCAGGGCGACCAGCTCCCCGGCCAGCCCCAGCGCCCGGCCCCACGCGAACATGCCGGCATGGCGGCGCGGCAGCGTCGCGAGCTGGCTGACCCAGCTGGCCGTCACGCCCAGGCTCCTCGCGACGGCGGACAGGCCCCGGCGGGAACCGTCCTCGGGCAGCAGCTCGTGGACGGTCATCGCCTGCAGGCTAGCCCGGTTGTCCGACAGCTCGCGCAGCGCCCGCCAGCGGACGGCCGGCGGCGCCGCGGCCAGCAGCCGCGCCACGTCGGTCAGAAGATCGTCCACCTGCCGGTCGACTTGGTCGTCCCGCCGGTCACCCACCCACGCCGCCTTCCACCTCGTTTATTGCCGCTCAATTCTTGTTAAGTGCCACTAAAACGTTGCAATTCGTCATCGAGTGATCACGGAGATGTTCAGGGAGGCGCGCGGCGATGGGGCGGGGGCGGCGCGCGAAAACTCGCGAGCCGGCGCCCGGACGCACTCCGGTCACCCTCGCGAACCCATGGCGAACCCACCCCTGAAGGGTCGCCGACGGTGGGCGGAGCCGGTCACGCGGGTCGGCTCCAGGGCACCGTCGACTACCCGGACGCGGGGAGCACGGCGCCGACGGCCGATGCCGAGGACACCTCCACGGCGCCGGTGAGATCCGGTGAGGGCCGTCAGCAACGGCTGAGGCACCCCAACGGGGTGGTGGGGGTCGACCCGGCCCAGCCGGGCGAGCGTCGGCCGAGGTCAGTGCCCGCCGGGGACGATCGGCGACGGGTAGCCGGGAGGCGGGCCGGCGGCCCAGGCGGCGGCGCCGAGGGCCCCGGCGAAGCCGTCGACGGCGGTGACGATCCGCGGCGTCTCCACCAGCACGGTGTGCTGGGACATGACCTCGTCGATGTGCGGCCGGAAGGCGGGCAGGCCCGCCGCCACGCCGCCACCGAACACGATGACCTCCGGCGCCAGCGCGCTGGCGAGCCCGGACAGCGCGACGCCGAGGGCGCGCCCGGCGCGGACGACCAGCCGGCCGCACGCGGGCTCGACGTCGGCGAGACCGACGACGTGGCTGGGAGAGACCAGCTCGGGGCGCCCGTCGACCGCCTCGGCGAGCGCGGGCGCGGCGCCGGTCCTGACCAGGTCGGCGCCCAGCTCGGACAGCGACCTGCCGCCGGCGATCGACTCCAGGCAGCCGATCGCGCCGCAGCCGCACTTGCGCCCGTTGTCCGGCTCGATCGGCATGTGGCCGATCTCGCCGCCGCGGCGCTGGTAGCCAAGCCGCAGCTGGCCGTCGGACGCGATGGCGCCGCCGATGCCGGTGCCGAGGGTGACGAAGACGGCGTCCGACGCCCCCGCGGCGACGCCGTGCCGCAGCTGGCCGTAGGCGAAGGCCCTGGCGTCGTTGGCGAGGCTGACCGGCCGGCCGGTCGCGTCCGCGAGCTCGCGGCCGATGGCCCGGGCGGGCCAGTCGCCGGCGATGTTCGGGACGACGAGCAGCCTGCCGCCCACCGGGTCGAGCGCGCCGGCGACGGCCACGCCGAGCGCCCGCGCGTCCGGGTGCTCGGTGGCGACTCCGGCCAGCGCGCCGAGCACGGCGTCGACGCCGGTCCGCGGCGTCGGCACCTTGCCCCGCGCGGTCACCTCGCCGTCGACGAGGGTCACCCACTTGATCGAGGTGCCGCCGAGGTCCAGGCCGAGAACCGGGCCCGTTGCCGCGCCACTCGCGTTGTGCTGCGTCACCGCGCCATTCTCCGCTTCCTGTCCGGGGCAATGAACGATGTCCGGTCCACACGTCGTCAAGTTCCCGAGTACCCGGCGCTACCGTCCCGATTCGCCCAGTTCTGCCGGGTTCCGCGCGGACCCGTCAGCAGATGTCGTGGACCGGGGCGGAGGTGGCCGCGAACAGGTTCGCGATCCAGGCGTCCATGTCGCCGGCGGACGCGGGGAAGATCGTGCTGTGGCCGGCGCCCGGATAGCGCCGGTAGTCGACCACGGTGCCCGTCGCGCACAGGTCCCGGACCACGCCGTCGGTGACCTCCCGGCCGATGACGTCGTCGGCGTCGCCCTGGATCAGCAGCACCGGCGGCATCCGCCGCAGGACGGCCGTTCGCTGGGCGGCGAACGCGGAGGCGAACGGCTCGGTGGTCAGCGGGTCGGTGACGAACAGGTCCGCGGCGCTGACACCCACGCTCGCCGCCAGCAGGTCCACCGCGCACTCCTGACGCGCGACCGAGAGCATCCGCCGGCCTTCGGCGGTGAGCTCGTCGTCGAGCCGGACACCCGGCCTGGTCACCGACACCCCGAAGGCCGCCAGCAGGACGTAGGCGACGCCGCTGTCGTTGTGCTGGAGCAGCCCACGCAGTGACCGTGACAGGTCCACCAGCGGCGCCATCGCCACCACCCCGCGCAGATCGAGGTCCGGCGCGTAGGTGGCGGCCAGCGCCCCGGCGGCGAGCGCCGCCTGCCCGCCCTGCGAATACCCCCAGGCGACGACCTCGCTGCCCGCGCGCGCCCGGGGAACCCCGCGCGCGGCGCGGGCGATGTCGAGCATCGCCTGGCCCTCCGGGCGCGCCGCGTAGATGGCGTGCTCCCCCGGGCCGCCGAGGCCGACGTAGTCGGCGGCGGCGACCACGTACCCGGCGCGCACGAGCGACAGGGTGGCGCCGAGGGCGGCCAGCGTCGGTTCCAGCCGGGACGGCGCGCAGGCGTCGGCCAGGCCGGTGGTGCCGTGCCCGAAGGCGACCACCGGCCGCCCGCCGGCCGGCACCGCGTCGCCGGGGCCGGAGGCCGGCGCGAGCACCACCCCGGTCGCCGCCACGTCGGCCCCGTTGTGGTCGGTGGTGTGGTAGGCGACCCGCCAGACGAGCACGTCGGCCGCGCCCGGCAGCCTCTCGGCCGAGATCAGCTGGCCGGGCGCGCCCGGCGGCACGTCCGCCAGCGGCTCCACGCTCGGCGACTGGCTCGCGCCTGGCGCGGTGGCCTCGACCGGCCCGAAGAGCCCGCAGCCGGCGAGCGGTGCCACCGCGAGCACACCGGCCGTCGCGGCGGCGAGGGCCAGTCGCCGCGCGTTCCGCCGGCCCGGTCTGCCCTGCGCTGCCACACCCACAGCCTGAGGGTATTAACCGCCTGTATCGACCCATGTTTCACATGAGCCCTATCGGGTCGACATGGCCAGTCACACAACCCCGACCGGGACACGCACTACGGACGAACCATCGTCAACGGATCGGTCGGGGCGCGGGCGCGCGGAACGGCGGGCGCGGGGAAACGCCGGTCGACGACCCGCGGGCTCCCGCCGCGCCGGGCGGTTACTGCCGCAACGGACACGCTGGATACGCTGGCAAGGATCCATGTCCTGTCTGCCCGCGGGCGGACCCGGCGATCCGCTGGCGCGGAGCGATGGGCCCCTGCTCCGGGTCCCGATGTCGCGCCCCACGCGACCACGGCGGTTCACCGCTGTTCGGCCAGACCCGTGACCGCTCCGGAGGACCGCCTGTGACCACACCCCTTGCGACGTCCCTCGCGACGAACACGCTCGCCATGCCCGGCTTCCTGGACGCCGACACGCTCGCCAAGGCCGGCCTCGTGGTGATGCTGCTCATCATCTTCGCGGAGTCGGGACTTCTGATCGGTTTCTTCCTGCCGGGCGACTCCCTGCTGTTCACCTACGGCATGCTGATCGCCCGCGGCGAGGTGGACACCCCGATCTGGCTTGCCTGCGGGTTGATCGGGATCGCGGCGTTCGCGGGTGACCAGGCCGGCTACCTGTTCGGCCGCAAGGTCGGACCCGCGCTGTTCCGCCGGCCGAACTCCCGGCTGTTCAAGCAGGAGAACGTCACCAAGGCCCACGAGTTCTTCGAACGCCACGGGCCGCGCTCGATCGTCCTGGCGCGCTTCGTGCCGGTGGTCCGCACGTTCACCCCGATCGTCGCCGGCGTCAGCCGGATGAACTACCGCACGTTCGTCGTCTACAACATCATCGGCGCCGTGCTGTGGGGCATCGGCGTCACCCTCCTCGGCTACTTCCTCGGCCGGATCGGGTTCATCCGGGACAACGTCGAGGCGATCCTCATCCTGATCGTCCTGATCTCGGTGCTTCCGATCGCCTTCGAACTGCTGCGCGCCCGCCGCAACCGCAAGAAGCAGCCCCTCCCGCTCCAGGACCGCCACTTCCCGTCCTCAGGCGGCGCCGACCACCTGGGGGCCGACGACCGCGAGGCGACCCAGGTCCTCTCCCGCGCCCGCCTGACCCCGGAGGACCGCCCCACCGGCGGCGGCCGCCACCGTCGTTAGCAACCGCCACCGCCGCTGGACAGGCCAGCCTCACCGGGCCCACCAGCCCAGAAACGCCCTCCCCGCCACCTCGGCGCGGAGGGCGTTTCTGGGCGCGGCCCAGGAATCCGAGCGGGTCGAAGGAAGGTGACGCTCCGCCGACGGCAACGCGCGAAACGCGAGCCACCCAGGTTGTCGGGCGAAGCCCCTGCCACAGGACTTAAGGAAGGTCCCCCCAGGGCAGACATCGTGACCTACGGCAGCCACCCGACCCGCAGCCCCGCCGGCCGCGGCCCGCCAGGCGAAGCGCGAGCCCACAGGGGTACCAGGGCGAAGCCCCGACCACGGCAGTTCCAGGAAGGTCCCCCGGGGCAGACACGTGACCTATGGGAGCCACCGACCATCAACCTGACCGGGCGAAGCGCGAAGCGCGAGCCCCGGCGGGGGTGTCGGGGGCGGAGCCCCTGTCACGGGGGTTCCAGGGGGTCGTGCCCCTGGGCAGACATCACGACCCCGGCGAAGGTGCCAAGCACCGAGCAGGAAACGCGAACGCCCGGGCGGCGCACCCATCGATACGGGGGGATTCGAGGGATACGCCGCCCGGGACAAGCCCTACCTTACAGGGTTGCGGGGCGTCTGTCGCTTGGCGACAGAACAACGGATGCCATCTGTGTGCCCACTCACTGGAACTCCTGCTGGAGCTCAGAGCGCGTCGAGGCCGCGCTCGCCGGTGCGCACCCTGGCCAGGGCGTCGACCGGCATGACCCAGATCTTTCCAGCGCCGCTGGCGCTGCTCGCCGCGGAGCGCGTGATCACGTTGACGACGTCCTCGGCGTCGGTGTCGGCGACGAGGATCTCCAGCCGGACGTTGCTGACCGCCTCATCATGGAATGTCTGCCCCCGGTACGAGCTGGTACGCCACAGCTCCATTCCGTAACCGGTCGCCTGGCTGATTGTCATCCCATGTATGCCAAACGTAGTCAGCGCGGCGCGGACGTCAGCCACCCGGTGCGGGCGGAGGATTGCGGTGACAAGCTTCACGACCAAGCCCCACTCATGCGTTCGGACTGCGGTTTTTGTCCCGACAAAGCGTAGAGCCGACGCGTGCCGGGTTCTCTTGGCCCACACTCTTGGAGGACGACGTATGTCGCTCGCCGACCGCGCCCCGGCTCCCGACCCGATCGACCTGCTCCCGCCCGCGCCGACGTTCGGCGTGACCAGCACGGATCTGACTGACGGCCAGCCGATGCCAGCGGCGCAGGTGTTCTCCGGCGCCGGCGGCGCCGACCTCTCGCCGCACCTGTCCTGGTCGGGCTTCCCGGCGGAGACGAAGAGCTTCGCGGTCACCTGCTTCGACCCGGACGCGCCGACCGGTTCCGGCTTCTGGCACTGGGTGCTCGTCGACATTCCGGCCTCCGTCACGGAGCTGGCCACCGCCGCCGCCTCCGGTGACCTGAGCGGACTGCCGACCGGTGCCTACCACGTGCGCAGCGACTGGGGAACGAAGCAGTACGGCGGCGCGGCACCGCCGGAGGGCGATCGTCCGCACCGGTACGTGTTCGTCGTGCACGCCGTCGACGTGCCGAAGCTGGAGATCACCGACGAGGTCGCGCCCGCGGTCGTCGGCTTCAACCTCGCCTTCCACACGCTGGCGCGGGCCGTCCTGCGGGTGACCTACCAGCGCTGAGCGCGCCCGCCGGCCGCGGCGCCTGGCCGTGGGCACCGGCGGCGCGGGTGGACCGAGCGGGCGGGCGGCGACCGCTCGACGGGGATACGTTGACGTGCGGGGTCTGAGAATCCCAGGAATCCGGACAAGGGAGAGCGTCGGATGATGCGCAAGCTTGCGTTGATCGCCGCGGTCGCCAGCGCCGCCGCGCTGGCCGTCCGCCGGCGCCGGGACAAGGGCGAGCAGATCGACCTGTGGCGCGAGGCGACCTCCTCCGCGGACCCGCGTCCCTGACTCCGCGGGCCCGCGTCTCCGAGGTCTCCCCGTAGATCTTGGCGGGACGCCTGGGCCGCCGATCCGCGCACATCCGACGATCATCAGCCCGTGAGGGCCCGGCTCCTTCCTTGATCGTTGGATGTGTGCGCGGTCGGGCGGTTTCTGCCCGCTTTGTCCCTGAACTTCGCGCGGATCTGGTGATCTACCAAGGAGACCGCGCCGAGACATGGCCAAGATCGACGATTGTGTGCGCCGATCGGCGGTTCGGGACTCACGAAAATGATCCACGAGGGAAGTCGGAGCCCGGACGACGGGCGAGGCCGGAGGATCCGCCGATCCTCCGGCCTCTTCTCGTTTTCGCCGGCTCGTCCACCGGGATCGCCATCGGCCGCCGGGGTCGCTCACGCGGGCGTCGTGGGGGCGTCCTCGGCCGGTGGGCGGGCGCGCCGGCCGCGGCCGGCGACGGCGCCCACGCCGGCGAGGAGCACACCGCCGACGAAGATGATCGTCGCCATCACGTTGACCTGCGGCGGGACGCCGACCCTGGTCGCGCCGAACACCCACAGCGGGAAGGTCAGGGTGTTGCCCGCGTTGAACGTCGTGATGATGAACTCGTCGATCGACAGCGCGAACGCGAGCAGCGCGCCCGACAGCACACCCGGGAAGATCATCGGCAGCGTGACCAGCCGGAACGTCGCGAACGGCCCGGCGCCCAGGTCACGGGCCGCCTCCTCGAGGCTCACGTCGTAGCCGGCGAGCCGGGTGCTGACGACGATCGCGACATACGAGATGTTGAACATCGAGTGGGCGATCAGGATCGTCAGGAAGCCGCGCGGCACCCCGAGCGTGATGAACAGCGAGAGCAACGACGCCCCGAGCACGACCTCCGGCGCCGAGATGTTCGCGAACAGCAGCAGGTTCAGGCCGTTCTTGCCGCGGAACACGTGCTTGCCCAGCGCCATCCCGATCATCGTGCCGAGGACGGTCGCGATGAGCATCGACAGCAGGGCGATGGTCAGCGAGTTCTTCAGCGCCGTGGTCAGGTCGGGAATCGCGCCGACGTCCCGCCACCACTTCAGCGTGAAGCCCTGCCAGGTGTTGTTCTGCTTGCTCTTGGTGTCGTTGAAGCCGAAGGCGATCATCGCGAGGATCGGCGCGACCAGCCAGAGCAGCACCAGCCACGTGTAGGCGTGCAGGAAGTGCTCGCCCAGCCGGCGCCGCCGGCGGGGGCGACGCCCGGCGGAGGCGGCGGCCCCGGCCGGCTTCTCCTCGGTGGCTGGGCCAATGAGCCTTTTCCGTCTCACCCGAGCGCTGAGACTCCGGACCCTGTCTGGTGAGGACGACGGAAGAGGCTCAGTCATCGGGTGCTCATCTCGAAGACGTCCCGGGTGCCGAGCACCCGCGCGTACAGGAAGATCCCGACGAGCAGGATCGCCATCAGGATGAACGAGAGCGCGGACGCGAGCGGATAGTCCGCGTTCGTCAGGTACGTCGTCTGGATGATGTTGCCGATCATCGTGTCGTTGGTGCCGCCGAGGATCGACGAGTTGACGTAGTCCGACGTCGCCGGGACGAACGTGAGCAGCACCCCGGCGAACACGCCGGGCAGCGACAGCGGGAGAACGACCCGGCCGAACACCGCGGCCCGGCCGGCGTAGAGGTCGCCGGCGGCCTCGATCAGCTTCGGGTCGACCCGCTCCAGCGCCACGTAGATCGGCAGCAGCATGAACGGGAAGAAGTTGTAGGCGAGGCCGGCGACGACCGCCGTCGAGGTGGCGAGGACCCGGAAGTCGTCGGCCAGCAGGCCGACGTCCTTGAGGTTGCCGAGCACGATGCCGTTGTCGGCGAGCAGGAACTTCCAGGAGACGGTCCTGATCACGAACGAGACGAAGAACGGCGCCAGCACCAGGAACAGGTACATCGACTTGCGCCCGCCGGCGTGGAAGGCGATCCAGTAGGCCATCGGGTAGGCGAGGACGATCGTGATCAGGGTCGCCAGCCCGCCGTACTGGAACGACCGGACGAGCTGGTCGGAGTAGGTCGAGATCGCGTCGGGGTAGATGCCGAAGTTGAAGGTCTGGCGGAAGCCGTCCAGCAGGTTCCCGGTCTGCAGCGAGACCGAGAGCATGACCAGCATGGGGACGACGAAGAAGATCACCAGCCACAGCCCGCCGGGCAGCGCCAGCAGGTAGGGGGTGAACGGGGAGCGCCACCGCCCGGCCCGCCGGCGGCGGGCGGAGGCCCCCCGAGGGGCCGGCGGGCCGGCGGCCCCCGCCCGGGGGGCCCCCGCCCGGGCCCCCCCGCCCCCCCCCGCCCCGGCGGCGGGGGGGCCCCCGGG
>NZ_JADWYU010000115.1 GCF_016786325.1 Frankia nepalensis | reverse complement strand
AGATGTTTATACGAGACCGGGGGCCGCGGCCCGCCCGTCGCCGCCTCCTCGGCGCCCCTCCGACGGGCGGAACTTTCTGGCTCAGGAACCCGAGGGCTCATCAAAGCCGATTGCATACTTTATGCTTCGGGTGGGCGCTGGTCTTCGGTGTCCACCCGTAGCCGCGGTCGCGGCGCGTGTCCACTCTCTCGGGACCCATGCCCGCCCGGGACCATCGTCTCGCCGACCGGGTGTGGCCCCTCGTCCTCCAGGAGTGCGGATGGTCGAGTTCAACCCCTACGACCTCGCGACCTACCGGAACCCGTATCCGGTCTACCGGGTGTTACGGGACGAGGCGCCCGTCTTCCACAACCCCGAGCTGAAGTTCTGGGCGCTGTCCCGGCACGCGGACGTCCTGGCCGCTCACAACGACTGGGAGACCTACTCCAGCGCCGGCGGTGTCACGATCGAGGGCCGCGAGGCCGGCTCGCCAATGATCATCCTCAGGGACCCGCCGGAGCACCGCTGGCACCGAAAGATCGTCAGCAAGGTGTTCTCGCCGAGGCGGATGCTGGCCCTCGAGCCGTACATCCGCCGCCGCGCCGCCGAGCTCCTCGACCGCTTCCGCGACGTCGACGAGTTCGACGTCGTCCGGAACTTCTCGGTCCTGCTGCCGCTGGACGTGATCAGTGAGCTCCTCGGCATCCCCGAGGAGTACCGGGCCACCATCAACGAGTGCAGCGACCGCATGCTCGCCCGCGGCGAGGGCGTCGACGAGGAGGCGGAGTTCATCGCCGCCAACGTGGAGATCATCAACATCTACCTGTCGCTGGCGGCCGAGCGGCGCAAGAACCCGACGGACGACCCGATCAGCCTGCTGATCCAGACGGAGGTGCTCGACGACGAGGACGGCTCGACCCGGGCGCTGCCGGACGACGAGATCGCCTTCCGCTTCCTCGAGCTGGGCACCGCGGGCCACGAGACCGTCGCCAAGGCCATCCCGAACGGGCTGATGGCGCTGACGCGGTTCCCCGAACAGCGCCGCCTGCTGCTGGCGGACCCCTCCCTGTACGACCGGGCCGCCGGCGAGACGCTGCGTTACGACGCGCCGTCCCAGCTGCAGGGCCGGACCGCCACCCGGGACATCGAGCTGCACGGCGTCACGATCCCGGCCGGCGACCGGGTCATGTTGATCACCGGCTCGGCGCTGCGCGACGAGCGGGTCTACGCCGACCCGGACACGTTCGACCTGAACCGGCGGGACGAGCCGTCGACGCTGTTCTTCGGCTTCGGCATCCACCGCTGCCTGGGCGCCCACCTGGCCCGCCTGGAGACCAGGATCGCCCTGGAGGAGATCCTCAACCGCTTCCCCGACTTCGTGGCCGACCCCGACCGCGCGGTCATGAAGGTCTCCTCCAACGTGCGGGGCGCCGCCAACCTCCCCCTCGTCACCAAGGGTGCCGCCATCGCGGCGGCGTAGACCTACCGGGTACGTACCTCCCCAGCGGCGGGCATCGCCCATGTCGCGGAAGCGGCCTCAGGATCCGAGAGCGGATCCTGAGGCCGCTTGGCCCGCGCGCCGGCGCCCGCCCCCGAGTGAGCGCCGCGGTGCCGAAAGCCCGCCGCCTGGATGGGTGCTCGCCACCTCGTCCACTGGCTTTCCGTGGGAACCGCCCGCCCGCGCGGACGGCGTTTCCCGCGCCGAGTCCATGCGTCGGCTTACGGACGGCCTGCCACCCGGCTGAGATTGGTGGAGCCCAGGGATTACCCTTCCCTGGGCCCCGGGGGATGGTCACCTTGCGCACGCCAGTCCGTGTCGTTGACGGGTCTGGTCAGTCTCACGTGGTCGCGCTCTTCCTATTGAGCCAGCGGCGCAGGTGGAGCGCCGCGCGGGGCTTGAACCCGCAACCTCGACCTGTAAGGCCAGCCGTCGGCCGGGCCGGCGATGTGACCGGTGTTGAGTTGTGGAGCGAGAGACTAAGAGTCATGACCGGCTGCCTCTGCCCTTGGGCTACCCCGGCGGGCTGAGCCGAGGGAGGGATTCGAACCCTCACTGTCACCGATCTTTGTGATCTTGAGTAAGAGTCTCAGCTTTCGCGCCCCCCTGGGGGACGCATCCCGCCGCTCCAGACGGGAACTCGTGGGGCGGTCGGCTCCAAGGGCGCTTGCGCGCCCCTCGCCGCTCCGCCGTCGGGCGCTGGCGCGCCCGACCGGACCTGACGGATGGTCGATCTTCGCTCTCGGGCTGGCGCTGGTCACGGGTTGAGATCATGGTCACGTCGTCTCCCATGATCAGTGAAAGGTGAGAGCCCGCCGGCCGTGGGCCGACGGGCGGCAGCCTATCGGGCGAACAGGTAGTCGAAGACCAGCTTGCCGTAGGCCTGGTCGGTCACGTCGAACTGGTTGGCGGCCTCGCGGGCGACCTTGACGGCCTCTCCGAGCGCGATGACCCGGTCGAGCAGCTGACCGCGCCGCTCGGCCGGCAGCGCGCCGGAGAACTTCACCGTCGACCAGTCGCCGACCGGCTCGTCGACGGTGAACACCTCGGTCTGCGCCGGATGGTGCTCGGTGGCCTCGTACTTGACGAGCACCTTCGGCACCTTGCGGGACCGCACGGTCTTCGTCGTCGGCGTGCGGTAGACGCCGGCCGCCGAGTCCCACGACCAGTCCTCGGCCGGGTCGAGCACCGGCAGCTTCGCCAGGAAGGACTGCAGGTCGGCGAGCTGCTTCTCCAGGAAGAGCAGGTAGGCCACCGGGACGTCGCGCAGCAGCGTCTCACCGTCGACGACGACGTCCGCCCGCGCCGAGCCGTTCGCGATGTCCTTCGTGGCGACGACGTCGAACAGCCGGGTCAGGACGGCGGACACCCGCGCGAGCACCTCTTCGACCCGGACCTGGACCTTGGTGCCCTCGGGCGGCAGCGGGTCGCCGTCCTCGTCGCGCGGCTGGTACGTCCGGGAGATGCCGGCGAGCAGCGCGTCCTTCTGCGTCGACGCGCGCAGCTCCTCCAGCTCGCGGCTGGCGCGGGCCTTGACGCCCTTTTCGAGCGCGATGATCTGGTTCAGCTTGGTCACGGCGGTACTCCCTTGTGCCTCGGCCCCCCGTGCCGTGGACCCGCCCCGTCCGGTACTGGCGGGCGACGGTCCCACCTTCGGGTTGATCAGCGAGCCGGTGCCGACTTTACCGCCAGCCGGACGAAAGGGATGAATGGTTTTCGGCGCCTCGCGCGGGGCCGGCGGAACACCGGTTTGGTCCGTCCGGATCTCGGTAGGTTGGGGCGCGTGCGGCTGGAGGAGCAGAACGGGCAGACGCCGGCGCCGCGCGAGGCGCCGAAGGAGCCAGCGGACGGCGAGGACCGCCGCCGGCCGCTCCTGGCACGCCTGGCGCGCGCGGAACGGGCGGCGGGCACCGGCCGGGGTCGGCTGGCGCGGGTGGCGCTGGCCGTTCTCGTCACGCTCTGCTGGCTGCCGCTCGTCGTGATCCTGACGGCGCGTTCCACCGTGCTGAGCGCGGACTTCTACACCGACGGCCTCGACGACGTCCACGCCTACGACCGCGTCTACACCGAGGTCCTGCCCGACCCGGCCGTCGACAGCCTGCTCGCCGGCCTGCCGGTCGACCGCACCCTCGTCACCGCGAACCTGCGCGCCGTGCTGCCGCCGTCGACCATCGAGGGCCTTACCGACGAGCAGATCGGCCGGATCGTCGACTACCTGCGCGGCGACGCGGACGACGTCCAGCTCAGCGTGGACATGCGGCCGCTGTTCGCCAGCATCTCGGGCCTGGCCAACCGTTACCTGGCGGGCGAGCTCGGTGAGGGCGTCACCTACCAGGCGTCGTCGGTCTCCCAGTTCACCGACGACCTGCTGGGGGCTCTCGACGACATGGCCGCCGGCCGGCCGCCGACGTCGCTGCCGGTGATGGAGCTGAGCGCCCAGCAGGTCGACATCGTGCTGCGGGCGGTGCTCGACCGGTTCGACGAGCCGACCCGGGCGAGGCTCGCCGAGCCCGCGCGGGCGCTGCTGCGCCAGGGCGACATCGCCGGGGCGCTGGCGCTGCTCGGCCCGCCGCTGTTCCAGGGTGACGACCAGGCCATCGAACAGATCCGCGGCAGCCTGGTGAACGGCACCGTGCTCGACCTCGGGGTCTCGCTGTCGGATCTGCGTGACAAGCCGACCATCCGGGCGATCGACCGACTGCACGACGTCTCGAAGCAGCTTCCCTGGATAGCCGCCGCCTGCGGGCTGGCGATGGCCGGCGGACTCGTGGGCGTCGCCGCCCTGGCCCGTCGCGGCGGCCGCTCACCGGTGCGCGCCGTCGGGTACGCGGCGCTCGCCGCGGGGCTGACCACGTTCGCGTTCGGCGTGGCGCTGCGCCTGGCCCTGCCGAACCCGCTCGACGCCCTGGACTCGCCCGGCTCGAAACTGCCACCCGGCGCCGCGGCGGTGCTCACCGACTTCGGCGACCACGCCTACCGGGGGATCGAGGGCGACTTCCTGTGGCTCTCGACCTGGATGACGGTCGTCGGCCTCGTCCTCGCCGGGGCGTCGCTGCTGGTCGCGGCGTCGCGGCGGCTCGAGCGGCACGCCCGCTGGCGCCGGCTCGTGGCCACCTCCGTCGTCGTCGTCCCGGCCCTCGTCCTGGTCACCTGGGCCGCGTTCCCCGGCGCGGCGGCCGACTCCCGGGTGGTGTGCCAGGGGTCGGCGCGGCTGTGCGACCGGCACTACGACGAGGTCACCCACGCGGCCAGCCACAACGCGATGGCCAACAGCGAGGATCTCTTCCTCGGTTCGGCGCAGGACCCGTCGATCGTCCACCAGCTCGACCTGGGCGTGCGCGGCCTGCTGCTCGACGTGCATCACTGGACGACGCCGGAACAGATCGCCCAGGCGTTCAAGGACCTCACCCCGTCGACGCGGGCGGCGCTGGAACCGCTGACCCGGGGGGCGCTGTCGGCCCGCCCGGGACTGTGGCTGTGCCACAACGTGTGCCAGCTCGGCGCGCTCGACTTCACCGGGCAGCTGCGGACGCTCGACGGCTGGCTGGACCGCAACCCGACCGAGGTCGTCACGCTGATCCTGCAGGACGAGGTTCCGGCGGCCGAGATCGAGGGCGCGTTCGCGCAGGCCGGGCTCGCCGACGAGCTGTTCACGCCGCCGGACGACCCGGACGGCGACTGGCCGACGCTGCGGGAGATGATCGACTCGGGGCGGCGGCTGGTGGTGTTCACCGAGCGCCAGGACACCCCGGGCGGCTTCCTGCGGTCGTTCTACCGGTACGGCTCGGAGACCCCGTTCGACGCCCAGGACCCGAGCGACCTCGCGGGCTGCGCGCTGGGGCGCGGCTCGGTCGACGCGAAGCTCCTGCTGATGAACCACTGGCTGACCGCCGCCGCGCCGGACCGGCGGGCAGCCCTGGCCGGCAACGCCAGCCAGACGGTGGTCGGGCGGGCTCAGGTCTGCGAACGCGAACGCCGCCAGCCCACCTTCGTCGCGGTCGACTTCGTCAACATCGGCGACCTGCCGCGCGCCGTCGACGTCCTCAACGGCCTCGCCCCCTCCGACGGCGCCGCCCGGGGTTGATCTCGCGGGCTCGGGCATGGGCACGGGAGGTCCCGGGGAGCGCGCGGCGGCGGTCGGACGTTGTCCGGTCAGCGGCATTCGCCGGTGGGCGTCGGGAAAGGACCACGACGTCGCCGGCGGTGGCGAGCGAAGTCCATCTGGGCTGGCGCGGGCTGGCCTTAGGCTCTGGACCCGTCGGGGGCCGACGAGACGGCGGCCTGGGCGCCACGACCTGCCTGGCCGCGCGTGAGGGGAGCAGCGGTGGCTATCTGGAACCAGTTCCGCCAGTCGGCGCAGACGATGCAGAACCAGCTGCTCGCGAAGAAGAACGACCTGAAAAGCGGGGCGTTCCGGGACGCGAGCATGGCGATGTGCGCGCTCGTGGCGGCCGCCGACGGCGTCATTGATCCGGCGGAGCGCCAGCGGGTGGCGTCGCTCATCGCCACCAACCCGGTCCTCGCCAACTTTCCGTCCGACGACCTGCAACGCAGGTTCGACGACTACCTGAACAAGCTGCAGGCCGACTTCGCGTTCGGCAAGGTCGCCGTGCTCCAGGAGATCGGCAAGACGAAGAAGAAGCCGGGCGAGGCCCGCGCCGTGATCCAGATCGGCATCATCATCGGCGGCGCGGACGGGACCTTCGACAAGACCGAGCAGGCGGTCGTCCGCGAGGCCTGCTTCGCGGTCGGCCTCTCGCCTGAGGAGTTCGACCTCTGACCGTCGCGTGACCGCCCCGCCGGGGACGCGCTCCGGGCGGCGGGCCCCTGACCGACCGGGACGGTCGCCGTCCGGGCGCGCATTCGGCGCGGGCCGCTGACATGCGGTACTGGCATCGCGGTTGTCTGGTTGCCGACGCACAACGGCGGCCCCACCTTGCGGGGCGCCGGTTGGAGCTCGGGGTATCTTCCGGTATGTCCGAAGCGGCGGTGACCAACGGGTGGCCGCCGTCCGTCCACCAGCCAACGCGGACAGGTCGCGGAGTCCGCCGAGAGGCGGCCGACAGCACCATGCACCGTACGCTGATCGTCGCGGACAAGTTCCCGCCCGTCATGGGAGGCATCCAGACCTTCGCGTACTGCTTCGCCGCCACTCTGCCGGCGGACAAGGTGCTCGTCGTCGCCCCGCCGCATCCCGACGCGCCCAAGCTGGACGCGGACGCGCCTTTCGAGATCATTCGGCACCGCGCCGCCAACCTCCGCCTGCCCGGCGTCGGGCCGGCCATCAGTAAGATCGCGCGCGCCGAGGGCTGCGCGGCGGCCTGGTTCCCCGCCGGAACGCCACGCGGGATGATCGCCCCGGCCCTGCGGCGCGCGGGCGTCGAATGGGTGGTGTCGTCGACGCACGGCCACGAGTACGGCTGGTCACATCTGCCCTACGGTTACTCGCTGGTACGGTCGGTGGCGGGCAAGGCTGACGTCGTCACGCACCTGACCGACGTGACACTGCGCCGGTTGCGCAAGGTCGCGCCAGCCGGTACGCGGTTCGAGCGGCTGACGGGCGGGGTCGACGTCGACCGGTTTCAGCCCGGCACCGGTGGGGCCGACATCCGACGCCGGCACGGTTGGGGCGGGCGACCTATCGTGGCGTGTGTCGCCCGTCTGGTCCCGCGCAAGGGCCAGGATGTCCTGATCAGGGGGCTCCCGTCGGTGTTGAGGAACCACCCGGACGCTCTGTTGGTCATCGTCGGCCGCGGCCGACACGAGCGCTGGCTTCGCCGGCTGGCGGCGACCGCCGGCGTCGAGCGGAATGTGGAGTTCGTCGGCGCCGTTACCGATGAGGAGCTGCCCGCCTATCTTGACGCCGCCGACGTGTTCGCGATGCCTTCACGTCCGGCCAAGCTCGGCCTGGACCTGGAGGGACTCGGACTGTCCGCGTTGGAAGCCGCCGCCGCCGGGGTGCCGGTGATCACCGGCGCGGCCGGGGGTGCCCCCGAGGTGGTCATCCCCGGTGAGACCGGCCTGGTCGTCGACGGCGCGAACGTCACCGCCGTCACCGGCGCCGTGAACGAGCTGCTGGCTGACCCGGACCGCGCGCGGCGCATGGGTGCAGCGGGGCGTGACTGGATGAGCTCCGCGTGGACCTGGGAGCACCTGGGTGGCCGGCTCGCGTCGCTGCTCGCCGGTCCGGCGGGCCAGGTCGGGTCCGCGGGCGCGGCGCGCGGGCCGTTCCCGTCCGTTCCGGTACCGGCGGACGAGCCGTCACTGGTGTCGTCCGCGCCGTCCGCCGGCTCGTCGCCGCCTGGGGCGGGGCCGGCACCCACAGAGCGGGCGCCTTAGCGATGACCGAGCCGATCTCCGCCATGACCGCCATGGCCGCGCCGACCACCGCCATGGCCGCGCCGACCACCGCCATGGCCGCGCCGACCACCGCCATGCTCGTGCCGACCACCGCCATGGCCGAGGAGGCCTCCCAGGCGCTCGAGGCCGAGCCCGAGTCCGCGCCGCCGGTCGCGAAGTCGCGCTGGTCCAAGCGCGTCATGACCGCGCTCAGCATCGTCATGCCGGCCTTCGGGGCCGTGTGGCTCGCGACGCACCACGACGAGTTGGGGGCCGCGTTCGAGGCGTGTAGACGGGCCGAAGGAAAGTGGCTGCTCGTCGCGGCCCTTGCCGCGTGCGCCACCTACGTCGCCGCCGCGGCGAGCATGAAGGGCTCGGTCGCCCACAAGCTGCCCTTTGGCCAGCTTGTCGCCGTCCAGATCGCCGGGATCCTGCCCAACACGCTGGCGCCGGCCGGTATGGGCGTCGCCGCCGTCCAGATGCGGTACCTGCTGCGGCGTGGCCTGTCGATGGCCGAGGCGGTGGCCTCCACCGCCGTGAACGCGACGGCGGGGGCGATTCCGCACGGCATCATGCTGGTCGTGCTGCTGCTCGCCGGGGCGGTCCCGCTGCCCCGGCTCGCCCTGGGGCCGATGCACCGCTACCTGCTGATCGCGCTCCCGGTGGCCGTCGCCGTCGTGGTCTGCGTGCCGAGGCTGCGGCAGCTGGCGCGCACGCTGGCGCGCCGGCTGGTCGAGCAGCGCGGCCTGCTGGTCGGCGCCGGCAGCACCAGGAGGGCCGCGCTGCTGTGGGGTGGCTCGATCGCCATCCCGATGCTGCACGCGGCCACCCTGTGCGCGGTGGCGGCCGCGCTGCACGCGCCGCTCGGCCCCGGAAAGATCATGGTGGTCTACCTGGTGGCGAGCGCGCTGGCGGCCGTCATCCCGTCCCCCGGCGGCTTCGGCGGCCTCGACGCCGCGCTCACCGCGCTGCTCACCACCGCCGGTGCCCCCACGACGACCGCGATCGCCGCCGTCCTCGGCTACCGGCTGCTCACCAACTGGCTCCCGCTGGCCCCGTCCGCCGCGGTCTGCGGCGTCCTCATCCGCGCCCGCGTCCTCTGACCACAGCGAGCGGGGCGCGCGCGTCGGCGAGGCTGCCCGGCCGGGGCGGGCGGGAGACGGGGCCGGCCCCGGACGGTCCCGTGAGCTGGGCATGTTTGTGAGCTGGGCACAAGGCGCGCGAACGGCGCGGGCCGGAGGCTGTGGGGCGTGAACGGACTCGACGCGCTGCTGACGGCCGGTGCCGGGCTGCTGGCCGGCGCCGTCAACGCGGTCGCCGGCGGCGGCACGCTGATCGCCTTCCCCGCGTTGCTCGCCGCGGGCCTTCCGGCCATCACCGCCAACATCACCTCGTCGACCGGCCTGGTCACCGGCTATCTCGGCGGGGCGCTGGGCTACCGGCGCGAGCTGGCCGGGCAGGCGGCCCGGCTGCGCGCCCTCGGCCCGCCCGCGGTCCTCGGCGGGATCGTCGGCGCGATCGTCCTGCTGATCACTCCTTCGGACGGTTTCGACCTCGCGGTGCCGTTCCTTGTCCTGGTGGCCTGCGCGCTGCTGGCCGCTCAGTCGAAGCTGTCCGGTGTCGTGGCCCGCCGCCGGGCCGCCAGGACCGCGACGGCGCCCTCGGCCGCGACTGCGACCCCGGCCGTGGCGGGTGCCTCGGCCGCCGGGCCGGCGCCGGCGACGGGGGAGCGGCCTGGCGCCGTGGCGACGGCGAGCGCCCAGGCAGCGGCGGCCGGTCCGGCCGCCGCGGCGCCGTCGGCGGTGACCTGGCCCACCCGGATCGGGGTCTTCGTCGCCGGCGCGTACGGCTCCTACTTCGGCGCCGGGCTCGGCGTGCTGCTGCTCGGCGTGCTCGGGATCCTGCTCGTCGACGACCTGCAGCGGACCAATGCCCTCAAGACCCTGCTGTCGTTCATCGTGAACCTGGTCGGCGTGCTCGTCTTCCTGGCGAGCGCCGAGGTCGCCTGGGCCTACGCCGGCATCCTCGTCGTCGCCTCGGCCACCGGCGGCGTCCTCGGCGCCCGCGTCGCCCGCCGTCTGCCCGCCAGGGCGCTGCGCGTCGGCGTCATCACCCTCGGCGTCGCCGTCGCCGTCATCCTGTTCATCCGCAACCTCTGATCCATCCGCGACCTCCGATTCGACCGCGACCTCTGCCCCAGCCCTTCCAGCGGCCTGCCGCTGGTCAGCGGGTGGGTTCGGGCGTGGTGAGGGGTCCACGGTGGGGTGGGCCGGCGGCGTCGAGGGCCTCGGTCTCGTCCTCGGTGAACAGGCGGGAGCGGGTGAGGAAGCGGTAGCCCTCGGGCGCCTCGAGGCTGAAGCCGCCGCCGCGGCCCGGAACGAGATCGATCGTGAGCCGGGTGTGCGACCAGTACGCGAACTGGGCGCCGCCGATGTAGACCGGGACGGTCACGCCGGCCGGCCCGTCGCCCGCCTGCCTTCCCCTGGCCGGCGCGGGCTCGGCCCGGCCGACCGGGCGGTCCGGGTCGGCCCAGGCCGTTGGGTCGGCGAGGCTCGCGGGGTCGTCGAGATCGAGAACGCCGAGCAGCACGTCCTCGTCGCCGACCAGGAACTCCCCGCGCGGGTAGCACATAGGCGACGATCCGTCGCAGCACCCGCCCGACTGGTGGATCATCAACGGGCCGTGCGCCGCCGTGAGCGACCGCAGCATCGCGACCGCCGCGGGCGTCGCGTCGACCCGCCGGACCTGTCCCATGACGCGCTCCTTCTCGTCGCTCTCCCTGCCTCCGTCGCCTTCGCTGTCCGTCGCGTTCGCTGTCCGTCGCGTTCGCCGCCCGGCCCACGGTGACCCGCCCGCACCCGCGCCCGGGACGCGGCCGGTGGTACCCGGAGCCGGCCGGGGTCCGTGTCCGCCGGCCGGCTCCGGGAGCCCTGGGCCGCCTGCCCGCGGCGCCGGGCCGTCCGCCGGCTAGAAGAACCCCATCGCCTTCGGCGAGTAGGAGACCAGCAGGTTCTTGGTCTGCTGGTAGTGGTCGAGCATCGCCCGGTGGTTCTCCCGGCCGATCCCGGACTGCTTGTAGCCACCGAACGCGGCGTGCGCCGGGTAGAGGTGGTAGCAGTTCGTCCAGACGCGGCCCGCCTTGATGTCGCGGCCGGCGCGGTAGGCGGTGTTCTGGTCGCGGGTCCACACCCCAGCGCCCAGGCCGTAGAGCGTGTCATTGGCGATCTTGATCGCGTCGGCGTAGTCGTCGAACGCCGTCACCGCCACCACCGGCCCGAAGATCTCCTCCTGGAAGATCCGCATCGCGTTGTCGCCGGAGAAGATCGTCGGCTGGACGTAGTAGCCGCCGGCCAGGTCGCCGCCGAGCTCGGCGCGCTCGCCGCCGAGCACCACCCTGGCGCCTTCCTTCCTGCCGATGTCGATGTAGGAGAGGATCTTCTCGAGCTGGTCGGTGCTGGCCTGCGCGCCGATCATGGTCTCGCTGTCGAGCGGGTTGCCCTGGCGGACCGCCTTCGAGCGGATCGCGGCCGCGTCGAGGAAGTCGTCGTGGATCGAGCGCTGGATCAGCGCCCGGCTCGGGCAGGTGCAGACCTCGCCCTGGTTCAGGGCGAACATCGTGAAGCCCTCGAGCGCCTTGTCGTGGAAGTCGTCCTCGGCGGCGGCGACGTCCGCGAAGAAGATGTTCGGGCTCTTGCCGCCGAGCTCCAGCGTCACCGGGATCAGGTTCTGGCTGGCGTACTGCATGATCAGTCGCCCGGTGGTCGTCTCGCCGGTAAAGGCGATCTTGGCGATCCGCGACGAGGACGCCAGCGGCTTGCCGGCCTCCACCCCGAAGCCCTGGACGATGTTGAGGACGCCCGGGGGGATCAGATCCCTGATCAGGTCCCAGAGGACGTTGATGGACGCAGGCGTCTGCTCGGCCGGCTTGAGGACGACGGCGTTGCCGGCGGCGAGGGCCGGCGCGAGCTTCCAGACCGCCATGAGGATCGGGAAGTTCCACGGGATGATCTGACCGACGACGCCGAGCGGCTCGTGGAAGTGGTACGCGACCGTGTCCGCGTCGAGCTCGGACAGCGACCCCTCCTGCGCGCGGATCGCGCCGGCGAAGTAGCGGAAGTGGTCGATCGCGAGCGGGATGTCGGCGGCGAGCGTCTCGCGGATGGGCTTGCCGTTGTCCCAGGTCTCCGCGACGGCCAGCTTCTCGAGATTGGCCTCCATCCGGTCGGCGATCCGGTTGAGGACCAGCGCGCGTTCGGCGACCGAGGCGCGGCCCCAGGCGGGCGCGGCGGCGTGCGCGGCGTCCAGGGCGAGCTCGACGTCCTCGGCGGTCGAGCGGGCGACCTCGCAGAACGTCTCGCCCGTGACCGGGGTCGGGTTCTCGAAGTACTGGCCGCGCACCGGCGGCGTGTACTCGCCGCCGATGATGTTGTCGTAGCGCGACACGTAGCTGACGGCGGATCCGGGCTGGCCCGGACGGGCAAAGACGGTCATCGCGCGTCCTCCGTGTGGAAGAGATCATCCAGCGGCCGCAGGTTAGCTCGCGCGACGTTGCAATCCCGTTGCGCTGTGTCCCTGCTGACCGTTGCGTAGCGCTCCCGCCGACAAGGCGGCGGCACATCCCCGTTCTGGGCGGTTCCGGCAGGACACCGCGCGGCGTAGTGTGACCCTCGTCATAGGTCTCTCGGTGGGGCTGTCGGCCTGGACACCTGGCGACGCGACCGCGGCCGATGACCGGCCGAGAGTCCGCGCGGGAGACGACCTCCCCTCGAGAGACGGGGATCGGGCGTGACGGATGACCTGGGATGCCTGGTCCAGCTGGCGCGTGACGCGGTGGCGGCCGGCGACGACCTGCCGGCCGGCGTCGCGCGGGTGCTCGGGCGGGAGGTCCGGCGGGCCGTCGTCGACTCGTGGACGCGGTCACGCTCGTTCGGCGTCGACCCTGAGCACAACACCCCGCCGGTCCGGCTCGCCGGCGACGGCCTGGCCGCCGCCCGCGCCGCGCACCCGCTCGCGGGCGTGCTGCCGCTGATCCGCGGCCTGCTCGTCGACCAGATCGCCGCCGACGGAATGATCGTCGCCGTCAGCGACGCGGGCGGCACCCTGCTGTGGGTCGAGGGCGACCGCGCGGTGCGCGGGCGGGCCGAGGACATGGGGTTCACCGCCGGCGCGGCCTGGGACGAGGCGCACGCCGGCACGAACGCGCCGGGCCTCGCGCTCGCGATCGACGGCCGGGCCCGGGTGGCGGCGGCCGAGCACTGGGTGCGCACCGTGCGGCCGTGGAGCTGCTCCGCGAGCGCGGTCCACGACCCCGCCGACGGCCGGCTGCTCGGCGCTCTCGACGTGACCGGCGACAGCCGCGCCGCCGAGCCGGCCGTGCTCGCGCTGATCTCCGCGACCGTCGCGGCCGCCGAGCGCGAGCTGCTGATCCGGCGCCTGCGCGAGCCGGGCCGTGACCGTCCCCAGCGGCCCGCGGGCCATCGCGGGCCCCCGCGGTCCCACGACAGCCGGACCCGCGGCGACGACGGCCAGGGCGGGGCGCGGGGCGCGGGCAGCCGGATCCGGCTCGAGGTCGCCAGCGCCGACGCCCCGGCACTGGTCCGCGCGGGCAGGCGGCTGGCGATCACGCCGCGGCACGCGGAGCTGCTGTTGCTCCTCGCGGAGCATCCCGACGGCCTGACCGCCGACGAGCTCGCGGCCGTGATCGACGAGCGGGCGCTGGACCCCGTGACCGTGCGCGCCGAGATGTCCCGCCTGCGCCGGGCCGTCGGCGCCGGGCTGGTCGGCTCCCGGCCCTACCGGGTCGTCGGCCCGCTCGAGACCGACGTCGCCGAGCTGCGCCGCCTGCTCGCCGCCGGCGACCACGCGGGCGTCCTCGACCGGTGGGGCGGCCAGCTGCTGCCGCGCTCCGCCGCGCCGGGCGTCGCCATGCTGCGCGACCGGCTGCGCGCCGAGGTGCGCGCGGGGCTGCTGCGCCGCCGTGACCCGCGCCTGCTGCTGCGCTGGGCGGACAGCGCCGCCGGCGAGGACGACGTCGGCCTCTGGGAGGCCTGCCTGCGGCTGCTGCCCCCCGGCCCTGACCGGGACCGCGCGGCCGCCCGCCTCACGCTCCTGCACCGCGAGCTGTCGGCCCGCTAGCGGCGCGCCGGGCCTTTCCGGACGCGTGGGGAATCTGGTCGGACCTCGCGTGCCGCCGGCCCCGGGCCTGTCCTATGACGGCGGACACGATCCTGGGCTCTCCCGGGGAGGCGGGGCGCGTGGTAGGTGTGGCGGATGGGAATCGTCTCGCCTGGCTTCCAGGGGCGGCGCCGGAGCGGCTCGAAGCTGCCGCCGGGCCAGTACGAGGAAGAGGACTTCCCGGTGCTGTCCGCCGGGCCGACGCCGCGCGTCCCGCTGGACCGATGGCGGTTCATCATCACGACCGAGACGGGTGAGCGGTACGGCTGGAGCTGGGACGAGTTCCAGGCGCTGCCGCAGGAGACGCCGAAGGTCGACATCCACTGCGTCACCCGCTGGTCGAAGTTCGACACCGACTGGCAGGGCGTCTCGCTGGACGTCCTGTTCGCCGACGTCGAGACGACCGCCGATTACGCGATGGTGCAGTCCTACGACGGTTACACCACGAATCTGCCGTTGGAGGACCTGCTCGACGGCCAGGCCTGGATCGCGCACAAGTACGCCGGCGAGGATCTGGATTCCGAGCACGGCGGTCCGGCCCGTCTCCTCGTCCCGCACCTGTACTTCTGGAAGTCCGCGAAGTGGGTCCGCGGTATCCAGCTCATGCTCGAGGACTCCCCGGGGTTCTGGGAGGCCGCCGGCTACCACGACCGCGGCGATCCCTGGCTCGAGCAGCGCTACCAGGGCGACTGAGGAGCAGGGCGACTGAGGAGCAGGGCGACTGAGGACAGGGCGGCCGAGGATCGGGACGACTGGGGAGCAAGGGGCATCCATGGCCGGAACGGCCCGGGTCGCGGCCCGAATGGCCTGGCGGGTGGGCCGTCTCGTCGAGATCGTCGACGAGACGGCGACCGCCCGCACGCTCGTGCTCGACGTGCCCGGCTGGCCGGGGCACCTCGCCGGCCAGCGGGTCGACGTCCGGCTGACCGCCGAGGACGGCTACCGCGCCTCGCGCGCCTACTCCCTCGCCGCGCCCGCGGCCGGCGACCGGGTTGAGATCACCGTCCAGCGCGTGCCGGACGGCGAGGTTTCGCCGTATCTGACCGAGGTCTTCACGGTGGGGGACCCGGTCGAACTACGCGGGCCGATCGGCGGCTGGTTCGTCTGGCAACCGGACGGACCGGCCGAGCCCGTGCTCCTCGTCGCGGGTGGTTCCGGGATCGTCCCGCTGATGGCGATGATTCGCGCTCGCCGCGCGGCGCGCAGCCGGGTCCCGTTCCGGCTGGTCTACTCGCTGCGCGGCCCCGATGAGGCGTACTACGCATCCGAGCTGCGCGGCCGCGGCCGCGGCCCCGGTGACGGCGGCCTCGACGTCGCGTACGTCTACACCCGGTCCGTCCCGGAAGGCTGGCGGGCAGCACCCCGGCGGATCACCGCCGGTGATCTGGCGGCGTCCGGCTGGCCCGCCGACCTCGGCCCCACCTGCTATGTCTGCGGCCCCACCGGCTTCGTGGAGACCGTCGCCAACCTGCTCGTCACCCAGGGCCACGATCCGTCCCGCGTCCGCACCGAACGCTTCGGTCCCACCGGCCGCTGAGACCGGCCGCTGAGTCCGGCCCTGACACCGGCATGAGCCAGCCGAGCATCGAGTTTCGCTCCTGCCCTGGCGCAGGGTGCCCGTGAAACCGCCCTGAGGCCGCCGTGAAACCGGCGGCTCGCAGAGTCGTTCGAGAGGGCGGCCACCGGCGCCGGCCCGGAAGGAGCAACTCGATGACGCTCGCTGTTCATGCGCGCGGCCTGGTCAAGGTGTTCGGCGATGTCCGAGCCGTCAACGGCGTCGACCTCGACATCGGCGAGGGCGAGATCTTCGGCGTGCTCGGACCGAACGGCGCCGGCAAGACGACGATGCTGAAGATGCTGGCGACCCTGCTGGCGATCGACGAGGGCGAGGCGGCCGTCTTCGGCGTCGACGTCCGCCGCGAGCCGCACCGGGTGCGCCAGCTGATCGGCGTCACCGGCCAGTACGCCTCGGTCGACGAGAACCTCACCGCGGCCGAGAACCTCTGGCTGTTCGGCCGGCTGCAGGGCCTGGGCCGCCGCCAGGCCCGCGCCACCGCCGCCGAGCTGCTCGAGCAGTTCGGCCTCACCGACGCGGCGAACAAGCGGATCTCGCAGTTCTCCGGCGGCATGCGGCGCCGGCTCGACCTGGCCGCGAGCCTCATCACCCGCCCGCCGCTGATCTTCCTCGACGAGCCGACCACCGGCCTCGACCCGCGCACCCGCGGGCAGATGTGGGACACGATCCGCGGCCTGGTCGCCAGCGGGTGCACCGTCCTGCTCACCACGCAGTACCTCGACGAGGCCGACCAACTGGCCGACCGGATCGTGGTGATCGACCATGGCCGCAAGGTCGCCCAGGGCACGCCTGACGAGCTGAAGAACTCGGTGGGCGACCTGACGCTGCACCTGCGGCTCGCGGCGGGAGCCGACCTCTCCCTCGCCGGCGACGTGGTGCGCCGCCAGCTTGGCGGGGAGCCCGTCCTCACCCCCGAGTCCGGGCAGCTGAACGTGCCGCTCGCGTCGGCCGACCACGTCGCCGACGTGCTGATCGGCCTGCGTCAGGCGGGTGTGGCGCTGGCCTCGGTGAGTGTCGACAAGCCCACGCTCGACGAGGTCTTCCTCGCGCTCACCGGCCACGACGCCGGCGAGACCGAGCGGCCCGACCCGCGTCCG
Organism: Frankia nepalensis; assembly: GCF_016786325.1. Lineage (GTDB taxonomy): Bacteria > Actinomycetota > Actinomycetes > Frankiales > Frankiaceae > Pseudofrankia > Pseudofrankia nepalensis. The sequence continues at coordinate 47,862 of NZ_JADWYU010000115.1, read as the reverse complement.
CAAGCGATCCCCGCGCAGGCTCCCGAGAAGGTGACCCGATGAGCACGATCACGATCGACGCCTGGGCCGCGGTGGCCCGCACCCAGGCCCGCCCGAGCGCCGCGGACACGTTCCGCCAGACGTTGGCGATGGCCTGGCGGGCCACCAAGAAGATGCGCCGCAACCCGGAGCAGTTCTTCGACGTGACCCTGCAGCCCATCCTGTTCACGGTGATGTTCGCCTACATCTTCGGCGGGGCGATCTCTGGTGACGTGAAGAGCTATCTGCCGCTGATGATCCCCGGCATCCTCGCGCAGACCGTGCTGACCTGCTCGATGGCCACCGGCACCCAGCTCCGTGAGGACATGGACAAGGGCGTCTTCGACCGGTTCCGGTCGCTCCCGATGGCCCGGATCTCGCCACTGGCGGGCCCGATGGTCGCCGACCTGCTCCGCTACACCATCGCGGCGACGATCACCTTCCTCATGGGCATCGCGATCGGCTACCGCCCGGGCGGCGGCGTTCTCGGTGTGCTCGGCGCGATCCTGCTGGCGGTCGTCACCGGGTGGTCGCTGGCCTGGGTGTTCACCTGCCTCGGCACGGTCGCGCGCAGCGCCCAGAGCGTCCAGGGCATCTCGATGCTGATCATGTTCCCGCTGACGTTCCTGTCGAACGCGTTCGTGCCCGTCGACACCCTGCCGGGCTGGCTGGCCGCGTTCGTCCGGGTCAACCCGGTGTCGCACCTGGTCTCCGCCGACCGGGACCTGGCCAACCACGCGGAGCTGACCGCGCAGGTCGGCTGGACGCTCGTCGCCTGCGCCGCCGTGATCGCGATCTTCGCGCCGCTGTCGGTGCGTCTCTACAAGCGGCACCTGTGAGCCGAACCCGCCCGATCCCGGGGGCCTCGCCGAGCCGGCAGGGCCTCCGGGAGCCGGCGCGGCGACGGACTGAACTCGCCGACGGGGTGAACCGGACGACGGAGTGAACCCGGGACTGGCGCGGGCGGCTCAGCCGAGCTGGTCGACGACGCGGCGCGCCTCGTCGACCAGCTCGGGCCCGCGCGCCTCGCCGTACTCCGCGCGGATCGCGGCGATCCGGCCGGGTGCCCGCTCCTCGGCGCGGAGCGCGATCCGCTCCCAGGACATCGTCGGGACCATGCGGTTGTAGGCGAACCGCTCGGCGAGCACCAGCAGCCGGACCGCGTCCGCCGCGGGCATCGCCGACCGCAGCAGCCCCCAGGCGCCGAGGGCGAACAGCGCCATGCCGCACACCGGATAGTCGAGGTGCGGCCGGCCCGGCTCCAGGGCGCACGACGTCCGGACGCGGCAGGCCCGGAACAGCTCCGCCCCTTCGGCGGCCTCGGCCTCGCCGGTCGCGTGGTAGGCGAGCGCGGCCAGCAGGCCCGCGTCGCCGAACAGCGTCCAGGGCTCCACGCCGGTCGTCACGTGGCCGGGGATGCACAGGGCGTGCATGCGCGCCGCCGAGGTCCGGTACGCCGCGAGCCCGGCGGCCGGGTCTCCCCGCGCCAGCGCGAGCTCCCCGACCCCGATCCCATGCGCGAACACGCCGCCGAACAGGCCGTCGGGCTCCTTCAGCGTGGCCACCTGGTCGAGCCGGTCCGCGGCCTCGTCGAGGCGTCCGGCGGCCAGCGCGCTCAGTGCCAGGAGCGAGTGGAGCTGGATCAGGTCGTCGAGCGCGCCGAGGCGGTCGAGCACCGGTATCGCCGCGTGGGCGTGCGGCACGGCCGCGGCCGGATTGCCCTGCTGCATGTGGAGCCCGGCCAGATGGGCCCGCAGCAGCGCCGCCTGCCACGGCCCGTCGGTCGGCGGCCCCATCAGGGCCAGCGCCCGCTCGGCCGCGTCGATCGCCTCGGCGGGGTCGCCGACGTTCTCGAGCAGATGGCTCTTCCACTGCAGGGCCGCCGTCGCCACGCACGGGTCCGCCGAGCCGGCCAGCGCGTCCAGCCGGTCCCGCAGCCGCTGACCTGGTACCGGCTCCCGGGCGGGCGAGGTCTCCTGCGTGAGCAGGAGCACCCTGACCACGGCGTTGACCCGGCGGTCGCCGCCGCTGTCCGTCCCCAGCCGGACGAGCAGGTCGCGGATGGGACCGATGCTGTCCGCCGCCCCGATCATCGCGTTCTGCAGGACGACCGCGAGGGCGGCCCGGGTGCAGTCGGCGAGTTCCGGCGGCGGCTCCCAGCCCGACACCGCCTCACCGGTCGCGCCGGCCAGCGCGGCCACCCTGAGGTGCTCGCCCCTGACGGACCACAGCCCGCCCAGGCCGAACAGCAGCTGGACCGCGGCCCGAGGGTCGGCGGCGGCGAGCGCGCGGCGCAGCTCGTCCGCCAGATTGGTCTCCTCGGCGGCGAGCACGTCGATGGCCGTGAACTGGGCCGGGCTGAACAGCTGCTCCGCCGCGGCGCGGGCATAGCGGACCGCCCAGGCGAGCCGCGCCGCGTACGCCTGATCCTGTTCGCCTGACTCGCCAAGACGCAGGCGGCCGAACTCGCGCACCGTCTCCAGCATCCGGTAGCGCACGCCGGCGGTCGTCTCGACGACCGTCAGCAGCGACTGGTCCACCAGCGCCTGCACCGCGGAGAGCGCGTCCGGGCCGAGCACCACCTCGGCGGTGGCGAGGGTGGCGCCGTCCTGGAAGACCGACAGCCAGCGCAGCGCCCGGCGCTCGGGCTCCGCCAGCAGGTTCCACGACCAGTCGATGACGGCGAGCAGCGTGCGGTGCCGGTCGGGGGCGTTCCTGAGCCCACCGCGCAGCAGGGCGAACCGGTCCGCCAACCGGCGGCGGATCTCCTCGACGGACATCACCCGCGCCTTGACGGCCGCCAGCTCGATCGCCAGCGGGAGCCCGTCGAGGCGGGTCACGAGGTCGGCCACCGCCTCGTCAGGGAGCCGGACGTCGGGCCGCGCCGCGACGGCCCGCTGCCGGAACAGCTGGACGGCCGCCGCATGGCCGAGCACGTCGAGGGAGTAGACATGCTCGGCGCTGATCGCCAGCGGCGTCCGCGACGTGGTGACCACCCGCAGGTCGCCGGTGGTGGCCACCAGGAAGGCGACCAGGTCGGCCACCGCGTCGACGAGATGCTCGCAGTTGTCGAGGATCAGCAGGCTGGGCGCCGCGCCGAGCTGCTGGGCGATCCGCCCGCGCGCGTCGGCGCGCTGCTGGGGGGTCATCGTCCGGCGCCCGTGCACCGAGTCGCGGACCCCCAGCGCCGAACCGAGCTCGCCGATCAGGTCCTCCGGCGTCGTGACGCCCACCAGGCCCACGAAATGCACCACCGGGTGCTCGGCCGACCGGCCGAGCGCGTGCGCGAGCCGAGTCTTGCCCAGGCCGCCGGCGCCCACGATCGACACCACCCGGGAGGTGCTCAGCAGCGCGCGCAGGCGCCGCAGGTCATCGTCGCGCCCGACCAGCGGGGTCGTCTCGTGGTGCAGGCCCTCGCGCACCGGCCTGTCGAGGTGCAGCAGCTCCCGGTACACCCGGTCGACCGGATCGCCGGGGCTGGCCCCGAGCCGCTCGCGCAGCTCGGCCCGGTACCGCTCGTACCGGTCCAGCGCCGCGCTCGTGCCGCGCGCCGCCGCCTCGCTGCGCAGCAGGCAGGCCAGCACCGCCTCGTCCGACGGGTCCCGGCCCGCGGCCTCGGCCAGCGGCGGGAGGGCGGCGGCGTGCTCGCCGGCCAGGCTCAGCGCGCGGCCCAGCAGCCCGACGAGCTCGGCGCGGCGCGCCGCGGCGTCGCGGTGCAGCCCCGCCAGCGGGCGGTCGTCCCCGTCGGGCGGCGCCACCAGCGCCTCGGTGAGCGCCAGTGCCTCGGTCGCCGCGTCGCGCGCCTCGGCGAGATCACCGGTCGCGAGGCCGCGGCGCGCCCGCGCGGCCAGGTCACGCAGCCGGAAGGCGTCCACCTGGTCGGGCGGGACGCCAAGCCGGTAGCCCTGGCCATCCCAGACGACCGAGTCGGGCCCACACTGGGTGCGCGTCCGCGAGACCAGGACCTGCAGCGCCTTGCCGGCGTTGCCCGGGGACTCCTCGCCCCAGACCGCCTCGACGAGGCGTTCGCTCGCCATCACCTGACCGCCACCGGCGACCAGCGCGGCGAGCAGCGCCCGTGGGCGTTCGCCGACCACGGGCTGGCCGCGCCAGCACACCCGGTCGAGCACGGACAGGACGATCGCCACCCACCCAGGGTAGGGAGAAAGTGCCGTCCGGCGGCGACCACGTGCCGGTCGGCACCGACTGGCCGGCCGTGACGGCCGGTCGGCGGGCCGATCGTGACGGACGGGCGGGCGCGGTCAGCCGGCGTGGACGGGGGCCGCGGCCGGCTGGTCACACCGGATCACGTCGCCCTCCCTGCCGAGGCTCACCGTCAGGCCGTCGGCGTCCTCGGCGGTGAGCCTGGCCGCGAGCGCGTCGAGGTCGGCGTCGGTCCGGCCGGGGGAGTGGTGGATCAGCACCAGCGCCCGTACCCGGCACGCCCGCGCGAAGCGGATCGCGTCGTCGATCGTCGAGTGCCCGTAGGCGTCGGCCGCCGTCCGCTCGCCGAACCCGTTCGAGGCGTCGTGCAGCAGCAGGTCCGCGCCGTCCGCCAGCGCGAGCGCGGCCCTGGTCGGCCGGCCCGCGAGCGCGTGGTCCGGCAGGTAGGCGAGGCTCGCCCCGTCCGCGCTGACCCGGTAGCCGAAGGTGCGCCCGCCCTTGTGCGGGACCTCGGCCGCCGTGACCGTGAACCGCGGCGGAGCGGTGAGCCGGCCCGGGCGCGCGAGCCGGGTGTTCCAGTGGCCGCGCAGCCCGGAGATCTCGATCGGGAAGCTCGGCGGCGACATCGACCTGGCCAGCAGGCTGGCCGCGCCGCGCCCGCCCTGCGCCGGCACCCGCAGGTCGACGCGCGCGTCCGGCCGGTCCAGGCAACGCGTGAACGGCAGGCCCTGGGTGTGGTCCCAGTGCAGGTGCGTCAGCAGGATGGTGCCCTGGAACGGCGCCGGGCCGAGCAGTTCGTCGAGGTTGCGCAGCCCCGTCCCGGCGTCGAGCACCAGCGCCGGGGACGGCTCGCCCGCCGCGGTGAGGGCCACACAGGAGGTGTGACCACCGTAGCGGGCGAACCGCTCGCCGGGCGCCGGCGTCGATCCCCTGACTCCGAGCAGGTGCACGTTCACGCGGTCACCGACTCGCGGCGCGCCGCCGGGATCGCCGCCGGCCGGGGGCCGGTCCCGCCCGACGCGCCGTTCCCCTCCTCGCGGCGGTGCCCGCGGGCCAGCTCGGCCAGCGCCGCGAGGTCGACGGCGTCCCTGCCCGCCCTGGCGACCCGCACCGCGGTCAGGGCGGTCAGGGTCGCCGTGCGCAGGCCGCCCTCGAGCAGGGAGCGCTCGCCGACGATCGCGCCGGGCCCGACCTCGGCGATCCGCGCGCCGTCGACGTCGACCCCGAGCACCCCGTCGAGGAGCAGGAACAGCGCGTCACCCGGCGTGCCCTGCCGGACCAGCTCGGTGCCGGCGGCCAGGTTGTCGACCTGGGGCCGCTGGCCGGCCCGCATGATCCGGTGGGACAGCTCCCGTTCGAGGGCCGTCTCGGCGGCGACCACCAGCGCCGGCGAGTCCTCGTCCCCCCAGGGGGTGTGCCGCCACGAGGGCTGCGAGGTCCAGCGTGCCCAGTCGGTGATGCCCGACTTGAGCACCAGGTGGCCGTCGGCGTCGTAGACCCAGTGCCGGGGGAAGGCGCTCGCGCCGACCAGGTCGTACTCGGCCCGCCCGTCGGCGAACAGGGTCAGCGACAGCGTCGACCAGGTGACCGGGCTCTGCAGCCGGAAGTACGGCGGCCGGGAGGTCTGCCGCGGCAGCGGCAGCGCCGTGCGGCCGCCGCCGGTCTGCGTGAACCGCACCCAGCCGTCCCCGACGACCGGCTCGGCCCGCAGGTCGGGCATGGCGACGCCGGCGAACGTCGCGCCGAGCCCGCCGAGGCGAACCGTGGTCGCCCCGGTCACCGCGCCGCCCGTGTAGCGGAACGCCAGCACCTCGCCGTCATCCCCGAAGGTCGCGGCGGCCGACAGCCGGTTGGCGAACCGGAACCGGTCCGCGCGGCGCAGCGCCTCGACGTCGTCGACCTGGGCCGGCAGCGGCTCGTCATAGTGGCTGACCCCCAGCGAGAAGGGCAGCTTTCCGAATCCCCGGATCGCCTCCGAAGGAATCCAGGACAACGACATGACACTCGACTCGACCACTCGCGTTCCCATCATGCCCTCCGAAAGGAATTGTGTGGCGGGCCTTTTCCGGAACTCCCGCCGACCGGCTGACACCGCCAGACGTTACGGACGCGGCAATGCGCCGCCGAGGGCGTCAACCGCTTGCTTCCCGGGTGGCAGCACCCCGCGAGTCGGGTGCTGCCAGCGCGGGCGGGCCACCCGCGGCCCACTGAGCTGGGAAAACCCGGCAAGGCGCCCACGGTGGCTGGGGTCAGGCGGCCGGCCGCCGCCATTCTGTGCGGCCACCCCCCGGGCCACCGGGTGCTAGCACGCCAGAAGAACCGTGCTGATCTCCTTGGCGCCGCGGGCCGAATCCGGCTGAATGTTCGACATGGAACCGATCACGGTGCTGCTCGCCGATGACAACCTCATCGCGCGGGAAGGTATTCGCGCCCTGCTGGCCATCGACCCGGCCGTGCGGGTCGTCGCGGTCGCGGCCGACCGTGACGAGCTGGTCCGGGCGGCGTTCGAGCTGCGACCGCAGGTCGTCGTGACCGACATCCGGATGCCGCCCACCTTCCAGGACGACGGGATCGCCGGCGCCAAGGAGGTCCGCCGCCGGCACCCGGGCACGGGGGTGGTGGTGCTGTCGCAGTTCGACGACCCCGAGTACGCGATCGCCCTGCTCGCCGACGGCGCCGCCGGGTTCGCCTACCTGCTCAAGGACCAGGTGGGCGACTCGGACCGGCTCTCGAGGGCCATCCGGGAGGTCGCGGCCGGCGGCTCCATGCTCGACCCGCAGATCGTCGCCACGATGCTCTCGCCGGTGACCCGGCGCGGGGAGCTGACGGCCGAGCAGGAGGAACTGCTCGCCGACGTGGCCGCCGGCCGGCCGGTGAAGGCGATCGCGGCCGCGCGTGGCGGCACCCCGGAGGCGGTGAACGGCGAGATCGAGGAGATCTTCCTGCGGCTGGCCGAGGGCGCGAGTGCCGGGCGGCGCGGCGCGCTGCGCCGGCTGCGGCTGCTGCACACCGCGCTGCTGCGCCGCGAGGAGCAGGGGGAGACGCTGTCCCGGCTGCTCCCGTCGGGGCTCGCCGAGAAGCTGCGCACCGACACCGGCGCCGCCACCGGGCGCACCGAGCGGCTCGACGTCACGGTGCTCATCTCGGACGTGCGCGGCTACTCCACGATCGCGGAGTACACCGACCCGGCGGTGCTGGCCGGCCAGCTCAACGCCCACCGCCGCGAGATGAACGCGGCGATCCTCGGCCACGGCGGGACGGTGATGCAGTACGTCGGCGACGCGGTGATGGCCGTGTTCGGCGCCCCGTTCGCGCGTCCCGACCACGCCCTGGCGGCCTGCCGCGCGGCGAGCGCGATGCACGACCGGCAGGCCAGCCTCGACAACGCCTGGGCCGGGGACGGCCTGGAACCGTTCGGGCTCGGCATCGGCGTGTGCAGCGGCCCGGTGGCCGCGGCCCTGCTCGGCAGCGAGGAACGGCTGGAATACACCCTGGTCGGCGACACGGTGAACCTCGCCCAGCGGTTGGGCGACCTCGCCCGGCCCGCCGGGATGACGGTTATCAGTGATGCCACCGCCGCCGCGCTGCGCGGGCATCGGGAGTTCGACGTCTGGGAGATGCCCGCGCGCACGGTCAAAGGTCGCACCACCCCGGTGCGCCCGTTTCAGCTGCGCCCGCCGGACCTCGGCGGGAGTTCCCTCGCCTCGGGGCCGACCGACTTTCCACGCTTGGTGGAATGCGCCCCGCCGGTCGATGCGCCCGTGGGAGATTCCCTGGTCGTGGGGACGGTGGACGCCCCGGCTGGGCTCGCCGTCAGGCCGGTCGTCGGGGCGGGCGCGAGGGTATCCGGCCGCGGCCGCCGGTGGTGGCCCGCCCGCGGCCGGAGCGATGTCCGAGCGCGCGATGAGTAGCCTGTCGCGGCCATTCCTCGTGCGGCTGTCAGCGGGCCGTCTCGCCGCGGCCAACGACACTCGGACGACGCGGTCGCACCCGAGGAACCGAGCTAACGGAAACCGCCGGCGGGTCGCCGGCGGAAAGGAATGCCGGCGCACGCCGGCCAGGGGAAGGAACTGACGTGACCAGTACGGACCTGCTCGGCGGCGCGGGTGGGCCGGAGCCCGGCGCCGGTACCGCCGCCGCTGTCGGCGGCGCCGTTCCCAGCACGCCCACCGCGGCCGATCTCGGGGGGGTCGCGGTGGGCGGCGGGGACGCGGCGCCGGTCGTACGGCTGCGGGGCGTGCGGCGCACCTTCGATGCCGATCTCGCGCCGGTGCGGGCGCTGCGCGGCGTCGACCTGGACATCGCGGCCGGCGAGTTCGTCGCCGTCACCGGCCCGTCCGGGTGCGGCAAGTCGACCCTGCTGAACGTGATCGCGGGCCTGGAAACCATCGACGACGGCACCGTCGACGTCGTCGGCGAGCGGATCAGCGAACGCGACCCCGACTGGCTCGCCCGGTTCCGGCGGCACCACGTCGGCATCGTCTTCCAGTTCTTCAACCTCATCGACGGCGTGTCCGCGCTGCAGAACATCGTCCTGCCGGCGTCGATCGGCGGGATGCGCCGGCGCGCCGCCGAGTCCAGGGCCCGGGACCTGCTCGACCTGCTGGGCCTGGCCGACCGTGCCGACCAGCTTCCGTCCATGCTGTCCGGTGGCCAGCGCCAGCGGCTGGCGATCGCGCGGGCGCTGGTCAACTCCCCGACGCTGCTGCTGGCGGACGAGCCGACCGGCGCGCTCGACAGCGAGGGCGGGCTGGAGATCCTCGAGCTGTTCCGCCGGCTGCACGCCGACGGCCAGACGATCATCGTGATCACCCACTCCGCGGACGTCGCGGCCGGCGCGCGGCGCGTCGTGCCGATGCGCGACGGCCGGATCGTCGACTGAGACCGCTATGACCACGAAGCAGAGGTCCGATCGAGCCGCGGACAATGCGCCCGGCCCAAGGCCGCGTGGCGTCACGGGCCCGGTGGCCGGCCTGTGGCGCCCGGTCTGGGCGTGGCTACGGCTGGACCTGCGGCGGCGCTGGCTGTCCCTGCTCGCGCTCGCGCTGCTGGTCGCGCTCGCCACGGGCACGGTCATGACCGCCGCGGCCGGCGCCCGCCGCGGCGCCTCCGCCCTCGACCGGATGCTCGACGTCACGCTGCCCGTCACGCTGATGCCGGTGCCGGGCGGGCCTGGCGGGCCCGGCTTCGACTGGGAGGCCGCGCGGCGCCTGCCCGGCGTGGCGGCCGTGGGCACGTTCCTGGCGTCCGGCACCTTTTCCATTGAAGGCCACCCCGGGGTGGAAATCGGCGGCGTGCCCATGGACACCGAGATCAACCGGACGGTCGAGCGCCCGGTCGTCCTGGCCGGCCGGCTCGCGGACCCGGCCCGGGTGGACGAGGCGGTCGTCAGCTCACGCTTCCTTGAGCACTCAGGGCTGTCGGTGGGGGACACCGTGACCGCGATCCTGCCGACCCCGGCCGAGACAGACGCCATGTTGGCCAACAACGGTCCGGCCTCGGTCTCGTTCTCTGGTCCGCGCCAGCGGCTCACGATCGTCGGCGTTGTCCGCTCCTTCTGGTGGTTCCACGACGATCCGGCCTACCTCGGCGGCATCCAGACCACCTACGGGTTCACCGAGGCCTACCGGGAGAACCTGGTCGGCACCGGCGACCAGGCCTTTGTGGTCGGCCTGGTCCGGCTGCGCGACGGCGCCGCCGGGATACCGGCCTTCCAGGCCGCGCTCGACCGGCTGGCGAAACACCCGGTCGACGCCTTCGACATCGTCAAGGAGGCGGCGGACTACCGGGCCACCACCACCTTCGAGGCCGGCGCGCTGGCCGCGTTCGCGCTGGCGGCCTACCTCGCCGCCGTGGTCCTGGTCGGGCAGGCCGTCGTCCGGTTCGTGATCGGCGCGACCGCCGACCTCGGCGTGCTGCGCACGCTCGGTCTGACCACCCGGCAGGCCACCGTCGCGGCCGCGGCCGGCCCCGTGCTCGCCACCACCGCCGGGGCGCTTGCCGGGGCCGTCGCGGCGGCGGCCGTCTCGCCGCTGTTCCCCATCGGCTCCGCGGCGGACGTCGAGCCCAGGCCGGGCTTCGACGTCGACCTCGCGGTGCTTGCCGCGGTGGTAGGCGTGACGGTGCTGCTGGTCGCCGTGGCGGCGACCACGACGGCGTTCGCCGCCTCGGTGCGCGGGATCCGGCCCGCGCGGCCACGCGGGTCGGGGTTCGCGCGGCTGGCCTACCGCGCGGGCCTTCCGGCCCCGGTGCTGACCGGACTACGGTTCGCGCTCGAACCGGGCCGGGCCGGTGCCGCGGTGCGCCCGGCGCTGGTCGGCGCGGTCGTCGGCGTCCTCGGCGTGCTGGGCTCGCTGACATTCCAGAGCGGCGTCGCCGACGCGGCGGCCAACCCCGCCCGATTCGGGCAGAGCTTCGAGGTTGGAAGCGTCGTCGGCTGGGGCGGCGAGGACTTCGCGCCGGCCGACGACATCAGGCGCCTCGTGGCCGCCGACCGCGACGTGCTCGCGGTCAACGACACGCTGGTCGACGTCGCGACCGTCGAGCGCCGGCCGGTGACGCTGTTCAGCCTCGACCCGGGCACCGGCCGCCCGCTGTCGGTCCCGGTGCTGTCCGGCCGCCTGCCGGCGACCCCGGGCGAGATCGTGCTGGCACCCGGCGTCGCCAGCCGGGCCGGCGCCAGGGTGGGCGACATCGTCACCGTCACCGGGCGGAGCCTGGCGGACGGCAGGCCGATGCGGGTGACCGGGCTGGCGTTCGTCCCGCAGGACTCGCACACCGACTACAACCAGGGCGGCTGGGTGAGCGCGGCCGGCTATCGCGCGCTGTTCCCGGACGGCTTCAAGTACCACGAGTTCCACGTCGAGCTGCGGCCGGGCGCCAGCGCGCCGGCCGTGCGCGACCGGCTCAACGAGGCCGCCGGCGCCGGCGACGTCTTTTATGTCCTGACCGACGAGCTACCGATCGACGCGATGAACCGCTTCTTGGGCATCGCCGCCCTGCCCCGCCTCCTCGGGGCCTTCCTGGGTGTGCTCGCCGTGGGCACGGTCGGGCATGCCCTGTTCGTCGGGGTGCGCCGCCGCCGGCACGAGGTCGCGGTGCTGCGCGCCCTGGGCACCACCCGCTGGCAGTCGCGGGCGATCGTGCTGACCCAGGCCGCCGTCATCGTGCTCGTCGGCCTGGCCGTCGGCGTGCCGGTCGGCGTCCTGCTCGGCCGCGCGCTGTGGCGGGCGATCGCGACGAGCACTCCGCTGATCTACGTGCCGCCCCTCGCGACGGCCGCTCTCGCGCTCGTCGTCCCGGCCGTGATCGTCACCGTGGGTGTCCTGGCGTCCGTTCCTGCCCGGCGCGCGGCCCGCCTGCGCGTGCCGGACGTCCTGCGAGCCGAGTGAGCGACGATGACAATCAGAACTTCGGAGGCGGCCACGGATGGGCGCACGCGGGTCGGGGGTAGTCCGGTGGCGCGCGTCTGGCGGCCGGTCTGGGCGTGGCTGCGGCTCGACCTGCGGCGCCGCTGGCTGTCCCTGCTCATGCTCGCACTGCTGGTCGCGCTGGCCACCGGCACTGTCATGACCGCCGCGGCCGGCGCCCGCCGCGGCGCCTCGGCGCTCGACCGGATCCTCGCCGTCACGTCGCCGGCCACGGTGGCCGCCGTGCCGAACGAGCCCGGCTTCGACTGGGAGGCCGTGCGTCGCCTGCCCGGCGTGGAGGCGGTGGGCACCATCCTGCTCACCGGCAGCTATGCCATCGAAGGCCACCCGGAGATCGAGGTTCTGTCTCCCGCGATGGACGACGAGACCATGCGGACGGTCGAACGCCCCGCGGTGCTGGCCGGCCGGCTCCCCGACCCGGCCCGGGCCGACGAGGCCGTCGTCAGCCCACGCTTCGTCGAGACGACCGGGCTGTCGGTCGGCGACACGGTGACGGCGCTCCTGCCGACGCCCGCGGCGACCGACGCCGCCGCCCTGAACGAGGAGCCGATCTCCTACACGGGCCCGCGCCAGCCGCTCACGATCGTCGGTGTCGTCCGGTCCGGCTGGTGGACGCGCGAACCCCAGGACTCTCCTGGCGGCCTCGGGACCACCTTCGCGTTCACCGAGACCTACCGGGAGAACCTGGTCGGCGCCACCGGTGACGCGGCCATCGTGAACGCCATGGTCCGGCTTAGCGCCGGCGCCGCCGGGATACCCGCGTTCCAGGAGGCGCTCGACCGGCTGGCGACCCATCCCGTCGAGACCCTCAACGTCGTCGAGGACCAGCGGAAGTTCCGCGAGACCACGACGTTCGAAGCCGCGGGGCTGGCCGCCTTCGCGCTGGCGGCCTACCTCGCCGCGGTGGTCCTGCTCGGGCAGGCCGTCGTCCGGCTCGTGATCGGCGCGACCGCCGATCTCGGCGTGCTGCGCACGCTCGGTCTGACCACCCGGCAGGCCACCGTCGCGGCCGCCGCCGGGCCGGTCCTGGCCACGGCCGCCGGGCTGCTCGCCGGGGCGGGCGCGGCGGTGGCCGTCTCGCCGCTGTTCCCGCTCGGCTCCGCGGCGCTGGTCGAGCCCGAGCCGGGCGTCGACCTCGACGTTTCGGTGATCCTCGCCGTCTCGGGCGTGACGCTGCTGCTGGTGGCCGTCGCGGCGACCACGACGGCCTTCGCCACGTCGGTGGGCGGCGTCCGGCCGGCCCGGCCGCGCGGATCCGCGGCCGCGCGCCTGGCCTACCGCCTCGGCCTCCCGGTCCCGGTGCTGACGGGCGTGCGGTTCGCGCTTGAACCGGGCCGGGCCGGCGCCGCCGTCCGGCCGGCGCTGGTGGGCGCGGTCGTCGGCGTCCTCGGCGTGGTGGGCTCGCTGACGTTCCAGGCCGGTGTCGCCGACGCGGCGGCCAACCCCGCCCGGTTCGGGCAGACCTTCGCGGTCGTGAGCATCGTCGGCTTCAACGACCGCGACTTCGGGCCGGCCGACGACGTCGTGCGCGCCGCGGCGGCCGACCCCGACGTGGTCGCGGTCAACGACACCCGGGTCGGCGTCGCGACGGTCGAGCGCCGGCCGGTGACGGTGTTCAGCCTCGACGAGGTGGCCGGACGCCCGTCGTCGGTCCAGGTGCTCGCCGGCCGGCTGCCGGCCACGCCGGGCGAGATCGTGCTGGCGCCCGGCGTCGCGCGTCGGACCGGCGCCAGGGTGGGCGACGTCCTCACCGTGGCCGGGCGGGACCCAGCGGACGGCACGCCGATGCGGCTGACCGGGCTGGCCTTCGTTCCCCAGGACCCGCACACCACCTACGACGAGGGCGGCTGGGTGAGCGCGAGTGGCTACCACGCGCTGTTCGACGGCGGCTTCAAGTACCACGAGGTCCGCGTCGAGCTGCGGCCCGGGGCCAGCACGCTCGCCGTGCGTGACCGGCTCAACGAGGCCGTCGGCGCCGACGACGCCTTCTTCGTCGTCGGCGACGAGCTCCCGCTTGAGGCGCAGGACCGCTTCCGCGGCGTCGCCGTCCTGCCGCGCTTTCTGGGAGCCTTCCTGGGGGTGCTCGCCGTCGGCGCGGTCGGGCACGCCCTGTTCGTCGGGGTGCGCCGCCGCCGGCACGAGGTCGCGGTGCTGCGCGCGCTGGGCACGACCCGGTGGCAGGCGCGGGCGATCGTGCTGACCCAGGCCGCCGTGATCGGGGCCATCGGCCTGGCCGTGGGCGTGCCGGTCGGCGTGCTGCTCGGCCGCGCGCTGTGGCGGGCGGTCGCGACGAGCACTCCGCTGATCTACGTGCCGCCGGTCGCGGCGCTCGCGCTGGCGCTCGCCGTGCCGACCGCCGTCCTCGCGGTGGGTCTGCTGGCGTCCGTTCCGGCCCGGCGCGCGGCCCGCCTGCACGTGCCGGACGTCCTGCGAGCCGAGTGAGCGACGATGACCGGCCCCACTCCGAGTACCACGCCAGCCGTCGGCGTGCCCGTCGCCCGCGGCCTCTCCGGCGTTGCCACGCGAGCGCTGGCGTGGCTGCCCACCCTCCTCCTCCTGGCGGCGTTCGCGGTGGCGCTCGCCGGGCCGCGCCTCGTCGGCACGGCGGACGCCCCGCCACTGGCCGGTGACCAGCCGCTCGACGACGCCGTGCGCACGGTCGGGCTGGCCTCGATCGCCAGCTGGGCCGTGCTCGCCGTCGTCGCCCGGTCCGCCCGGCCGCGCCGGCTCGCCTGGGTCGCCGCGGTGGTCGCCGCCGTCCAGGCCGGCGCGCTGCTGGAACCGCGGCTGGCGGCCTTCGCGGTCGCGGTCTGGGCGCTCGCGCTGGCCGTCCCGTCCGACGGCGCGCTCGTGGGCGTCGGCCGGCTCGGGTTCGCGGGCCTGCTGGCCGCCGGGGCCACGGCCGTCGCCGTCGTCGTCGCGCCGGGCTCGGCGGCGTACGCGCCGGCGCTGGCTGCCCTGGCCGCCCTCGGCGCGCTGTATGTGGCGGCCTGCCACCTGGTGCTCGTCAACCTGCACAGCCCTCGGACCGACGGCTCGGCACGCGGCCAGGCCGGGGCGGGTACGGGCAGCAGGACCAGGTGGGCGCTGCTGTGGACCGGGGCGGGCACGGTCGTCGCCGTCGCCGCCGCGGCGGTCGTCGGCGCCGGCAGCCTGCTGCTGGATCTTCCGGCCGACCCCGCGCCGGCGGTGCTCGCCGCCTGGGTGCTGGTGCCGTTCGCCATGGCGGCCGGGGCGCATCCCCGGCTGGCCCGGTACGGGCCGCGCGCCTTCGTCGAGGGCGTCACCGTCGCCGGGCTCGCGGTGGGCGTGGCCGTGGTCTACCTGGCCCTCGTGCTCGGGCTCGGGCGCCGGCCCGGCGCCGGCGAGCGGGAGATCCTCACGCTCTCGCTGCTGGCGGCCTTCGTATGCGCGGTGCTCGCGCTGCCCGCCCGGTCCTGGCTGGCCGGCGTCGCGGACCGCGCGGTGCGCGGTGCCGCGCTGCCGCCGGACCGGCTGCTCGCGACGTTCGGCACCAGGATGACCAGGTCCGTCCCCATGGATGAGCTGTTTCTGCAGCTCACCGAGCTGTTGCGGGCCACCCTCGGGCCGGCGGGCGCCGAGATCTGGACGGGTGGTGACGGCACGCTGGCCCGGATGGTCAGCCTGCCCGAGCGGCCCGCCGCCCGGCTGACGCTCGGCGACCGCGAGTGGGCCGTGGTCACCAGCGCCAGGACCGGCGGCAACACCTGGATCGCGATGTGGCTGCCCGGCCTGCGGGCCGGCGACGAGCTGGTGCGTGTCGCCCCGATCACCCACCTGGGCCGCCTGCTCGGGCTGCTGGTGGTGCGCCGGCCGCCGTCGGCGGGCCCGTTCACCCCGGCCGAGGACCGGGTGCTGGTGGAGCTGGCCCGGCAGGTGGGCCTCGCGCTGCACAACCTGTCGCTCGACAGCGCCCTGCAGGAGTCGCTGGAGCAGCTGCGGGAGCGCAACGCCGAGCTGGTCGCGTCCCGGGCACGCATCGTGACCACCGCCGACGCCGCTCGCCGCCGCCTGGAACGCGACCTGCACGACGGCGCCCAGCAGCACCTCGTAGGCCTCTCGGTGAAGGTGGGGCTCGCGGCGCAGGTCGCCGAGACCAACCCGGCGGCTCTCGGCCCGCTCCTGACCGGCCTGCACGCGGACGTCCGCTCCGCGGCGGGGGCGCTGCGGGAGCTGGCGCACGGCATCTACCCGCCGCTGCTGCGCGACCACGGCCTCGCCCCGGCGCTGCGGGCGGCGGCCACCAGAGGCCCGCTGGACTGCTTCGTCGAGGCAGGCCCGGACCGCTACCCGCCTGACCTGGAGGCCGCTGTCTACTTCTGCTGCCTCGAGGCGCTGCAGAACGCCGGCAAGCACGCGGGCGCCGACGCCGAGGTGATGATCACTGTGATCGCCGAGGACGGCGCGATCCGGTTCGAGGTGGCCGACGACGGCGCCGGCTTCGACCCGGCGGCGACCGCTGGCCACGGGTTCGAGAACATGCGCGACCGGGTGGGCGCCTTCGGGGGAAACGTCCAGGTCGAGTCGTCGCCCGGCGCCGGTACCCGCGTGCGCGGCAGCGTGCCGCTGCCGGCCCGTGAGCAGTAGCCGCCCGTGAGCGGTAGCGGGGCCCGCGCCCGGTGGCCGGGCTCCCTACCGGTCGCCGAGCTCGCGCTGGCCGTGGCCCGCGACGGCGCCCCTCAGCGTCCGTGGGGTCAGCTCGTCCTTGCGCACGTAGCCGACGGCGCCGCACGCGGCGGCGCCGGGCGGAAGATCCTCGACGCCGTACGACGACATCAGCAGCACGGCGGCCGACGGGTCGCCGGCGACGATCCTGCGGGTCGCCTCGACCCCGTCGATGCCCGGGAGGTGCACATCCATCAGCACGAGGGCCGGGCGGATCCGCCCGGCGAGCTCGACGCCCTCCTCGCCGGAGGCCGCCTCGGCGACCACGGACCAGCCAGGCAGCGCCCCGACCAGGTAGCGCGCGACCTCGCGGAACAGCGCCTGGTCGTCGACGACGAGCACCCCGAGGGGCGCGCCGGCCGAGCTGGCGCTGGCCGCGGCGGCGAGGTCGGCGTCCGGTGTCCGCATACGGCCATGGTCCGCGCCGCTGTGACCAGGGACAAGGAAGCCAGCCGCCGCGCCGGGAGGGTGCCAGCACCCCCTGGGACGCCGGCCGCGAGACCTACCGGGCGGCCAGCCGGTTGGGGCCGCGGTCCTCGGCCAGGTAGATGAGGACCGCCTTGACCCGGCGGTTCGTGTCCGCCTCCGCCGCGAGGCCCAGCTTGGCGAACAGGGTGTTGATGTGCTTCTCGACCGCGCGCTCGCTCAGGTACAGGGCCGCGCCGGCGGCGGCGTTGCTCTTGCCCTGCGCGATCTGCGCCAGCACGGCGTGCTCCCGCTCGGTGAGCGTGGCCAGCGGAGAGGCCTTCGGCGCCGCCCGCGCGGCCACCAGCGCCTCCACGACGGCGGGGTCGACCACGGACCGGCCGGCCGCCACGGCGCGCACCGCGCCGGCCAGCTGTCCCGGCTCGCCGACCGCGTCCTTCACCAGGTACGCCCGCCCGCCGCTGCCGTGTTCGAGGAGATTCAGGGCGTACTCGGGGTCCGCGTACTGGGACAGGACGACGACACCGACCCCCGGGTGGCTGGCCCGCAGCTGCGCGGCGGCGCGAATGCCCTCGTCGGTGTTCGTCGGCGGCATCCGCACGTCGGTCACCACCACGTCCGGAGCGAGCTCCGCCACCGAGGCCAGCAGGGAGTCCAGGTCCGCGCAGGTCCCGACGACCTCGAGACCGGGCTGGCTGTCCAGCATCCCGCGCACGCCCTCGCGCACGATCAGGGAGTCGTCGGCAAGCACGATGCGCAGTGACACACCCGCAGACTACCGAAAGACGATCACGCTCTGGTGTCTCTGTCCGCTCGGTGACGAGGCCCGGCCGGTGACGCGGCCCGGCCCAGCCCTGGCGCGGGGCGTGCCGCCTCGGGTGGGCCCGGCTCGGGCCGTTGGCAGGGCGTCGTCCACTGGAACGAACCGGGATGGGGCGTGGGAGAGTGTGCCGCGGGAGCGGCGGAGGTGACGGGCGTGCTGGCCCAGGGTGACGGAACACGGGCGGGGGACCGGCCGGTGGACGTCGACGCGGTCGTCGTGGGCGCGGGACCCAACGGCCTGGCGGCGGCGGTGACGCTCGCGGAGGCCGGGTGGCGGGTTCTCGTCCTGGAGGCCGCCAGCCAGCCCGGCGGCGGGCTGCGCACGGAGGAGCTGACCCTTCCCGGCTTCCGGCATGACGTCTGCGCCACGGTCCTGGCGCTGGCCGCCGCGTCGCCGGCGCTGCGTGCCTACGGCGCGGACGCGGCCGGGGCGGACGCGCCCGGGGCCGCCGCGGGCGGCCAGGCCGGCCCCGGCGGGCTGGCCGGTCCGGCCGGCCAGGCCGGCCCGCCGGTCCGGTGGGCCCACCCGCCGGTTCCGCTCGCCCATCCGCTCGACGGCCGGGCGGCCGCGCTCCTGCGGCGCGACGTCGCCGCGACGGCCGCCGGGCTCGGCGCCGTGGCCGGCGGCGGGCGGCTGGCCGCCGACCCGGCCGGGTGGGCGAGGCTGCTCGGTCCGCTCGTGGCGGCCGGGCCGCGGCTGACCGACGGGGTGCTGTCGCTGCTGGACCTGCCGCCGGCGGCGCCGTTCGCGCTGGCCCGGTTCGGCGTGGTCGGCGTGTGGCCGGCGACGGCGCTCGCCGGGGTGGCGCTGCGCGGCGACGCGGCCAGGGCGCTGCTCGGCGGCCTCGCCGCGCACTCGATGCTCGACCTGGGCCAGCCGATGACCGCGGCGTACGGCCTGCTCCTGGGCGTGAGCGCCCACCAGGTCGGCTGGCCGGTCGCCGTCGGCGGCTCGCAGTCGCTGGCCGACGCGCTCGTCGCCCGGCTGCGGGCGCTCGGCGGCGAGCTCGTCACCGGCCACCCGGTGACGAGCCTGCGGGAGCTGCCACCGGCGCGGGCGGTGCTGCTCGACCTCACCCCCCGCCAGGTACTGCGGATCGCCGGCGACGAGCTGCCGGCGCGCTACCGCGCCGCGCTCGCGCGCTACCGGTACGGCCCGGGGGTGTTCAAGGTCGACTGGGCGCTCGACGGCCCGGTGCCGTGGCGGGACGAGGCGGTGGCCAGCGCCGGGACGGTGCACCTGGGTGGCACCCTCGCCGAGGTCGCCGCCGCCGAGCGCGCCGTGGCCCGCGGCCGGCACCCGGAGCGCCCGTTCGTCCTGTTCGTCCAGGCCACGGCCGCCGACCCGACCCGGGCGCCGGAGGGCAGGCACACCGGCTGGGCATACTGCCACGTCCCGCTCGGCTCGACCGTGGACATGACCGCGGCGATCGAGGCCCAGGTCGAGCGCTTCGCCCCCGGCTTCCGCGACCGGATCCTCGCCCGCCACACCATGGGCCCGGCGGCGCTGGAGGCGCACAACGCCAACGAGATCGGCGGCGACATCGGCGGCGGCACCGCCGACCTGCGCCAGCTCGTCGCCCGGCCCGTCCTGTCCCGCCATCCCTGGGCCACCCCGCTGCCCGGCGTCTACCTCTGCTCCTCCTCCACCCCGCCCGGCGCCGGTACCCACGGCATGTCCGGCTACCACGCCGCCCGCCTCGCGCTGCGCCGCGCCGGGGTGGCTGGCTGACCCCGGGGCAAGCCTGATCCATGTCCCCGGACCGGGCGTCCCCGGACCGGGCCTCCCCGGACCGGGCCTCCCCGGTCCGGGCCCGGTCCGGGGCCGCGCCGGACCGGCGCCGCGGCGGCCTGCTCGCCGCGCTGACGAACGACCGGGGCAGCCGAACTCGTCCGCGCCCGTGGATCCGCGCCGGTGTGATCCGGCCGAGGAGGACTTCCACGCGGCCCTTGGTCAGGCGATCCTCGGTGGCGCGGGAAGCCGGCCGAAAATGGGGTGCGGGCCGCCGGGGCCGCTGGCAGGCTTGCCGGCATGGCCGAATTGCCCGGTGGATGGGACCCCGCCGAATACGGGGACCGGCTCGCGGACGTCTATGACGATTGGTATGACGACCTGGAGCCGGCGATGCCGGCCGCCGTCGAGATGCTCGCCGGGCTGGCCGGGGACGGCCCGGCGCTGGAGCTGGGAATCGGCACGGGCCGCGCCGCCCTTCCGCTGGCGGCCGCCGGGGTGAAGGTCGTCGGCATTGACGCGTCCGAGCGGATGGTGGGCCGTCTGTGGTCAAAGCCAGGTGGAACGGACATTTCCGTGACGATCGGCGACTTCGGCGACCCTGTCGTTCTGGCTGAGGCGGCCGGACCCTTTGGCGGTTTCCAGCTCATCTACGTCGTCTTCAACACGTTCTTCGCGCTGCCCTCGCAGGAGGAACAAGTGAGGTGCTTCGCCGCGGTCGCCGGTGCCCTAGCGCCCGGTGGCGCCTTCGCGATGCGCGCCTTCGTCCCTGACCAGTGTCTCTTCCCGAACGGCACGCGGTTCGGCGTGGAGGCAATCGCCGGCGACGAGTCCAAGCTGATCGCCACCGTGCACGACCGCAACTCCCAGACGGTCCGTGGCAACCACATCGTCGTTGGTCCCCGTGGCATCGAGTCCTACCCGGTCAACCTCCGCTACGCCTTTCCCGCCGAACTCGACCTGATGGCCGCGCTCGCCGGCCTCACCCGCGCGTCCCGGCACGCGGACTGGGCCGCCACCCCCTTCACCAGCACCAGCCCCGCCCACGTCTCCGTCTGGCGCAAACCCGCCTGACACGCGCGTAGCGTCCTGACCGGTCGGGGGAGCGCCCCTTCCCGCCCGGTCCGTGCCGCCACCGCCTCCATGCCTGGACGATCTAGGTGCCTCAACTGTCTCCGCGCCTGAACGTCTCCGCGCCTGGGCCGCCTCGTCGAGCGTCCCGGGCACCGCCCGGCTTCCACGCCTCGACGCGATCCGACGCGGCGGACCGCCCCGATCGTCCCTGCCCCAGCACCTCGCGGACCAGATCATGATCAAATTGAGTCATGGCCTCTGGACTTTCAGGCCGTCCCCCATGAGATCTGGTGCCGAATAGGCCAGCATCCGCCACCAGAAGCCATGCCCAGATCTCATGCGTAGCGGAGCCGGGCAGGCCTCCGCCCTGTCCGGGCCGCTCGTCGGTTCGGGTCGCCCGGACGTTCGGCATCACTTCAGAACGTCCGATTGAGTCAGGGCCTCTGGGGCCGGGCCGTCCGCCCATGGCCTCTGGTGCCGAATGGGCAGGTATCCGCCACTACAGGTCATGCGCCGATCTTCTGGCTCGGGGTGCGAGGCGCCGCAGCGTTGGCGGCGGTCCGTCGTGTGCTTTGACCAGACGCCGCCAACCTGGCCCAGCTCCGGTCGAGCCTCGACCTCCGAGTCGGCCTGATCCTTGGATGTGGGTGGTACCTCAAGATCTAGCGGTGGCCCAGGAGGCCGCGGCCCGGCCCAGTGTCACGAAGGGCGCGGTGCCGGGGCCAGGTTGTCCACAGGCTGGTGGGCTCGGGCTCGACAACGCGGTGCGCTCAGGGGACCGTGGCGCGGTGCGTCGCCGATCTTCCTTCTACCCGGCCACCGCCGAGATGCTGCTCGCGGGACGGGTGGCCCGCGCCCAGAACGGCGCGATCACTTACCGGCAGGCCCTGGAAGCCGGCCTGACCCGGGAACAGATCCGACAGTTCGTCGCGCGTGGCTGGTGGTATTCACCCTGCCGTGGCAGTTACGTGATCCGCGCGGCCGCCGGGGCGGCGGACAGCGAGGGCGACCTGCGGGCCAGGGCCCAGGCCGCCCCTGCCGGACGACCGGGCGCCGTCATTGGCGGGATCACGGCGGCTCGGCTTCTCGGGCTTTGTTCCCATGCCCTGCCGCCGCTGACCGCTGACGAGCCGGTTCACCTGCTGGTCGCTCGACGTGGCGCGATCCACCCGGCACGGGGTGTCCGTATCGGGTTCGCCGTGCTTCGCGCGGATGAGGTCGCTACGGCGTGCGGCCTGCCGGTGACGGCACCGGTCCGCACGCTGGCCGACCTCGTTCTCGGCTGCGCGGATCGAGGCGAGGCGGTCAGCTTCATGGACGCGGCCCTGCGGTCCGGCTGTCTGGACGGACTCGACGTGGTCCGAGCCGCCGCGGCGGGTCGACCGGGTCGCAGCCGGGCGGAACAGTGGTGGTCCCTGGCTGACGGACGGTCCGAGTCCGTGCTGGAAACCCGCACGCGTCTGGTTCTCGTGAGCGGCGGCCTTCCGCCGGAGCAGTTGCAATGGCTGGTATGTGACAAGGCTGGCGTTCCGGTCGCGAGAATCGACCTCGCCTACCCGAGCCGTCGGGTGGCGGTGGAGGCCGACGGTGCGCGCTTCCACGGCGGTGTGATCCATGGTGGTGTCCCACGTGGCGGGGCGAATGCCGGAATTGGGGCACTCGACCGGGTCGAACCAGTCTTCCGCGATCGAAAGCGCCAGAACGCTCTCAGTGGCCTTGATTGGACGATTGTGCGCGTCACCTGGTCCGATGTTCTGGAACGGCCGTCGGAAGTGATCGCGGATGTCCGCGGCGCCCTGAACCGACGAGCGGCCTAGACGAGGGCCGGCATCTCCCCTCGTCTACGCATGGGATCTGGCCATGGCCTCTGGTGGCGGATATCGGCCTGTTTGGCACCGCAATCCATGAGGGGACGGCCCGGCGGCCCCAGGAACCATGACTCGATTCGATCAGGATCTGGGCGGCGAGGCGTTGGGACAGTAGCGATCGGGACTGGTCCGCCGAGTCGGATCTGTCGAGGTATCGGATCGTGTCGAGGTAGTCGATGTATAAGGCCGGACAGCGGCCGAGAAGCTTGGCCCGGCTCCGGTCTTGGCCTGGTCCGGCCTTGGTCCTGGCCCCGGTCCGGTTCCCGATCCGGGTCCGGGTCGGGGCCTTCGGTGGCGCTGGGACGAGCCGTTCTGGGGCCGTGGGATCCGGCTTTCTTCGCAAGCGGTTGTGACTGAGAGTACAATCCGGGTTCCTTGGGGCCTGGGACTCTACGATCCGGTCATGACCGTTCCCCCGGCCGAGTTGGAGCTGGCCGCGCTGTTCCCGCAGGCGTCGCGCGAGGCCTGGCAGAAGCTGGTGCTCGCGGTGCTACGTAAGTCCGGAGCGGCCGGTGAGCAGGCCGATCCGGCCGACGTCGAGGCGCTGCTCGCGACCGCGACCTACGACGGTTTCGCGATCAGGCCGCTGTACACCGCGGCCGACGGCGCGCCCGTCGACTCCGGCGTACCTGGTCACGCTCCGTTCGTCCGTGGGCGGCGCGCGGCGGGCGCGGTCGGCGGCTGGGACGTGCGTGCCCAGCACACCCACCCGGACGCGAAGACCACCGCCGAGGCCGCGCTCGCGGACCTGGAGGGCGGCGCGACCTCGCTGTGGCTGCGCCTCGCCCCGGCGGGCGGCATCGCCGTCGAGACGTTGCCGGACGTGCTGCGCGACGTCTACCTGGACCTCGCGCCGGTCGTGCTCGACACCGGCGGCGACGCCGTCACGACGACCGCCGCGTCCGACGTGCTGCTCGCGCTCGCGGCGGCCCGGGGGGTGGCCCCGTCGGAGCTGGTGGGGACGCTCGGCGCGGACCCGCTCGGTTTCGTCGCCCGCACGGGCGCCGCCGGCGACACGGTCACGGCCCATCTGGACGAGGCGGCGCGCCTGGCCGAGCGGGTCGCCGCCAGCTATCCGGGAGTCCGGACGTTCGTCGTCGACGCGACGCCGTACAACGACGCCGGCGGCAGCGACGCGGAGGAACTGGGCGCGTCCCTGGCCACCGGCGTGGCCTATCTGCGCGCGCTCACCGGCTCGGGCTTCGACGTCGCCGGGGCGCTCGGTCAGCTGGAGTTCCGCTACGCCGCGACCGCGAACCAGTTCTCGACGATCGCGAAGCTGCGGGCCGCCCGGCTGCTGTGGGCCCGGGTCGCCGAGGTCTGCGGCGCGGCCGAGCCCGACCGGGCGCAGCGCCAGCACGCCGTCACCTCGGCGGCGATGATGACGCGGCGCGACCCGTACGTGAACCTGCTGCGCACCACGATCGCCGCGTTCGCCGCCGGCGTCGGCGGCGCCGACGCGATCACCGTGCTGCCGTTCGACGCCCGCCTCGGCCTGCCGGACGACACCTCCCGCAGGCTCGCCCGCAACATCCAGGCGCTGCTGCAGGACGAGTCCAGCCTGACCCGGGTGATCGACCCGGCCGGCGGCTCCTGGTACGTCGAGGCGCTGACGGCCGAGCTCGCCGAGGCGGCCTGGGCGTTCTTCACCGAGATCGAGCGCGCCGGCGGGATGGCCGCGGCGCTGGCGAGCGGGCTGGTCGGCGAGCGGGTCGACGCGACCTGGGCGCGCCGCCGGGAGGACCTGGCGCTGCGCCGCGCGCCGCTGACCGGCGTCAGCGAGTTCCCGAACGTCGCGGAGACGCTGCCCGCGCGGGCCCCGGCGCCGGCGCCGGGCCTGACCGGCGGGCTGCCGGTCCGGCACTACGATGAGGACTACGAGGACCTGCGCGCCCGCTCCGACGCGCACCTGGCGGCGACCGGCGCCCGGCCGGTGGCCTTCCTCGCGACGATCGGGTCGCTCGCGACCTTCACCCCCCGGGCGACCTTCGCCGCGAACCTCTTCCAGGCCGGTGGGTTCGACACCCCGAACGCGGGTCCCGGCGACGACCCGGCGGCGATCGCCGCCGCGTTCGCCGCCTCGGGGGCGAAGGTCGCCTGCCTGTGCTCGTCGGACAAGGTGTACGCGGCCGGCGCCGCGCCCGTCGCCGCCGCTCTCAGGGCCGCGGGCGCCACCCACGTCTGGCTCGCCGGCAAGCCGGGGGAGCGGGCGGACTCGGACGCGGCGGCCGGGGTCGAGGGCTACGTCTTCACCGGCTGCGACGCCGTCGACGTCCTGCGCACCGCACTAGCGAAGGCCGAGGTCGCCTGATGCCCAGCAAGGACCTGATTCCCGACTTCTCCGGCGTCGAGCTCGGCCTCGCGGCACCTGCGTCCGGCGCTGACAGCGCCGCTCTCGCGCACCAGGAGGCGGACAGCGCCGCTCTCGCGGAGCAGGAAGCTCAGTGGCGCGCGGCCGTCGAGGCGGCGACCGGAAAGGACGTCGACGCGCTGACCTGGGACACCCCGGAGGGCATCGAGGTCAAGCCGCTCTACACCGCGGCGGACACCGCGGGCCTCGACTTCCTGGGCACCTACCCGGGGATCGCGCCGTTCCTGCGCGGGCCGTACGCGCCGATGTACGTTACCCAGCCGTGGACGATCCGCCAGTACGCCGGCTTCTCGACGGCGGCCGACTCGAACGCCTTCTACCGGCGTAACCTGGCCGCCGGTCAGAAGGGCCTGTCGGTCGCGTTCGACCTGCCGACGCACCGGGGCTACGACTCCGACCACCCGCGGGTCACCGGTGACGTCGGCATGGCGGGCGTCGCGATCGACTCGATCTACGACATGCGCCAGCTGTTCGACGGCATCCCGCTGGACAAGATGAGCGTGTCGATGACGATGAACGGCGCGGTGCTGCCGATCCTCGCGCTCTACATCGTCGCGGCCGAGGAGCAGGGTGTCGCCCCGGAGCAGCTCGCCGGGACCATCCAGAACGACATCCTCAAAGAGTTCATGGTCCGCAATACGTACATCTACCCGCCGAAGCCGTCGATGCAGATCATTTCGGACATCTTCGCGTACAGCTCGCAGAAGATGCCGAAGTTCAACTCGATCTCCATCTCCGGCTACCACATGCAGGAGGCGGGCGCGAGCGCGGACCTGGAGCTCGCCTACACGCTCGCCGACGGCGTGGAGTACATCCGGGCCGGCCTCGCCGCTGGCCTCGACATCGACGCGTTCGCCCCGCGCCTGTCGTTCTTCTGGGCCATCGGGATGAACTTCTTCATGGAGGTCGCCAAGATGCGGGCCGCGCGCCTGCTCTGGGCGCGGCTGGTGCAGCAGTTCGGCCCGAAGAGCGACAAGTCGCTGTCGCTGCGGACGCACTCGCAGACCTCCGGCTGGTCGCTGACCGCCCAGGACGTCTTCAACAACGTCGCCCGCACCTGCGTCGAGGCGATGGCGGCCACCCAGGGCCACACCCAGTCGCTGCACACCAACGCCCTGGACGAGGCACTGGCGCTGCCGACCGACTTCTCCGCCCGCATCGCCCGCAACACCCAGCTGCTGCTGCAGCAGGAGTCCGGCACCACCCGGGTGATCGACCCGTGGGGCGGCTCCTACTACGTCGAGCGGCTCACCTACGACCTGGCCCGCAAGGCGTGGGGCCACATCGCCGAGGTCGAGGAGCGCGGCGGCATGGCGGCGGCGATCGACGCCGGCATCCCGAAACTGCGGATCGAGGAGGTCGCGGCCCGCACCCAGGCCCGCATCGACTCGGGCCGCCAGCCGCTCGTCGGCGTCAACAAGTACCGCCTCACCGGCGAGGAGGACATCGAGGTCCTCAAGGTGGACAACTCCGCGGTGCGCGCCGAGCAGCTCGCCAAGCTGCGCCAGCTGCGGGCCGACCGCGACCCGGCCGCCGTCGAGGCGGCCCTGGCCGCGCTCACCCGCGCCGCCGACGAGGCGCAGGCCGGCACCCGCGCCAGTGGGCTGGACGGCAACCTGCTCAAGCTCGCGGTCGACGCCGCCCGCGCGAAGGCGACCGTGGGCGAGATCTCCGACGCGCTGGAGAAGGTCCACGGACGGCACGCGGCGCAGATCCGTACGATTTCCGGCGTGTACCGCGACGAGGCCGGGCCGTCGCCCGAGATCGGCCGGGCGCGCGCGTTGGCCGCCGCGTTCGAGCAGGCGGAGGGTCGTCGTCCCCGCATCCTGATCGCCAAGATGGGCCAGGACGGCCACGACCGGGGGCAGAAGGTCGTCGCCTCCGGCTACGCCGACCTCGGCTTCGACGTGGACGTCGGCCCGCTGTTCCAGACGCCGGCCGAGGTCGCCCGGCAGGCGGTCGAGGCGGACGTACAGGTCATCGGCGTCTCGTCGCTGGCCGCCGGCCACCTGACGCTGGTGCCGGAGCTGCGGGCCGAGCTGGCAGGGCTCGACCGCGCCGACATCCTGGTGACCTGCGGCGGCGTCATCCCGCCCCAGGACTACGACGCGCTGCGCGCCGCCGGCGCCGCGGCGATCTTCCCGCCGGGCACGAGCGTCGCGCAGTCCGCCGTCGAGGTCCTCGCCATCCTCGCCACCCAGCTCGGCCACGACCTGGGCGACCCGACCGGGGACGTCGACGCGGCCGAGGACGCCGGCGCGGCCTGACCGGGTGACCGACTCCGAGACGACCGAGGCCCGCGCTCCCGTGCCGCGGCCCGTGCCCGGCCCCCAGCCGGCCTCGGCCCGCCGCCCCGTCGACGTCGACGCCTACGCCGACGGGGTGCTCGCGAACAACCGGACGATGGTCGCGCGGGCGATCACTCTGGTCGAGTCGAGCCGGGCCGACCACCGGGAGGCGGCGCAGCGGCTGCTGGTGAAGTTGCTGCCGCACACCGGCAAGGCCCGTCGCATCGGGATCACGGGTGTCCCCGGCGTGGGCAAGTCGACGTTCATCGACGCGCTCGGCTCGATGCTGACCGCCGCGGGCCACCGGGTCGCGGTGCTCGCCGTCGACCCGTCGTCGACCCGCACCGGCGGCAGCATCCTCGGCGACAAGACGCGGATGGCGGCGCTGTCCGCGGACCCGGACGCGTTCATCCGGCCGTCGCCGACGGCCGGCACGCTCGGCGGCGTCGCGAAGGCCACCCGTGAGGCGATCGTCATCATGGAGGCCGCCGGCTACGACGTTGTGCTCGTGGAGACGGTCGGTGTCGGCCAGTCGGAGACGACGGTGGCCGACATGGTCGACACGTTCCTGTTCCTGACGCTGGCGCGCACCGGCGACCAGCTGCAGGGCATCAAGAAGGGCGTGCTCGAGCTCGCCGACGTGATCGCGGTGAACAAGGCCGACGGTCCGCACGAGATCGACGCGCAGCGGGCCGCCCGCGAGCTCGCCGGCGCGCTGCGGATGCTGCGCGCCCCCGACGACGGCTGGCGCGCCCCGGTCCTGACCTGCTCCGCGATGGAGAAGAAGGGCCTGGACGAGGTGTGGGCGCAGGTCGTCGCCCACCAGGACCTGCTCGACGCCGCCGGGCTGCTCGCGGCCAGGCGGCGTCGCCAGCAGGTCGACTGGACGTGGGCGATGGTGCACGACCGGCTGCTGGCCGACCTGCGGGCCCACCCGGCGGTCCGCGCGCTCGCGCCCGACCTGGAGCGCCGGGTCCGCGACGGCGCGCTGACCCCGAGCCTCGCCGCCGACGCGATCCTCGCCGCCTACGCCGAGCCGGCCGCCCAGCGCGCCGAACCGGACTGAGCCCGGGCTGGCCGCCCGCCGGCTCCCCGAAAGGCCGGAGGCGGCTGGTCAGGAACCAGCCGCCTCCGTCAGTCAGTCCTCGTCAGCCGGTCCTTGTCAGTCGGTCCTTGTCAGGCGGTCACGGGTCCCACGCCCTGGGAGAGATCGTCGAGGCGGGCGAGGTTGTCCTGCGTCGTCTTGTCGGAACGGCCGACGTAGCCGGTCTGCTGCGTGATCGTCTGTGCGTTCTGCAGGTAGTAGCGCAGGTACGCGACGGTGGCCGGGTCATGCAGCGCGTCGAGGCGGGCGTACACGAACAGCGGCTTGCAGAGCGGGACGTAGGCTCCGGTGCCGGCCGTGATGGCGTTCGGCGGGGTGCAGCCCTCGCCGCCGTCGACGAGCAGGCCCTTCAGCTGGTCGCCGAAGGTCTGGTATGTCGGGAAGTCGAGGAATCCGAACGCGTTGGGGTCGTTCGCCACGGTCTGCGCGATGCCACCCAGGTCCTTCGGGGTGTAGGTCCGGCCCTGGTCCTTGGAGCCGCTGATGTTGGAGTTGAACACCTGCGCCTGCACGCTGTCGGGCTTCGGCCCAACAAAGTTGATCGGCTCGTTTGGCCACGACTTGTTGATGTCGCTCCACTTGGTGACGGTCGAGCCCGCCCCCCACACCTTCTTCAAGGTGTCGAGGTTCATGCAGCCCACCCAGGTGTTCGCCGGGTTCACGATGATCGGCAGGGTGTGGTGCGCGATCTCAAAGGCGACCACCTCGTCCTTGCAGGCCGGGTCGGCGGCGAACTTCGGGTCCAGCTCGTAGGACGCGCCCGCGATCGCGACCTCGCCGGAGCACAGCTTGCCGAAGGCCTGGTCGGTGTCGGTCACGTTCGGGTCGAACGAGACCGACACGTTCTTCTCCTGCTGGCGGAAGTCGGTGAACGCGCGCTGGCTGATCGGCGCGACCTCGTCCGAGTCCGCCACCCGGACCAGGTTGCGAGCCGGGTCGGGAGTCGGCGTCGTCGGCGGACCGGACGACGCGGTCACGGTGGGCGCGACCGTCGGCTCCGCCGTTATGATCTTGTTGTCGTCGCTTGAGTTCGTCAGCGTCAGCCCGAGCGCCGCGCCGCCAGCCACGAACACCACCGCCGCGACCGCGGCGGCGATTCCGCCGCGGGTGCGCAGCGACGCGACCGCGCCCGGGCGCCGACCCCCGCTGTCCCGCCGCCGGCCGCCGGGCGCTGGCCCGCCGCCGGCCCCGCCGGCCCCGTGCTGGCCCTCTCTGCCGGCGCCGGCCGCGCCGCCCGCGCCCCACGCGTAGGCCGTCTGATGGGCGCTCATCGGCGCGTCACCCGTGGGGCGCGGCCCGCCGGTGGTGGCCGCCGGGAACCCCTGGTAGGCCGCGGTGACCAGCGCGGTCGCCTCGCCGTCGCCCGACCCCGCGGCGCCCATGGGCGCCCCGCCGGCGTACGACGGCGGCCCGGCGTACGCGCCGCCCGCCGCCGACGGCGCGCCGGGGTACGGGCCCGAGGGCGGCAACGACACACCAGGGAAGGACCCCGCCTCCGGTGGCTGGGAGGTCGTCGGGCCGATCAGCGCGGTCGCGGGGCCGCCGGCCGCCAGCGCCGCCTGCTCGGCCATCCCGGCCGCGAGCAGCGCGGCGCCGAGCGCGAGATCCTCGGCCGGAGGCTGCTCGTAGCGCCCGGCGCCGGGCAGCCCGGCCCGGACCAGCCGGCCGACCAG
This sequence comes from Frankia nepalensis, assembly GCF_016786325.1. GTDB lineage: Bacteria > Actinomycetota > Actinomycetes > Frankiales > Frankiaceae > Pseudofrankia > Pseudofrankia nepalensis. Next base: position 18,205 of record NZ_JADWYU010000115.1, on the reverse strand, counting down.
CGGCATCCGGGTGAGGCCGCCGTAGAGCAGCACCGCCGACAGCTGCTCGGCCGTCGCCGGCACCGAGCGCACGGTGCGGGTCAGCGCCCGCACGCTGTCCTCGACGGCCGGGGTGACCAGCCGCTCCAGCTCGTCGCGGCGCAGCGTCACCCAGGTGAACACTCCGGGCAGCGTGACCGGGATGGACGCCTCGTCGTCGGCGGCCAGCGTCTCCTTGGCGGCGATCACCTCGGCGCGCAGCCGGCCGAGCGCGGTCGCCGTCGCCTGGTCGGAGCGGTCGAGCGTTGCCGGGTTCTGCCCGGCCGCCGACAGCACGTGCTCGAGCAGGACGGTGTCGAGGTCGAGGCCGCCGGTGTGGGCGAACCCGGTCGGCGAGCCGACGACGTCGGCGCCGTAGTCGGTGACCGAGAGCACGGCCGCCTCGCACGAACCGGCGCCGAGGTCGTACACGGCGATCAGGTCGGCCGGGCGGCCAGGGGTCCTGCTGGTCGCGCGCCTCGACAGCACCGCGCCGAGCGCCTCGGCGGCGGGTGCCGCGACGACCGGGATGTCGAGCGTGTCCAGCCGGTCGAGCGCCTCGGTGAACAGCTCCCGGCGCCGGGAGTTCCAGCTCGTCGGATGGGTGACGACGACCTGGTCGGGCTTGGCGCCGCGGGCCTCCGCCGCGGCCGCGATCACTCGCTCCAGGAACCGGGTCAGCAGGCCCTCCGGGGCGTATGCCCCGCCGCCGACCATGATGGGGCTCGAGTCACCGATCCGGCGCATGAAGGCTTCCGCGGAACGCGCCGGGTCGGCCAGCGCGCGCCGCGCCGCGGCGCGGCCGAACATGACCGTCCCGGACGTCGGGAAGTACAGAACCGTCGGTATCGACGGGCCTCCCGCGATTGTGAGTATCTGCGGCCAGTCACCGTCGGAGACGGCGACGACGGTGTTGGCCGCCCCGACGTCGATGCCGAGCTGGTAGCCCATGGCTATCCCCTGTGCTTCCTGCCGTGCTTCCCCGGAACGCGCCCGTGCCCCTCGTGTGCCGAGCGTCGCCCGCGATTCCTGGTCAGCCGTCCTTATTGAGTGAGTAACACCCTCAGGCGCCCTCGCCGGCGCCGCGGCCCTTGGACGGGCCTTCCTACTCCCACTTCAGCGGCCGACGAGATCCTGGTCCCGCCGTTGTCGGGTATTCGCCACCTGCCGCACACGCTCCCTCAGCCCGCGCAGGGGTCCTGGTAGGCGAGGTCGGTGACGCGGTCGTTCCACTCCTGCTCGTCGATCCGGTTCGCCGGGTTCTGGCAGGCGACGGCCACGAGCTGCGCCGGGTCGGTCGTCCCGACCGCCGGCGTGCCGGCATCCTCCTCGGGCACGCTGAGCAGCCGCGTCCCGGTCCCGTCCGCGGCCAGGTCACGGCGCGCCTTCTCGCTGTCGAGCGTGAACCCGGCGGGGGACGGGGATGCGAGGTCCCAGCCGAGCAGCGTGCCGTCCGCCTCGGCGCTCGCCAGGTAGCCGGACCCGACGGGCACGACGTCGACCACGGCGGAACCGCGGCCACGCAGCTCGTTGACCTGCTTGGGGCTGGCGGGGTCGGCCAGGTCCCAGACCCGGACCGTCCCGTCATCGCCACCGGTGACCAGCCGCTTGCTGTCGGGGAGGAAGGCGACGGCGTTCACCTGTTGGCTCTGGCCCGCGGTCTGCCCTCGCTCGACCGGATCGGCCGGGTTGGTGATGTCGAACAGGGTGGCCGTGCCGTCTACCTCGGCGACCGCGAGCATCCGCGCGTCCGGGCTGATCGCGATGTCGGTGACGATGCCCGGGATGCGCCGATAGCCGACGTGGGTCGGCGCGGCCGGGTTGGACAGGTTCCAGATCTCGATGTCCTGGCCCCGGTTGGCGATGGCCAGCAGCTTCCCGTCGCCGGACACCGACAGCTGTAGCGGCTGACTGACCTGCCCGGGGATGTCGCCGACCACCGTGGGGGCGCCCGGGTCGCCGAGCGTCCAGGTGTGGCCGACCGCCCCGGCGGTCACCAGGCCGGCGTCGGGCAGGAACAGCGGGCCGGCCGCGTCCGGCGTGCCACTGCCCGCCGGCAGCGCGACGTCGGCGACCTGGGTCGGGCTCGCCGGACTGGACAGGTCCCACAGCCGCAGGTGGCCGTTGGTGTCGGTGGCCGCGGCGAACCGGCCGTCGGCCGACAGCGCGCCGCCGGTGTAGGCCGCGGCGGTGCCCGGCAGGTCGACCCAGGAGGCCGCGGCGAACGAGGCGACCATCGCCCGCTCGGCGTCGGCCGTCGGCTCGATCCGGTAGGCGGCGAGGCTGAGCCGCGCGGCCCGCTCCGGGTCGCTCGCGCGCAGGGCGTCGGCCTGCTGGGCCAGCGCGGTGGACAGCTCGGCCCGGCGCGCCGCCGACACGTCGCCGTTCCCGCCGCCACCGCCGCCGGACAGCGCCAGCGGGACGCCGACGGCGACGGCGCCGAGTACCACCAGCCCGGCGACGACCAGGGCCACCCGGCGCCGGCCGGATCCGCGGGCCCCGTTCCGGCTCTCCGGCACCGGCAGGTCCGGCCGGGACGGGGGCGCCTGGCGGCTGACCGTCGGCCCCGCCGGACCGGATGGTGGCGTGGACCAGGGGCGGAAGGGGGCCTGCTCGGACGCCGGCGTGGGGGAGCCCGACGCCATCGAACCAGGTGCCGGCGGGCGTGGGGGCGGCGGCAGCGGCGGGCCGGGGGCCGGCCCGCGCGCTGGCCCCGGAGCCGGCGTGCCTGGAATCGGGGCGCCGGGGGCGCGCGAGCCTGGCGTGGTCGGCGCCGGCGGGGCGCCGGAGGCGGTCGTCGCCGCCCGGGGAGCTCCCGGCGGCGGGGTGAGCAGGCCGGTGGCGGCCGCCCGCGACCCCGAGCCGGGCGCGCCGCCGCTGACGGGGGCGTCGCCGGTGCCTGAGGGGCGGCCGCGGCCGAACCGCCGCCGCCGCCCGCCGTCCTTGCCGCCCCGGCCTTCGGGCGGCGTCGGCTGGGCCGCGCTGCCCGGGTCCGCCGGCAGGCTGGTGCCGCTCATCAGCGCCATCCGCAGGGCCTCGGCGGTGGGGCGCCGCTCGGGCTCCTTGCGCAGCGCCGCGTCGACGAGCCCGGCGAGCTCAGCGGGGACGCCGGTGATGTTCGCGGGCTCGTAGAGGATCCGGTAGAGCAGCGCCTCGATCCGGCCCTCGCCGAACGGCGGCCGGCCCGTGGCGGCGAAGACGGTGATGGCCCCCCAGGCGAACACATCCGCCGCGGAGGTGACCGGGGAGTCCAGGATCTGCTCGGGCGCCATGTATCCCGGGGTGCCGATGGCGTGCTTCGTGGTGCGGCTGAACTCGCCGGATCCCTCGAAGTCGCGCGCCAGCCCGAAGTCGATCACCTTCGGGCCGACCGGGGAGAGCAGCACGTTCGCCGGGGTCAGGTCGCGGTGCACGATGCCCGCGGCGTGGATCGCCGACAGCGCGGTCGCCACCGACAGCGCCAGCTGCTCCAGGTCGGCCGGGCGCATCGGGCCGCGGCGCGCGACCATCTTCGACAGCGTCGGGCCCTCGACGTACTCCGTCACCAGGTAGGGCGACGGGCCGTCGGGGTCGGCGTCGAGGACCGCGGCGGTGGTGAACCGCCGAACCCGGCGGGCACTTTCGGCCTCGCGGCGGAACCGGCTGCGAAACTCCGGCGCGGCGGCCAGCTCAGGCTTGATCACCTTGATGGCGACAGCCACGCCGTCTGCGCCGCGACCAAGGAAGACGGTGCCCATTCCGCCTTGGCCGAGCCGGCCGACGATCTGGTAGTTGCCCAGCCGGCGCGGGTCCGTGGCGTTCAGCGGGGCGGGCGCGTTGCCCTGCACCGGGGGTGGAGTCGATCCCGCCACCGGTTCCTCCCCGTTGCTTGCCGGTCGTGTTGAGATGACGACGCGCGTCGATGTCGCGCCCGCCGGACGCCGTGGCACTGGGTGCGCCGGTTCCCGTGGACGGCGCCGCCGCCTGCCGGAACAGGCGCGCCACCGACCTAGGCGGCACGATCCCACACGCTACGCCGCCCCGTCCGCGCCGGGTACCTCGATTTCCTTGATACCTGGCAGATGACGCTCATCCGACAGCGCACGTGGACGCGGGTGGGGGCCGGCCCTGGGAACACCGCGACCGCGTCGGGGCCGGTCGTTCCCGGCGCGCCGAGGCGGCTGGAAGCGGGGCTGGAAGCGGGTAGCCGCGCCTATCCGCTTCCAGCGCGGCCGGTCAGCTCGGGCGGGGCGTCGCCGGGGCGGCCACGAGGCGGGGCGGGCGCCGCGCCGCCTCGTCGCGGATCTCGCCGACGAGCTCCTCCAGGATGTCCTCCAGCGCGACCAGCCCGAGCGACTCGCCCTGCTCGTCGACCACCTGGCCCAGGTGGGCCCCCGAGCGCTGCATCGTCGCGAGCGCCTGGCGCAGCGTCGCGTCCTCGACGACGTGGGTCAGCGGCCGCAGCCACTTCGCCGCGACCGGCGACGCCCGCCGCTCGGGCCGGGTCTCCAGGATGTCCTTGAGGTGCAGGTAGCCGATGAGCCGGCCGGCGAAGTCGTGCACCGGGAAGCGGGTGTAGCCGGTGCTCGCCGCCAGCTGCTCGATCTCGCGCGGCGTGATGTCGGTGGGCACCGTCACCAGGCCCTCCCGGGGCAGCAGCACGTCGCGCGCGGTCCGCTCGTCGAACGCGAGCGCGCCACTGACCAGCCCGTGCTCGTCGGCCTCGAGCAGGCCCTCCCGGCGCGACTCGTCGACGAGGCCGGCGACCTCGTCGCGGGTGAAGACGCTCGCGACCTCGTCCTTCGGCTCGATCCGGACGAGGCGCAGGCAGGCGTTGGCGACCCAGTTGAGCGTGAAGATCACCGGGCGGAGCAGCCAGACGAAGCCGGCGAGCAGCGGCGTGAGGACGAGCACGGCCCGGTCCGGCATGGCCAGCGCGATGTTCTTCGGCACCATCTCGCCGATCACCACGTGCAGGAAGGTGACCAGTCCCAGCGCGATCACGAACGCGACCGGGTGCAGGGCCGCGCTGGGCAGGCCGACCGCCTCGAACGGGCCCTCGATCAGGTGGGCGATGGTGGGCTCGGCGAGCGCGCCGAGCCCCAGGGTGCAGACCGTGATCCCCAGCTGCGAGCCGGCCAGCATGAGCGAGACGTGCTCCATGGCGCGCAGTGTGATCCTGGCCGCCCATGACCCCTCCGCCGCGAGCGGCTCGATCGCCGTCCGCCGCGCCGAGATGAGCGCGAACTCCGACCCGACGAACAGGGCGTTCGCCAGCAGCAGGAGCACCGTCAGCCCGAGCTTGACCAGGTCGCTCATCGCCAGCCCTCCCGCCCGAGGCGGTCGACGGCCGGCCCGCCGAAGCTCAGGCCGCGCGGGTCCCGCCCGCCCGGCCTGAAGCCACCTTTGGCCTGGCCGCCGGCCTCGCCGGCGCGGAACAGGGACCGTCCGTGGTCACCGGCGGCGTGCTGGCCGGTGCGGCCGTGCGCGCGCGGTGGGTGGGCCGGCGGCAGCGGCCGGCGGGCGTCGACCACCGTGTCACCCTCCGCGAGCCCGTCGTCCGCCTGGCGGTCGCCGGAGCCCTCCGCGCCGGCGCGCGGCTGCCCACCGGGACGCCGCCCGTTGCCGGACGGGTGCGTCGCGACCGGTGACCGGTCGTCGTCGGCGACCGGGTCGTCCTGCCCATGGGCGCCGTCCGGGTCGTCGGGCCCCGCGGCGGCGCGGGAGCGGCCGGCGGCCGGCGGGTCCACCCGGACGCGGTCGACGCGGCGGCCGTCCATCCGCTCGACGGTGTAGCGGACGCCGGCGATCTCGACGGTGTCGCCGGCCGCCGGGATGCGCCCCAGCGCGGCGGCCATCAGCCCGCCGAGGGTCTGGTACGCGTCGTCGGTCGGCACGTGGACGCCGGTCAGCTCCTCCGCCTCCTCCGGGCGCAGCAGGCCGGACAGCGCCCAGCTGCCGTCGCGGTGGCGGACGGCGCGCGGGCTCACCCGGTCGTGCTCGTCGACGACGTCGCCAACGATCTCCTCGATCAGGTCCTCGACGGTCACCAGGCCGTCGGTGCCACCGAACTCGTCGACCACGATGGCCATCTGCAGCCCGCCGGCGCGCAGCGTCTCCAGCAGTGGCTCGAGCGGCAGGCTGGACGGGACGGTCACCGTGGGCGCCATCACCGTCCGTACCGGGGTCTCTGCCCGGGCGTCCTCCGGCACGGCGACGGCGTGCTTGATGTGGACCAGGCCGACGACGTCGTCGCTGTCCTCGCCGAGCACCGGGAACCGGGAGTGCCCGGTGCGCCGGGTCAGCTCGACGACGGCCGAGATCGGCTCGTCGGCGCTGATCGAACGCATCCGGACCCGGGGGGTCATCACGTCCTGAGCGGTCCGGTCGCCGAACAGCAGCGAGCGCTGCACCAGCGTCGCGGTCTCCCGGGCCAGCGCGCCGTGCTCGGCGGACCTGCCCACCAGGGAGAACAGCTCCTGGGCGGTGCGCGCCGAGGCGAGCTCCTCGCGCGGGCTGATCCCGAACCGGTGCAGCAGCACGTTGGCCGCGCCGTTCAGAAATTTGATCATGGGCAGGGTCGCCTGGGTGAAGCCGCGCTGGAAGCGCTGCGTGCCCTCCGCGGTCGCCAGCGGGCGGGCAAGCGCCACGTTCTTCGGTACCAGTTCGCCGAAGACCATCGTCAGCGCGGTCGCCAGGATGAGCGCCAGCACCACGGCGAACTCGTCGGCCAGGCCCTCGGACACGCCGAGCCAGCCGAGTGGGGTGTCGATGAGCTCCGCGAGGGCGGGCTGGGCGAGATAGCCGATGCCCAGGTTCGTCAGGGTGATGCCCAGCTGGGCACCGGAGAGCTGGGTGGACAGCGTGCGCAGCGCCTTGAGCGTGCCGCGCGCCCCGCGGCCGCCGGCCTCGGCCGCGCGCTCCACGCTCGCCCGGTCGACCGTGACGAGCGCGAACTCGGCCGCCACGAACAGCCCACAGCCGGCGAGCAACAACACACCCAGCAGGAGAAGGAGCGCCTGGGTCATCTTTCGACCTCCGCGGGCGCTCCCACACGCAAAGGTCGGTTCGGACTACAGCCGGTATCGCCCGAGGCGTTCATGATCCCTTCCGTCGTCGTCCAGCGTGGCGCAACGGCCGTTCCTCGGCCACCTGACTCAACGCATGACACACCATCACTGTTGCCCGGGTCGGGCGCGTGGCATGTGGTGTCCGCGATGAGGTGGCCCGAGGAGCCGCCGGTGAGGGGCGGCCCACGGGCCGTGGGCCCGGATGCCGCAAGTGATCACGATATGTCAGCCCGTCGGGCAGCGCCATGCCTCAGGCCTCCGCCGAGGCGCGTGGGCGCCCTCGCGGACCGTCGCGCTGTGCGGGGTTACCCTCGTTGATCTTCTGTGCTGTTACCTTCCGTGATGACTATGAAACTGTGTGCTCGGAAGGGGTGGGCATGGCTGGCCGACGAGCCAACCGGGACGGAGCCGCCCGTCGGACCGACCGGGCCACGGCCCCCCAGGACGCCTCAGACCAGGGCGCCTCGGGTCAGGGTATCTCCAGCCGAGGCACCTCAGACCGGGGCGCGACTGGCCGGGGCGCGACTGGCCGGCGTGGCGGGGCCGGACGCGCGACCGGCGCCCGCGTCGCCGACCCGGCGGGCAAGGGCCCGCCCGCCCTCGGACCGGCCGACACGGACCAGAAGTCCCCGGCGGACCCGGGGGCGGCGGCCGCCCAGGAACGGGAAGCCGCTCCCGGCGCGCCGGTGAACCGTCCGGTCGCCGTGCCGTCGCCGCGCCGCGCGGAGCCGGCCGTGGCACCCGCCGGCCCCGCCACGGTCACGGACGCGGCCGCCACGGTCACGGACGCGGCCGCCACGGTCACGGACGCGGACCCGCCGGCCGCGGGCGCGGCCAGCGCGCCCGAGGGCACGGTGGCCAGCCGCGTGGTGAGTGACACCACCGTGGACGACGGCCGTGTGGGCGACGGTGCCGCGGGCGGCGGCGTCGTCGGCCCGGCGGGCGCCGGGACCGGCGACGCGGCACCGGCCGGCGCCGAGGAGCCAGGCGCGGCGGGGGCAGCCGCGGCCACCGAGCCAACCACCGGCGCGGGCACGGACGCCGGCCTGCAGGTGGGGACCGAGGTCGCGGCGCCGGTCCGGGTGGGGTGGCACCTCGCGCCGGAGGGGCGGACCGCGGCCGGCGTCGTGGCGCCGCTCGCCGGTGGGGCGCTGGTCTTCACGGGCGCCACCTACCTGGGCTGGCGGGCCGGCCACCTTGGCGGCACGGGGGTCACCGGCGTGATCTGCTTCGTCGCCGAGCTCGCGCTCTACCTCGTGCTCACGGCGCTGGCGGTGTGCGCGGGCCGGGTGAACCGGGGCTTCGTCCGGCGCCCGCCGTCCCCGGCCGGAACCCTGGACGTGTTCGTCGTCCTGCGTGACGAGCCCCTCGGCGACCTGGACCGGACCCTGCGTTCGGCCCACGGCATCACCTACCCGCACCGGGTCTACCTGCTCGCGGACACCCGGGTCGCGGACGGGGGCGCCGGTGACGGCCCGGCCGGTGGTCGTCGGGACGCTGGTCGTCGGGACGCCGGCGTGGGCCTCGGCGGGCCCGGCCGGGGGACAGCCGGGGGCCGCGGCGGCTGGCGGTCCGTCGAGGCGCTGACCCGCAAGCTCGACGTCACCTGCCTGATCCGTTCCGACGGCCCACCGAGCCGGCCCGGCCTGCTCAACGCCGCGCTGGCGCGTACCGACGGCGACGCGATCCTCCTGCTCGACGCAGGAGACGTCGTCACGCCCGACGCCGCCCATCAGCTGCTCGGCTACCTGCGCGACCCCCAGGTCGGACTGGTCGCCGGGGCGTGGCGCGCGGGCCCCGCCGGGCAGGGGCCGCTGCCGGACCGGCCCGTCCCCCGGCTGGCCCAGCTGGTCGCCGCGGCGCGGGACCGCGACGGCGCGGTCGGCGGCGCCGGCGGCGGCACGCTGTACCGCCGGGTCGCGCTCGAGACCGTCGACGGGTTCAGCGAGCGTGGCGGGACCGAGGAGCCCGGCACCTCCTATCAGCTGCACACCGCGGGCTGGGCGAGCGTGCAGCACCCTGATGTGATCATGGTTCGGGCCGCCCGCTCGACGGCCACGGCCGCCCGGCTGACCGTCCTGCGCGCCGTCGACCGGCTGCGCATCCTGCTGTTCGACAACCCGCTGGCGAGGCGTGGGCTCACCGGCTGGCAGCGGGCGCACCATCTCGCCGACGCGGCCCTGCCGCTGCTGGCCGCGCTACAGGCGGGGGTGTGGCTCGGGCCGGCGCTGGTGGTCCTCGGCGGCGGGCGGCTGGCCACCGGCACCGACGCCGGCGAGTGGTGCGGCTTCGGGCTGCCGTACCTGGCCGCGGCCGTCGTCTTCGGCCTCACGGTCACCGGCCTCGGCGGGCACGGCCCGGCGGCGGCGCTCACCGGCTGGCTGGTATCGATCCCGCTGTCGGTGCTGGCGCTGGCGCGGGTCACCATCGTGGGCGGCCGAGGCAGGCTTGACGCCGCCCCGGACGTGACGCCGTCGGCGCTGGTCGAGAACCCGCTGCCGATCGTCGCCCCGTCGTCGGCCCCACCGCCGCCCGTGGTCGCGAAGGCGGCCGGGCCGTCGGGCCGCGCGGTGGCCGGGCGCGCCGGGCCCGTTGGGCCGGCCAGGCGGCCCGCGGGGTCCGGCCGGCCGGTGGCGAGGCGGTCGCCCGGCGGCCCGGGCCGGCCCGGCCGCCCGGGCACGTTCGGCCCAGGTGGCCGGTTCGGCGCGCTGGGACGGTGGCGCCCGCGCGCGGCGACGGGCCCGCGAAGGACCCGGTGGCGCGGGCCGGCGGCCGGGCTGACCGCGGACGGCTGGACGCCGCTGCTGCTGCCCGTCTCGCTGGGCGCGGCCGGGCTCGCCGCGGCGGTGCTCGTCGCGGTGGTCCGGCCGGACCGCGCCCTGGTGGCGGTGCCGCTGTGGGCCGGAGCGGTGCTGCTCGCCGCCGCCGAGCCCGCGGCGGCGGCCTGCGGCGCCGACTGGTCCAGGCGAGCCGCCCGCCGCTGGCTGCGGGCCGCGATCGCCGCCGTCGTCCTGTTCACGACCGTGGTGATGATTCTGTTGGGCTGACCGGGGCGCGCCGGCCCGCGGGCCGACCGGTCCGCTACGCGGCGGCCCGCGGGTCCGCCGGACCGACCGGCTCGTCGCCCCTGATGGTCACCCGGTGCATGAGCCGGTTGAAGTCGCCGTAGTCGAAGGTCGCGTAGTGCGCGGTCGAGCGGTTGTCCCAGAACGCGACGTCACCGTCGGACCAGCGGTGGCGGATCTGGATGTCGGGCCGGGTGAGGTGGGCGAACAGCAGGTCGAGGATGCCGCGGCTCTCGGCCGCCGAGACGCCGACGATCCGGGTGGTGAACGCCGGGCTGACGAACAGCCCGCGCCGGCCGGTCACGGGGTGGACACGGACCACCGGGTGCTCGACCGGCGCGAGTGACCGGATCCGCTCGCCGTCCCACAGGTTGCCCTCGCCGCCGCGCGCGGCGAGGTAGCCGGAGAACTCGGCCGACCCGTCGTGCAGCGCGGTCAGCTCGTCCACGAGCCGGCGCACCGGCGCGGAGAGCGAGTCGTAGGCGGCCTGCAGGTCCGTCCACAGCGTGTCGCCGCCGTGGGCGGGCAGCCGCACGGCGCGCAGCACCGAGCCGAGCGGCGGGCGGCGCACGAAGGTCACGTCGGTGTGCCACTCGTCCGACCGGCCGCCGCCCTGGCCCTCGAGCTCCCACAGCTGTGGGTGCGCGTCGTCGAGCGGGGCCATCACGGGGTGCGACGAGGTCAGCTCGCCGAACCGGCGGGCGAAGGCGATCTGGCTGTCCGGGTCCAGCCGCTGGCCGGGGAAGAAGAGCACCTTGTGGGCGACCAGCGCGGCGCCGATGGCCCCGATGGCCTCGTCCGGGAGATCGGCCGCGAGGTCGATTCCGCGTACCCGCGCGCCGAGTGTCGGCGTGACCGGCTCGAGGTCCAGCGCCGCCCTGGTGGAGCCGGCGGGCATCGTGGAACGGCTGGGTGCCGGCGCGGTGAGCATGGGCGGCAGGTTAGCCCACTTTGTCGACCTGATGCGTAGGTATTGACGCCGGTTCGTCCCGCTCGTCATACTCGCCCACCATGACCAGGCCAGCCGCGGTGCCCTCCCCGACGCGCGGGACGCGCGTTCGCGGCGCCGCGGCCCGGCACGCGTTCGTGCCGTGGTTGGCCAGGCACGGGTACGTCGACCTGTGCCGGGTGACGCGTATGCGCTGTCCTTAGGCGCGTCGACCCTTAGGCGCGTCGACGCGCCAGCGCGCCGGGCAGGGCCGACCGCCCCGCCCGGCCAGCGGCGCGTCCGCGCCCGTCGCGCTCCCCGCCCTCGCGGCCCGGCTCCTCATCCGGGGCGCCGCGCCGCCGCGCCGTGTCCGCCGCGCCGGCGCCGAGCCGACAACCGCCGAGATCGAACCGACAGCGAGCCGAGACCGAGCCGGCCGACCCTGGTCGCGCCGCGGGCGGTCACGCCCTGCCGCCCCGTCGCCGCCCAGGAGGACCAACACCGTGGCCGTCACCGACAGCCGAGGCGCCGCCGAGACCAGCGCCGCGCCGCGCCCGGCCGCCGGGCCGCCCGATGACGGGCGCCGGCGGCTCGGGGTGCCGTGGCGGGCGCTGACCGTGCTCGGGTCGACGGCGTTCCTCGTCGGCGTGTGGTGGCTGGTCGCGGCGCTGCGGATCTGGGACCCGGTGTTCGTCCCGTCGCCGGCCGCCGTGGCCGACGAACTGGTCAGGACCTCCACCGTGCACGACGGGATCCGTGGCTACAGCGGGCACCTGCTCCACGAGCACCTGTGGGTCAGCCTGCGCAGGATCCTGCTCGGATCGGCCATCGGCGCCGCCATCGGCGTTCCGCTGGGCCTGCTGGTCGGCGGCGTGCGGGTGGCCAGGTGGGCGCTGGAGCCGGGGCTGACGTTCCTTCGCCAGCTGCCGCCGCTGGCCTACTTCAGCCTGCTGATCATCTGGCTGGGGATCGACGAGAGCCCGAAGGTCTGGCTGCTGGTGATCGCCGCCATGCCGCCGGTCGCCGTGGCCACGGCGACCGCCGTCGGCGGGGTGCACCGCGACTTCGTCAACGGCGCCCGCTCGCTCGGCGCCAGCCGCTGGCAGGTGACCCTGCACGTGGTGCTGCCCGCCTCGCTTCCGGAGATCTTCACGGGCATCCGGCTCGGCGTGGGCGTCGCCTACACGTCGGTCGTCGCGGCCGAGACCGTGAACGGGGTCCCCGGCATCGGCGGCATGATCCGGGACGCCCAGCGCTACAACCAGACCGACGTGGTCATCCTCGGGATCATCGTCCTCGGCCTGTCCGGGATCGCGCTGGACGCGATCCTGCGCTGGGTCCAGAACCGGGCCACCCCCTGGCGAGGCGTCGCGTGACCGGCGCGGGCATCTCCGGTGCCGGGCAGGCCGCCTGAAGGACCGCCCGCCTGAAGGACCGCCCGCCTCGCGGCGCGTCCTCCCGCGCCTTCGTCCGCCTCGTTCCCCGGCCGCCCCCGCCCGGCGCCGCCCGGTCCCGGGGGGCGCGCCGCCGCTATTACCACCAACCCCACCGGATTCATGGAACTTCTCCGCGCCGCCTGGCCGGAGGCAATCCCCGAAAGGACGAGACAGCGATGCGACTCGGTAAGGCCATGGGCCACAGATGGCTGGCGGCGACGGCCGCCGCCGCGCTGGCGGTGACGCTGGGCGCCGCCGCCTGCTCGTCGGACGACGACTCGTCCTCGGACGGCGCCGGCCGGCCGGCCGGCGCGCCCAGCGAGATCCGGATCGCCTACCAGGCGATCCCCAACGGCGACCTGATCGTCAAGCACGAGGGCTGGCTCGAGGCCGCCCTCCCCGGGACGAAGATCACCTGGACGAAGTTCGACTCCGGTGGTGACGTGAACACGGCCGTCATCGCGGGCTCCGTCGACATCGGCCTCGCGGGCAGCAGCCCCGTCACCCGCGGCCTGTCCGCCCCGCTGAACATCCCCTACCAGGTCGCCTGGATCCACGACGTGATCGGCCCGGCCGAGTCGCTGGTGGTCCGTAACGACGCCGGGATCACCGACGTCGCGGGCCTGGCCGGCAAGAAGATCGGCACGCCGTTCGCGTCGACGGCGCACTACAGCCTGCTCGCCGCTCTCGAGGAGGCCGGCGTCGCCCAGAGCGCGGTCACCCTCGTCGACCTCGAGCCACCGGACATCCTGGCCGCCTGGACGCGTGGCGACATCGACGCCGCCTACGTCTGGTCGCCGACGCTCGACGAGCTGAAGAAGACCGGCACCGTGCTGACCGACTCGGCGAAGCTCGCCGCCGCGGGCTACCCGACGTTCGACCTCGGCGTCGTGACGAAGAAGTTCGCCGAGGCGTACCCGGACGCGCTCGCCGAGTGGCTGCGCCAGCAGGACAAGGCCGTCAAGCTGATCGACTCCGACCCGGCGAAGGCCTCGGCCGCCATCGCCGCGGAGCTGAACATCACCCCGGACGAGGCGCTCGCGCAGACCAAGGGCCTCGTCTTCCTCACCGGTGACGAGCAGCTCGGCGCCGAGTACTTCGGCACCCCGGCCGCGCCGGGCAAGTTCGCCGACGGCCTGCTGGGCGCGGCCGAGTTCCTCAAGACCCAGGCCGCGATCGACGCGGTGCCCACGCTGGACACCCTGCGGGCCGGCCTCGGCGTCGAGGACCTGGACAGTGCCTTCTCCGGCTGACGACCCCCGTCCGCTGGGCCACGCCGTGGCCGGGGCGACCGCCCCGGCCACGGCCGGGCCCTCGGGCGAGGCCAGGCGCGGGGCGGCGGTCTCGGTGACCGGGGTCAGCCAGTGGTTCGGCCGCCGGGGCGCGCGCCGCCACGCGCTCGACGACGTGTCCCTGGAGATCGAGGCCGGCGAGTTCGTCTGCCTCATCGGCCCGTCCGGGTGCGGCAAGAGCACCCTGCTCAACCTGGTCGCCGGGTTCGTCGCGCCGACGACGGGCACCGTCGCGACCGATGGCGCGCCGGTGACCGGGCCGGGCGCGGACCGCGGGGTGGTGTTCCAGCAGCCGCGGCTGTTCCCCTGGCTGTCCGTGCGGTCCAACGTGGCGCTCGGGCCGCGGCTCGCGGGCATGCGGCGGGCGGACCGGCGGCGGATCGCCGACGAGGCGCTGGCGCTGGTCGGCCTGTCGGACGTGGCCGACCGGCCGCCGTACGAGCTGTCCGGCGGTATGCAGCAGCGCGCGGCGATCGCCCGGGCGCTCGGTGGGCGGCCCCGGGTGCTGCTGATGGACGAGCCGTTCGCCGCGCTCGACGCGCTCACCCGGGAGCGGCTGCAGGACGAGATCCTGCGGGTGTGGGCGGCGACGGGGACGACGGTGGTCTTCGTCACCCACAGCGTCGAGGAGGCCGTCTACCTGGGCACTCGGGTGGTGGCCTTCAGCGCGAGGCCTGGTCGGGTCATCTTCGACGAGCTCGGCGGTTTCGGCGCCCGGACTGACCGGGAAGACCTCCGTTCGGAGCCAGATTTCGTCACGTTTCGTGACCGCGTCCATCGGGTGATCAGGACGGCGGCCGGAGGCTGACCCGCCGCGGCGGGCCGCGCCGGCCACTGACCTGGGCACGGGCGCGGCCGCCGGCCGTCCCGGCGACCGTGCGTGGCGGGGCGGACCCGTGCGATTCGCCGTCCTGTCGGCCAGTTACAGTGTGCGCGAAGCGGATAACCACGTCCGCCACCCTCCTTAGTCCCCGCGACTTCTGGAACTAGAAGCGGAGTCAACGATGCGTGAGCGGCTCGCCCTCCCCAGGGCGATACGCCCCCACCGCTGGCATGCTGCGCACGCCGCGAGGGACACTGCCGTCGGCTCCGTCACGCCGAGTGATCAACTGTGGGTCGCTCATGCACCCGCGGGTGCACCGGCGGCGCGACCGGCGTCGTCGCCCTCGTCATACACCCAAGGAACGGCTGAGTCTTGATGTCGGAAAACGTAGACGTCGTCGTCATCGGAGCAGGGCCGGCGGGTCTGACCGCCTCCTACGAACTGCACCGGTACGGGATCCCCTCGACGATTCTCGAGGCCGACACCCAGGTGGGTGGCATCTCCCGGACCGTAGAGCGTGACGGCTGGCGGTTCGACATCGGTGGCCACCGGTTCTTCTCGAAGGTCCAGCGGGTCGAGGACTTCTGGCACGAGATCCTGCCGAAGGAGGACTTCCTCCTGCGGCCGCGCAAGAGCAGGATCTTCTACCAGGGCAAGTACTACGACTACCCGATCAAGGCCGTGAACGCGCTGCAGAACCTCGGTCCCAAGGAGGCCGCGGTCTGCATCGCCTCATACCTGCGCGCCCGGGTCAGCCCTCCGAAGGACCAGACGGACTACGAGAGCTGGCTGGTCGCCCGCTTTGGCTGGCGGCTCTACCGGACGTTCTTCAAGACCTACACCGAGAAGGTCTGGGGCGTCCCGGTCAGCGAGATGCCGGCCGACTGGGCCGCGCAGCGCATCAAGAGCCTGAACCTCGGCAACGCGATCCTCAACGCGGTCAAGCCGAAGACCAACCAGAAGGAGATCACCTCCCTCATCGAGGAGTTCGAGTACCCGAAGTACGGCCCCGGGATGATGTGGGAGGTCTGCCGCGACAAGGTCGTCGCGCAGGGTTCCAAGGTCATCATGGAGACCAAGGTCACCAAGATCCGGCACGAGAACGGCAAGGCCTACGAGGTCGTCGCCGCGCGTGCCGACGGCGGTACCGACGTCTACCCGGCGACCGAGGTCATCTCCTCGATGCCGATCTCGCAGCTCGTCGAGATCATGGACCCGCCGGTGCCGCCGCGGGTGCTCAAGGCCGCTCAGGACCTGCGCTACCGGGACTTCCTCACCGTCGCGCTCGTCGTGCCGTCCAGCGCCGTGTCCTGGACGGACAACTGGATCTACATCCACGACCCGAGCGTGCGCACCATGCGGATCCAGAACTTCGCCTCCTGGTCGCCGTACCTGGTCAAGGACGGCCGCAACGTGCTCGGCCTCGAGTACACGGTGTTCGAGAACGACGCCGACTGGACCGCGTCCGACGAGACGCTCATCGAGCAGGGCAAGCAGGAGCTCGACCGGCTCGGCCTGGTCAAGTACCGGGACATCGAGGACGGCTACGTCGTCCGCCAGCCGAAGGCGTACCCGATCTACGACGACCGCTACCAGGCCAACGTCGACGTCATCCGGGGCTGGCTGACCGACTACGCCGGCAACGTGCACCCGGTCGGCCGTAACGGCATGTTCCGGTACAACAACGCCGACCACTCGATGTACACCGCCATGCTCACGGCGGAGAACATCGCCAAGGGCACGGAGCACGACGTCTGGACGGTCAACGTCGAGGAGGAGTACCACGAGGAGAAGGCGTCCTCGTCCGGTGCTTCGAAGCCGGCGGGCTCGCTCGGCACCGGCCGCGACGCGCCGGTGCTGCCCCGCAAGGTCCTCGACGCCGCCCGCTCCCGCGTCGGCGGCACCTCCCGCTGAGGCGGTCGGCTCAAGGCCGCCCAGGGGCGACCATCCGGACCTCCCAGATCGGCTCCGCGAGCTCCGCCGATCCGGCAGGAACCCCGGCTCCGCCGTCGGGGCGCTGGGCGGCCCCGACCAGCCTGGTACCGGGGTAGGCCTGAGAACCAGAGGTTCCCCCTGCCTCAGGTAGGTGCCCTGGTTGCGGACCAGCGGAGGCCTGGGTGTTCGGCGGCGTTACGTCTCGGACCCGGCGGCGGACGCACGGAATGTATGGCTCGGCCCTCGGCGCGCAGTGCGTGCCGAGGGCCGTTGGCTTTCCGGGGGTCCCGGATCAGCGGGAGTGCCGGTGCGGGCGGGCCAGGGCCTCCTGGACGACGCTGGCGACCAGGCGGCCGCTGGTGTCGAAGAACTCGCCGACGGCCAGGCCGCGGCCGACGGACGCGGTCGGGCTTGCCTGGTCGAACAGCAGCCATTCGTCGGCCCGGAACGGGCGGTGGAACCAGACCGCGTGGTCGAGCGACGTGAGCGCCATGCCGCTGGCCATGCCGCCGTGCGGCCCGAGGATGGAGTGCGACAGCGTCAGGTCCGACATGTAGACGAGCGCGCAGGCGTGCGTGTGCTGGTCGTCCGGCAGTTTCTCGGTGACCCGCAGCCAGGCCCGCATCCGGGCGGGGGCGGGCTCGCTGGAGAACAGCGCGTCCGAGTCGACGGGCTCGCCCTCCCCGGAACCGGTGACCACCCGCACCTCGAAGCCACGCCGGGTCCAGGCCGCGCGCCGCTGCTCGGCGCGCTTGTCGGTGTCGTAGGGGTCCGCGTGGTCGGAGTCAGCTGGCTTGCGGCCGTCGAACAGCGGCTGGCCGTCGGGCGGCGACTGGACGCGTGGCGCGGGCCGCTGATGCTCGATCGGGCTGTCCTCGTGCCGGTGGAACGAGGCCGAGAGGACGAAGATCGCTTCATCCCGCTGGACGGCGGTGATCCTGCGGGTGGTGAACGACTTCCCGTCGCGGATGCGGTCGACCTGGTAGTCGATCGGGATGGTGGTGTCGCCGCCGCGGATGAAGTAGCTGTGCAACGAGTGCACCGGGCGGTCGGGGTCGACGGTCCGCGTGGCGGCCACGAGCGCGTGCGCGGCTACCTGGCCCCCGAACGCCCGCAGGGGGGCGCCTTCGTGGCTGATTCCCCGGAAGAGGTCAGGCTCAGGCTGTTCAAGGGTGAGCAGGTTCAGGAAGGAGCCTGCTCCGTCGGTGACCGCCGTGCCCACATCGACCTCCGCCACATCCGCCGCGCCGCCCGCCGCCAGGCTCGGCTGGCCCGACGGCCGGCGTCACCCGGACCGGTTGGCCCGGTGCGGCCTGGGCGGCCCGCCCGTGATCCGCCAGACGTTCCCCGACGTTACTCGTCCGGTCCCGCCAACCGCTCAGGATCAATGCCCTGGTGGGCCGTGTTCTGGGTCGCTTTGGGCCCGGCCGCGCCGTCTTCACCGGCCCTGTCGTCACCGGCACCGGTGGCTCCGGCCGCGTCGGTGCCACCGGCCGCGTCGGCCTGCCTGGCCGGCCCGTTCGCGAGCCGGCGGGCATCTTCCTCGAACCGTTCGGCCTCGGCCACCGGCTCGGTGCCCGCCGGGTAGCGGCTCAGCCTGGCCTCGACGGCCGCCCTGGCCTGGCGCAACGCGTCGTCGAGGCCGCCGCCGGCGTCGTC
>NZ_JADWYU010000114.1 GCF_016786325.1 Frankia nepalensis | reverse complement strand
GGGTAGCGGCTCAGCCTGGCCTCGACGGCCGCCCTGGCCTGGCGCAACGCGTCGTCGAGGCCGCCGCCGGCGTCGTCGAGGCCGGCGGCCACCATCGCCCTGGCGAGCAGCAGCTCCGGCCAGCCCGGGTCCAGGGCGGGCCCGGTCCGCCGGTCGACCGCCAGCACGTAGCGGATCTCGGCCACCGCCACGGCCGGCTCGCCCGTGAGCAGCAGGGCGTGGGCATGCACCAGCTCGGCGCGCAGCGTCTGGGGAGCCGCTGGGCCGAAACGCTCGCGCCGGGAGGCCACGACCTGCGCGGCCAGGGCGCGCGCCTCGGCGGCCAGGTCGGCGTGGGGGCGGGCCAGGTCGTCCTCCGGGACCGGCGGATACCCGTCGAGCAGCCCGTCCGGGCGGCCGTCGCGGGCAGGGTCGTCGTCGGGCTCGTCCGGGCCCGTGCCGCCCGCCGCGGCGTCGTCCTCCGCGGCGACACTGGCGGCGTCCGCCGCGGCGAGGGCATCCAGGTGGGCGGACGCCGTGGCCGGCCCGGCCGCCGGCCCGGCACCGTCCGGGCCCGGGGCGAAGCGTTCGACGATCCGCAGCAGCGTCTGGGCGAGGATCACCCGCGCGATCCAGGTGAACGCGTGGTCGGCCCCCCAGACCGTCCGCCGCAGCGCCAGCTCGGCGCGCGCGATCCGGCAGGCGCGGCGCAGGTCGTCCTGCCGCCCCCGGTCGCGCAGCGCGACCGCCAGGTTGGCGTGGGCGGTGCTGGTGCGATGCGCCTGGGCACCCAGGATCGCCAGCCGGCGTCGCCACTCGACCTCGTACGTCGCCACCGCCTCGTCCCGGTCGGCCGGCCCGCTGGAAAGACGGGTGTACCGGGCGTGCAGCGCCTTGATGCTCATGAGTGTGGTGTCTCGCGGCTCGAGGGCGGCCTCGGCGCGTGCGTGCAGCGCGTCCCACACGGCGGCGGAATCGGCCACCGAGCGGGCGCGGCTGCGCAGCTCCTCCACGCGGTACTCGACCAGCAGCGCGAGCGGGCTCGCTGGCCCGACCGCCGCGGTGACCTCCCTGAGCAGGCCGACGAGTGGCCGGGGGTCGGCGGTCGCGTCGGCATAGGTCAGCATCGTCTGGATCCGGCCACGCAGCCGGCCCGTCAGCTCGCCCTCGTTGTCGTCGGGCGCGCCGGGGCCCGACGAGATCCGGCTCACCGGGCCCCCTCCGGTCCCAGCCGGCCCGGACGCTCGCCGTCGCCTGGTGGCCCGAACTGGTCGCCCTGGGCGGCGGTGCCGGGGCCAGCCAGCTTCGCGAGGAACGCGCGCAGCCGAGGCGCCAGCTCGTCGGTCATCCGGGCCCGCGCCTGCGCGGGCAGCCCGGGCAGCAGGCGTTCCAGCCGGGTCAGCAGGTCGATGGCCTCGGTGGTGACCTCCGCGGGCGTCGGCGGCGGGGCGGTGATCAGGGCGGCCAGCTCCTGATGCACCGCGCCGAGCACGAGGCCGGGCCCGATCCCGCCCGACCCGAGCGCGGTGCGTGTCACCTTGGTGAGCAGCGCGGTGACCTCGGCGAGCTGGCCGTCGTCGGGCGTGCCCTGGCCGGCACCCACACGCGAGACGGGCCCGGCGGCGTCGGCCAGGGCAAGCAGGTCCTCGACGGCGGCGGCCGGCGGGGCGAACCCCGCCGTGACGGCCAGCGGGCGGGCCTGGACCGCCCAGTCGGCGAGGACCCGGACCAGGCTCGTCGCGGCGAGCCAGGGGTCGGTGACGGCCAGGTCGTCGAGCGCGGTGCGCCAGCCCTCGCGGTGTGCCCAGTAGCTCCACACCTTGGTCTCGCCGATCAGCAGGTCGAGCACACGCTCGCCGGGGCGGCGCTCGTAGAGCCGGCGCGGGGAGGCCTCGTACAGCGCGCCCGCGAGCGACCCGGGGCTCTTCGGGCTCACCAGGTAGTACAGCGTCGACGGCCGGCGTTGGCCGGCCGCGGCGGCCAGCGCGTCACGCGCCAGCCCCTCGGTCGACCCGCCGCCGGCTGTCAGCAGCTCCACCAGCGTCTCGTAGTAGCGGGTCCTGGTCTGCCAGCTCGGCCGCCGCAGCACTCCTCCTGTGTCGCGCCGCGCCGGGTCCGGCCGGAAACGCGCGGCCCGGTACCACTGGGCCACGGCGGTTTCGTCGAGTTGTCCCGTCAGTCGCACGATGGTGCCCCCGTCAGACCCATCATGGCCAGCCCGCGCGACCGGTTAGTGCGCGGAGAGCCTCGCCCGGGCGGGCGAGAATCCCGAGCGGCTTGGCTCGGACGACATGCATAGCGCGCAAGCGCGCCCACAGGTGGTCAACCGGCCGCCTACGGACCTCCGCCGTGTCAAATGCGCCCGGCGCAGGGTGGAGGCCAGCATAATGAATAGAGGCCGACAGCGGGCGACAACATATGTGACATGTGTTTCGACTCGGAAGCGGCCAGGTTCGGCACTGGTCCACCGGGCCGGGGCGCTGCCCGGACCCGCCGTCCATCAGAGAAGAACCATGAGCGGCATTGACCCGGTGGTGGTGTACGAGGAGCTGCGGGCGCTCGCCCGCGGCCGTGGGGTCCGCGCCCCCAGGCTGGAGGCGCGGACCGGTCCGGCGCTGCGCCGGCTGGCCGGGCTCGGCGAGGCGCCGGCCGGGGCCCGGGCGCGCGCACAGCTCGTGGACTGGCTGCGCACGGCGCTGGCGGCGCTGCCCGAGGACCTGCGGGAGGTCGCCGCCGTGGCCCTCGCCCTGGACCCGCGCGCCGACCAGCGCATCCTGACCGATCGGCTCGGCCTGCTCGCCGTCGACCTCGACCGGGACCCGCGTACCCTGCGCCGCCGTGTCACGGACGCCTTCCGGCTGCTCGCCGAGACCCTTGCCGTCGCCGATGTCCGCGACCGCGCCGGCCCGCCGCGCGCCGCCGAGACCGCAGGCCCGGCCGCCAGCGCGTCCGTGGGAGCCGGCGTGCCGACGATCGGCTGGTACATCGAGCGGGCCTGGGCGGTCATGCGTCTCGACCGGCCGGAGCCGGAGCTGGTGGACACGCGCCGGATCGTCGCCGTCGAGGACGGCCTGTCCGAAATCGTGCTGTCCATGAGCCTGCCCCGTCCGACCGAGGGACCACCCAGCCCACGCGACCTGCTCATGGAGGTCGTCTTCGGCGCGCGGACCAGCCGGGTCGAGCGGCGCGGCGACAGCCTCTTCTCGCTGGCGCTTCGGCTGCCACGCCCGCTGCGCGCGGGCGAGCGGCACGCGCTCGCCTGCGTCTGGCGCATGCCGCCGGGACACCCGATGGTGCCCCGCTACGCGATGAGCCCGACGATCCGCTGCGACGCGCTCGACGTGCGGGTGCGCTTCCCGGACGGCGTCGCGGCCAGGGTCCAGCTGGTGAACGGCCTGCCGGTGCGCGCCGTCGAGGATCTCGGCGTGGACCTGCCCACGGTGCCGTTGGACGGCGTGGGCGAGGCGTACGCGCGTTTCAGCAATCTCGCGCTCGGTCTGAGCTACGGCCTACGCTGGACCTGAGCGCGTCCTGGCTCCTCGTCCTCGCCGTCCGTCCCGTCGCCGCTCCGGCCGCCGCCGGCGGCCGGCCCCGCGGACCCACCCGTGTCGCCACACATGTCGTCGCGTCCCCCTGTTCGCGTCGCCGGCGAATGCCCGCGGCGGCCGGTCCGCCGCGCGCCACGACCTCCCGGGCGGCGCCTCCCCGTACCAGGCGCCGACCGGGAGGTCGTGGTCGCGGTGCCCAGAATGCGGCCCAGCCGCGTGGAACCGTGAGACACGTCGGTGGACAAACTGGCCGTGCCAGACCGGCATCTGGACACGGCGGCGGTCTGGTGGACAAAAAATGGACACGCCAGGCATCCGGCGCCCGGTTGGGCTATGCCGACTACCCGGCCGGGCCGGGCGGGGCGAGGCCTCGGGGAGGCCTGAAGGTGCCGGGCCGATGCCCGCCGGGTGACCGGCCGGAGATCGAGCGCCTCTCGTATTTTGACCATTTCCCGTGGTCGGAGGGCTGATCTACTCGCGTCAGCAACCAGCGGCGGCCACAGCCGCCAAACCGATCGGGGGACGCGAGATGGAACCGACCAACCGCTGACGAGATGGAACCCAACGAGATGGAACCGCTCAACCTCTAGTGCAGGCGACAACCTCTAGTGCAGGCGACGAACGGCGCGCCCGTCGATGCGGCATCCCCGCTCGGCGGGCGCGCCACCATGCGTGCACCGCGTCTGTGCCGCACCGTCTGTGCCGCACCGCCTGCACGCGGCGCCCTTTCATGTTCGCGCGAACGGGCCGCCGGCGCGGGCTCGGCACAGGCGGCCGGTCAGCACAGGCGAGCGGCCAGCAGGCACGCGTCGCCCTCGTGGCGGGTCCGGCGCCGCGCCTGCCCCGGCGCCGCCGGCCCGGCGGTGCCGCCGCCGTCCGGACCGCCGTCGAGGTCGCGGGACAGCTCGTCGAGCAGGGCGTCGCAGGCGGCCGACAGCGGAGCGACGGTGTCGGTGCCGGAGTCGGCGGTGCCGGAACCGCCGCGCGCCCTGGAGCTGTCCGAGCCCGGCGTGCCGGCGTGCCGGCGGCCGAAGGACCTGGACGCCGCCGCGGCCAGGGCGTCGAGCCGCTGGGCGAGTGGCGCGCCCGACCGGTCGACCAGGCCGGCCGTGTAGAAGAGGACGGTCGCGCCGACCGGCATCGTGATCGTGCTCTGCGCGTACCCGGCGGCGGCGGCCTCCGCGGCGGCCTCGCCACGGGTGCCGGCGTCATCGGTCTCGGGAGCGGGAGCCCCGGCACCGTCGGCCGTGCGGGCGGCCGCGCCGAGCAACGGGCCGTGCACGTCGCCGAGGAACGACACCTCGCCGTCGGCCGTGACCAGCACGGGTGGCGGATGACCCGCGCTGCACCAGGTCAGCCGGCCGGTCGGGACGTCGAGACCGGCTGTGACGGTGGACGCGAGCGCCTGGTGCCCGCCGGCGCGCAGCACGTCGGCCAGCCCGGCCGTCAGCCGCGACGGCGGCAGGCCGAGCAGCGCGTAGGCGCGCGCGGCGTGGCACAGCTCGGCCATGAGCGCCCCCGCGCCGGCCCCGTGCCCGGCGACGTCGCCGACATCCAGCACGACGCGGTCCGCCGCGAGCACGGTGACGTCGTACCAGTCGCCGCCGATCCGTTCCGGGTCGCTCGCGGCCACGCGCCTGGCGGCCAGGTCCAGGCCGGGCAGGACGGGCAGCCGCCTGGGCGGCAGGGACTCCCATACCGTCCGCGCCGCCGCGAGCTCCACCGCGTGCCCGTCTCGCTCCGGCCGCTCGGCCTCCGGTCGTTCCGGTCGCTCGGACCGCTCCGGTCGCGTTCCGGTCGCGGGGGCGCCCGCCAGGCCGGCCGTGGCCGCCGGGGCCCCGGCCAGGGCCGGGCGGTGCGCGCGGGCCTCGGCCACCGCCACGGCCAGCGCGCCTGGCAGCTCGTGGGCCACCGCCGTGGAGACGGTGTCGGACAGCGCCTGCTCCAACGCGGTGGCCAGCCCGCCGGCCATCAGCTCGGTGAACGACTCGTTGATGGACTCGGCGAGCGAGCCGGCCAGCGACTCGGCCACCGCCTCGCCCAGCGCCGCCGCCACGATCGCGTCCACGACGGTGCTCGTGGCGGCGCCAGAGGGCGCTGGCGCGCCGGGCTCGTGAGCCCCGGGCGCCGTGACCGTGCCCTGGGCCTTCGCGGTGGCCTTCTTGGCGGCCTTGACGTTCTTGGCCTTGGCCGTCTTCGTCGTCTTCGCCTCTTTGGCCGCCTTCGCCGCCTTGGCCGTCTTGAGGCTCTTGGCGCTGCCCGCGCCCCGCGGCTTCATGGTCGTCTCGGGCGACTTCACGGCCAGCCGGCCCGCGTCCGCGCCGAGGCCGCCGCCGCGAGCCTTATGGGCGTTCTTGGTCGCTGATCGTCCCACTGCCCACCTCGGTTGAGTCGGTTCCGCCGTGTCCCGGGGTACCCGGCCCATCCGGCGGAAACCGCGACCGGCGCCGGCGCGCGTCCGCCCGCGGCCCGCGAGGTCCCGTGGTCCTTGACCTGGCGAGCCGTCGACCCGTGACGGGCCCCACTGGCCTCGGCGTGGGTGAGTCGTGATGCTGGGCAGATGGAGCGATTCGGCCCAACGAGCCTTTTTCGTCGCGGTCAGGCCGGTCCCCGGCGGGCCAGCCGGGGTCGGTCTTCGGCATACGTGTCACGGGGACCACGTGCGTCGTCGGCGAGGTCTCGGCGGACCGCGCCGACGCCGCGGTGACGGGCTCCGCCGCCGAGTTCGGTTGCCTCGAACCGTTCAGCCACTGATCGGCGGCCGGTCACGACGCCGAGTCCGAAGAAGGAGACTGGTCCCGCGATGGAACTGGATGAGGACCGCCTCGCCGCGATGGACGGTGACGAGCGTGAGGCGCTGCTGGATGCGCTGGTTGCTGCCTTTCCGAAACGAACGCAGTTCGAGAGGCTGCTCGACCTTCTCAGCCGGAGCCTCAACCACTACGCATCCGAGCAGGACACCCTGCCCGACGCGGTCTTCGCCGTGATCCGGCGGGCGCAGAGCGAGGGGTGGCTTGCCAGACTGCTCATTCGGGCTGCGCAGAGGAACCCTGGAAATCGGGAGCTGGCCACGTTCCTTGACCGATATCGGCGTCAGCCATTGCCCCAGGTCAGAACTGTCGCCGCGCCCGGGCCGACTCCGCCGGCCGGCGCCGACCCGTCCGTCGGCGTCGGCGCCCGCGAACCCGCTGGGCCAGGAGCGCCAGCCGGCCGGGGTGAAAACATCACGATCGCTTCCGACGACGGCCCGGAGATCAGGCTGACGGCCGATGAACAGCGAGTGCTCGTCGACGAGCTCGCCAGCCACTACCCGTCCGACCTCGCCGCCCTGCCGCTGCTGCACAACCAGCTCGGGGTGCCCGTGGGCGACCTGCCCGCCTTCGGCGACGGGCGGGCCCCGCGGCTGATCTGGTGGGCCATCCACCGCGACCTCACGGCCGGCCGGATCCTCGCGCCCCAACGGCGCCTCCTCCTCGCGGCTCTCCGGGACCTTCCCGGCAACGAGCGCCTCGCGGACCTCGCCCGGCGCCACGGCCTCCTTGAGGGCTGAGCCGGCCGTCGGCCGCTGACCGGCGGCAGGCATGAACGTGACCCGCCGCCGGGATACTTCAGATATGAACTGGAGCCGGGAGTCGCGCCGAGAGGCCCGTTCGAGCCGCGCGGTGGCCGCGGCGGTCCCGACGGCGGTTCCGACGGACGAGGCGCCCAGGTGCGTGGGGCCGGCACCCGTCCCGAACGATCTGCCGCTGACGCCGCCGGTCGAGCCGGTCGAGCCGGCCGGGCCGGTCGAGCCGTCCGGATCGCCGTCGCCGACCGACGCGCCGGCCCCGAGCGGCGCGGCGCGCCTGGGGGAGCGGCCCTCCCGGGGGGATCCGGCCGCGCCGGTGGTGCTGGTCGAGTACGGGGACTTCCAGTGCCCCTACTGCGCGCAGGCGGCGCCGGCGCTGCACGAGCTGGTGGAGGTGTCGGGCGGGCTGGTACGGCACGAGTTCCGGCACTTCCCGGTGTTCCAGATCCATCCCTACGCGCTGACGGCGGCCCTGGCGGCCGAGGCGGCGCACGCCCACGAGATGTTCTGGCCGATGCACGACCTGCTGTTCGCCCAGCAGGACCGGCTCAAGGACGTCGACCTGCGGATGCGCGCCGAACGGCTCGGGCTCGATCCCGACCTCGTCGTGGGCGACCCGGCGCAGCCCTATGGCGACGCCGTCGAGGCGGACTACGAGCGCGGCGTCGCGGAGGGCGTGCGCGGCACTCCGACGATCTTCATCAACGGTCAGCCCTTCCGGGGCCGCCCCGAGCTCCCGGCGCTGCGCCGCGCCGTCGTGGTCGCCGCCGCGGCCGCCGACCCGTCCGTGCGTCGCCTCGGGTGACCGGCCGGTGCGCGCCCCCCCGGCGCGCGCGGCCGGCGGCCGCCGGGCGCCGGCTCAGCGGGCGGGGATCCGCGGGGCGAGCCAGGGGCGCGGCGGGAGGGGCGGCGGGAGGCCGTCGGAGTCGGGGGAGCACAGCGGCATGCGTTCCCCGAGATAGCGGAGCAGGACGCTGCCGAGGCTCGCCGCGACCGCGGAGCCGGCCAGGATGCCGATCTTCGCCTGGTCGCGCAGCGCCTCGCTGTCGAAGGCCAGCTCGGTGATGAACAGCGAGATGGTGAACCCGATGCCGGCGAGGACCGCGGCGCCGAGCAGGTGGCCGTAGCGGACCCGGCCGGGCAGTACTCCAAGCCCGGTGCGCACCGCGCAGACCGAGGCGAGCGTGATCCCGATCATGTTGCCCACCAGCAGCGCCGTCGCGACTCCCAGCGTCACGGGCGAGGTCGCCGCCTCCCGCAGCGTCTCGCCGCTGAGGCGCACACCCGCGTTCGCCAGGCCGAAGACCGGGACGACGACGAACGCGCTGACCGGATGCAGCAGGTGCTGCAGCCGTTCGTTGGGAGAGATGGCCGCCCGCGCGGCCGAGACCGCGAGCGCCGAGCGCGCCGCCGACGTGTCCTCCTGCATCGCTCGGACGAAGAAGGGCACGTTGTCGACCTGCTCGCGGCGCGGCGGCATGGCCGGCATCAGCAGCCCGACCAGCACACCGGCGAGCGTCGCGTGCACGCCGGACTCGTGCACCGCGAGCCAGAGCAGCGCCGCGGCGAGCAGATAGGGGGAGAGCTGCCACACTCCCATCCAGCGCAGGCAGACGATCGCCAGCACGGCGACGGCGGTGAGGACGAGCGCGACGACGTTGACGTGGTCGGTGTAGAAGATGGCGACGACCGAGATCGCGCCGATGTCGTCGACGATCGCGAGCGTCAGCATGAACAGCCGCAGCCGGTCCGGGCAGCGCGGACCGAACAGCGCCAGGATCCCGAGCACGAACGCGGTGTCGGTCGACATCGCGATGCCCCAGCCGGCCGCGCCGTCGCCGGACTGGTTGAACAGCCAGTAGACCAGCGCCGGCGTCGCGAGCCCGCCGATCGCCCCGAGCGCCGGCACCGCCACCGACCGGCGGTCGCGCAGTTCCCCGGTCGTCACCTCCCGGGCGATCTCCAGCCCGACGACCATGAAGAAGATCGCCATGAGCCCGTCGTTCACCCAGTGGTGCAGCGACATGTCCAGCGACGCCGCGCCGATCCCGATCACGGCGTGCGCGTCCCACAGCTCGTCGTAGCTCGCCGACCACGGCGAGTTCGCCCACCCGAGCGCGACGATGGTCGCGACGAGGAGCAGCACCGCGCTGCCCGCCTCGGTCGCGAGGAACTCCCGCACGGCGGGCGCGGGCGCCGGAATGGTCACTCGCAGCGTCGGCCCCGGCCGCGGCGGCGCCGTCACCTCGGGCCCTCCGGCCGCCGCCAGCGCTGTCGTGCGCGGATCGTCAACCTCCCAGTCGGCTCGGCCCGTCGCCGAGGATCACCCATGCCACCTCGCGGAGCCCCGCGCCGAGCGTATCGATGCCCGACTGCCCACTGAGCACCCGGCGCGGCGCCACCACGGCACCACGGACGTCCGCCGCGACCCGGGCGGTGGCCGGGGTGCCGCCCGGGACTTTCCGTGCTCGACCGGATCCGAGCGCCCCGGCCCCGCGGATGCGGCAGGCCGCCAAAACAGCCGTGCCGGCGGGCTCGCCGGAATCCGCCCGGACCTGTCCGTGGAAGCGCGATCCCCATCTCGCGGATCGGCGGACAAGTCGCTGGCGGGCTGTCCTCGGTTCAGGCAGCGTCGGGGATGGCGAAGCCGGTCGCGCGGGCGAGGCCGGGAGATCAAGAGGTAGCCCGGGTGGGATTCGAACCCACACTGTCGGTGGTTTGAGCACCGTCTCTCTGCCGTTGGAGTACCGGGCCTGGCGTCGGGTCGTACGAGAAGGGTCGCCGAGGTGAACTTCCGCGCGGTGGCCGCGTGGGCGATGGGCCTCGGGAGGTGCTCCCCGTGACGACTCTAACCAAGTAGGGTGCGTTTCGACCTCTCGCCCCGCCCGTTGGGGCTCGCGTGGCAGGCCGAGACACGCCTGTGGTGTCGGACGTGACGCGGCGGCCGGCGAATGGCGGTGTCCTCGCGGTCTCGGCGCCGTGGCGGGCGGAGCGTGGAGTCAGCTACGCGCAGGCGGCAGCCGGTGCCTGGCGGGACCGACCGGTCCCCGGGGCGCCGCCGCCAACCATGACGGACTGCTGCCGCCAACCGGTCGCCGCTCGCGTCCCTGACGCGGATGGCAACCGGCAGAATGGCTACCGACGCCGACCGACCACTATCGACGCCGACCTCAGGAGAACGTCTCGATGAGCCAGCCATCCTCGACGCCGCGCCGGGTGCTGATCGCCGAGGACGAGGCGCTGATCCGTCTCGACCTGCGCGAGATGCTGCAGGAGGAGGGCTACGAGGTCGTCGGTGAGGCCGGCGACGGCGAGATGGCCGTCGCGCTGGCCGGGAAGCTGCGCCCGGACCTGTGCATCCTGGACGTGAAGATGCCGAAGATGGACGGCATCGAGGCCGGCGCGAAGATCGCCAAGGAGCGGATCGCGCCCGTCGTCATCCTCACGGCGTTCAGCCAGCGGGAGCTGGTCGAGCGGGCGCGGGAGGCCGGCGCCATGGCCTACGTCGTCAAGCCGTTCCAGAAGAAGGACCTGCTGCCGACGATCGAGATGGCGATGAGCCGGTTCACCGAGATCGTCAGCCTGGAGGCCGAGGTCGAGGACCTGCAGGGCCGGCTGGAGGCTCGTAAGATCATCGAGCGCGCCAAGGGC
The DNA here is from genome assembly GCF_016786325.1 of Frankia nepalensis. Taxonomy (GTDB): domain Bacteria; phylum Actinomycetota; class Actinomycetes; order Frankiales; family Frankiaceae; genus Pseudofrankia; species Pseudofrankia nepalensis. The sequence continues at coordinate 53,998 of NZ_JADWYU010000114.1, read as the reverse complement.
GTCCTGCAGACCGAGCACAAGATGACCGAGCCGGACGCGTTCCGCTGGATCCAGCGCACCTCGATGAACCAGCGCCGCACGATGCGCGCGGTCGCCGAGGCGGTCCTGTCGGGGGAGGCCCTCCCGGGCCAGTGACCCGCGTCCCTCCGCCGCCGGCCCGCCTGCCCCTGTCGTTCGTGATCGCTGCCCCGATGCCCACGACGACCGCCCCCGGCGCCTCACCCGCGCCGGTCCGCCGCCTTCCCGGATCCGTTGCCGCGGGCCCACCGGACGCGCTGGTCACCGGATGACCTCCGACACGGACTCGGCGGCCGAGCCCGGGTCGACGCGCGGCCCGCTGCCCGAGCCGGCCGTGGAGACCGACGATCGAGTCCCGGCGGCCGGCGGGGAGCCAGCGCGGAGCGCGGCGCCGCGCGGGGCGGACGGGGACCCGGCCGTCGACGCCGCGGCCCCGGCGTCCGAGCGGGCCGGGGCGAGCCCTGGCGCGGCCAGGCGCGAGCCGCGGGCGCGGCGGCTGGCGCGGTGGCTGACGGAGGGGAGCGGGCCGGAGTCCGAGATCGTGGCCTCGGAGCCGGTCGTCGGCGGGCGGGCAAGCCAGGACGGGCCGCTGGTGCCCGGGTGGCAGATCGCCGTGACCTGGCTGACGGACGCGGCGCGGTGGACCCGGCGCGCGGCGCGGGGGACGCTCGCCTGGACCGCGCGGCGACGGCGGACCAGGCGCGGGCGGGCGCTGCTGGCCGGGATTCTCGCGTTGCTGGTGGCGATCCCGACCGGGCTGGGGATCGGCCTCTCGGCCCTGCTGCGGGACGACGGCGGCGGGAGCGGCCCGAACGGCAATCGCGGGCCGTACGTGCTGCGTATCGGGGTGATGGCACCACTGTCCGGCGATCTTGGAAACATCGGCGTGGCGGTGCGCAACGCGGTGACCCTGGCCGTCGACGAGGTGAACGAGAGCAAGGCGATCCCGGGTTGGAAGGTTGAGGTCGTCGCCAAGGACGATCTTTCGCGTCCGGATGGCGGATCCGCCGCCGCGGAGGCGTTCGCCAAGGACCAGGCGATCATCGGCGTCGTGGGGCCGCTCAGCTCGACGGTCGCCCGGGTGACGTTGCCGGTCCTGGACGCGGCCGGCATCCCGGTCGTCTCCCCGTCGAACAGCGAACCGGAGCTGACGGCCCAGGACCAGCCCGAGGCGGACCGCCAACGCCCCTATGACCGCTACTTCCGGCTGACTGGCAGCGACGCGTCGCAGGCGATTGTCGGCGCCAACTACGCGGTCCATGACCTGAACTGGAACAGGATCGTCGTCGTCGACGGCGGCCCGAGCTACGGCAGGACACTCGCGGAACGGTTCGCGGGCGCGGCCGTGGCCGCCGGTGGATCCATCGTGGGCAGCTACCGGGTGGACGGCGACGGCGCGGACGACGCCGAGGTCGAGCTGGTCGGTGACGCCATCCGGTGGCTCGCCCCGGACCTCGTCTACACCACGACCGGCTACGCGTTCGCGAGCGCGCTGCGCCAGCGGATGGCGGCGGACGGGCTGTCGATCCCACTGCTGGGGACCGACGCGATGGTCAGCGCCCGCTATCTCGACTCGGCGGGCGAGGAGGCCGAGGGCGACCTGGCCACCGACCTCGCCGTGCCGCTGTCCCGGCTGCCCGCCGCCGGCGGCTTCGCCGCGGCCTTCCTGGACCGCTGGGGGCCCGTCTCCGGCGGCCCGGAACAGCCGGCCAGCCCGGACAAGAAGCCCGAGCCCTCGACGTCGCCGTCCACCGAACCGGCCGGGAGCGGGGGCGACGACGGCCCGAGCGCCAGCCCCGACGACGGCGCGCCGGCCTCCGGCGAGGGGCCCGACGGCTCGACGGGCGCCGCCGGGGCAGGCACCAGCGCTGGCACGGGCGATGGCACCGGCGAAGGTGGCACCGGCGAAGGCGGCGACGAGGAGCCGTCGCCTCAGGACGAGCAGGCAGACATGATCCCGGCCGTCGCGGCCTACGCGTACGACGCCGCCCGCGCCCTGCTGCGCGCCGCCGCGGCCGTGCTGCCCGGCCGGGTGGCGATCGACGACGCGACCCGTGGCGCCGTCGCCGCCGAGATCGGTGGCGGTTCCTTCGCCGGCGTCACCGGCCAGATCTCCTTCGACGCCTTCGGGGACCGGCGCGACCCCGCCGCCGTGGTCTACGCCGTCCTGAATGGCCGCTTCGTTCCCTTCACGGTCCAGGGCGACTAGGCGCTGTCTGGCGCGTCGCCCCGATCGGGCGGTCATCCGGTTCTGGCCCGCCGGACGCGGGTCCCACGGACCCTGTCCGGCGGGCCGGTCCGGTGGCGCGTGTCCAGGGACGGTTGCAGCGAGACTACAAAAAGTGACGACACCCTTACTTTAGGCTTCGGTTTGGCGTGATGAGCCGCTAGTTTGCCGGCCGTCCGGCGATCGTCGGGCCCGTGTGGGCGCGTCTCGGGGATTCCGGGATTTCCGCCCTCCGCGTCAGCGGATCGCGGGGGAACCCCTGCGGTCGGCGGGGTAGGCGAAGGGACCAGGCCATGGGTGCTCCGAGTCGGCGGCTCCGGCTGCTGGCCACCACCGCGGCGGTCGCCGCGGTGGTGGCCGCGGCCGGCTGCGGCGGAGACGGCGACGACGCGTCCGGGGCGAAGAAGGCGTACGCGATCGGGTTCCAGGGGCCGCTGTCCGGGGAGAACCAGCAGCTTGGGATCAACGCGTACAACGGGATGCTGACCGCCGTCGAGGCGTTCAACCGGAGCGGCGCGCAGCCGTTCACGCTGCGGATCGTCGCCTCCGACGACCAGGGCGTGCCTGAGCAGGGCCCGACCGCCGCGCAGAAGCTGATCGACGTTCCCGACGTGATCGCCGTCGTCGGGCCGGTCTTCTCCGGGCCGGCGAAGTCGAGCGAGCCGCTCTACAGCCAGGCCGGCCTGCTGTCGGTGAGCCCGTCGGCGACCAGCCCGCAACTGACCGATCTCGGGTTCACCAGCTTCTACCGGGTGATCTCGCCGGACACCGTCCAGGGCGCCGCCGCGGCCGACTACCTCGCCAAGGCGCTCAAGGCGAATCGGGTGTTCTCGCTCGACGACCGCAGCGACTACGGGGTCGGCCTGTCGGCGTCGTTGGAGAAGGCGTTGCGGGACCAGGGGGTGACCGTCGTCCACGACGGCCTCAACCCGACGAAGGACTACACCTCCGAAGCGACGAAGATCATCGCTGCCGGGCCGGACGCCGTGTACTACTCGGGCTACTACGCCGAGTTCGCGCTGTTGGTGAAGGCGCTGCGCGGCAAGGGCTACGACGGCGAGATCCTGGCCGGCGACGGCTCGAACGACGACCAGCTGATCCGCCAGGCCGGCGCCAGGACCGCCGAGGGCGTGCTGCTCACCTGCGCCTGCGGCGACGCCAACTCGGACCCGAGGGCCGCGTCGTTCGTCGCCGAGTTCAAGCGGGTGAACAGCGGCGTCAGGCCCGGCACCTACTCCGGCGAGGCCTACGACGCCACGCAGGCGATCATCTCGGTGCTCACGAGGAACGGCGCCACCGCTACTCGGACGTCCGTCCGTGAGGGCCTGCGCGCGGTCGACATCCCGGGCGTCACCAAGAGGATCAAGTTCGACGAGCGCGGCGAGGTCAGCGACTCGACGGTGTACGTGTACGAGATCCGCGACGGCCAGCGCGTCGTGCTCGGCCCGACCAGCACACTCACCAAGCCGTGACCCCTGCCAGCCTCGCGGCCCCCGGCGAGCCCGCCGTCGCGGGCGCGCCAGGGACGCCCGCCGCGACGCTCGCGGCTCCCGGGCCCGCGACGCGCCCGGCCACCGAGCCCGCGGCGACCACGGTGACCACGGTGACCGGTCAGGCCACGGACGGCACGGAGAGCACAGGGAGCACGGAAGGCGGGGGCGGGACGGCCGGGATGGACGGCGCGGCGCGGCTGGCGGATCTGGCTCACAGCTGGGACCGCCGGGTGCGGGCGGCGAGGTGGGGAGCGGGACGCTCCCGTGGGTGACCCGGTCGCGCAGCTCGCCATCGACGGGCTGACCGTCGGCGCGCTGTACGCGGTGATCGCGCTGGGCTACACCCTGGTCTACGGCGTGCTCCAGCTGATCAACTTCGCGCACGGCGAGGTGTTCATGCTGGGCGCGTTCGGCGGCCTGTACGCCGCGCGCGGCGTGCTGCCGGGCGGCGACGGCGCACCCGGCGGGCTCGCCTCCGTCGGGCTGGTGGCGATCGGGATCGCCGCCGGAGGCCTCGCCGGGGCGGTCGCCGCGCTCGGCCTCGAGCGGGCCGCCTACCGGCCGCTGCGGCGGCGCGGCGCTCCCCGGCTCGCCTACCTGATCAGCGCGATCGGCGCCTCGATGTTCGCCTTCAACCTGGCCGGCAAGGAGTTCGGCCGGCAGAACGTGCCGGTGCCTGACCTGTTCACCAACGGCACCCTGTTGCGGGTCGCCGGCGCGGAGATCTCCACCCAGACCGTCGTGATCGCCGCGACGGCGCTCGCCATGCTGCTGGCCGTCGACCATCTCGTCTCGGCGACCAGGCTCGGCCAGTCGATCCGGGCGGTCGCCGAGGACGCCGAATGCGCGACCCTGCACGGTGTCGACGTCGACCGGGTGATCGTCGCGGCGTTCGTGCTCGGCGGGATGCTCGCCGGCGCCGGTGGCTTCCTCTACGCGATGACCTTCAACGCCTCCTACACGATGGGTTTCGTCCCTGGGATCAAGGCGTTCACCGCCGCCGTGCTCGGTGGGATCGGCAACGTCCGCGGCGCGGTGCTCGGAGGGCTTCTGCTCGGTCTGGTGGAGAGCTTCGGCGGCTACCTGCTCGACGCGGCCTACAAGGACGTCATCGCGTTCGCGGTCCTGATCGCGGTGCTGCTGGTCCGTCCCACCGGCCTGCTCGGCGCCAGGCTGGGACGCGCCGCGTGACCTCCGACCGGCCCGCCGGCCCGCCGCCCGAGCCGCGCCGGCCCGACGGCCACCCGCCGTCCGGCGCCGCGGCCACGCCACCCGACACGCCCATCCCCTCGGATACGCCCGCCCCGCCCGCCGTGCCCGAGACACGCACCCCCTCGGCCGGCGAACTGGCGCCGACCGGCCTTCCGTCGGTCGCCGAGCGGGTGTCCCAGCTGCGCGCGCGCGCGGGGCCCTCCGGCCAGCCGGGCGGGCGGCCGGCGGCCTCGCGGGGCACCTCCGGTGACCCGCCGACGGCGCCCACCGTCGACCTCAGGACGACCGACCGGCCCGCTCCCACCCCGCTGACGGGCCCCCCGGTGGACGGATCGCCGGCCCCGCGGAAACGGCGGGCCGCGCGCGTGGCCGGTGGGACCTCACCGAGGCGCCGGGCGGGCGCCGGGGAGCCGGCCGGCCGGAGTTCCTCGTGGCGGCGGCTGGGCGGGTGCCTGGTGCTTGCCGCGCTGGCCGGCCTCGTGACCGGGCCCTCCGGAGACGCCGAGCGGCCGCTGGACGGGGCCCGCGGCTCGCTGACGGGCGAGCGTGGCCTCATCGTGCTCGCCCTCGCGCTCCTGGCCTGGCTGACGCTGACCTGCTGGCCCTGGCTGCGCGCCTCGACGCTCGGCTGGTCTCGGCGCGTCACCGCGTCCGCCCGTGACTGGAGGGGCGGCGCGCGGGACCGCTCCGGCCCGCGCCACCGCCGAGCGCGGCGCCGGTGGCGCCGGCTGGCCGCGGCGACCCGCCGGCTGCGGGGCGGGGCCCGCCGGGGCGCCCGGCTGGTGCTGCCGCCGGCGAGCCGGCGCCGGCGTGCCCGGCTCGCCCCGCGCCGGCCGTCGCTGGCCGAGGCGGCGGAGCGGCCGGGCCGGGCGGCCGCCGAGTCCGGCCGCGCGGTCGGCGAAGTGGGCGGCGGAGTGGGTGGCCGGGTGACGGCCGCGCGGCTCGACGAGGCCGGGATCGTTCCGCCGCGGGACGAGCCCGACCGGACGGTGCCAGATCCGCCCGGGCAGGAACGGGCCGACGAGCCCGAAGCGGTGCTCCGGGCGGAGCGGGCCCCCGATCCGGTCGGCCCTTGGCACCGGACCTGGGCGGTCCGCTCGAAATGGGAGGAGCGGTCCGCGTCGGCGGTCCCGGCGGCCTCGGCGCCACCGGCCGTCTCGGCCGTGCCATCGGCCGCGCGATCGGCTGCCTCGGCCGCGCCACCGGCCGGAACGAGGGCCGCCAGGGCGCCGGCCCGGCCGGGCTGGTGGTCACGGGGCGTTGGCCACGCGCTGGCGCTCGCGGCGGCGGTGGCGGCGCCGCTGCTCGTGTCGACGGCGGCGCAGCAGTCGATGGTCAACGACATCGGGCTGTACGCGCTGCTGGCGCTCGGCCTCAACGTCGTCGTCGGCTACGCCGGCCTGCTCGACCTCGGCTACATCGCCTTCTTCGCGATCGGCGCCTACACCACCGCGTACCTGAGCGCCCCGGACTCGATGCCGTGGCACGCCCCGTTCCAGCTCAACCCGTTCCTGGCGATGCCCGTCGCGCTGCTGGCCGCGGCGGTCGCCGGGATCCTGCTGGGCGGCCCGACACTGCGCCTGCGCGGCGACTATCTGGCGATCGTCACGCTCGGCTTCGGCGAGATCGTCCACCTGCTCGCGAACAACGCCGACGGGATCACGGGCGGAGCGCGCGGCGTGTTCGGGGTGCCGCCGCTGTCGGTGCACGTCGGCGGGTTTCACTACACCTTCGGACTCGACCCGCTGCCGTACTACTACCTGCTGCTCGGTCTCGTGGTGCTGGTGATGGCGGTGCTCGGCGTCTGGGAACGGTCGCGCACCGGGCGGGCCTGGGCGGCGATCCGCCAGGACGAGGTCGCCGCCGAGGCGACCGGGGTGCGCACCGTCCGGATGAAGCTGCTGGCGTTCGCGATCGGGGCCTCGGTCTCCGGGTTCGCCGGCGTGATCCTGGCCAGCAAGCAGTTCTTCAACCCGCAGACGTTCGGCCTGCAGGCCTCGCTGCTGGTGCTCACCATCGTCATCTTCGGGGGGATGGGCTCGCGCCTCGGGGTCGTTCTCGGGGCCGTCGTCCTGCAGGGCCTGGCCTTCTTCCTGCGTGACCGGGTGCCGGCCGCCGACCGTTTCATCTACTTCGGCGCCCTTGTGATGATCATGATGGTCTTCCGTCCGCGTGGGCTGCTGGCGCCCCGTCCGCGCTTCGCCGGCGCGCACCCGGTCCCGGCATGGGCGGCGCCGACCGCCGCCACCGGGGTGGCGCCCTCGCCCCGGTCGGCGCCCGCGCGGGCCGTGCCACCGGCCGGCGACGTCCCCGCCGACCAGCGCGAGGAGAGTCAGGAAGGCAGGGCGCCGTGACCGTCCCCGAGCCGCGCGGGCGCCAGCCCAGGACTCCGCCGATAGCGCCGGCGCGGCCCGGCCCCCGGATCGGCTGGGCGCCGGACGCGCCCACGGTGCCCTCGCCCGGCTCGGTGCCGCCGCCGCGCCCGATCCTCGACGTCGCCGGCCTCACGTTGCGCTTCGGCGGGCTGACGAGCCTGGACGATGTGTCGCTGCGCCATCATCGCGGGAGCGTGCTCGCCGTGATCGGCCCGAACGGCGCCGGCAAGACGTCGCTGTTCAACTGCCTCACCGGCGCCTACCGCCCTCGCCGCGGGAGCGCCCACTTCTGGCCCACCCACGTCCGGGGCGTGACCCCCTGGGCGCCGGCGGCCGCGCCGGCGCGCCGCCCCCGCGCCGGCCCAGCGGGCCGGCGGACGGACGCGGCGACCGACGCGGCGGGCGAGGCGATGGACGGGCAGGCCGCGCGCGGCGAGGCCGAGGACGGTGAGATCGAGGACGGCGGGATCGTGGAGGACGAGGCGGCGGGCCGGGGCGCTGGCCCGGCGGTCGCGCGCCGGCCGGTCGAGCTGTTCGGGCGCTCGCCGCACGCGGTCGCCCGCCTCGGCGTCGCCCGGACCTTCCAGAACATCCGGCTCTTCGGCGACCTGACCGCGTTGGACAACGTCCGCGTCGGGGTGGAGGTCCGGGCCAGGGTGGGCGCCGGCCGGGCGCTGCTGCCACTGCCGCGCGTCCGCCGCGAGGCGGCGGCCGTGACCTCGACGGCCTGGGAGCTGCTCGACTTCGTCGGGCTGGCGGACCGCGCGGGCCAGCCCGCCGCCGGCCTGCCCTACGGCGCGCAGCGCCGCCTGGAGATCGCCCGGGCGCTCGGCACCCGGCCGTCGCTGCTGTTGCTCGACGAGCCGGCGGCCGGGGCGACCGCCGCCGAGCGGCGCGACCTCGTCGACCTGATCGGCCAGATCCGCGCCCGCGGCATCAGCGTCCTGCTCATCGAGCACGACATGCGCCTGGTTTCCGCGGTCGCCGACACGGTCGTCGTCCTCGCCTTCGGCAAGGTGATCGCGACCGGTACCCCCGCCGAGGTCCGCGCCGACCCCGCGGTCATCGGCGCCTACCTGGGGACCGGGTAGCCCGCGGGACGCGTCGAGCCGGCCGGGCTGGTCACCGGGACGAAGCCGTCGGCCCCGTCGGCGCACCTGGCGGCCCACCGACGGTCATCAGGGCCGTCAGCCGTGGTGGGCCGCCGCTGGTGTACCCCGGGGGAGGGCTTTGGTGCCGTCCGAGCCTTCCCCTGCCTGGACGTTTTCTACTCGCCCGGCCCCCGGGTTCCACCGCGTGAGTGACGCTAGAAGCGCTCGGTAGCGACGTCAACGCGGCCCGCCCACGCGGGCCGACTGTTGTGGCCTGTGGCCGTGGGGCATTCCACGACCGACGACCGCGTATCCCGAATTAGCGCTCGGGCCCGCGCCCGGGGTTGACGCCCCCGGCAGGGGGCTGGTCGCGAAGCATGCAGGTCAGCCGGCAGGTGCAGACCGGCCGGCCGGCCTCGTCGGTGATCCGGATGTCGAACGTCGCCACCGAGCGTCCGGCGTGGACGCGGGTCGCGACGGCGGTGACCGTGCCGGACGTGACCGCGCGATGGTGGGTCGCGTTGATCTCCAGGCCGACCGCGGCCCGGTCCGTCCCGGCGGTGAGCATCGCCGCCATCGAGCCGACGGTCTCCGCGAGCACGACCGACGCGCCGCCGTGCAGCAGCCCATAGGGCTGCCGGTTGCCCTCCACCGGCATCCGTCCGACGACCCGGTCGCCGGAGGCCTCCAGCAGCTCGACGCCCATCTTCTCGTTGAGCTCGCCGCGGTGCAGGTTCAGCCGCGCCACCAGTTCGGCCTGGTCGGCCGGCGGCGCCTGGCCGGCGGCGTCCGCCGGCTCGGTCTCGACAGTCACCATCTGAGCCTAAGGTTCCTGCCGGACGCCGAACTGTCATACCGCCGACGGCCGCCGGAGGGGTGGCGGGGGCGCCCGCCGGTGCTGGGCCCGCCGCGCGCCGTGCCGGTGGGCGCCTCGTCACCCGGGAGGGCCATGCCAGCCCACACCGTCCGCCTCACGAAGTGATCGGGCGCTGTCCGGGATTGTCGGTGCGGCGGCCTAGACTTCGCTGGGTGTCGGCTTCGACCAGGAACCCAGCGATCAGGAACCCAGCGATCGACGAACCCGAGAAGATCGACGAACCCGAGGACGGCGCCGTGACGGACGGCTCGCCCCCGGCGACCGCCGCCGATGCTCCCGCGGGCGCGCCCACCCCCGCGAAGCGGGCGTCCCGGGCGTCCGCGGCCAGGTCGTCGACCAAGGCACCGGCGCGGGCGCCCGCGCCGGCCGGCGGGCCGGGCGGCGCCGCGCCCCCGTCGGGACGGCTGTTGCTGCTCGACGGGAACTCGCTGGCCTACCGGGCGTTCTTCGCGCTGCCGGTCGAGAACTTCTCCACCACGACCGGGCAGCCGACGAACGCCGTCTACGGCTTCACGTCGATGCTGATCAATGCCCTGCGAGACGAGCGGCCGACGCACGTCGCCGTCGCCTGGGACCTGCCGGCGCCGACCTTCCGGCACACCCAGTACGCCGAGTACAAGGCGGGCCGGGCCGAGACTCCTTCGGACTTCGTCGGCCAGATCAGCCTGATCCACCAGGTCTGCGACGCGCTCGCCGTGCCGAGCCTGTCCCGCGCCGGCTACGAGGCGGACGACATCATCGCGACGCTGGCCGCCCAGGGCGAGTCGGCCGGCATGGACGTCCTCATCGTCAGCGGTGACCGCGACACCCTGCAGCTCGTCAGCGACCAGGTCACCGTGCTGATGACCCGCAAGGGCATCAGCGACATGATCCGCTACACGCCCGAGGAACTGGAGGCCCGCTACGGCCTCACCCCGGCCCAGTACCCGGACTTCGCGGCGCTGCGGGGCGACCCGTCGGACAACCTGCCCTCGGTACCCGGCGTGGGCGAGAAGACCGCCACCAAGTGGATCCAGCAGTTCGGCAGCCTCGCGAACCTGGTCGACCGGGCCGACGAGATCACCGGCAAGACCGGTGCCTCGCTGCGGGACAACCTGTCGAACGTGATCCGGAACCGGACCCTGACGGAGCTTGCCCGCGACGTCCCGCTCGAGGTCGGCCCCGCCGGCCTTCGCCTCGTCCCCTGGGACCGGGAGGCGGTGCACACGCTGTTCGACACGCTGCAGTTCCGGGTGCTGCGCGAGCGGCTCTACCAGGCGCTGGCCGTCGTCGAGCCGGCCGCCGGCGATGGCGGCTTCACCGTCGAGCTGGCCGTGCTCGGCCCCGGCGACGTGCCCGAGTGGCTGGCCGAGCACACGGCCGGCGGTGCCCGCACGGGCCTCTACCCGCGCGGCAGCTGGGGCCGCGGCACGGGGAGCGTCGCGGGCGTCGGCCTGGCGGCCCCGGACGGCGCCGCGGCCTGGATCGACCCGACCCAGCTGACCCCCGCCGACGAGAACGCGCTGGGTGCCTGGCTCGCCGACGAGACGAAGCCCAAGGCCGCGCACGACGTCAAGGGCCCGATGCTCGCGCTCGCCGAGCTGGGCTTCACCCTGGCCGGCGTCACCAGCGACACGGCGCTCGCCGCCTACCTCGCCCTGCCGGGGCAGCGTTCGTTCGACCTGGCCGACCTGGTCCTGCGCTACCTGCATCGTGAGCTGAAGGCCGACGAGGCACCGTCCGACGGCCAGCTCGCCCTCGAGGTCGAGGTCGAGGGCGTCACCGAGACCGACGAGGCCGAGGTGGACGCCGTGCGCGCCCGCGCGGTCGCCGAGCTCGCCGACGCGCTGGACGGGGACCTGGAGCGCCGGTCCGCCGCCCGCCTGCTGCGCGAGATCGAGCTCCCGCTGCTGACCGTGCTCGCCGGGATGGAACGCGCCGGGATCGCCGCCGACGCGGAGTATCTCGACGACCTGCGGTCCCAGTACGGCGCCGAGGTGAACAAGGTCGTCGAGGCGGCCCACGAGATCGTCGGCCGGCCGTTCAACCTCGGCTCGCCGAAGCAGCTCCAGCAGATCCTGTTCGAGGAGCTGGCGCTGCCGAAGACCAAGAAGATCAAGACGGGCTACACCACGGACGCGGACGCGCTGGCGTGGCTGGCCGTCCAGACCGACCACCCGTTGATCCCGACGCTGCTGCGCCACCGTGACGTGGCCCGGCTCAAGACGGTCGTCGAGTCGCTGTTGCCGATGATCGACGACGCCGGTCGCATCCACACCACCTTCAACCAGATGATCGCGGCCACCGGTCGGCTGTCCTCTACCGACCCGAACCTGCAGAACATCCCGATCCGCACCGCGGAGGGCCGCCAGATCCGCCGGGCGTTCGTCGTCGGTGAGCGCTACGAGACGCTGCTGACCGCGGACTACTCGCAGATCGAGATGCGAATCATGGCGCATCTCTCCGGCGACGAGGGCCTGATCGGTGCGTTCACGTCCGGCGAGGACCTGCACACATTCGTCGCCGCCCAGGCATTCAACTTGCCGGTCTCCGAGGTTGACCCGGAACTGCGGCGGCGGATCAAGGCGATGTCCTATGGGCTCGCCTATGGCCTGTCCGCCTATGGCCTGGCAACCCAGCTCGGCATTGCTCCGGATGAAGCCCGCGAGCAGATGGAGGCCTACTTCGCCCGGTTCGGCGGGGTGCGTGACTTCCTGCGCGGCGTCGTGGACCGTGCCCGCAAGGACGGCTATACCGAGACGATCCTGGGCCGGCGACGCTACCTGCCCGATCTGACCAGCGACAACTCCCAGCGTCGGCAGATGGCCGAGCGGATGGCCCTGAACGCCCCCATCCAGGGTTCCGCCGCCGACATCATCAAGATCGCGATGCTCGGGGTCGACCAGAGCCTGCGGGACGCCGGCCTGCGCTCCCGGCTGCTCCTGCAGGTGCACGACGAACTCGTGCTCGAGGTCGCCCCCGGCGAGCGCGAGCAGGTCGAGGCTCTCGTCCGCGCCCAGATGGGCAGCGCCTACACCATGTCCGTCCCGCTGGACGTCTCCGTCGGCGCCGGCCGTACCTGGGACGACGCGGGACATTGACGCGGGCGGGCGTGGGGTGGTGTGCCCGCCGGCCTTCGGCCGGCTTCGCCGAAGCCCGCGTCCATGATGTCTGCCCAGGGGGCCGTTCCCCCAAAGATCCGCTGGCGCGGATCCCCGGGGACCCCTGCGTCCTGGAACCCCGTGTCAGGGGGCTTCGCCCCCCGGCACCCCCCGAGCGGTTCGTCCTTCGGACGTCGCTGGGCGTGACGGTGCCCTGGGTGCTGGGGGAGGGCCGCTCCCCGTCTGTGGCGTCATGAGACGGCCGCGGGTTCTGACCGGCAGAGCTGATCGGGTTGCCGCGCGCCGCGTTGATCGAAGGGGTGCTGACCTGGTCGTTCGGGTGTTTTGAGCCTGGGTGTGCACGCTGCGGCGTGGAGCTGGCGCGGGGCGTGGGCAGATCTGTGGGGCGTGGCCGGGAAACCGTGCTGCCCGGGGTTACCCTGTGCCGGGCGTTGGACATGGTGTGACTGTGTGGGAACGGGCCGTACCGGGGGCCGGCCCGGGCTGGCGCGGCCGGCCCGGCGCTTCGGTCCGGCCGCCCCGAGCCGGAGGCCACGCCGCCGGCGCGCGCGGGTGAACGCCCGCCCGCGACCGGAGGCGTGCGGGCGCGAGGAGGGCTGGTCGCATGCTCGCGAGGCGCTCTGTCATCCGGCAGCGCGTGTTCCTCGTCGTACTTCCGCTGGTCGGCACGCTGTTCCTGCTGGTGATGCTGCTCGTCCCGGATTCGGGCCTGTTCCTGCTGCCCCAGACCTTCGTGGCGCTGTTGCTGGCGTTGGGCGCCCTTGGCTACGTCCTGCGGGCCCCCGGTGGGCAGAGCCGGCGCCACGCGCTGGTGGCGACGGTGGCGATGACGGCCGCGATGACGATCCCGATGCTGGCCGACCCGTCGTCGCGCACCCCGCTGGCGCTCCTGGTCTGGTACTCCTGGCTGGGCAGCTATGCCGGCGTGGTGTCCCGCCGGCTGGTCCCGGTGAGCGCGCTCACCGGGGCGATCTGTCTCACCATGACCGGCGCGCTGGCCGCGCGCGGCGACCTCGGCGTGATTCCGCTGACCTATCTGGCCGTCCTGCTGAGCATCGTGGCGTCGGCGTCGTTCACGTTCGGCTTCTTCCGCTGGGGCTACGGCCAGGCCTTCGCCGACCCGCTGACCGGGCTGACCAACCGCGCGGGCCTCATGCGCTCCGGCGAGCCCGTGGTCGCCGAACTGCTGCTCTCCGGCCGGGCCGGGGTCCTGATGGTCCTCGACGTCAACCGGTTCCGGGAGATCAACACGGCACTCGGGCATCAGGCCGGTGACGAGGCGCTGCGCGAGTTCGCCGACCTGCTGCGCCGGGTGCGCCCCGAGCCCCTGTTCGTCGGCCGGCTCGGCGGCGACGAGTTCGCCCTCGTGCTGCCGGGTGAGGAGCTGACGGCGGGCGACGACGACCGTGACGAGCGGCCTGCCCAGCTCGGCCGCGATGTCCTCGACCAGCTGGACGGCCTGGTCCGGGTCCGCGGCGTCGACATCGAGCTGGAGTCGACGGCCGGGATGGCGGTGGCGCCGCGCGACGGCGCCCGGCTCGCGACGCTGTTGCCCTGCGCGGACGCCGCGCTGGCGAAGGCGAAGCGCGACGGCGCCCGGGTCGGGGTGTGGGACGCCGGCATGGCGGGCACCGCCGGGGTGCGCTCCTGGGAGCTGGCGCTGCACGCCCAGCTACGCGCCGCCATCGCCCACCGCGAGCTGGTGCTCCACTTCCAGCCCGTCCAGGAGGCGGCGACCGGCCGGGTCGCCAGCGCCGAGGCGCTGGTCCGCTGGCGTCACCCCGAGCGCGGCCTGCTGCCGCCGGGCTCGTTCCTGCCGATGGCGGAACGCTCCTCGCTGATCATCGACCTGACCTGGTGGGAGCTCGAGGAGGTGATCGCCCAGTGCGCCCGCTGGTCGAGGGCGGGCGTGCACCTGCCGGTCTCGGCGAACCTGTCCGCCCGGATGCTCGTCGTCGACGACCTGCCTCGGATGATCACCCGCCGGCTGGCCGCCTACCGCCTGCCGCCGGAGATGCTCACCCTGGAGATCACCGAGAGCGCGCTGGTCTCCCAGCCGGCCCGGGCCGCGGCCATGCTGGGCGAGCTGCGCACGGCCGGCGTGAAGCTCTCGCTCGACGACTTCGGCACCGGCTACAGCTCGATGGAGATCCTCAAGGCGCTCCCGTTCGACGAGATGAAGATCGACAAGGGTTTCGTGATGGACGCCCGGGCCAGCCTGCCCGACGCCGCGATCGTGCGGTCGGTCGTCGACCTCGGCCACCGGCTGGGCCTGCGGGTCGTCGGCGAGGGAGTCGAGGACGAGCAGTCCGCCCGGATGCTGACCGAGCTCGGCTGCGACCTGCTCCAGGGCGACGCCCTGTCGCCGCCGCTGCCCGCCGACGAGCTCGCCGCCCTGCTCACCAGCGGCGGCATGGGAGCCGTCCCGCCCGCCCCCCGCGGCGACCGCCACGGGACGGCTGACGGTGGGCACCGCGCCGCCGGCGGCCGGATCACGACCGGGCACGCGGCCACCCCCTGGGGCGACGTCCTGCCCGGCCTCGCCCCGAACGGAGGCCGGCCGCCGCGCGCCGGGGGTGAGGCGGCCGGGCAGGAGAACGCCGGCCTGACCGCCGGCGACGGGCACGGGGACGCCGCCGACGTCACGCCGAGGAACGTGGCGCCCGGAGTCAGGCCGGCGGGCCCGCCGGTGTCGCAGGAGTCGGCCCGGCGGTGGGCCGAGGAGGGCCTGCGCGCGCCCGACCCGCCCGACGAGCCCGACCGGCTCGCCGCGCTGCGGCACTACCGGATCCTGGACACCCCGGCCGAGCCGGAGTTCGACACGCTGACCACCCTCGCCGCGCAGGTCACCGACTGCGCCCACGGCTACCTGGTGCTCGTCGACGAGGCCCGGGAGTGGTTCAAGGCAACCCACGGGGTCCGGCCCCCCGGCCTGGACGCGCGGGTCGGCGCCGCGTCGCACGTCGTGGGCTCCGGCAAGTACCTGGAGGTCCCGGAGCTCGGCCGCGACCTGCGCTTCGCCCATCTGGCGCGGGCGGAGCCCCAGATCGTGGTCTTCATCGCCGGCGCCCCGCTGCGGACCGCGGACGGGCACGTGCTCGGCGCGCTGTGCGTCTCCGACCGGGTGCCCCGCAGGCTCACCAGCGGCCAGCGCGGCGCGCTCGACGAACTGGCGGAGCACGTCATGCGGCTGCTCGACGCCCGGCTGGAACGGCTGCTGCTCGAGGAGGTGCTCGACGGGCTCGGCCGGCTCGACCAGTTCTGGCACCGCCACGACCTCCCGGCCGCCGCGACGCTGATCGCCGAGGTCGTCCGGGGGCTGACCAGCGCGGACGCGTCCGCGGTGATGCTGCCCGACCTGCCGGGCTCGACCATCTTCCACGCCGCCGGCGTGTCGGTCGCCGAGGGCGTGCCGCCGCTGACCGAGGTGGGCGTGCGGTCGTCGGCCGCCGGCACCGAGGCGCTGCGCGAGCTGGCACGCGCCCGTGGCCCGATGTTCGTGCCGGACGCGGCCAGGAGCCCGCTGATCCCACCCGAGATGGTGCGCCGCCTCAAGATCGGCTCCGCGCTGATGGTGCCGCTGCGCGGTGAGGGCGGCGTGCTGGGAATGATCACGGTTCGCTGGACCCGGCGGCGGGACCGGCTTGACCCCGCGGTGTGGCGCGCGGTGGTCCTGTTCACCGGCCAGGCGCGCTTCGCCCTGCTCCGGCTGCGGGGCGCGGGCACGGACGCCCCCGACGGGGCCGGCCGCCCGGCGGGCGGCCACCCGCCCGCCGCGGACGGCGTCGCCGACGCCACGCATGGCACCCGGTCGGCTGGCAGCCGCCTGTGACCACGTCGCCCCGCGCGGCGGGCGGCGCGCGCCCGCCGGGCGCGGCCGGCGACGGTGCCGAGATTCACCGCCGGCCGCGCCCACCGGCGTCCCGCTAGCCGGAGGCCGGCGGGCGACCCCGGCTGCCGGCGGGTGCCGGAGCCGTCGGGTCGCCCTGAGCCACCGTGTCGCCCTGCGCCGCTGTGCGGCGGGCGGCCTGGCCGTGCAGCAGCGCGAGCGCGGCGTCGGCGCCGAGGAACAGCACCGCCAGCCATGAGACCACCGCGACCCGGTCGAACTGCGCCACCCAGGAGCCGTTGACCGGCAGGCCATAACGCACCTGCACCTGGACCACGTAGGCGACGCTCGCGGCGAGCGCCGCGACCGAGCCGACCCGCAGCACCACCCGGCCGCGCGGCACCACCGCCGCGACCAGGGTCGCGGCCGCGGTGATCACGCCGGCCACCGGGCTCACGATGAACGCCCCGACCGCGAGCGCCCCCACCACCAGCGGCACCACCTGGCGAAGGCCCAGTCGCGGGGTGGCGGCGAACGGCCGGTCCAGGCGTGGCAGGTCCCGGGGAATGACCGTCCCGCGGCGCCGACGCCCCGTCACCCCGAGCAGGGCCAGGCACAGCACCACCGCGACGACCGAGACCGTCAGCGCCGCGAAGACGACCCGTTGCGGGATCCAGGTGATCTGGATCTTGAAGTTGTCCCGCGGTGGATCGATCCGCCAGCCGTTGGCGTAGCCGTCGACGAGCTGGGGCTCGTCCAGCGAGGTGTTCTCGTCGACCGTGGCGTGCCAGCCGGGGGACAGGCTCTGCCCGAGCACCAGCCAGAACGGCGTGCCCGGCTTCGCCCCGGTGACGTTGATGACGAACGTCGTCGGCGCGGCGACGTCGACCGACAGCGTCGGCACGCCTGCCTGGGCCGTGTCGCCTGCCTGGGCCGTGCCGCCTCCCGGGGCCGTGGCGCCGTTCCCGTTCGCCGCGCCGACGCGGGCGAGGTCCGCGGCCCGCTGCTCGCGGGTGGTGTCCAGCGCGGCGACCGACGTCGCGTCGGGCCAGGTGATGCCGCCCGCGTCCGAGGCGAACACCAGCCGGTCCAGGTCGATCCCGGTCAGGGCCCCGTTCGCGGTGCGCACCACGTGGTCACCGGCGCCGAGCCGCACCGGGGTCCCGCAGGTGCGCACGTCCAGGCCGAGCCGGCCGGCGGCGTCCCTGGTGGTCCCGCTGACCCGCACCCCGACCTGCTGGCCGTCGACGGTCAGCAGGTCGTACCGGCACTCGCCGGACAGCTGCTCCGGCGGCTGGGCCGTCGACGCGGTCGCGCCGATGCCCGACACACCCGGCAGGTCGACCTCCGCGATCCCGACCGGCATGGTCGAGGTCGCGCCGGAGATCGTGTCCGTGGTGGTCACCGGGCGGACCGCGTCGACGACGAGCCGGACCGCGTGCCCGGTCGCCGCCGGCAGCGAGAGCGTCACCGAGCTGGTGGCGCCCGGGGTGCCCCGCGTGTCGGTCAGCGCCGGCACGTCGACGGCGCCGACCCGCTGGCCGTCGACCTCGATGCCGAACCTGGTCGGCACCGAGTGCCGCCCGTCGGTCACCAGGGTGACCGTCGCCGTCGACAGGGTGACCGGGGACAGCGACGTGAGCTCCAGCCAGCCGTTCTCCTGGGCGCCGAAGCCGGGCGACCAGGCGGTGGCCGGGTCGCCGTCGAAGGCGACCGAGGAGCGGGCGCCGAGGTCGCCGGGCAGCCGGCCCGACGACAGCGCCCGCGGCGGGCCCGCCGGCCGGCCGAGCAGCTTGTCGACCACGTCGTCCGCCGCGTACGCGGAGACGCGCGCGGTGCCGGTCAGGCTGAACGTCCGGTCCGTCGGCAGCGTGAACACCCGGGCGATCGTCGACTCGGTGTCCTCCTTGAACGGCTCGGCCGGGTTGGCCCGGTCCCGGGTCATCGTCAGCGCCAGCGGGTGGTCGAGCGAGTCCTCGCCGGCGGCGGCGAGCAGGTCCGTCGGCATCCGCAGCAGGTCGTCGGCGATCGCCGGCTGCCCGTCGGCCTCCGGGACCTCGACCTCGGCGAGACCCACCGCGGACAGGCCGTCATAGCTGGTCTGCCGGCCGAAGTTCGTCGCGTCGACGTGGACCGTCAGCGTCTTGAACGTCCGGCTCGGGAAGGTGACGACCTGGCCCTGTTCGGTCCTGGAGACGTCGGTCAGGTCGACCGTCACCGGCGAGCCGCCGTCGAACGTCAGCGTCGCCTTCGTGATCCACCGGTTGCGCGGCCCGGTCAGCGGCTGCGTCAGCCGGACGTGGTCGGCGGTCGTCGGCCGGGCGAGCGTCGTCTGCCAGCTCTCGCCGGCCGGGTCGGTGAACGCGCCCACCCGCCAGGCGGTCGTCAGGTCGCCGTCGATGCCGCGCACCGGCCGGTCGGCCGGGCCGTAGGCGAACGTGTTTCCGTAGCTCGACGCGGTCACCGCGGCGACCCGAGGGGACTGGCCGGGCGCGGTGAGCACCGCCACGGTCTGGTTGGCGGGGGTCTGCTCCGGGAACATCGGCAGCCGGTTGTCGTCCGGGTCCTTCTTCAGCGGCTCGACGCCGACCTGCTCGACGTAGCCGAAGTTCTCCCGGATGCCGGTCCACCGCTCCGCCCGAAGCCGGTTCGAGTCGCTGACCAGCAGCTCGGCGCCGTCGTCGAGCGCTTGGCGCAGCCCTTCCGGGTCGTCGGCCAGCGCCGCGGTGTAGAGGATCGCGCGGTCGCCGGCGATCACGTCGCGCAGCAGTCCGACCGCGGCCGCGTCCACCAGCGCCTCGCCGTTGCCGCTGACCAGCAGCGGGCGGTCCGTGGTGGCGGCCCGCACGATCGACTCCGGGTCGGTGACGGGGAAGGCCGCGAGCGTCGGCGGGTCGGGCACCGACGGGTCGATGCCGAGCGTGATCTCGTCGAGGTAGGGGATCGTCGTCGTCTCACGCACGGGCGGGCCGAACGTCAGCGGCTCGCCGAGACCGGCCGGCGGCGAGGCGGTGAACAGCTCCCAGTCGGCCCGCGGCCGCGGGCCGCGGAAACGCTCGTACTGGTTGTTCCCACGCAGCACGACGTCGCCGACGCCCATCAGCCGGGCAATGTCGGCGAGCGACGCGGTCTCGAAGACGCCCTCCTGCAGCCGCCGGTCCAGCGAACGGACCAGGTCGACGCTGCCGGCCTCGCCGTAGGGGATCAGCTCGCGCTGGATCGTCGGCCGGTCCATCAGGCCGTAGGTGACGCTGTCCAGCGTGGAGCCCCAGCGGTAGTGCGCGAAGTCGGAGCCGGGCAGCTCCAGCACCCGGGTGGAGTTCCCCTTCGCGTTCAGCGCCTCGGCGAGCGCCAGCTCGTAGTCGGGGACCTCCTCCGGGCGGGTCAGCCCGGTCTCGACGAACTGGGCGCGAAACAGCGGCGACATGTCGAGCGCGAGCAGCGCCAGTACCACCGCGGTGACCGCCGTCGGCAGCGCCGCGCCCGGCCGTGGCCGGAACGTCATCCGCCGCCGGGCGCCGTGCGCGCCGCCGGCACCGTTGGTCCGGCTGGCCGCCGCCCGGGCCACGGACCACTCGGTGAACGCGGCGATCGCGCCCGCCAGCAGCACGGACAGGCCCAGGATCACGAGCGGCGCCGCGCGCGGCAGCGAGCGCAGCGCGAGTCCCGCCGTGGATCCCTCCGCGAAGTCCCGGAATATCCGGCCGAGCGGCGAAGGGTTGTCGTACGGGTAGACACCGACGGCCACCGTCGTGCCCAGCACGATCAGCGCCACGAAGTAGGCGCGGTGCCCCCAGCGGATCAGCGAGGCGGCGACCAGGCCGAGCAGCGGGATCATGAAGCTCACCGCGAGCAGCCAGATCGTCTCGGTGTAGCCGACCGCCGGGGTGATCCACGGACCGAGGGCGTCCTCGCCGTAGAAGAACCAGTTGCCGAGCCCGCGCAGCACCTCGGAGGCCTGCGAGCTGCTGGCTACCGTCTTGACGGTCTCGGTGAACGCGAGCACGTTCAGGCCATGGCCCGCCTGGGTGTACAGGCCCGCCATCCACCAGGCGTTGGTGACGATGGTCAGGATGACGGCGCGGGTGATCATTCCCGCGGCGGCGCGCGGCGTCGCCTCGCGGGTGCCCCAGATCGCGAACGGCACCCACAGCAGCGGCGCGAGCATGATCAGAATCAGGCTGGAGGCATTGATGCTGCCGACGGAGGTGACGACCAGCCCGAACGCCGCGGGCCAGCGCCAGGCGTCCGCGCCGCGCCAGCTGCCCTTGCCCTCTCGGGCCTCGCGCAGGCCGCGAACCGTGATCCCGATGAACCAGCCGAGGCCGGCGTAGGGGAGCAGGATCGCCGAGATCCGGGCCTCGTACTCCAGGGTGTAGGGCGTGAGCATGTAGCCGGCGGCGGCGATGAACGCGTACCGGTCGGGCCAGCCGAACGAGCGGAGCAGGAACAGGACGCCGGCGCCGGCGACGAACAGGATGGTGCCGGTCCACAGCCGCTGCGCCACCCAGTCAGGCAGCCCGACCAGGTCCAGCGTGTAGTACCAGAGGCCCTGCGGGAACAGATAGCCGATGTTCTGGTGGGTGACGGTGCCCATGCCGACATCCGGGTCCCACATCGACACGGCCCGGCGCAGCAGCCGGGCCGGGTCGAGGTAGAGGTATGCCTTGGTGTCGGCGCCGATCTGGCCGGGCGAGGTGCGCAGCAGCGGGAGGTAGGCCACCGCCGCCAGCACCAGTGCCGGCCAGGACGGCCGCCACAGCCGCCGGCGGGCGGCCCGCCCGTCCGCCGCTGGCGCCTCGGCCCCACCCGCCGCCCCGCTCGCCGGGGCCGTGACGGCCACGGCCCCGGCGGCGTCGGAGCCGCCGTCGGAGCCGACGCGCGGCCCGGCGGGGCCCTCGCCCCCCTGGGTGGTCAACGTCACCGGAGCGGCCCGTGCAGCCGGTCCAGGCCGCCGGGGCGCGGCGCGCGGCGGCGGTGCTTGGCCGCCTCCTGCGCCAGCGCCGCGAACGTCCGCCGGGCCGTGTTCGCCCAGGTGAAGGTCGCGGCGTGCGCGAGCGCGCCGGCGGTCAGCCGGTCGCGCAGCTCCTGGTCGCCGAGCACCCGGCCCAGCGCGCCCGCCAGGTCGCGCGGCTCGACGAGCAGACCGGACAGCCCGTTCGCGACGGCGTCGGTGTGGCCGGCGATGTTCGTCGCCACCGAGGGGGTGCCGCAGGCCGCGGCCTCGGTGATGGTCATTCCCCAGCCCTCGCGCGCCGAGGCGCTGGTCAGCACCCAGGCACGGCGGTAGAGCGTGAGCAGCCCCTCGTCGTCGACCCGGCCGGGCAGCTTCAGCCAGCCCTCCGCGCCCGCGGCCCGGATCTGGGCCTCCAGCGCCGGTCGCTCGTACCCCTCGCCGACGATGACGGCCTCCATCGTCGGGTGCTGCTGGCGCGCCCGCACCAGAGCGTCGACGAGGATGTCGAACCGCTTCACCGGCACCAGCCGGCCGACCGCCAGCACCAGCGGGTGCGGCGAGCGTTCCCCGAGTGGGCGGTAGCTCTCGTCGATGCCGGGCGGGATCACGGAGATGTTCGCCGGTGGCAGCCCCAGCATCTCGATGATCTCGCGGCGAGACGACTCGGACAGGGTCAGCACCCTGGTCCGGCGATACAGCGGCGGCGCCAGCTTGTGTTCGAGCGTCTCACCGACCCGGGCCAGCGGCGCCTTGAGGACCATCCGCCACATCTCGCCGTGCACGTGATGCAGGAACGCCACCCGTGGGCAGTGGGCCCAGATCGGGGAGAAGAACGGCATGCCGTTCCAGATCTCCACCAGGCCGTCCCAGGGGCCACCGTGGCCGAGCGCGCCGGACAGCGCCGTGCGCGGGAACACCATGTACCGGCCGGCCTTGCGGACCACCGAGTAGCCGTTGCGGGTCGCCGTCTCCAGGTGGCCAGGGGCGTGCGCGGTGCGCATGCTGACGTCGACGCCGGCCTCGGCCCAGGCGGCGGCGACCTTGTCGGCGTGCAGCTCGGAGCCGCCAGCCTCCGGGTCGTCCAGGTCACGCCAGGCGAGCATGTGCACCCGACGCAGGCCGGAGCGTTCGACCAGCTCCGCCAGGGTGGGCTCGCGCGCCTCGATCCACGGCCGCCGCGGCTCGACGAGGCCGGCGGCCCGGTCGGCGGGAACGAGGGTGGCCCCCTGGCCGGGAACGGCCGCGGCGGTGTCACTGGTGGCCAAGCGCGGGCCGGTGTCACTGGTGGCCAGGAGCGGGCCGGTGTCACTGGTGGCCGAAAGCGGGCCGGTGTCGCCTGGGGCCAGAAGCGGGCCGGTGAGCGGGGTGCCCTCGTCGAGAGTGCTCACGCGCGCACCGCCTCGAGGCCGTCGGGGGCGGCCGTCGTGCGGCGGGCGGCGCCGACCACGAGCAGCCCGGTGACCACGGCGAGCACCGCCTGGACCGCGAGGTCCATCCGGGCGGTGGCGACCGGCGAGCCGCCGGCCAGCGTGATCATCCCGGCGGCGGCCACGGCCGTGAGCCCGAGCGCGAGCAGCACGGCCCGCGACCCCAGGGCCAGCAGATAGTGGGTGAACAGCACGGTTGCTCCGAGACAGGTCATCGCTCCGGCCAGCGGGAGGAGAGCGCCGGACGCGTCGGTGAAACGTGGCCCGAAGGCCAGGGACAGCAGTGTGTCGGGCGCGACGGCCGCGACCGCGAGCAGGACCGCCGCCGGCACCGCCAGGATCGCCAGCGTGGCGCCGAGCTGGTGCAGGGCGTGCTCGCCCAGGTGGCGGCGGTCGGCCGCCTCCGGCAGCAGGAATCCGGCGAGCACGACGGCCCCGAACATCAGCACCTTGCAGGTGACGGAGACCGCCGCGTACTGGCCGGACTCGTCGGGGGAGAGCCGGCCCTGGACCAGCACGTCGATGTTCTGCAGCAGGGCGAGGAACGCCAGCGCCGTCAGCGCCGCGCCCAGGTCCGCCGCGAGTCCTCGCTCCCGCCGGCTGGCCGCGGGGGCGGCCGGCGCGTGGCCGCCGGGGGCCGCGTCGTCCGCGCCGGCGCCGTCCGGTGCCGCGCGGCGAAGGGCGCGGCGGGTGTGCGCGAGCGCGGCCAGCACGCCCAGCAGCACGGCCACCGCGGCTCCGGTCTGGCCCAGCCCGGCGAGCACCAGGCCGACGGTGGCCACACCCTTCACCGCCGCGTCGACCAGCAGGTTCGCGGCCAGCTCGCGGTAGCGGCGGGCAGCCTGGAGCAGCCCCCGGTCGACGCACAGCAGGCACCAGGCGGCGCCGGCGGTCAGCGTCTCGGCGACCCCGCCGGGGCCGGGCAGCGACAGCTCGCTGGCCAGCGGCGCGCGGGCCACGAGCGCGAGCAGCGCGACGGCGAGCACCACCCGACACCCCACGCGGCGCATCCGGGCGGCCCAGGCGGCGATCAGGTCGGCGCGCCCGGTCCTGGTCCAGGCGGTCACCCGGCGGACCACGCCGACCAGCAGCGCGCTGCCCGGCATCGAGACGATCATGAAGAGGGCGAACAGCTGGGCGGTGGCGCCATAGGAGCGGGTGCTCATCGCCCGGGCGATCACAAGGGTGACGCCCAGGTTCGCGACGTTGGCCGCGAGCCCCGCGAGTGCGAGCGGGGTGGCGCCGCGCACCGCCCCGCGCAGCCGGCTCTCACCGTCCCCGGCCCGGGAGGGGACGTCGTGACGCCGTGACATGGTGTCACTGTTACGCAGCGTGGCCTGCTGTGCCGTCGGCGCCGGGTCGGGGGCGCCGAGGGGTGGAACGGCCGCGCCGCGTGACAGCGAGCCTTCTCCATCGACCCCGTTGATCCGCGCCGGTCTTGGTCGGCTGGGGCTGAGATGGAGCAGGCTCATCGCGAAGGTCACGGATGCGTCAGCGCCTGCCCCGCGGCCTGCCGCTCCAGCGCGAGGTCCGCGTCCACCATCATGTCGACCAGGCCGGTGAAGGTGACGGTCGGTTTCCAGCCCAGGTCGTCCATGGCCTTCGACGGGTCGCCGACCAGCAGGTCGACCTCGGCCGGCCGGAAGAACCGCGGGTCCTGCTTGACGTAGGGCTCCCAGTCGTCGATCCCGACCCGGGCGAACGCGACGTCCAGCAGTTCGCGGATGGAGTGCGTCTCGCCGGTGGCCACGACGTAGTCGTCCGGCTCGTCCTGCTGCAGCATCCGCCACATCGCGTCGACGTAGTCGCCCGCGAAGCCCCAGTCCCGCCGGGAGTCGAGGTTGCCCAGGGTGATCGAGTCCTGCAGGCCGAGCGCGATCCGCGCGACGCCCCGGGTCACCTTGCGGGTGACGAACTCGATTCCGCGGCGCGGCGACTCGTGGTTGAACAGCATGCCGGAGCAGGCGAACATGTCGTAGGACTCGCGGTAGTTAACCGTCAGGTAATGCCCAAAGGTCTTCGCGACGCCATAGGGAGAGCGCGGGTGGAACGGTGTCGTCTCCCGCTGCGGCGTCTCCCGGACCTTACCGAACATCTCGGACGAGGACGCCTGGTAGAAGCGCACCCGCGACACGTCGCTGCCCGCCGTGATCCGCAGCGCCTCGAGGATCCGCAACACGCCCATCCCGGTGGTCTCGCCGGTCAGCTCGGCCTGTTTCCAGGAGAGTCCGACGAACGAGATGGCGCCCAGGTTGTACACCTCGTCCGGCTGGGAGATCTCCACCGCGCCGATCAGCGAGGACAGGTCGGTCAGGTCGCCCTCGAGCAACTGGACGCCGGGAATGATCCGCTCGACCGTCGCCACCTTCGGGTTGGACTGGCCCCTAACCAGCCCAAACACCTCATAACCCTTGGCCGTGAGCAACTCGCCCAGGTACAGGCCGTCCTGACCGGTGATCCCCGTAATGAGCGCGCGAGGCACGATCACCCTCCTGTCCGAGTTCAAGCACGCTGCCGTCGAAAGGTTAGCGTCTGGTAAAGCATGCAGGTCAGCCGGGGGACGTGGGTGTCACCACGGGGGCACGATCCGTGCGTGTCGGACGAACCAGCTCAACAATCGCGGGAAGCAGCGCCTGGCCAACGAGACGACCGCCCGCGGCTGTAATGTGCACGCCGTCGTCCCTGGTGAGGATGCCGTTCACGTGATCGGTGAACCGGTTGCCCGGAGTGAGCACCGCGTTCAGATCCGAGATAGTCGCCACTCCCGGATGCCGGCTGGCCGCGGCCCGCAGCAGCTCGTTGAACGACGCTACTCGCTCCGGCTTGGTCTCCGGGTAACGCGTCCCGTCCGGACCTTCTCGTGCCGCGACCGCGGGGGTGGTGAACAGCACCACCTTCGCCCCCTGCGCCGACAAGGTCTTGATCGCCAGGTCCAGCTGGGTGGCGAGATAGGCGTCGAACGACGGGTCGCCGACGTGTACCCAGCGACCGTCCAGCAGCTGGTCGGTGACCTCCCACCGGCCCACCAGCAGCCCGGCCACGTCCGGCTTGACCTCGTCGACCCGCTTGGCGAACCGCTCGGGCCACTGCTCGCAGCCGATCGTGGTCGGCCCGGCCTCGCCGTCCAGCTTCCGGGTGGGCAGCCGCGCCACCCCGCAGCCGAGCATCGACGCGTCCGCCAGCTGCATGTTCATCGACGCGGCCACATCCGCGAACTGGCTGCCGACCAGCGTCGTCGCCAGCGAGTCCCCGGCGATCAGCATCCGCGACGGCGGGTTGCCCGCCGCGTCCGGTCCCACCGACTGCGGCACGCCGTTCGCCTGCACCTCGCGAGCCAGCTTCTCCAGGTCCGCCGGAGTGCGCGCCGTCGACGCCTGCGTGCCGGTCGCCAGGAACGCGACCGCGACCACCCCGGCGATGATCGCCGGCGTGGTGACCACAGGCTTCGGGATCCGCAGCTTCCGCCGCCGGATCGGGTTCTCCACCAGGTAGAACGACAGCAGCGTGCAGGCGACGGTCGCGCCGATCCGGGCGCCCAGCAGGGCCGGCCCGTGCAGGCCCGTCCGCCCGGCGGTGAGCGTCAGCAGGACTGGCCAGTGCCACAGGTAGAGGCCGTAGGAGATCTTCCCGATGTAGGTGAGCGGCGAGATTGACAGGATCTTGGAGATCGCCGAGTTCGGCACCTCGACGATCGCCGCGACCAGCACGGCCACGATCAGCGCGACCCCGAAGAACCCGCCCGCGTAGAGGCCGCGGGACTCCCCGTCGACGGTCGCCCACAGCGCCAGCATCGCCGCGGCCGCCGCCAGGCCCGCATGGCCGAGCACCTTCTTGCCGCGCGGGGTGAATCCCGCCTTGCGCTGTGCCCGCCACACCGCCAGCGCCGCGCCGATCAGCAGCGCCTGGATCCGCACCTCGGTGCCGTAGTAGATCCGTGACGCGTCCACGCCCGTGAGCAGCAGGCCGATCCCGATCAGCGCGCTCGCCTCGGCGCCGAGCACCGCGACCGTGAGCGCGGCGGACTGCGCCTTCTGCCGCTGGCCCTTCCACCGGTCCACCGTGCGGGCGCTGTGGCGCATCAGCAGGAACACCAGCAGCGGCCAGAGCACGTAGAACTGCTCCTCGACCGCCAGGGACCAGGTGTGCAGCAGCGGGGACGGCGCGGAGAAGTGGTCGAAGTAGCTCTGCTCTGACAGCGCGAACCGCCAGTTCGCCACGTAGAACAGCGCGGCCAGCGTGTCGAAGCGAATCTTGGTCGCGTCGCCCGGCGGCGCGATGAACCGCGCGTACGCCGAGACCGCCAGCAGCAGGAGCAGCAGCGCCGGCAACAGCCGGCGGAGCCGGCGGAGCCAGAAGTCCTTCAGGTCGATGCGGCGGGTCGCCCGGTACTCGGCGACCAGCAGCCCGGTGATCAGGAAGCCGGACAGCACCATGAAGGTGTCCACGCCCAGCAGCCCGCCGGGAGCGAACGGGAGCCCGGCGTGGTAGGCGATCACCGCCAGCACCGCGAGCGCGCGCAGCCCGTCGAGGCCGGGGGAGTGCACGATCGGCGCGAGGAACGTCCCGGTGGTGTCCGTGTCGCCCGGCCCGATCGGGGTGGTCGCCGGCGCGGCCGCGCCCCGGTCGAGCAGCATCAGCCCGCCGGTCCTGGGCTCCGGGTCGGCCCCGCCCGCCTCCGACCGCGAGCGCTCCAGGTCCTGCCGGGTGTAGGTGCGCGGCGGCTGACGGCGGGCCGGCCCGGCGCGGCCACGGGTGTCCCGCCAGATCGTCAGCGTGGGCGGGTTGACGTCCCCCGCGCCGTGGCCGTCGTCGCGCCGCTCGTCCTTGCGGCGCGCGCGCCGCTCCCCACCGGGACGTTCGTCCTGGCGGCCTTCGTGGTCAGGGCGGCCGTCGTCGTCCGGGCGTCCGCTCCCGCCGGGACGGCCCGGCCGGGTCCAGGCGTCGCGCCCGTCCCGCTCGGGCCGGCGTTCCCGGCCGGCGCCGCGCTCGTCGCGGGCGCGCCTGTCCAGCTCGCCGTCCGGGCGGCCACGGGCCGGGCCGTCGTCGTCGCGGGCACCGGACCGGCGCTGGTACGGGGCCGGGGCCGAACGGCTCGGCCCGCGCTGGTCGTCCTCGCGGCGCCGGGCCGCGTGGCCGCCGCTGTCGTGACGGTCCGCGTCGGGCCGCCGGCTGGCCGGGCGCGGGCCCGACGGGGCGTCCCAGCCGCCGTCAGGCCGGGCGTGGCCGCGCCGCGGCTCCCCGCCGTGCCGGTCCTGACCGAACCGGTCGTCTCCGGAGCGCTCCCCGCGGTCGCGGTCCTCGCGCGCCCGGTCGAGATCCGCCTGGTCGTCGCGCGTGCTCTCCCGCGCCCGGTCGTCGTCGAGGCCGTCGACATCGTCGGACGACTGCGGGCGGAAGCGGGTGACGTCGGAGATCCGGACCGTGTCAGCGTCCTTGCCGCTCAGCCGGGCCTCCCCCCGCTTGTGCGCCTCTGGTGGTCCGCGGTCCGCGTCCGGCTGACCGCTTCGCGAAGTATGAGGCAGTCGCGCGCCGGTTCCGCGTCCGCGTCCACGCTCGTTCCGCTGGGTAAGCGCGGCATCGCGGCCCTCAATGGCCAGGCTAATCATCACACCTGTCGACCTCAGGTGACGGGACGCCCCTTGGTACTTTCCGGCCGTGACCAAGACCGCTGTCGGGCCGGTGTCGGAGCGGGCGTCCGACGCCGGCGCCCCGCGGCCGCCGATGATCGGCCGGCCCAGTCGCCGCTGGTGGCTGTTGCTGGGCTTGTTCATGGCCGTGGGTCTCGGCGTGCGCCTGTGGTATCTGTTCGCCTGGATGCATCCGGCCGAGGTGCAGGGCGACCCGCTCTACTACCACGACGCGGCCAACCTGTTCGCCGACGGGCGAGGCTGGCCGGACCCGTACGAGCTGAGGCTCAACAAGCGCTACGTCCCGGACGCGCAGCATCCGCCGCTGACCAGCGCGCTGCTCGCCCTGCCCTCCCTCGTCGGGCTGCGGACCTTCCTCGATCACCAGGTGTTCTCCTGCCTGCTGGGCACGCTCGCGGTCGGGATCATGGGCCTCACCGGCCGCCGCGTCGCCGGTCCCGCGACCGGGCTGGTCGCGGCCGGGATCGCGGCCGTCTACCCCGGCATGTGGATCAATGACCCGCTGCTGATGTCGGAGACGAGCGGGATCCTCGCCACGTCGGCGGTCCTCTGGCTGGCCTACCGGTTCTGGGAGCGGCGCGGCTACCTGGACGCGGCGCTGCTGGGAGTCGCGGTCGCCGCCGCGGCGCTCGCGCGGGCCGAGCTGGCACTGCTCGGCGTCTTCCTGGTGACGCCGCTGGTCCTCATCGCACGGCCCGAAGACGCTCCCCCACGGATCGGCTGGCGCCGATCCGTGGGGACCCCTGCGGCGGCGACGGCGAAGCCTCGCGCGGCCGGAGGGCGCCTGGCCGGCATCGTGGCCTCCTGGCGGCGGCGGCTGGGGATGCTGGTCGCCGCGGGCGCGGCCTGCGTGCTCGCGATCGCCCCGTGGAGCATCTACAACCTCACCCGGTTCAGCGAGCCCGAGTACCTGTCCAGCGGGCTCGGCACGACGCTCGCCGTGACGCACTGCGAGACGACCTACTCCGGCCCGCACCTCGGCTGGTGGGACTTCGACTGCATCCTGGCGATCGAGAATCCGCCGACCGAGCGCTCCGAACGCGACGTCTTCTACCGCGAGGCGGCCTTCACGTACATCGATGCGCACAAGGGTGAGCTGCCCAAGGTCGCCGCCGCCAGGGCCGGGCGGACCTGGGGGCTGTTCCGCCCGTGGCAGCAGGTCCGGCTGGACACGGTCGAGCTGCGGCCGGTCGGCGTGAGCCAGGTCGGGATGGTCTCGCTGTGGGTGCTCATGGCCGCCGCCGTCGTCGGCGCCGTGCTGCTGCGCCGGCGCCGGGCGCTGCTGCTGCCGCTGCTGGCGCTGCCGGGGGTGCTCACGCTCGCCTCCACGATGGTCTACGGCACCAGCCGCTTCCGGGCCGTCGCGGAGCCGGCGGTGGTGCTGCTCGCGGCGGTCGCGTTCGCGGCGATCCGTTCCCGGTTCACCCCGCACGGCCGGCACGCCGGCGGCCGGCCGCCCGCGGCCCACGTCCCCGCCCAGGCCCAGGTCGGGCAGCCCGAGACCGGCTGACGCGCGCGCTCACCGCCCGCCCGGCGGCGTCTGCCGCGTGTTCGCTGCCGGCGCCGCCGGGCGATTGCCGGGAGGCGCCCTGGTACCTTGCGTTCCGTGCCGGACAGCAGCTACCCGCGACGCGTGTCGTGAGCGGCGCCGGAGTCCGCCAGCTCGGACGGTCCGACGACCCAACGACGATCGCGGTCGACGCCGACACCACGGTGGTCCCGGCGGGCGCTCCGGCGGCGTCGCCCACAGGCGTGGACGCCTCCGCCGGCAGCGGCGCCCAGCGCGATCTGACGGTCTTCCCTGGCTTCGACGGGCTGCGCGCGATCGCCGCCATCCTCGTGGTGGTCGTGCACGCCGGCTTCATCTCCACCCTGACGCTGCAGTCCAGCCTCGGGCCGTACGCCGCCCGGGCCGAGATCGGCGTCGCGGTCTTCTTCCTCATCTCCGGCTTCCTGCTCTACCGGCCGTTCGTCGCGCGCCACCTGGCGCTCGCCGAGACGGGCGGCGGCCGGGACGTCCCCGACGCGGGCGGTTTCTGGATTCGCCGCTTCATGCGGATCGTCCCGCTCTACTGGCTGGTGTTCGTGATCAGCCTTGTCGTCATCACCGACAAGATGATCGTCTCGAACATCAAGGGCCTGGCGCAGTGCCTGCTGTTCGTCCAGGGCTACCGGCAGGAATGGGCGATCCAGGGCCTCACCCAGGCCTGGACGCTCAACGTCGAGGTCGCGTTCTACCTCTTCGTCCCGCTCTACGCCTGGCTGCTGGGCCGCCGCGTGTTCGCCGGCCGCACCCAGCTGCTTGTCGAGCTCACCGGCGTCGCCGCGCTGTACGTCACGGGCACGCTCCTGCACTGGCGGATGGTCGGGGTCGACACCGGCTGGGCGGACGGCTGGCCGGCGTGGCTGCCGATCTGGTGGGACCTGTTCTCGATGGGCATGTTCCTGGCGGTCGTCTCCGCCTGGTACGGCCGGCGGGGCCGCCACCCGAGGTGGTCGACGCTGCCCGGCTCCGGTCTCGTGTGCTGGCTGCTGGCGGCGCTGTGCTACTGGGCGGCGAGCACCCGGATCGGGCTGCCGCTGTGGCCCGTGTACGAGGCGTCCGTCCGCACGGACCTGGGCAAGCACCTGTTCTACGGGCTCTTCGGGTTCTTCCTGCTGCTGCCGGCGGTGTTCGGCCCGCAGCGGCGCGGGATCGTCCGCCGGTTCCTGGCCAGCCGAGTGATGACCTTCCTGGGCTCGATCTCGTACGGCATCTACCTGTGGCACCAGACCGTCATCGACGTGGTGATGACGCGCAGCGGCTGGAAGATCTGGCAGATCGGCTTCGTCCCGCTCTTCGTGGTCGTCTTCGGGCTCACGGTCGCGCTGTCGGCGCTGACCTACTACCTCATCGAGCGGCCGTGCCAGAACCTGGCGAAGGACTGGGCCCGGCGCTGGAAGAACCGCCAGCGACGTGGCCGCGCCGGCGTGGCCGGCGCCGCGGTCCGGTCCGGTCCGGCCGGCCAGGACCAGGCCGCCGCGGAGCCGGCGGCGATCCCCGCGCCAACCCGTCCTGGCGCGGCGGCGGGCGTGTTGGACGAGACAACCGTCCCAGTGCCCCCTGAGGCGGCCACCCCGGATACGATCGGGCCCGAGGGTGGCGCCGCCCCCTCCGCGACCCCCACTGACGCGGGCCGCGGCAGCCGAGCAGGCTGACCAGCTCGTCATCCTTCGGATGGCTCCCCGGTGGTCAAGGTGCCGCCCGGGCGTGACCCTGGACTCCCACCGTCGAGTCTCACTCGACCAGAGCCCCACGCCGGCAGGCGCGCGTCAGCCTGCGCGCGGTCTCCCGTTGACCGGTCCGGAGACGCTTCCCTAGACTGGGGTCGGCACGAGGGTCTGTGGGTCTCGGACCGAGCAGATCCACTCGAGCAGTCGTTATCGGTTCTGACAGGTCGATGTCAGCGGCAAAGTCGTTGTCCTCTGTCCCTCCGTCCCGGCGGTTCGACCCGGCTCTCGCGCTGACGTCAACCCCTAGTCGGAGCCGACCCCTTGACGAGCACCACCGACGTTCGACCCGTGGAGACCGTGACCAGCCCGCAAAGCCCGACCACACCACAGGTCGCGGTCAACGACATCGGCTCGGCCGAGGACTTCCTCGCCGCCGTCGACAAGACGATCAAGTTTTTCAACGACGGTGACATCGTCGACGGCACCATCGTCAAGGTGGATCGCGACGAGGTGCTGCTGGACATCGGTTACAAGACCGAGGGTGTCATCCCGTCCCGCGAGCTGTCGATCAAGCACGATGTGGACCCGCACGAGGTCGTCTCGGTGGGCGACCATGTCGAGGCTCTCGTCCTCCAGAAGGAGGACAAGGAGGGCCGGCTGATCCTGTCCAAGAAGCGCGCCCAGTACGAGCGCGCCTGGGGCACGATCGAGAAGCTCAAGGAGGAGGACGGCGTCGTCACCGGCACCGTCATCGAGGTCGTCAAGGGTGGTCTGATCCTCGACATCGGCCTGCGCGGCTTCCTGCCCGCGTCGCTGGTCGAGATGCGTCGTGTGCGTGATCTGCAGCCCTACGTGGGCCGCGAGCTCGAGGCCAAGATCATCGAGCTGGACAAGAACCGCAACAACGTGGTTCTTTCCCGCCGGGCGTGGCTGGAGCAGACCCAGAGCGAGGTCCGCTCCGAGTTCCTGTCGCAGCTGGCCAAGGGCCAGATCCGCAAGGGTGTCGTCAGCTCCATCGTCAACTTCGGCGCCTTCGTCGACCTCGGCGGGGTCGACGGCCTGGTGCACGTCTCCGAGCTGTCCTGGAAGCACATCGACCACCCGTCCGAGGTGGTCGAGGTCGGCCAGGAGGTCACCGTCGAGGTCCTCGACGTCGACCTGGACCGCGAGCGGGTCTCGCTGTCGCTGAAGGCGACGCAGGAGGACCCGTGGCGCCAGTTCGCCCGGACCCACGCCATCGGTCAGGTCGTGCCCGGTCGGGTCACCAAGCTCGTGCCGTTCGGCGCGTTCGTCCGCGTGGACGAGGGCATCGAGGGCCTGGTGCACATCTCCGAGCTGGCCGAGCGCCACGTGGAGATCCCGGAGCAGGTCGTCAACGTGGGCGACGAGATCCTGGTCAAGGTCATCGACATCGACCTCGACCGGCGCCGGATCAGCCTCTCGCTCAAGCAGGCGAACGAGCTGTCCGCGCTCGCGGGCGAGGGCGAGACGTTCGACCCGAGCCAGTACGGCATGGAAGCCAAGTACGACGAGCAGGGCAACTACGTCTACCCGGAGGGCTTCGACCCGGAGACCGGCGAGTGGCTGCCCGGCTTCGAGGAGCAGCAGGCCGAGTGGGAGCGGCAGTACGCCGAGGCCCAGTCGCGCTACGAGGCGCACCAGGCGCAGATCCGCGCCGCCCGCGAGGCCGAGGCCGCCGCGGTCGCGCCGTCGTCGTACACCTCCGAGTCCAACCAGCCCGCCTCGGCTATCGACGAGGAGGCGCTGCGCCGCCTGCGCGAGCAGTTCGGTAGGGGCTAGCCAGGCCGAGGGCCCAGGCCCTCCACGGCACGCCAGTCGCCCCCGTCGGTTCTTACCGGCGGGGGCGATTCGTTTTGTTGGGGCGGCTTGTTGGGGCGGCGGTTCCGCGCGCCGGTCGCGCTCCGGAGTTTCGCTGGTCAGGGCAGGGGTATCTCCACGGCCTTACCGTCGAACACGTCGGAGCCGCTGCCCACCGCTTTGGGCGCACCCGGTTTCGCGGCCCGGTGCCCGCCGAAGCGCGGGAGCGGAATCGGCGAGGATCCCGGCGAGCGGTCCGGGCCGATAGCTGAAAGGTTGGAGCTGATCGTGTTCCAAATCCTGTGGATCGTGATCGGCGGAGCCATCGTCGGTCTGATCGCTCGAGCGCTGATGCGCCGTGGAAATGTCCCACTGTGGGCGACCGTCTGCCTGGGTATCGTCGGTGCGCTCATCGGCAACGCGATCGCCGGCTGGATCGGCGTGCGAAACACGAGCGGTATCGACTGGATCCGCCACGTCCTGCAGATCGGGGCGGCGTGCGTGCTCATCGGCGTGGTCGCCCCGTTCGTGATGCGCCGCCGCGGTGCCGGTACCGGCGGGGGGCCATCGCTGTTCGGCGGCGCCGGCCACCGCTCCCGCTCCCGCGACCGGTCGCACATCGACATGCGCTGATCGACGCGTGACCCGCGCTGACGTGCCCCGCCCACGGGCGGACCTCTCGCCGGCCTGGAGGCTCGCCGTCCTGGAACAGCGCGACGGTTACCCGGCGGGCACCGGCCCGGAGACGACGCGCAGGCCTGGGGCGTCGTCCCAGCCGGTGACGATGAGCAGGCCAAGCAGCCAGGGGGCGACCGCGTGCAGGACGAGCCGGCGGCCGTCACGGTGCAGGTTGTCGGCCGAGGCGACCAGGGCCCGCAGGCCACCGACGTCGACGCGGCGCAGCCGAGCCAGGTCGACCCGCACGTCGCCGCGTCCGTGGTGGGCGACCTTCGCCAGGGTGCCGACGAGCGCTGGCAGCACCGAGACGTCGACATCCCCGTCGATCGCGAGCATCGGCGGTTCGAAGGTGGCCGCGACCCGCATCGAACCGGTCTGGATCTCCATCCGCTCGGCGGCGACGCGCGGGAGGCGGTCCGTCGCCGGGTTGGTCGGGTCCGCGGGACCGCCGGGCGCCTGGGCGCCCGGGAAGCCTGTGAGGTCGTCGTTTTCCGGAACACTGACGTCGGGCATGTGCGCTCTTCCCTTCGCGAAGCCGCCAAATGCCGGGACAAACCGCTCAACGATTCAGAATCACGGTAGGATCCGCTGACCGGCGCCGTCTTCGGTCCAAGGACCATGTTTCAGGTCGACGCAGTGGTCCTGTCCAGCAATGGTGGCTTATTCGCATGGGGTCCGGCACCGTGGTGCCGGACCCCATCGGGATGAAACTTTGCGGTATCGCGTCAGTTACCCGCGTGCAGTCGCCTTTTTGTCAGCCCTTCACGCAGAGGACGGCGCGCAGCCGCGCGACCACCTCGACCAGGTCGCCGCTGTAGCCGATGACCTCGTCGATGTCCTTGTAGGCGCCCGGGATCTCGTCCAGCACGCCCGGGTCGGTACGGCACTCCACGCCGGCCGTCTGGGCCTTCAGGTCGTCGACGGTGAACGTCTTGCGTGCCTTGGTCCGGCTCATCTTCCGCCCGGCGCCATGCGGCGCCGACTCGAACGCCTCCTGGTTCCCGAGACCGCGGACGAGAAACGAGCCGGTGCCCATCGAACCGGGGATGATGCCGTACTCGCCCGACCGGGCCGAGATCGCCCCCTTGCGGGTGACCAGCACGTCTGCTCCGTAGTGGTGCTCCTCGGCGACGTAGTTGTGGTGGCAGTTGACGTTGGCGAAGGCCGCGTCGCCCGCGTGCGGGCCCTCGGCCGGCGGGCACGGGACGCGCAGCGCCGGGAAGAACCGGCGCAGCGCCCCGGCGAACAGAGCGAGCATGGTCTCCCGGTTGCGCCGCGCATAGTCCTGCGCCCAGCGCAGATCGTTGCGGTAGGTGGCCATCTCGGGCGTGCCGGCGAGGAACACGGCGAGATCGCGGTCAGGCAGGCCGACGTTGTGCGTCAGTCCCTTGGCGATCCCGATGTGGATGTCCGCCAGCGACTTGCCGATGTTGCGGGACCCGGAGTGCAGCATCATCCAGACCGCGTCGTCGGCGTCCAGGCACAGCTCGATGAAGTGGTTGCCGGAGCCGAGCGTGCCCAGCTGACCCATCGCCCGGCCGAGCAGACCGGATGCCTTCGGGTGCAGCCGCGAGAAGGCGTCCCACAGGTCGTCCTGCCGGCGGACCCGGGTGGAGATGGTGGTGTGGTGCCGGTGGCCGACCGGGATCGCCGCCTCGATCGCGGACCGTACCTCACCCAGATCGTCGGGCAGGTCGGACGCGGTCAGGTTCGTCCGGAGCGCGGCCATACCGCAGCCGATGTCGACGCCGACCGCGGCCGGCGACACGGCGTCGCGCATCGCCACGACCGAGCCGACGGTGGCGCCCTTGCCGAGATGTACGTCCGGCATTGCCGCGACGTGGTGGTGGATGTACGGAAGCGACGCGATCGCGCGCAGCTGGTCCAGCGCCGCGCTCTCCACGCCCTCCGGCCGGGTCCACATCAGAATCGGCGCCCGCTCGCTCTTGAGCCGCGCCACGGGACTCATGACTACTACTCCTCTGCTGCCCTCGGGCCGGGCGGCGGCCCGCGGGCCCACCGCGCCGTCGTCGTCGCCGGGTCCGTCCCGGCCAGGAATCGCGCGCGCCCGATCAGAATGCGGGAGCGCCCCGGAACGGACAAACCGTTTTCGTCGTCCGTTTTCGTGATCCGGAGGCCGGCGGGGGAGGAGCCACCCAGGGCACGCCCTAGCCGTGGGCAGGCAGCAGCGGCGCCTTGGAGAGCAACTGGATGAGGGATTTCGCGGCCTCGGGGAGCGGGTCGGCGAAGTGATGCACGCCCTGATGCCCCGCGGCGTCGACCGCGACGGCGTAGGTGAACCGGTCGGGCCCGGCCGCCTTGGCGGGCCCGGCGGCGTGGGCGGGCGCGGCCGGCAGCGCGCCGACGAGCGCGCGCAGCGCCTCGGCCTCGGCGTCGGGCAGGTCGTCGGTGTCGAGGCCGCGCCGGATCGTCCGCCCGGCGAACCCGCCGGAACGCTCCAGCACGACCCGCACCCGCTCGCGGTCGCTCATGACCCGATTGTCCACCCGTCCGCGCCACTTGGCCCGCCCAGCGTCCCGACCCGCCACCCTCGAGGCGGAACGGCCGGCGGCGCGCCGAGAACGCCGTCCGGGTCAGACCCGAACGCCGACCGCGCGCCAGCCCTCCTGCACCGTCTTCGCCCCGTCGCTCCCGAACAGGGTCCTGGCCTGGGTCACCGTGATGCTGGCGAACGACCGGAACGAGGCGTTCGTACGCAGCACCGGCGAACGCAGCGTCTCGTACCAGATCTTGCCGGCCTTCTCCCAGGCATGCCCGCCGAACGCGGTCGCGACGTTGTAGAACGCCTTGTTCGGGATACCCGAGTTGATGTGCACCCCACCGTTGTCGGCGGAGGTGTACACGTAGCGGGACATGTGGTCCGGCTGGTCGTCCTTGCCGAGGACCGGGTCGTCGAACGCGGTGCCGGGCGCCTTCATCGAGCGCAGCGCGACGCCCTGCACCCCCGGGGCGAGCAGGCCGCCGCCGATCAGCCAGTCGGCGTCCTCCGCCTTCTGGTCCAGCTTGTGCTGCTTGACCAGGGACCCGAACACGTCGCTCACCGACTCGTTCAGCGCGCCCGGCTGGTTGAGGTACGCGAGCCCCGCCTCGTCCTCGGTGACACCATGGGCCAGCTCGTGGCCGATGATGTCCAGCGACACCGTGAACCGGTTGAACAACTCGCCGTCGCCGTCCCCGAAGACCATCTGCTGGCCGTCCCAGAAGGCGTTGTCGTAGTGGTCGCCGTAGTGGACCGTGGCCAGCAGCGGCAGGCCCTCGTCGTCGATCGAGTTGCGGGCGTAGGTCGACCAGAAGAAGTCGAACGTCGCGCCCAGCCCGTCGTAGGCCTCGTTGACGGCGACGTCCTCGACCGCGGCCGCGCCCTCCGTCCGCACGGTCACGCCGGGCAGGATCTCGCGCCCTTCCGCGTCGGCGATCGTCCGGCGCGGGCCGATCGCGGCCGGCGCCGGCGCCGGTCGCCGCCTGGGCCGCGCGAGCGCGACCGCCGCGTTGTGCGTCCGGGTAAGCCGCGCCGTCGCGTCGAGGGACAGGGTCGACAGCGCCCAGTCACGCTGCTCGGTCGTGCCGTTCCGGATGATCCGCTCGAGGACGTTCGGCGGGACCGCGCAGGGCGCGTGCCGGGCGGGTGCGGTGCTGCGGGGCTCGAGGCTCACGTCGGCTCCCTCGTCGAATGGGTCAGGCGCCGGGCCTGCGCGCGGTGCGCCAAGACCGTCTCCTGGGCTGGTGCGCAACGTGACTGACCTTTCCGCCTCTGGAGCACCGTGTCCAGTACTCGATCCGGTCAGGACCGCGACAGACGCGCCCCGCGTGTCCTGGCCCGCGTACCGGCTCGGACGCCTATCCGGAGTCGCCGGGCGCCGGCGCGTCACGCCCCCGGCGGAGCCGGTTGCGCGCGGCCTGGACGGCCAGGCGCAGCAGGCCCAGGGCCAGGAGCAGCAGGATCCCCTCCGTGGCGTGACTGTCCAGCCAGGTGACCACATCGCGGGCCCACGGGGCGACGGCGCGGGCGGCCAGCAGGTAGAGGGTCGTCGACAGGATCGTGCCGGGGATCAGGAAACGCAGGAACCGGCGCCAGGGGACGTCGCCGCCGCCGAGAGCGGCGTCGACCGCCGCGTTGGTGTTGACCAGGCAGAAGTACAGCAGGGCGCGCTCGGTCGTCCGGCGCGACAGCGCGTCGACCAGGCGCCGCCCGCCGGGGCGCAGGGCCACCAGCGAGCGCAGGTTGGTGCGGGCGACGCCGAAGTAGCCGACGTCGACGAGCGCCCGCAGCGGCA
The DNA here is from genome assembly GCF_016786325.1 of Frankia nepalensis. Taxonomy (GTDB): domain Bacteria; phylum Actinomycetota; class Actinomycetes; order Frankiales; family Frankiaceae; genus Pseudofrankia; species Pseudofrankia nepalensis. The sequence continues at coordinate 15,739 of NZ_JADWYU010000114.1, read as the reverse complement.
CCGCGATCAGCAGGGTCCAGCCGACCGGGGTGGACGCGCCGACGAGCAGCAGGATCGACGGCGTCGGCCGCAGCGCGACCAGCAGCAGCGGCGCGGACGACGCCAGCCGGGTGGTCAGCGCCAGCCCGACGGCGCCGCCGGTGAACAGCACGGCGACGAGCGCCGCCGGCCAGAGCCGGACCAGCCAGGACCGGACCAGCCGGCGCCGAGGGACCTCGGGGGAGCTCACCACCGGCCCAGCATGCCCGTCCCGTCCCATCCGCCGGCCGGGTAGGGCAGACTCGGCGGCGTGGTGAGGGTGGGACTGACCGGTGGAATCGGGTCCGGGAAGAGCGCGGTGTCGAGCCGGCTGGCCGAGCACGGCGCGATCATCGTCGACGCGGACCAGCTCGCCAGGGACGTGGTGGCGCCGGGTACGCCCGGGCTCGCCGCGGTCGCCGACGCCTTCGGGGCGGGGGTGCTGCGGCCCGACGGGAGCCTGGACCGCGAGGCGCTCGGCAGGACGGTGTTCGCCGACCCCGCGGCGCGCGGGCGGCTCGAGGGGATCGTCCACCCGCTGATCCGGGACGAGACCGCCCGCCGGTTCGGCGACACGCCGCCCGACGCGATCGTCATCCACGACATCCCGCTGCTGGTCGAGGCGGGCCTGGCCGGCGGCTACGACACCGTGGTCGTCGTCCAGGCGCCGCGCGAGCTGCGGCTGGAACGGCTCGAGGCGCGTGGGCTGCCCCGCGACCAGGCCGAGGCGCGGATGGCCAACCAGGCCGACGACGACGCCCGCCGCGCCGTCGCCGATGTCGTCCTGGACAATTCCGGCACGCTCGCCGGCCTGCACGCCCAGGTCGACGCCCTCTGGCGCGACCTGCTCGCCCGCCGGGACGCGGCGCGCGCGACCTGACCCGCGACCTGACCAGGGCCTCCCAGCGGGAGCCGACCGTCGGCGGCGGACGCCGTGGCTCGACGTCATCGGGCGTGTGCCGTGCGATATGTGCTTAGAAGGGCTAAAGACGTACGGTCGGGACATGGCACACGAATGGGACGCCACGACCTATGACCGGCTGCCGCTGCCCCACGAGCGCTGGGGACGGCGGACTCTCGCCCGGCTCGCGCTGACCGGCACGGAGACCGTGCTGGACGCGGGTGCCGGCACGGGCCGGGACACGGTCGCGCTGCTCGAGGCGCTGCCCGACGGCCGGGTGATCGCGCTGGACGGTTCCGAGGCGATGCTCGCCGCGCTGCTGGAACGGCTGTCCGACCGGCCGGACCTGCGCGACCGGCTGACCGTGGTGCGTGCCGACCTGTCCGCCCCACTCCCGCTGACCGAGCAGGTCGACGCGGTGTTCAGCGTCGCGACGTTCCACTGGATCCCGGACCACGAAGCGCTGTTCGCGAACCTCGCCGCCGTGCTGCGTCCCGGTGGCCAGCTGGTCTTCGACTGCGGAGGCCACGGCAACATCGCGGCCGTGGAGGCCGTGATCGGGAAGCTGGTCACCGACCGGCCGGCTGTCTGGCCGTTCGCGACCGCCCAGGAGACCGCCGCCCGCCTCACCGCGGCCGGCTTCGTCGACGTGGTGACGTCGCTGGATCCGGACCCGACCCGTATCGACGACCCGGACGTCCTGCGCAGCTTCCTGGAGACGATCATTCTCGGCGCCGACCTCCTCCGGCTCCCCGAGGACGAGCGGGCGGGATTCGTCCACGCGGTCGCCGAGCGGCTGCCCGAGCCGGTCATCGACTACGTCCGCCTCACCGGCTCGGCCCGGCGCGCCGGCTGAGCCGCCGAAGGCCCGGCAACGGGCGAGGACCACGGCCGGGGCCGTGGTCCTCGTTCCGCGACGGCGGGGGGCGCCCCGGGGGCGGGGGCCACGATCGGTCCGTGGTCCCCGCCCCCGCTGGTCAGTGCCGCGGAGCCGGCGCCGCCTCGTCCGACGGCTGGTCGTCACCGGCGACGGACGTCGGAACGGGGGCGCGCGGCTGTCCGGCGGCCGTGTCCGACGGCTGCTCGTCACCCGTCACGGCGGGTTCCTGCTCGCCACCCGCCGCGACGGCCGCCTTCTCGGACTCCGCCTCGTCGTCGGCCGGCGGCGGTGTCACCAGCGACCAGACGACCGAGGCGGTGAGCAGGACGGCGATCACGCCGAGCGAGATGGCGATCGGGATGTGCACCACGTCGGCGAGGATCATCTTCACACCGATGAAGGCGAGGATGACCGCTAGCCCTGTGCCGAGGTGGTGGAACCGGTCGAGGGCACCCGAGAGCAGGAAGAACAGCGACCGCAGACCCAGGATGGCCAGGGCGTTCGCCGTGTAGACCAGGAAGGTCTCGTCGGTCACGCCCAGGGCGGCCGGCACCGAGTCGAACGCGAACAGCACGTCGGCCGTCTCGACCGCCACGAGGACGGCGAGCAGCGGCGTCGCCATCAGCACGCCGCCGCGGCGCAGCAGGAAGTGCTGGCCCTCGTACCGGTCGGTCACCGGGATGATCCGGCGCAGCAGTTTCACCGCGCGGCTGTGTCCCGGGTCCACCTCGACGCCGGAGTCGCGGACCATCTTCACCGCGGTGTAGATCAGGAATGCGCCGAACAGGTAGATCACGAAGTGGAAGGTGTTCAGCAGCGCCATGCCGGCCGCGATGAACGCGAACCGCAGCACCAACGCGCCCAGCACCCCGTAGAACAGCACTCGGTGCTGGTACTCCCGCGGCACCTTGAAGTAGCTGAAGATCAGGGCGAACACGAACAGGTTGTCGACCGACAGGCTCTTCTCGAGCAGCCAGGCGGCGGTGTACTCACCCGCGGCGTCCGGACCCTGCCAGGCCCAGATCACGAAGGCGAACCCGATGCCCAGGCTCACCCACAGCGCGCTCCACAGCGCGGCCTCGCGGAATCCGATCACATGTGCGCGCCGGTGCGCGAGCAGGTCGACGGCTAGTAGGACGACGAGGGCGGCGACGAACGCGGCCCAGGCCCACAGGGGCACGTGCACTGGAGGTCTCCAGATGAGTCCGGGTGATGATCGCGCGGCGTGCGTGTTGGGTCAGGGCGAGCCGGCTTGTCTCAGTCAACGGGGCTATGCCCTTCCATCTCCCGGCAGACACGGACCAGAGTCCGCGACGTTCGCTAGGATCTGGTTGCCGAGAATCGGCAAGAAAGAGTCGGGCCGGGCCCGGCTAGCAGGGCAAACGGCGATCGCGGTCGGTCCGGCCAGCTCCGCCGGTAACTGGGCCACCGTTGCGTGAAGCGACGCCTGCCAACCGCGCTGCCCGCGCGGAGTGAGGGGACCACGGTGCCAGGCGACGACGAGTACGCGGAGCTGCCGGGAACCAGCCTGACCCGACTGCCGCGCGCCGCCGTGCTCGCCGCCCAGGGCGCCCGGCTGCCCGTCGGCCTGCTCGGCGACTACCTGCCCGCGCTCGTCTCGGCCGCCGAGACCGGCCGCCGGCTCACCACCGCGGAGCTGGACCGCTTCCGCGAGCTCGGCCGGGCCGCCGCCGAGGCGGGGGCGTCGCTGCGCGCGCTCGTCGACCTCTACCTGTCCGCCACCTGGCGAGCCTGGCCGTCGCTGCCGGCGGCCGGCGGCGAGGAGCTCGACGCGGCCGGGCGGACCCGCGCCGCGGCCGCGGCGGTGCTGCGGGCGAGCGACGACGCGGTCGCGGCGGTGTGCGAGGGCTACGACGCGGCCCGCGTCGCCCGGGCCCGGGCCGAGGAGGCGCTGCGCCGCGAGCTGGTCGACGACCTGCTCACCGGCACGTCCACCGATCCGGGCGTCGTGCTGGAACGGGCCGCCGCGTTCGGGCTGCGGCTGGAAGCGCCGCACGTCGTGCTGGTCACGGCCGGCGAGCGCCGGTTCGTCGACGGCCGAGGGACGGCGAGGGCCGTCGACGCCGGCCTGCGGTCGACCTGCGCGACGGAGCCGCTGGTCGCCGTGAAGGAGGGGCTGCTGGTCTGCGTCGTCCCCCAGGAGACCGACGATCCGGACGCCCCCGTCGGTGGGCTGCCGCGGCAGGTGGCGAGCCGCCCGCTGGGCTTCACCCCGCTGCCCGCGGGGATGTCGCACGCGGCCCTCGGGGCGTCACGCGCGCTGGCGGTGCTGACCGGGGCGCTGTCCGCCAAGTCCGGCCCGCCCGGCTGGCGGGTCGGGGTGAGCCGGCCGCGCACCGGCGTCACCGGAGTCCGGATCGGGTTCGGCGAGGCGGCGTCGGCGGTCGATCTCGCCGGCCGGCTCGGGCTGCTCGGCCAGCCGACCCACACCGACGACCTGCTCATCTACAAGGTGTTGCTGCGCGACCGGGAGCCGCTGGCCGAGCTGGTGGAGACCGTGCTCGGGCCGCTGCGGGCGGCGCGCGGCGGGGCCGGCCCGCTGCTCGACACCCTGGACGCCTACTTCGCCACCGGCGCGGTCGCGCTCGCCGCCGCCCGCCGGCTGCACCTGTCGGTCCGAGCGCTCACCTACCGGCTGGCCAGGATCCATCAGCTGACCAGGCACGACCCGACCTCACCGACGGACCGCTACGTCCTGCAGACCGCGCTGCTCGGCGCCCGGCTCCTTCGCTGGGATCAGCCCGGTCCCTGAGCCGCTGGCCACCGCCCGCCCGCCCGCCTGGCCTGCCCGGCCGCGGCCGTCAGGCCGCGCCGATCGCCTCGACGAGGGCCGCGGCGTCGACGTGGGCGGACTTCTCGGCGCGCCCGGCGAAGATCTCGCGCAGGAAGACGCCGGTGTGACTGGCCTCGTTGGCCGCGATGGCCTCGGGGGTGCCCTCGGCGACCACCCGGCCGCCGCCGACGCCGCCCTCGGGACCCATGTCGACGATCCAGTCCGCCGTCTTGATCACATCGAGGTTGTGCTCGATGACGATGACGGTGTTGCCCGCGTCGACGAGCCGGCCGAGCACGCCGAGCAGCTTGCGGATGTCCTCGAAGTGCAGGCCGGTGGTCGGCTCGTCGAGCACGTAGACGGTGCGGCCGGTTGAGCGCCGCTGCAGCTCGGCGGCGAGCTTCACGCGCTGCGCCTCGCCGCCGGACAGCGTCGGCGCGGACTGGCCAAGCCGGACGTAGCCCAGGCCGACGTCGTTGAGGGTGCGCAGGTGGCGGGCGATCGCCGGGACGGCCGCGAAGAACTCGGCGGCCTCCTCGATCGGCAGGTCGAGGACCTCGGCGATGTTCTTGCCCTTGTAGTGGACCTCCAGGGTCTCCCGGTTGTAGCGGGCGCCCGCGCACACCTCGCACGGGACGTAGACGTCCGGGAGGAAGTTCATCTCGATCTTGATCGTGCCGTCGCCGGAGCACGCCTCGCAGCGGCCGCCCTTGACGTTGAACGAGAACCTGCCCGGCAGGTAGCCGCGCACCTTGGCCTCGGTGGTCTCGGCGAACAGGCGGCGGATGTGGTCGAAGACGCCGGTGTAGGTCGCCGGGTTGGACCGCGGGGTGCGCCCGATCGGCGACTGGTCGACCCGGACGACCTTGTCCAGGTGGTCGAGGCCGGAGACGGTGCGGTGCCGGCCGGGGACCTCACGGGCGCCGTTGAGCTTGTTCGCCAGCACCGCGGCCAGGATGTCGTTGACCAGCGTGGACTTGCCGGAGCCCGAGACGCCGGTGACCGCGACCAGGCAGCCCAGCGGGAACGACACCGTGACGTCGCGCAGGTTGTGCTCCCGGGCGCCGTGCACCGTGAGCGCCCGGCCCTTCGTCGGCGGCCGGCGCATCGCGGGCACGGCGATCGAGCGCCGTCCGGACAGATAGGCGCCGGTGAGCGACTCCTCGCTGGTGAGCAGCTCGGAGACCGGCCCGGAGACGACGACCCGCCCGCCGTGCTCGCCAGCGCCCGGCCCGATGTCGACGACCCAGTCCGAGGCGAGGATCGTGTCCTCGTCGTGCTCGACGACGATCAGGGTGTTGCCCAGGTCGCGCAGCCGCAGCAGGGTCCTGATCAGGCGGCGGTTGTCGCGCTGGTGCAGGCCGATCGACGGCTCGTCGAGGACGTAGAGCACGCCGACGAGTCCCGAGCCGATCTGGGTGGCCAGCCGGATCCGCTGCGCCTCGCCGCCGGCGAGGGTGGCGGCGGCCCGGTCGAGGGACAGGTAGTCCAGGCCGACGTCGAGCAGGAACGCCAGGCGCGCGTCGATCTCCTTGAGCACCCGGCCCGCGATCGAGCGCTCCCGCTCGGTCAGCTCCAGGGTGGCGAGGAAGTCCGCGCACTCGCGGATCGACATCCCGGCGGCCTCGGCGATCGAGCGCCCGCCGACGGTCACGGCCAGCGACTCGGGCTTGAGCCGGGCGCCGCGGCACGACGGGCAGGGCACGTCGCGCATGTAGCCCTCGTAGCGTTCCCGGCTGGCGTCGGACTCGGCCTCGCGCAGCCGGCGCTCCAGGAACGGGATGACGCCCTCGAAGGACGTGTAGTAGGACCGCTTGCGGCCGTACCGGTTGGTGTAGCCGACGTGGATCTCGGTCGCGCCGCTGCCGCGCAGGACCGCCTGGCGGGCGCGCTCGGGCAGTGCCTCCCACGGGGTGTCCATCTTGAAGCGCAGGTCCTCGGCGAGCGCCGTCAGCAGGCGCTCGAAGTACTCCTTGTTGTGGCCGCCGGACCACGGGCCGATCGCGCCGTCGGCCAGGGACAGCGTCGGGTCGGCGACGACGAGCTCGGGGTCGACCTCCTTGCGGGTGCCCAGCCCCGTGCAGTCGGGGCAGGCGCCGTAGGGGGTGTTGAACGAGAACGAGCGGGGCTCGAGCTCCTCGAACGACAGGCCGTCGTACATACAGGCGAGGTGCTCGGAGAACATCCGCTCGCGCTCGTCGTCAGCCGGGTCGCGGTCGACGAAGTCGAGCAGCACGAGGCCGTTGCCGAGCCGCAGCGCGGTCTCGACCGAGTCGGTGAGCCGGCGCTTGGCGGACGGCTTCGCCGCGAGCCGGTCGACGACCACCTCGATGGTGTGCTTCTTCTGCTTCTCCAGCTTCGGCGGGTCGGTCAGCGGGACGACCTTGCCGTCGACCCTGGCGCGGGCGAAGCCGGAGCCCTGCAGCTCGGCGAACAGGTCCACGTACTCGCCCTTGCGGCCGCGGATGACCGGGGCCAGGACCTGGAAACGCGTCCCCTCGGGCAGCTCCAGCAACTGGTCGACGATCTGCTGCGGGGTCTGCCGGGAGATCGGCCGGCCGCACTTCGGGCAGTGTGGCCGGCCGGCGCGGGCGAACAGCAGCCGCAGGTAGTCGTAGACCTCGGTGATCGTGCCGACCGTCGAGCGCGGGTTGCGGGATGTGGACTTCTGGTCGATCGAGACGGCCGGGGACAGGCCCTCGATGAAGTCGACGTCGGGCTTGTCCATCTGGCCGAGGAACTGGCGCGCATAGGCGGACAGCGACTCGACGTAGCGCCGCTGGCCCTCGGCGAAGATCGTGTCGAACGCCAGGCTGGACTTCCCGGAGCCGGACAGCCCGGTGAACACGATCAGGCCGTCCCTCGGCAGGTCGAGGTCGACGTCACGCAGGTTGTGTTCGCGCGCACCCCGCACGACGAGGCGGTCCGTCATCTGGGTTCCTCAGTCTGCTCTCGGCTGGTCTGCTCGGCTGCGTCTGCCCGCTGTACGCCCGCTCGGCGGCCGCTCGGGGTGGAGCTGGAGGTTCCGCGTTCGCTCGCTCCCGCGTGGCCGGCGCCTCGCCTCCCGGACAGCGCGCCCCCCGGACAGCGCGAAGGCCCTTCCAGGGTACGAACCGGGTGTGACACTCCGGCGGCCGCGGCGCCAGGGCCGAACGCCCGTTCGATACTAGCGGCCGCCCGTCGTGGTCCCCCCAAGGGGGCACACCGGGCCCACGCCCGCGGTGGCGCCGGCGCCGGCCCCGGGCGTCGCGCGGAGACCGGCTTTTCGGCGCCTGGGCGCGCCGTCGTCGCCGGCGAATCGCGCCAGATGCCCATGATGTCCGGCCCGGTCGGCATGAATATTGGCGCAAAACGACCGTCCGGGTACGTGCGATGCTTGTCGCACTCCCGCCGACTCGCCGGGCGGATTTCCTGGCGTGTCCGAATCCCTTGGTTACGGTGGCACGGATCCAATGCTGGTCGCCGAAAAACGACGAAACGCGGCTGGCCCCGCACTGGAAGGGCGGAACATGAACAGCCTGCTCGCCGTCGTCGTCTCCCATGGGGGCTCACCGCACCTGGCCGCGCTGCTGCAGACACTCGTCGGGCTCGCCGGCTGCCGGGTCGTTCTGGTGGAGAACAAGATCGGGACCCGGCACCGTGATGTTCCGGCCGCCGTCCAGGTGTGCTCGGGACACGGAAACGTCGGCTATGGAGCCGCGGTGAACCTGGCCGTACGGCACGTCCTCGCCGACGGGGCCGATGCGGACGGCGAAAAGGGCGAATTCGGCTGGCTTCTGGTGGTGAACAGCGACGTCACCATTCCCCGGGACACGCAGGAGATGCTGCCGAAGCTGCTCGGCCAGGCGCCGCCCGACGTCGACGTGGTCGGCTTCACGATGCGCGCCGACGACGGCGGCCCCGGCCGCTCGGCGGCGGTGCTGCCGACCCGGCGCACCAGCGCCTTCACCGCGGTGCGCGGCGAGGCGGCCGCGGTGGCCCGCTGGCCCGCGCTGAGCTATCCGGTGGGGGCGTTCTTCGCGATCCGGACCGAGACGTTCAGGCTGCTCGACGGGTTCGACCCGGCCTACTGGCTCTACTACGAGGAGACCGACCTGTTCGCCCGGCTGCTCGCGGCCGGCGGCCGGATCACCTGGGCCGATGACACCTGGCCGGTACGGCACACCGGCGGCGGCACCGCCGGCCGAGCCACCGAGCTGCAGCGCGAGCTCGGCCGGGCGGCGACGATCTACGCCCGCCGGCACCGTGACGCCGTCGGCCGCGGCTGGCTCGGCGTCCACGCGGCGCAGCTGGCGCTGCTCGTGGCCCGCAAGGCCGTCACCGGCCGGCGGGCCGACGCCACGCGGGCCCTCCAGATCCTCGTCGGGCTGGTACAGGGGGCCGCGCTGCCCGGCTGGGAGCCGGCCGCCCGGTCCTCCTGGCTGGCGGTGCCGAGCCGGGCGCGCGCCCGGCTGGCCGGGCTCGACGGCTGACCGGCGTCCGCCAGCCGCGTCACCGTGCCCGCGACGCCTGGCCGCGAGGCCTGGCCGACCCGCGCGAACGAGACGACCAGCCTTTCGACGGCTCGGCGGACGGGGAACGGATCCTTCAGCCGTGGTGTGAGATGGAAGGGCTCAGCGACGAGGACGGGCCCAGCCAGGGCCGGGCGTGGAGGGACGAGATGAGCATGCGCGGTTACACGGGCGACGTCGCGGTGGGCGGGCCGCCGGACGTCCGCGAGCTGCCGGACCTGACGGTCACCAAGGTGGCGGTGGGCCCGTTCGACAACAACTGCTACCTGCTCCGGTGCACCGCCACCGGCGAGCAGCTGCTCATCGACGCCGCCAACGAGCCGGACACCCTGCTGCGGCTCATCGGCGACGGGGGCCTGGCGACAGTGGTGACCACCCACCGGCACGGCGACCACGTCCAGGCGCTGTCCGACATCGTCGCGGCCACCGGCGCCACGACCGTCGCGCACCCCGACGACGCTCCCGCGATCCCGGTGCCGACCGACGCCCCGCTGCGCGACGGGGAGGAGATCCGGGTCGGCGAGGTGACCCTGCGCGCGATCCACCTGGTGGGCCACACCCCCGGCTCGATCGCGCTGCTCCACGACGCCGACCCGGCGGCGCCGCACCTGTTCACGGGCGACTGCCTGTTCCCCGGCGGGCCGGGGAACACGTTCGACGACCCGAAGGCCTTCGCGTCCCTGATGGGCGGTCTGGACGAGAAGGTGTTCGGCCCGCTCCCGGACACCACCTGGATCTATCCCGGGCACGGCAAGGACACCACCATCGGCCGGGAGCGCCCACATCTTGCCGAATGGCGCGCCCGCGGTTGGTAAGGCGGTCGGCTCAAGGTCGCCTAGGGGCGACCATCGCCGCTCCGCCGTCGGGGCGCTGAGCGCCCCGACCCCGGTTGGTCTCGGGGTCGGGTATAGAACCGCCGGGGTTGGGTTGGTCTTGATGCCGTGTGGCGCGGTGGCGCGGTTGGTGGCGCGGTGGCGCGGTTGGTGGTGTGTCTGACGGGTGGGCGCCTCGACCGGGCTGGTGCCGGGGTGGGACCTGTGTGGCGGGGGCGGGTCCCGGTCGGTGGCTGGGTGCGTCGCGTCCGATCTGGGGGACGGCGGGCGTGAAGGGGGCGAAGGTGGCACTGTGGGTGGGTGGGTTCTGCCAGGTCGCGACCGGAACCGGTGACGGCGGCGCCGGTCTCGGCGGTTGAGCCGCCGCCGATCACCCTCACCGAGGAGCAGGCGGCCGCCGTCGCCGTGGCGCTCGTCGCGCTGCCGCCGGGGCCGTTGTCCGGCCCTGCCCAGGCGGCCCTGCACGAGGTGCTGACCGCGCTCGGCCCGGCGGGCCAGGATCGGGTCGCCGAGCTCGCCGCCCGGCTGTGGAGCCGCCCCGACGGGTTGCCGCGCACGCCGGCCACGCCGGTGATCGAGGAGGCGATGCACGAGGGCGTCGCGGTCGCCGTCGACTACGTCAACGCCGCCGGGCGCGCCAGCCATCGCCGGATCGAGCCGCACGCCTTCGCCTACGCGCGCGGCAACTGGTACCTGATGGCCTGGTGCCTCGACAAGGACGCGCCGCGCTGGTTCCGCTGGGACCGTATCGGCCACGCGGAGCTCACCACCACGCCTGTCCAGTGGCGTGAGGCGTTCTCGGTCTTCCCCGCCCCCAGTCCGCGCGCCTAGGGCATGTCCTAGCGGCCCGGGTGGTGGCCGGGGCGGCCGAAGGAGGAGATCACCGAGCCGGACCGCAGCGGGGCCGTCTCGATCGCCCGGCGGATCTCCGCCGGGCCGACCAGCCCGACGATCCGCGGCCGGCCGTGCTCGTCGCGCTGCTCCTCGTCCAGGACGAGGACGCAGCCGGCGCTGGGACGCGCGGCCAGGCGTGGGGCGACCACGGCGAGCGGCTCGTCCGGCCGCGCGGTCGGGACCGCCGACAGCGGGATCGTCACCCGGCTGACCCGGGCCAGGTCGCGGTCGTCGAGCGGCACGCCGGCCAGCGCGCGCGCCAGCGCGACACCCGCGAGCGAGCTGTCGAAGTCATGGACCGTGAACACGGTCGACACCGGTGCTCCCGGCCGGGCCACCTCCCGCAGCGCCTCGCCGACGGTCTGCCAGGAGGGCAGGCGGGGCGGCGGCGGCAGCATCACGTCCCGGACGAACACGCCCTCGAGCGCGGAGCCGGCGCGCTGGCTCGCCTGCGCCAGCCGGGACGAGCCCAGCGCCATCCAGCCCAGCAACACCGCCCACAGCCCGATCAGCCCGACGGTGAAGCAGGCCGCGACACCGAGGGCGATCATCGCCCAGCCGATGGCCACGCCGGTGCGCGCGACCACCGCCTCGGCCCGGCGCGGGTCGCCGGTGCGGCGCAGCACACGCGCGGCCAGGATCCGCCCTCCCGGGGTCCGCGGCGAGGGCAGCAGGTCGACCAGGGTGATGAGCAGGGTGAACGAGCCCACCCACAGCGCCACCTGGCCGGCGAGCGCGAGCGTGCCGTCGGGCGCGAGCGCCCCGAGCGTCACGAACACCGCGCCGACCAGCCCGGTGGTCAGCAGGCCGGCGCGGGCGATCGCCGCGTCCGCCCGCGGCTCCAGCCCGCTGGGCGACGGCCGGCCCTCCTGGGCCGGCGGCTGGTCGGGCTGGTCGGCCTGAGCCAGCTGGCCGGGCCGGCGGGCGCCCTCGGCGGGCTCCGCCGGATACGGTTCCGCCGGGGAGCCGGCGCCCCAGACCATCTCGTCCGGGCCGCGCCGCCAGCCGCCGCCGGGCAGGGGCGGGCGGGCGAGCACGAGCCTGCTGCCGAAGACGCCGAGCTCGATCGCGCGCACGGTCAGCCCGCCGCGCCGGGCGGCCACGGACCGCGCGAGGTCCGCGGCGGTCAGGATCGCCAGCAGCAGGAGGGCGCCGAGCAGGCCGGCGCTGAGGTAGGCGGAACCTGTCCGGTCCGGGACGGTGACCGGCAGGGTCAGCCAGCCGAGCAGGGCGGTGACGACGGCGACCGAGACGACGAGTCCCGGACGCACGACGATCCGAGGCAGCCGCCCGCCCCGGGCCGCGTCCTGTGTGCCCATGGCCCTCGTGGCTCCTTTCGGGGGGTTCTCACCCCGTCAACGTCTGTCGTGCCCCTGGCCCTCCCGCCTGAACCGGCGATCTCGCCCGGGGCACCCCGAAGGCACCGGGGAAACTGTCGGACGCGTGTGGTGTTCTGGTCAACATGAGCACGGCGTCCGCACATCCGGCCGGCACTGGTTCGACCGGCACTCGTCCTACCGTCACAGTGGAGCGCTCGCGGGCGCCCTTCAAGGTGGTCTCCGACTACCAGCCGTCCGGCGACCAGCCAGCGGCGATCAAGGAGCTGGCGCGGCGGATCCGGGCGGGTGAGAAGGACATCGTGCTGCTCGGCGCGACGGGCACCGGCAAGTCCGCGACCACGGCCTGGCTCGTCGAGGAGCTGCAGCGTCCGACGCTGGTGATGGCGCCCAACAAGACGCTGGCGGCGCAGCTGGCCAACGAGTTCCGCGAGCTGCTGCCGAACAACGCGGTCGAGTACTTCGTCTCGTACTACGACTACTACCAGCCCGAGGCATACATCGCGCAGACGGACACCTACATCGAGAAGGACTCCTCGATCAACGAGGAGGTCGAGCGGCTGCGGCACTCGGCGACGATGAGCCTGCTCACCCGCCGCGACGTGGTCGTTGTCGCCAGTGTCAGCTGCATCTACGGCCTTGGCACCCCGCAGGAGTACATCGACCGGATGGTGCGGCTCTCGGTGGGTGAGGAGGTCGACCGCGACCTCCTGCTGCGCCGACTTGTCGACGTCCAGTACGCCCGCAACGATCTGGCCTTCACCCGAGGCACGTTCCGGGTGCGCGGCGACACGGTCGAGGTGTTCCCGGTCTACGAGGAACTGGCCGTGCGGGTCGAGCTGTTCGGCGACGAGATCGAGCGGCTCACCTACCTGCACCCGTTGACCGGCGAGGTCGTCCGCGAGGTCGACGAGGTCTACGTCTTCCCGGCGACCCACTACGTCGCGGGCCCGGAGCGGATGGAACGGGCCATCGGCGGCATCGAGGAGGAGGTGACCGAGCGGCTGGCCACCCTGGAGGGGCAGGGCAAGCTGCTCGAGGCCCAGCGGCTGCGGATGCGGACCACCTACGACATCGAGATGATGCGCCAGGTCGGTTTCTGCTCGGGTATCGAGAACTACTCGCGGCACATCGACGGCCGTGCCGCCGGCACCGCGCCGCACACCCTGCTGGACTACTTCCCCGACGACTTCCTCCTGGTCATCGACGAGTCGCACGTCACCGTGCCCCAGATCGGCGGCATGTACGAGGGCGACATGTCGCGCAAGCGCAATCTGGTCGACCACGGCTTCCGGCTGCCCAGCGCGATGGACAACCGGCCGCTGCGCTGGGAGGAGTTCCTGGAGCGGATCGGTCAGACCGTCTACCTGTCGGCCACCCCGGGCCCCTACGAGCTGGGCCGGTCTGACGGAGTCGTGGAGCAGATCATCCGGCCGACAGGCCTGGTTGACCCGGAGGTGGTGCTCAAGCCGACGAAGGGCCAGATAGACGACCTCGTGCACGAGATCCGGCTGCGCGCGGAGCGCGACGAGCGGGTGCTGGTCACCACCCTGACCAAGAAGATGGCCGAGGACCTCACCGACTACCTGCTGGAGCTCGGCATCCGGGTCCGCTACCTGCACAGCGAGGTGGACACGCTGCGCCGGGTCGAGCTGCTCACCGAGCTGCGTCGCGGCGAGTACGACGTGCTGGTCGGCATCAACCTGCTGCGTGAGGGCCTCGACCTGCCCGAGGTGTCGCTGGTGTCGATCCTGGACGCGGACAAGGAGGGTTTCCTGCGCTCCGACAAGTCGCTGATCCAGACGATCGGCCGGGCGGCCCGCAACGTCGCCGGCCAGGTGCACATGTACGCCGACTCGGTCACCCCGTCGATGCGAAGGGCGCTGGAGGAGACGAACCGCCGACGTGCCCGGCAGATCGCCTACAACGAGGCGAACGGTATCGACCCTCAGCCGCTCCGCAAGAAGGTCATCGACATCCTCGACGACATGGTCCGGGAGAGCGCCGACGGCGAGCTGTACGGCGGCGGCCGGGCGCAGTCACGGGGCAAGGCGCCGGTGCCCGGCATGAAGTCACGCAAGCAGGACGCGGTCGGCCGGTATGCCGCGGAGCTCGCGGGCATGCCGCGTCAGGACCTGGCCAACCTCATCAGGCAGCTCGACGACCAGATGCACGAGGCCGCCAAGGAGCTGCAGTTCGAGCTGGCCGCCCGGCTGCGCGACGAGATCGCCGAGCTGAAGAAGGAGCTCCGCGGCATGACCGCCGCCGGCATCGAGTGACCGGCCGCTCGGGTCGCTATCCCCGTTCGGTCGCGGGGGCGGCGGGCGACCCGCCAGCCAGGGTGGCGAGGGCGCTGGTGACCAGATGGCGCATCAGCTCCGGGCGGCGGCCGCGGTAGCGGGCCAGGAAGTCGTCGGGTGGCAGGATCACCCGCCCGGCCGACTCGTGCCCGTCCGTCCAGGGAGCCAGCCGCCGCACCCGCGCGACATAGATGACCATGTAGGTCAGGTCGTCCGGCCCGAAGTAGTCGGACTCGATGACCTCGACGAGGCGCGGCTCGGCCAGCTCGGCCCGGACCTCCTCCCAGGTCTCGCGGCGGACGGTCTCCTCCGCGGACGCGTCACCTCGCTGGACGTGCCCGCCGGGCAGGTCGAGGCCGCGCGCCAGGTCCGCGAGCACCAGCCGGCCGTCGTCGGCCACCGCGACCACCGAGGCACTGGTCACCGCCTCGAACGGCGGCGCCGCGTCCGCCCCCAGGCAGGTGAACCGCGCCTCGCCCCGGCGCCCCCGGGTGGTCCGCCGACGGTCCTCACTCGCGGCCGGGCCGGGCGGGACCGTCACGTCGTTCACCTCGTCCTCCGTGTCATCCGCGCCCCGAACCGTCACGACTCATCATTATGATCGTGAACCACGGGGACCGGCCATGACGGCCGGAGCCCGACAGCCGGAGCCGGTCCAGCGGCACATCCGGTGGCGTGGCGCCATGCCTGGTTGGCGATCGGCGGCGCGAGCGGGGACAATCGGCGCATGACCATGATCAGCGTGCCCGCCGAGATCACTCTTGGCGATGTGGCGGCCATGGGTCAGGCCGACGAGCTGCATCGCTACGAGCTGAGCGACGAGGGGGAGCTGCGGGTCATGATGACGCCGACGCCGGAGCACTCCCGGATCGTCATGCGGCTGACGGCCTGGTTTCTGCGCAACGGCGTTGACGAGGAGCGGCTGCGCACCGACCTCGGCATCTACACCGGGGGCGGGCGTCAGCCCGACCTGACGGTGTGGGCGGACACGGCTCCGGACGCCGGCGTCGCCTCGGTCTACGTCCCCGTGGACGGGCTTCAGGTGGTCATCGAGGTCGTCTCCCGCGGGTCGCGGCAGAACGACCTGGTGGACAAAGTGGGCGAATATGCCCGTGCCGGGATCGAGCGGTACTGGACGGTCGAGCAGGGCGGCACCCAGCCGGTGACGTTCCGGACGCTCGGAACCGGGGGGTACTCGTCGGCGGGGCCGCGCCCGCTGGACTGGGTGCTCAAACGGCACCCCGCCGACTTCGGGCTGAGCTGACCGGCCC
>NZ_JADWYU010000113.1:57569-64894 GCF_016786325.1 Frankia nepalensis | reverse complement strand
GCGGTGGTGGTCTCGGTCGTCGTGGCGGTCACCGCGGTCGTCCTCGGGACGTCGGACAAGGACCCGGCGACCGGCGCCGGGGCGGCGCCGACGAACGGGACGCCGCTGTCCACGCCCTCGCCGACACCGACGACCTCGACCGCCGACGTGCTGGCCAGCACCCCGCCGGCCCGCGTCGGCCAGCCGCTCAGCGGCCACACCGGCGCGGTGGCGGCGGCGGTGTTCTCCCCGGACGGCCACACCCTCGCGACCGCCAGCGACGACCAGACCGTCCGCCTCTGGGACGTCGGCGACCCCGCCACGCCCACCCCGCTGGCCGAGCCGCTCACCGGCCACACCAACGGGGTGACGAACGTGGCCTTCTCTTCCGACGGGCACATCCTCGCCACGACCAGCCTCGACGGGACCGTCCGCCTCTGGGACACCACCAACCCCGCCGCGCCAGTACCGCTGGGCAAATCGCTGACCGGCCATACCGACGCCGTGTTCGGGGTGGCCTTCTCGCCAGACGGTCGCACCCTCGCCACCGCCGCCAATGACCAGACGGTCCGCCTCTGGAACCTCGCGGACCCGGAACACGCCGTGCCCCTCAGCGGGCCCCTGGCCAACGAGCTGGGCTTCGCGGCGTACGACGGGCTGGCGTTCTCCCCGGACGGGCACACGCTCGCCACCGCGGACCGCCTCTGGAACGTCACCGACCCGGCCAGCCCCACACCCCTCGACCAGCCCCGCGACGCCCCCACTGGCAGCGGCCTGGTCTTCTCCCCCGACGGCCGCCTGCTCGCCACCTACGACACCTTTCCGTACATCGTCCGGCTGTGGAACGTCACCGACCCGGCCAAGCCCACGCCGCTCGGCCAGCCCCTCTTCATCGTCAGCGAATTTTGGTTCTCCGTCGCGTTCACCCCCGATGGCAGCACCCTCGCCACCGCAGACGGCGAGGACGGCAGCATCCGCTTCTGGAACATCGCCGACCCCGCCAACCCCACCCTCCTCGGCCAGCCGCTGGACACCCGCTCAACCGAGGACACCGGAGCCATGGGCGTCGTGACGTTCTCCCCCGACGGCACCCTGCTCGCCACCGTCGGCGACGACGCGAATACCATCCAGCTCTGGAAGCTGCGCTGACGCACCGGAGTGTCCGGCCGATGCCACCCACAGCAACAGCCGGGCCTCGGCCCCATCGCGGGCAGAGCCGCGATGGGGCCGGTGCCCGGCAATGAGGGTGACGGTCAGCCGTGGTTGGCGGCGGGCAGGCAGTGGGCGCAGCCGTCGTACCCGCGCGCGAGCGCGTCTCGAAGCGCGAAGAACGGCGCCTTGTTGGCGGCGGAGATCCGCGGCCACCACGGGCAGGTCACGACGTGGACCTCCATCGTCCGCGGATTGCCGAAGAACATGTCAGCCACCTCCTTGACCGCGGTGATCTCGATGGTCTCCTTCCCGGACGCCACACCGTCCTGTTCCTGGCTGAAGATGATCGGGTAGCGCCGCAGGTGCTCGGCCTGCGTCGAGAAATCCACGGTCAGGTCCAGCTGCGCCCGCTCGGCCGTGTCGAGCCGGACCTGGCCGAGCGTGCCGACCTGGCCGCCGCGCAGCCGCAACGTCCTCGTGCGGGCGGTCTCCCCCGCCAGGGTGAAGCCCGCGACCGCCGCGCCGTCGGTGAGGCGGCCGGAGAGCCGCAGGTCCAGCGTGCTGTCGGCCGGGAGAGCGGTGGCGTCCAGGGTCATGACGTTCGACGTCTCGGCAAGGCCGCCGCGCAGCCAGAGGGTGACCTCCTGCTTCCCGCCGGGGACGCTCAGGACGGGCGCGACGTTGCGCTGGCCGACGTTGTTGTCGTAGTGGACGAGCAGCCCGTGGTTCAGCGCGCCGGGGTAGACGTCCGGGAAGGCCGAGTCCCCCGGCGCCGAGGCGATGGCGAGCAGGCACTCGTGGTCCACGATCGACGGCGTCCACGTGAACGGGCCGACCCGCACCGCGCCGCCCGCCGGGATGTCCTCGGTGACGACCAGCTCGCCGATCGGGCTGAAGTCCCGCGGCCAGATCATGCCGGTGCCCGGGTCGCACCGGTGCACCCGCACCCGCGCCGCGCCCGCGGGCACGGCGACGGTCCCCCGGTTGCGCACCCGCGCGTAGAGGTAGTTCGGCTGGTTGTTGATGGGTGGCTGGTGGCCGTCCTCCGGGTTGTCGGCCGCGCTGGCGTCGTTGCGGACCCAGATGTCGGGCGACGTCCAGTGCGGCACCGGGCTGGGCTGGGCGCCGGTGTCGGCGAGGCTGTCGCGGATGTAGAGGTCGACGCCCGAGGACGCCTCGCCGACCGCGACGAGGTTCAGCCGCAGCAGCGTCGCGAGCGTCATCCGGGTGACGGCCGTCAGGTAGTCGAAGTTGACGGTGCCGACGTCGTCGGACGTGTTGTGGTAGTTCGGATTGCCCTCGCCCTCGAACGCGCCGATCGTCACCCAGCCGCGCGCCTCGAACGGCATGTAGTCGCTGGAGTAGATCGGCCCCAGCCGGACCGGTAGGTTCGTGTAGTCGGCGGCCGCCTGGGCCATGACCGCCCCGAACGCGACCGAATCCGCGTCGTTGCTGGCCACGGCGTTGCCGAGGTCACGCTCGACGGTGACGGAGCCGTCCGGCGGCGGAAAGCCGATCATGTCCAGGTTGACGAGCCGGTGTACGGCGGTGCCCGCGGCCGCCAGTTGCGCCGCGTACTCCGTCGAGCCCCAGAGCCCCTGCTCCTCGCCCGAGAAGGCGACGAAGTGCATGGTGTCCCGCACCGGCAGGTCGGCCAGCAGGCGGGCGATCTCCAGCATGGCGGCGACGCCGCTGGCGTTGTCGTCCGCGCCGGGCGCGCGGGCCGTCGCGTCGGACGGGGCCTGCATCCGGGAGTCGTAGTGCGCGCAGAGAACGACGACCCGGCCGGCAGGCTGGCTGCCGGCCTTGATCGCGACGATGTTCTCCCCCGTGTGCCCGCCGCGCGACCACGCCACCTTGCTCGCGGCGGGATAGCCGGCGGCGGCGAACCGCGCCACCAGGTGGTCGGCGGCGGCCGCGATCTGGCTCGAGAACGTGTGCCGGGTGTGGAAGGTGGCCAGCGCGGTGACGTCGTCCCGAAGCGCCTGTGTCGAGACCAGGTCGACGAGGGTCGCCACGAACTTGTCGGGCAGTGCTCCGAGCCATTTCCGCTCCGGGACGAACGGCTCGGCGGCGCTCGGCGCTCTCCGCTTGTCCGGCGCGGGAAAGGACGGACCGGGATCGGGGGCCATGGGTCAGCCCGTGTTGATGGCCGGGAGGCAGAACGCGCAGCCGTTGTAGCCACGCGCGATCGCGTCCTCGGCGCGGACGAAGGGAATCTTGCTCCCCGGCCCCAGCTTCGGCCACAGCGAACAGGTCGAGATGTGCAGCTCGCCGCTGCGCGGGTTGCCGAAAACGAAGTCCTCCAGTTCCTTGACGGCGACGATCTCGATGCTCAGCCTGCCCGCGAGCTGCCCGCCCTGGTACTGCGTGAGCACCAGCGGATAGGTGCGCAGGTGCTCGGCCTCGTGGGAGAAGTCGATGACGAGGTCGACGTCCACCGCCTCCCCCGCCTCGAGCGGGAAGCCGGCCATGGCCGCGCTGCCGCCGCCGGGCATCGTCTGCGTCGACCTGACCTCGCCGTGTTCGGCCGTGGTGAGGCCGGTGATCGTCGCCGCGTCGACGATCCGGGTGAGCGTGCGCACGGTGATCGCCGTGTCGGCCGGCATCGCCGAGGCGTCCAGCTCCAGCGAGCAGGCCATGTCCGTGAGCCCGCCGCGCATCGTCATCGACGCCCTCGTCTTGCCGCCGGGCACTGACATCTGGGGGTTGACGTTGCGCTGACCCACGTTGTTGTCGAAACGCACGAGCTGGTCGTGTGGCACCGGGCCGAGCAGGGCGGTCGTCACGGCCGGGTCGGGAGCGCCGTCGACGACGGCGAGCAGGCACTCGTGGCCGGCCACGGCCGGCGTCCAGAGAAACGGGCCGACCCGCGCCGTCCCGCCGGCGGGAATCTGCGCCGTGATCGCGAGGGAGCCCATCGACGAGAAATGCGTCGGCCAGATCATTCCGGTGCCCGGGTCGCAGCGGAACGCCTCGACGGTGAACGCCCCGGCGGGGGCGGCCGCGGTGCCGCGGTTACGGACGTTGACGTACAGGTAGTTCGGCTGGCCGACGATCGGCTCCTGGTGGCCGAGGCTCGGGTCGTCGCCGTCGGCGGGTCCGAGATTGCGGACCCAGAGGTCGGGGGACGTCCAGTGCGGGATCGGGCTCGGGATGACGCCGCTGTCCCCCGCGCTGTCCGCGATCCACAGGTCCACCGCTCGCGTCGGCCACAGCCCGCGGGCCACCGCGGCCGCGTCGAACACCTTGCTGTGCAGGCCCCCGGTCAGCGCGACGTCGGCGTCGATCATTCCCTGCATGAGGCTCTGGGCATGGGCGATGCCGTTCGAGTTGTCGTCCGGGACGTTGAGCAGCATCCCGAGAAACGCGCGGATGACGACGTCGGCGGCGTGCTGGCGCACGCCCGCGTCGCCCGAGTCGCCGCCGACCCCGAGATAGCTCTCCCAGATCGCCGTGCCCAGCATCGAGTTACGCAGGTTGAAGCCATACCCGGCGAATCCGGCGTCGTCGAAGCGCTCGACGCGGTTCAGGGTGCGCTCGGTGCTCCACCTGTCCGTGGCGTTGTTGTCGAACGGGAAGGTCTCGGTGCGCCGGTGGCGGCTGGGGTTGAACTGGTCCCGGAAAACGGCCGCG
This sequence comes from Frankia nepalensis, assembly GCF_016786325.1. Classification (GTDB taxonomy): domain Bacteria; phylum Actinomycetota; class Actinomycetes; order Frankiales; family Frankiaceae; genus Pseudofrankia; species Pseudofrankia nepalensis. The sequence continues at coordinate 60,127 of NZ_JADWYU010000113.1, read as the reverse complement.
ATCGCGTCGCAGAAGCTGTGCTCGTAGGAGCCCGAGCCGCCGTGGTCGCTGCCCTGGAACTGGAAGACGCCGTGGAGGTACTCGTGGATGATGACGCCGAAGTCGGCGGCGTCCGGAACGCCTCCCTCACCAAAGCGGATGCGGTTGGGTGTGCCGGGGACCCACTGGCTGTTGTCCGCGCCGGAGAAGCCCTGGGCATCGACCTCGACCTGGGTCATGTTCGCGTTCAGGTTCGCGTTTCCCAGCGTCCGCAGATAACGGGCGAAGGTGTCGAGCCAGTGGTAGGCGTTGACGCTGAGGAAACGCCGGTCGGCGGGATAGGTCTGGTAGCTGAAGTTCGCGGCGTTCTCGGCGGGGACGGCGAACGCTGGAGCGTCCCAGTCGACGCAGCGGATCCAGTCACCCTCCAGGCGGAAGACGCCGCCGTTGGCCGGGTTGATCTCCAGTGTGACCGGATGCCGCAGCGCGTCGAGCGTCGACGCCGTCGAGGTCGAGCTGAGCGCCCCCGAGTCGGAGTCGCTCACCGGGTCGGGCAGGAACACCAGGCCGCTGGCGGCGACATACTTGCCGATCAGCTCGATGAACAGGACATTGCCGCTCACCGCGTCCACGACGACGCGGAACTGCTCGAACGGATCCGTGGTCCGCACCAGCAGATCGTGGACGAGGTGCAGGGCGCCGTCCGGCGCGGTACCGGTGCGCAGCAGGTCCCGCGTCGCCGTCGGGTAGTCGTCGTCGGGGATGGCGGGCCGCTGGTTGTCTCGCAGGTAGGCCGTCGTGGCGGACTCGACGCGCGCCGAGCCGTAGTCCCCGAACGGGGCCAGGGCGGCCGCCTCCACCTCGCCGACACCACGCGCGGCCGCGGGGTCCGGCGCGGCCGCGACGTCGTCGTCGAGCCGGTTGTCGACCCGCATCAACGCACCGCGCTCGGTGTCCGCGACCGCGTGGATGCCGGCGCCCAGCAGGGGCCGGTCGTTGACGTACTGCCCGTACCGGATGCGCAGGACGTTGGCGCCCTCCGCCGCGTTCTCTTCCCGGACGTCGAGCGTGTCGGCCTTCAGATCCCTCGACCGCCGCCCGATAAAATCCTCGATCGCCGCCCGCGCGGTGCCGGCCTGGTACTTCACGCCACCCGGGTCGGAGAACGACCGCAACACCTGGCCGTCCGTGGTCTCGCCAACTTTTCGATGGTAATCCGGAAATACGTTCTCGACGTCGTTGCTACGGCTGCCAGCCATTGCGACCCACCCCCCGGCGGGAGAAGAAAGCGCTCGTGCCTCTTGCACGGAACGCCGGATCCGAAGACCGGCGGGTGCCGCGGCAGGAAGCGAGGACGCCGCGAGTCAATCGCCTCCGACTGGCGGATGCAAGCCCTTTCCCGTAAACCCGCCGAGTGTCAGAAGCGCGACAGCCGAGAATGCGGATAACGATTGGATCGGGGCCAACGGCAATCTCGACGATCCGGGCCAACCGCGCGACGGACCGATCAGGGAGGGCTGAGCGGAACAGTGGTCGGCTGCCCCGGGGTGCTGCCGGCCGGTGGGTACTCGCAGTCGAGTTCGCTGACGTCGACGTCGCGGCCGCCGCCTCCCCAGCCTTCCCCTTCCCGGGCCGTATAGACAAAGGTGCACACCCGACCGTGACTGTCGGTGATGTTGGAGACGTATATCTGGTCGTTCGGCTTACCGCACCCGGCGAGCGCGAGCGCCCCCACGGTAAGGCCGATCAGCGTCAGACCCGTGTACCGGCGCAGTTTCACGCTGAAATTGTAAGATCTATCCGCAAAAGACGGCCAGGCGGGTTGTGCGGCATTTCGGTTGCCACCTGGTGACGAGAGAGCGACGGCGCTCGCCGCGTGGTGGGCACCGTCCCGCCGAGGTGAGCACGCGAGCCAGGCAGGCCGAGGCGACGCTCAGGAGGCGGCGACGGGCGGCGCGGCGGCCGGCCGCTCGACCGCCTGGCCGGGGGTCACCAGTGGCAGGACGATCTGGTCGACGACGGACGAGAGGAACTCGTCGGGCAGGACCGGGCCGTAGACCAGCGAGTACTGCGCCAGCAGCGCGGGACCGCTGCTGGCGACCAGTTCGGTGGCCGCCTCGGGCCGGACGTCCCCGCGCTCGGCCGCCTGCCGCAGCACGTCCAGGATGCGGTCGATGCACGGCTGGACGACGTGCGCGATGACCGTCTGGCGGACGACGCCGCGCTCGCAGCCGGCCTCCGCCGACACGATCTGGAAGGCGGTCCCCTTGGTCGAGGTGAAGGCGACCTGGACGCAGCGCAGCAGGGCGAGCAGGTCCGCGCGGACGTCGCCGGTGATGACCACCTCGGCGGGCGCGGGCAGGGCCTCCCGCAGGGCGTCACTGATCATGTCGTCCTTGGACGCCCACCGGCGGTAGAGCACGGTCTTGCTGGTGTGCGCGGCGGCGGCGACGTTGTCCATGGTCAGGTTGGTGTAGCCGACCGTCCGCAGCTGCTCGAACACGGCGTCGAAGATCGCCTTGCGCAGTGCCTCCCCGCGCCGGCGGGTGGCCGGCCGGTGGTCGGGGGCGGTGGCCGAG
>NZ_JADWYU010000113.1:0-57469 GCF_016786325.1 Frankia nepalensis | reverse complement strand
CCCGCGGTGGCCGAGCCCGCGGTGGCCGAGCCCGCGGTGGCCGAGCCCGCGGTGGCCGAGCCCGCGGTGGCCGAGCCCGCGGTGGCCGAGCCAGCCGTGGTCACCGGTCCGCCGCCCCACACCGGGCCGCGGCGTACCGCGGGGCGAATCGCCGCGGCCGGGACCTCCGCCTTCGCGACATGCCCCTGATCGTACGCGCGACCTTAAGGTACTACCCCGTATCCAAAGCCTCGCTCGCGCTGCTAGCATCCCGCACAAGATACGAGATCGGACCTTAACTGGCCCATCAAGGAGGCAGCGGTGTCGACGACAGCGAGGGCCCGCCAGGGGGTGGACGGCGCCGGCTCGCCGCCAGCCACGCGGCGAGGCACCATGACCCTGATCGTCATCGTCGCCTGCCAGCTGATGCTCGTCCTCGACGCCACGATCGTGAACGTCGCGCTTCCGGACATCCAAAGAGCGTTGGACTTCTCGCCCACCGACCTGGCCTGGGTGCTGAACGCGTACACGATCTCCTTCGGCGGGTTCCTGCTGCTGGGCGGCCGGGCCGGTGACATCCTCGGCCGACGGCGGGTCTTCCAGATCGGTGTCCTGCTGTTCTGCCTCGCCTCGCTGGCCGGCGGGCTCGCGACCGAGTCGTGGATGCTGGTCGCCTCCCGGGTCGGCCAGGGCCTCGGCGCCGCCGCCGCGTCGCCGAACGCGCTCGCGCTGCTGACGGCGGCCTTCGCCGAAGGGCCGGGGCGGACGAAGGCGCTCGCCGCGTGGGCCGCCGCGAACGGCGTCGGCGGATCGATCGGCCTGATCCTCGGCGGGATGCTCACGACCTGGGTGTCGTGGCGCTGGGTGATGTTCATCAACGTGCCGATCGCGGTCGGGATCGCCATCCTGGCGCCCCGCTTCATCAGCGGCCCGCCGCGCAACCCCGGGCGGTTCGACGCCACCGGCGCGGTGACCGCGACGGTGGGCCTGTCCACGCTGGTGTACGGCTTCATCCGGGCGTCCGCCGACGGCTGGGGGGACACCCTGGCACTGGCCTCGTTCGTGATCTCGGCCGCTGTGCTGGCGTCGTTCGTCGTCACCGAGCGCCGGGCGAGCCAGCCGGTCGTCCCGCTGGGCCTGGTCGCCGACCTCTCCCGGGCCCGCGCCTACGCGCTGTTGCTGCTGATCGTCGGCAGCATGATCAGCATGTTCTTCTTCACGACCCAGTTCCTGCAGGAGGTGCGTGACTTCAGCGCGCTGCGGGCGGGCTTCGCCTTCCTGCCGTTGTCGGTCGGCATCCTGGTCTCGGCGCAGCGGACGTCGAGGCTGCTGCCCCGGCTTGGCCCGAAGCCGCTGATGCTGCTCGGTGCCGCGCTGTGCACCGGCGGGATGGTCTGGCTGAGCCAACTCTCGGCGACCACCGGCTACGCCCGCGGGGTCCTCGGCCCGATGCTGCTGTTCGGCCTCGGCCTCGGAATGCTGATGGTGCCGCTCAGCCTGGCCGCGGTGGCCGGCGTCGGCGCGCGCGAGTCCGGCGCCGCCTCCAGCATGATGGTCGCGACCCAGCAGATCGGCGCCTCACTCGGCCTCGCCGTGCTGGTCACCGTCTACGGCGCGGCCAGCCGCGACGCCGCCGAGCACCCGCCGGCCGGGCTCGGCCGGGCGGAACTGGCCGACCACGCGCTGACGCGCGGCATGGCGAGCGCCTTCACCGTGGCGGCGGCCTTCGTCGGATTGGTGTTCCTGGTCATCCTGGTCACCTGGCGCAACGAGCGTCAGTGGACGGTGACGTCCGAGACGACGTAGGTGACCTCGTCGTCGATGGCGTTCCTGATCGGGTCGGTGACGATCCTCGTCGGGTAGGCGGCGCTCTCCGGCCAGTCGACGGACACCTCGTCGACCTCGGGGTCGTTGGCGATCGCGATGAGATCGTTGATGGTCTTGCGCGTGAAGGATGGCGCGGCACTGCCCGCGGGCGTGCCGGGCGCGTCCTGTGTGGTCACGGCGCTGACGACCCGCCCGCCCTCGACCGTCACCTTCACCGGGCCGGTCAGCGGGCAGAAGCACATCAACTCGAGCTCGTAGGTGTAGTCCGGCTCGGGGAACTCCGGGTACGACCCGGGCTCGGCGGTCGCGTTGCCGGCCGGCGCCGCGGTGGAGCCGGGCCCGGAGGCTTCGGCGGCGCCGACGATGTCGTCGCCGCAGGCGGTGAGGGCAAGCGCCAGGCCCGCGGCCGCCACGCTCGTCGCGATGCGTATGAGCTTCGTCGTCATGGCGGTTTCGACGGCGCCGATTCACCATCGGTTCCAGCTGTGTCAGGCCCGGTTTCCCGCGACAGGACAGGGGCATGGCCATTGTGGCCGTTCGCGGGCTTCACCCCGTTCGGAGCGCCATCGGCCCAGATGTCCGCACCGTGGAGCAGGGACCAGACCATGCCAGCAAGCCCGACAGGGGCCCTGCCAGGACGGATACGCCCAGGTCACCGGCCACATTGGGGTCCCGGCGCCCGCGCACGACGAAGGCCGCCCCACCATGATCAGTATACTGGTGTGACCGTCCTCCGCGGCGCTCGGGAACAGCGGACACGGAGACAGCGGACAGGGGAATGCGGCGATGCGTGACTTCGCCTGCCCGAGGTGCGGGCAGCGGCTGACGTTCGAGAACTCGCGTTGCCTGGGCTGCCACAGCAGCATCGGCTTCGACCCCGACGCGCGCTCGTTCGCCGTCCTGACCGCCGAGGGCATCCGTGCCGCGGGCGCTGAAACGTCCAGGTGCGCGAACCTCGACGTGGCCGCCTGTAACTGGCTCGCGCCGGCTGGGAGCCCTTCCGGACTGTGCGGGTCGTGCGCGCTCACGCGCACCCGGCCCGCGGACACCGACCTGGACGCGCTGCCGGCCTTCGCCGAGGCCGAGGCGGCCAAACGGCGGCTGGTGTTCGAGCTGATCGAGCTGGGCCTGCCGGTTCGCGGGCGCGACGTCAACCCCGCGACCGGCCTGTGCTTCGACCTGCTGTCCAGCAGCCAGGAGCGGGTCGTCACCGGCCACGCCGACGGGGTGATCACCCTGGATCTGGCGGAAGGCGACGATGTGCACCGCGAGCAGTTGCGGGTGTCGATGGCCGAGCCCTACCGCACCCTGCTGGGCCATTTCCGGCACGAGATCGGCCATTACTACTTCACCGTCCTCACTGAAAGCGGGGACGCCCGGGCACGGTTCCACACGCTGTTCGGTGACCCCGACGCCGACTACCAGGCCGCCCTGGACAGGCATTACCAGGAGGGACCGCCCCGCGGCTGGCAGGAGACCTACGTCTCCGCCTACGCCACCATGCACCCGGCCGAGGACTGGGCCGAGACCTTCGCGCACTACCTTCATATTCGCGACACTCTCGACACCGCCGCCGCGTTCGGCTTCGCTCCCGCCGGCGCCACCCTGGCGACTCCGCTCGCCGGCGAGGCCGGCTTCCGACGCATCGTCGAACTGTGGCTGCCACTGGCCTGGTCACTCAACATGATCAACAGGTCCATGGGGCACCCGGACCTCTATCCGTTCGTCCTCCCGCCCCCCGCGCTGGACAAGATGCGCCTCGTCCACCAGCTCGTCGCCGGTCACGGCGACACCGGTCAGGGCGACACCGCGCCCGCCATCGGCTGACTGATTGCGCATGGCGGCAACACGGGCGCTTTCAGCCAGCACATCCATCCATCGCGAATGCTCTGCGAAATATCCTCCTCACTCCGAGTAGTGACAGGGAAGGTGGCCAGTCCACCAGACCAGGAGGAACAGGCATGTCTCAGCGACGATGGCGGATAGGGGTGTGCTCGGCGGCGTTGGCCACCGCCGGGGTGTTGGTCCTGCCCGCGGCGGCGACAGCCACCGCGAACGGGTCGGCGGCCCCCACCGTGGACAAGGCCATGCCCGCGTCCTCGGGGCATTCCGGCCAGCACGGGTCGCTCAAGCCCGGAACGGTACAGGCCTGGGGCGCCAACTCCGGCGGCCAGCTCGGCGACGGCACCACCACCAACCGCCTCGCCCCGGTGCCGGTCACCGGCCTCGACCGGGTCACCGCGATCGCCGGCGGCGGCGGTGGCGGGTACGCGCTGCGCCGCGACGGCACCGTCTGGGCCTGGGGCACCAACAACGTCGGCCAGCTCGGCGACGGCACCACCTCCGACCGCCTGACCCCGGTCCAGGTCAGCGGCCTGAACCGGGTCACCGCCATCGCCGGCGGCGGCAGCAGTGGGTACGCGGTACGCCGCGACGGCACCGTCTGGGCCTGGGGCAACAACTCCACCGGCCAGCTCGGCGACGGCACCACCACCACCAGCCTCATCCCGGTCCAGGTCACCGGCCTGGACCGCGTCACGGCCGTCGCCGTCCACAGCTACGGCGCGTATGCCCTGCGCCGCGACGGCACGGTCTGGGCGTGGGGCGGCAACTTCCAGGGGCAGCTCGGCGACGGCACCACGACCAACAGCCTGACCCCTGTCCAGGTCAGCGGCCTGACCCGGGTCACCGCGATCGCCGGCCGTGGCGGCAGCGGGTACGCGCTGCGCCGCGACGGCACCGTCTGGGCCTGGGGTGACAACTTCTTCGGCGGGCTCGGCGACGGCACCACCGACAACAGCTCGGCCCCCGTCCAGGTCAGCGGCCTGAGCCAGGTCACCGCCATCGCCGCCGGCTTCGTCAGCGGGTACGCGGTACGCCGCGACGGCACCGTCTGGTCCTGGGGCACCAACGACCTCGGCGAGCTCGGCGACGGCACCACCACCACCCGCCTGACCCCCGTCCAGGTCAGCGGCCTGAACCGGGTCACCGCCCTCGCCGCCGGCTTCGAGAACGCGTACGCGCTGCGCCGCGACGGCACCGTCTGGGCCTGGGGCGCCAACTACGCCGGCCAGCTCGGCGACGGCACCACCGTCAACCGCCTGACCCCGGTCCAGGTCAGCGGCCTGAACCACATCGCCGCCATCGCCGCCGGCTTCGAGGCCGGCTACGCGCTGCGCTGAGCCGCTTACGTGAGCCACGCCTCGCGCCGGCCAGGGCGGGCCACCGGCTGACCCGTCGGTGCCACGAACTCGCCGCTCCCCGGCCACCAGACCGGGGAGCGGCGAGCATCCGTGCAGCGGCGGCAGAACCCGGCGACTCGGTCCGCCGGACCCAGGACGACGCCGCGGAGACCCGCTCCGGGCCGGCATGCGCCGGCGCCCGCGCCAGGGCGCCGGCGGGAGGCTAGATTCATATAGATACTTCAGGAGGACCGGAACGCGGTACGGCGCGCCCGCGGCGCGCACGAGCAGGGAGGCCGGGCAGTCGACATGGCGGAGGCTCGCGCGTTCGAGGACGTCCGGCTCGACATCGACGACCCGGTCGCGGTCGTCACGATCGACCGGCCCGCAAGCATGAACGCCTTCCGGGGGCAGACGCTGCGCGAGCTTCGAGAGGCGTTCTCGCTCGCGGAACGCGACCAGCGGGTGGTCGGAATCGTGCTCACGGGCGCGGGTGACCGGGCCTTCTCCGCCGGCCTCGACGTCGCCGTGCTGCACGCCCAGGTCAGCGGGGACGGCGCCGCGAAGCCGGCTGACGACGGCTTCGGTGGCCCCTTCCCCGGCTCCCCGGCCATGGCCGACATGCAGCGGATGCTCACCTGGCCGCTGGCGATCCGCAAGCCGGTGATCGCCGCCGTGAACGGCGTGTGCGCCGGCGGGGCGTTCCTGCTCGCCGCGGCCTGCGACCTGCGGTTCGCCGCCGACACCGCCCGCTTCACGACGGTGTACTCCCGCCGCGGCCTGATCGCGGAGCAGGGCGTCAGCTGGCTGCTCCCCCGGCTCGTCGGGCCGGCCCACGCCCTCGACCTGCTGTGGTCGTCCCGGGCCGTCCCCGCCCAGGAGGCGCTGGCCATCGGGCTCGCCCAACGGGTCGTCCCGCCGGACCGCCTGCTCGACGAGTGCCGCGCGTACATCGCCGAGCTGGCCCGGGTCGCGTCACCGCACTCGATGATGGTGTCGAAACAGCTCGTCTACCAGCACCTTCAGCGGGCGCTCGGGGACGCCGTCGACCAGACGGACGCCCTCATGCGCGACGCCCTCACCCGCGCCGACCCCATCGAGGGGGCGGTGTCGTTCCTGGAGCGCCGCGACCCGAGGTTCGACCGCCTCGACGTGCTCCCACCCACCTGAACCCGGCCCGCCCCTCTGAAGCTGGCCCGCCCCTCTGAAGCTGGCCCGCCCCTCTGAAGCTGGCCCGCCGGCTCGCGCTCGAGCCCGCCCCTAACCCGGGCGGGCGGCACCGTGCCCACGCACCGCTTCCAGCACCTCCCCGACCGTCTCGGCGGGCGTCTCCGCTGGAAGGCTCAGCATGAGCCGGTCGACCACGCCCTCGAAGCGGTCCCGGACCCGGTCGGCGAGCGTGTCCAGCGGCGCGACGACGACGAACGCGTCGAGGATCTCGTCGTCGATCAGCTTGCCCATCGCCGCCCATTCCCCCCGCAGAGACAGGGCGCGCAGCTCGGGCTGCAGCTCACCCCACCCGTGCAGGTCGAGCACCGCCCGGTAGGCCGGGGTCGACCCGTAGAACGCGATCCGCTGGCGCATCGCGTCGGCGGCGGCCTCGACCTCGGCGTCCCCCCGGCCGGTGGCCACGAAGGCCGGGCAGCAGAGCTGGACGTCGCCGCGGTCACGGCCGGCGCGCGCGAGACCGTCGGCCAGCGCCGGCAGGGTCGCCTCCTGGAGGTAGCGGCGGGTCGTGAAGGCATGGGTGTGCACGCCGTCCGCCACCTCGCCGCACATCCGGGTCATCGTGGCGCCCACCGCCGCCACGAAGATCCTCGGGTCGCCGTGGGGATGCGGTTCCGGGACGAAGGCCGGCGTCATCAGCTTGTGCGTGTAGAACTCGCCTTCGAAGCGCAACGGGGTCCCGTCCCGCCACGACGACCAGATCGCCCGCAGGGCAACGATGAACTCCCGCATCCGGCCGACCGGCTGTCCCCACGGCATACTGAACCGCTTCTCGATGTGCGGGCGCACCTGCGAGCCGAGACCGAGCACGAACCTGCCCCCGGAATACGTCTGCAGGTCCCAGCCGAGCTGGGCGACGGACATCGGGTTGCGGGCGAACGCCACCGCGATGCAGGTCCCGATCTCGAGGCGCGAGGTGTGCTCGGCGGCGAGCACGAGCGGCAGGAAGGGGTCGTGGTTCAGCTCGCCGCACCACGCGCCGTCGTAGCCCTGCCGCTCCAGCGCGCCCGCCGCCGCCGGCACCCGCGCGAGCACGGACGGCAGTCCGCCATCAATCCTCATGGCGCCCGACTCTAGCCGGGAAGTTCTAAAAAGTTTAGATATATCGGTCGGTCGGGGCGGCTCGCGTCCGCCCGCCCAACCTTCCCCGCCGGCCAGGGCGACGCCCGGCCGGCCGGGCCCGGAGGGAACCGGACCGAGGGCAGGCCTCTCTGGTAGCGAGCGCTCACTCATGATGCTACCTTCGACCGGAAACGCGACTCAGGAGGCGGACGACTCAGGTGGGTGGCGTCGTGGACCGGCCGCTGTACCAGCGGGTGCTCCACAGCGCCGGCGCACGGGCCGAGCAGCCGGGCGCCAAGCGGTTCGCGGGCGTCTCGCCGTCGGCCGAGCAGCCCGCCGGCGAGGCTCCGCTCGCCGCGAGGCCCGGCAGAGGCCGCGCGGTGGCCGCGGCCCGCGCGACGTTCCACGATGGGCATTAGCCCCGGACTGGTCCGGTCGAAAACGCCGGCGCCGCCTGAACGTCAATCCTGTCTGGACCAGCGCCGAGCGGTGGAGCCCCACCCGGGCCTTCGAGGAGTGAGCGGCATGGCGATCCAAAGCATCAACCCCGCGACCGGCGCCGTCCTGAAGACCTTCGACCCCCTCGACGCCGGCGAGATCGAGGCCAAGCTCGCCCTGGCGGCGACGACGTTCGCGAGCTACCGGCGCACGACGTTCGCCGAACGCGCCGGCCTGCTGCGCGCGGCGGCGGACCTGCTCGACGCCGAACGGCACGACATCGCCGTCACGATGACGACCGAGATGGGCAAGACGCTCGCCTCCGCGAAGGCAGAGGCCGCGAAATGCGCCAAGGCCATGCGCTTCTACGCCGAGCACGCCGAGACGTTCCTCGCCGACGAGCCGCTCGACGACCCGTCGGCCGTCGGCGCGAGCCGGGCGTTCGCCCGCTACCAGCCACTCGGCGTGGTGCTCGCCGTGATGCCGTGGAACTTCCCGCTGTGGCAGGTCACCCGGTTCGCCGCGCCCGCGCTGATGGCCGGCAACGTGGGCCTGCTCAAGCACGCGTCCAACGTTCCCCAGTGCGCGCTCTACCTGGGGGACCTGTTCGCCAGGGCCGGCTTCCCACCCGGCGCCTTCCAGACCCTGCTGATCGGCGCGCGCCAGGTCGAGGCGGTGCTGCGCGACCCGCGGGTCGCCGCCGCCGCGGTCACCGGCAGCGAGCCCGCCGGCCAGTCGGTCGCGTCGATCTGTGGCGATGAGATCAAGAAGACGGTGCTCGAACTCGGTGGCAGCGATCCCTTCGTCGTCATGCCGTCGGCCGACCTGGACCGGGCCGCCACGGTCGCCGTGACGGCCCGGTGCCAGAACAACGGCCAGTCCTGCATCGCAGCCAAGCGGTTCATCGTTCACGACGCCGTCTACGCCGAGTTCTCCCGGCTGTTCACCGAGAAGATGGCGGCGCTCACGGTCGGCGACCCCATGGTCGAGGGCACCGACATCGGACCGATAGCGACCGAGCAGGGCCGCGTCGACCTGGAGGAACTGCTGGCCGACGCCGTCGCCCAGGGCGCGACCGTGCTCTGCGGCGGGAAGTCGCCAGCCGGCCCTGGCTGGTTCTTCCCCCCGACCGTCGTCGCCGACGTCACCCCGGCCATGCGGCTGCACCTGGAGGAGGCGTTCGGCCCGCTCGCCACCCTCTACCGGGTGCCGGACCTCGACGCGGCCCTCGAGATCGCCAACGCCACCTCCTTCGGGCTCGGCTCGAACGCCTGGACCACCGACCCGGCCGAGCAGGAGCGGTTCGCGAACGAGCTCGTCGCCGGTGCCGTCTTCATCAACGGCATGACCACCTCCTACCCGGAACTCCCCTTCGGCGGCGTCAGGCGATCCGGCTACGGCCGCGAGCTCGGCGCTGTCGGAATCCGGGAGTTCTGCAACCAGAAGTCCGTCTGGGTGGGCTGACCCGGCCGGCCAGGACGGCTCGCCCGGACCACCGCCAGCAAGCGGGAGGGTCAGGCGGAGTTGCGGGCTATCGCGCCCGCGGTCACCGTCAGGGTCTCCCCCGTGATGTACCGGGCGTCGTCCGAGCACAGGAAGGCCATCGCGCCGGACACGTCGGCCGGCTCGACCCACGGCACGGGGATTGCGTTCATGCCGCCGAAGGCCGCGGCGGCATGCTCGCGCCCTGGGTCCTCCACGCCCGGGATCATCTGCCGCAGGATCTCCGGGCTCGTGATCATCGGGGTGTCGACCGAGGTCGGGAGCACCGCGTTCACGGTGATTCCCATCGTCGCGACCTCGAGCGCGACCGTCTTCACCAGGCCGATGACCCCCCACTTCGCCGCCGAGTAGTGCCCCAGATACGGGAACCCGGACCGGCCGGCGAGCGACGCGGTCGCGACGATCCGGCCGAACCCCTGCTCGATCATCCCGGGCAGCACGGCGCGCAGGGTGTTGAAGACGCCGGTGAGGTTGACGTCGATGACGTCGCGCCAGGTCTGGTCATCCATCTCGGCGATCCGCCCATGGCTGAGCACCCCCGCGTTGGCCAGGCAGAAGTCGAGCCGGCCCAGCTCGCCGACGGTCGTCTCGACCGCGCCGGCGAGCGCGGCCGGCTCCCGCACGTCCGCGCTGATCGCGACGCAGCGCCGGCCGAGCTCCTCCACGGCCTTGGCCGTCTGGGCGAGCTCCTCCTCGGTGCCCACCGGGTACACGACCGACGCTGGCTGCGCGGGCGCGTCCAGGACCGCCACGTCCGCGCCCTCGGACGCGAACCGTAAGGCGTGGGACCGCCCCTGCCCGCGAGCCCCGCCCGTGATCAGGACAACCCGCCCGTCGAAGCGTCCCATGCGTCCCGGCTCCTCTGGATCAGCCCGGCCCGTCATGGGCCTGGGCATGGATATGTATGGCCACGGGACCTGACGCCCGTCGCCGGGAGTCCTCGCCACGGCCAGGCCGCCCGCCGCGCCCCGCGTGGGCCGCGATGCCGGCCCGCCGCGGCCGCCGGCCCGCCAGCCGACGAGAAGGATAAGTAATCACCGCGCCAGAAGCCGCGGTCCGCGATCCTGGGACGATCATTGAGGCCCGCCTGATGCTCTTGCTGGGCGCGTCGTCCACCCGCCGGCCATCGACGCCACCGGGCACGCGCCGCTCCCGGGGAACGCGACCCCACCGCGCCCGGGCCCCGCCACGCGGGCCGTCCGCGCCGTGCGCCAACCCGCTGTCCGCCAGGCAGAGCCGCCCGGCGGACTGCCGCGCTGGCCACATCTGTGCGCACGGGCTGCCCGGACGGGTCAAGAATCGGCTCATGCCACGGCTGCCAACGTTGGCCTGCTACACATGATCGCCGGTAGTGCCCTCCAGGGGTCGTGGACAGGGCCAGATCACAACCTCCAGAGGGCAGAAACGGCGATCATGTCCGGCGCCGAGACAGGACGAAACCTTGGCGGGGCCGGCACTGGATCTGGCTGCCGCACGAGATGAACGGGTCGGAGGCGGGATGAGCCCGGTCGAGGCCGGCGTGACCGGTGGGACGGCGGTACCAGCGCAGGCAGGGCCGCCGGCGCAGGCAGAGTCGCCAGCGCAGGCAGAGCCGCCGGCGTCCGAGTTCGCGCTGCCGCACGAGGTTCTGGTGGACGGGGTGCCGATCCGTTACGCCGTGTCCGGGTCGGGCAGCCGCGACCTGCTGCTCGTGCACGGCTACCGCGCGCATCACGGGTGGTGGTACCGGGTGCTGCCGGCGCTGGAGAAGCGCTGGCGGGTGATCAGGCTGGACATCAGCGGCCACGGCGACAGCGGGCACCGAGACCACTACGGCGTGGACACGTGGACCGCCGAACTGATCGCGGTGCTCGACGCGGCCGGGTCCCGGCACGCGCTGCTGGTCGGCCACAGCATGGGCGGCCGGATCGCGGCGGTCGCCGGGGCCAGCCACCCGGACCGGTTCGGCGGGGTGGTCCTGCTCGACTCGATGCTCCGGCCGGCCGGCTCGCCGCCGCCGCGGGTGGCGTCGCTCCCGGCCGGGCGCGAGATCGTCTACGAGTCGCGGGCGGTCGCCGCCGCGCGGTTCCGGCTGCGGCCGCCGCAGCCGGAACCGTCGGCCGAGCTGGTCCGCCCGGTCGCCGAGTACGCCGTGCGCCCGAGCACGGGTGCCGAGGGCGGCTGGACCTGGAAGTTCGACCAGGCCGGGCTTCCGCCGATCGACAACGACCGGGTGGTGGACAGCCTCGCGCGGCTGCGGATACCGGCGTGGTACGTGCGCGCCGGGCGCAGCCTCGTCGTCACTGACGAGGTCGCCGCGTACGCGCGCTCCGCGCTGCCGGCCGGGTCGACCTTCGTCACGCTGCCCGACGCCCACCATCACCTGGTCCTCGACGCCCCGGACGAATTCGTCCGGCTGCTGGCGGACCTGCACGGGGATCTGGCCGCCAGCGTCCGGCCGCGCGGCGCCAGCTGACGACCGGGACCGCGGATCGAGAGAGTCTCCCGTAGCCCGGCGAGACGCGTATTCACAAGCATGGCAGGCAGATCGGGCGTCAGCGCCGCCATCGACGAAGCCGTCGGTTCTCGTCCGGGCCGCGCGGGCAACGCGCGGCCCGGGGCGTCGCCGGCCGGGTCACCGGCTCCTCACACCTGCTCGCGGGTGGGCGCGCCGCGCGCCGGCGTCAGCTGGCCGGGGCGGCGGAGGGTTCGGGGTCGCCGGCGGCGAGCGGTTCGACGGCGCTCACCGCGGCGGGGCGAGGATGGTCGGGGAGCGCGAGCGCGATCAGGCCGGCGCCGATCGAGACGGCGGCGCCGAGGATCAGGCTCACCCGGACGCCGGTCAGCGAAGGCACGTCGACGGGGCCGAGGGAGACCGTCAGGTGCGCGAGGATGACCGCGATGACGGCGCTCGCCGTGGACATGCCGACCGAGCGCGCCAGGCTGTTGAGCGCGTTGGCCGCCGCGCTCTGCGAGGGCGGCACGGCGCCCATGATGAGCGCCGGCATGGAGGCGTAGGCGAACGCGACGCCGCAGCTGTTCAGCAACCCGAAGATCATCACCCCGGCGGGCGAGCCGACCAGCCCCAGGCCGGCGACGTAGGCGACGGCTATCACCGCCGTGCCGACCAGCAGCGTGACCTTCGGCCCGCGCGCGGCGGTCAGCCGCGCGGTCAGCGGCGCGATGGCCATCATCGCCAGCCCGCCCGGCGCCATCCACAGGCCGGCGGCCAGCATCGACTGGCCGAGGCCGTAGCCGGTCGCCGCCGGTAGCTGCAGCACCTGGGGCGCGATCAGGCCGATCGCGTACATCGCGAAGCCGACGACGAGCGCGGCCAGGTTGGTCAGCAGGACCTGGCGGCGCACGGTCGCGCGCAGGTCGACGAGCGGGGCGGCCACGCGGACCTCGAACATGCCCCAGAGGCCGAGGACGATGACGGCGGCGGCGAGCAGGGCCAGCGTCGTCGCGCTCCCCCAGCCCCAGTCGGTGCCCTTGGTGATCACCAGTAGCAGCGCGACCAGCCCCGCGGTCAGGCCCAGCGCGCCGACGACGTCGAACCGCCCGCTCGCGCGCACCGGCGACTCCGGCACCACCATCCGCACCAGGACGGCGAACACCGCGCCGGCGCCGGCGCACATCCAGAACAGGGCGTGCCAGCTGGCACTCTGGGCGATCAGCGACGAGATCGGCAGGCCGAGCGCGCCGCCGACCCCGAAGGACGAGCTCATGACCGCGATCGCGGCCGGCAGCCGGGCCGGCGGCAGCACGTCACGCATGATGCTGATCCCGAGCGGGACCGCCGCGAGCCCCACGCCCTGCAACGCCCGCCCGGCGGTGACGGGGGCCAGCGAGCTGGTCAGCGCGCACAGCACCGAGCCGACGACCATGACGCAGGTGCTCGCGACGAGGAGCCGCCGCTTGCCGTAGAGATCACCGAGCCGGCCCGCCACCGGCATGGCGACGGCGGCGGCCAGCAGGGTCGCGGTGATCGCCCAGGAGGCGTCCGCCGCCGAGGAGGTGTGCAGCAGCGCCGGCAGGGTCGGGATCAGTGGCACGACGACCGTGCCCATGATCGTCATGACGACGCCGGCGCCGGCCAGCGTGACGACGATCCCCCGCACCCGCGTGTCGGAGACGGGCCGGCCCGTCGCGGGCACGGCGGCAGGCTGGGCGGAACTCACGAGAGGATCGCCCACCTTCGCGGTCGACGCCGGTGGGCCGCCGCCCTCGGCGGCCCCGTGCAACAGGACAAGTTATCGACGAAGCGGCATCGGGGCGGCGGGCTGCCTCACAGGTCACAGCCGGGGCAGGTCACGGCCCACGCGGGTCACCGCCCACAGGGTCACGGCCCCGCGGGTCACAGCCCGCCGCGGCCGAGCGCCGCCCCGGAGGCGGTCCGCAGGTCCGCCACCCGCCGGGCGAACGAGGCGAAGCCGGCCGGGTTCTCCCGGTGCACCATGTGCGAGGCGCCGGCCAGGCCGAAGGCCTCGGCGCCGACCTTCGCGCCGAAGGCCCGGATCCCGTCGGCGAAGAACGGGTACGACGCCGTCCCGTAGCCCACGACGCACGGCACCATGAGCCGGTCCGGGTCGAACGGCGGGCGCAGCGCCAGCGACATCTCGGCCGCCGCCAGGGCCCGTTCCCGGACCTGGCGCGGGCTGCCCGGCCGTTGCCGGGCGGATCGGGCGATGGTCTGCCGGATCAGGTCGGCGTGCTCCGCCGGCCACCAGTCGGCCCAGGGCATGGCGGTCTCCCAGACTCCGACGGACTCGATCAGGTCGGGCCGGCGGATCGCCGCGGCCAACGCCACGTTGCCGCCCCAGCTGTGCCCGACGACGGACGCCGTCCGGCCGTCCAGAGCCGCGAGCAGGTCGTCGACGTGCCCGTCGAGATCCGCCGGCACCCCGTCCCAGTCCGGGTCGGCACCCCAGCCGCGGCGGTCGTAGCTGACGATCTCGAGATCAGGCAGGAGCCGCGCCACCGGGTCGAAGCTGGCGCCTTCGTCCCGCAGGCCGTGCACCAGCATCGTCAGCGGCCTCGTACCCGAAACCTGCCGCAAGCCGAGCGCCGGTTCCATCCGCCCTCCCTCGGTCGACGCGAGCACCAGCGTTCACCCGCCTGGATCCCACCAGCGGGCAAAGCCATCAGTAGCACCCGAGCGTACGGGTGAATATTGTTTTCAATATCTAATCTTGCGCGGGAGGCGGCCGGATGGGCGGCAACACCGACGATGCGAGGCCCGAGCGAGCGGGCACGGCGCGCCCGCCGGACGGCGACTGGCTGGGCACGCCGTTCCTGCGGTTCGAACGGCTGGGCAGCGTCGCGGTCTGCACCGTCGACCGGCCGAACGCGCGCAACGCGATGACAGCCGCGATGTACTTCGGCGTCCGCTACGCCGTCGACCGCGTCAACCAGGATCCCCAGCTGGCGGGTCTGCTGATCACGGGCACTGGCGACGTGTTCATCCCGGGCGGCGACCTGGGCCACGGCGCCCCGGACGACTGGGGCGGCCCGATGCTGTTCGGCATGGACAACACGCCGTTCGACGCGATCCGGCACTCCCGCAAGCCGGTCGTGACCGCCGTCAACGGCATCGCCCAGGGCGGCGGCCTGCTCATCGCGATGATGTCCGACGTGACGGTCGCCAGCGACCGGGCCACGTTCCGCGCGCCGGAGGTCTACCGCGGCATCGCCGACACCGGCTACGCGCAGTATCTGCCCGCCCAGATCGGCCCCGCGCGGGCCAAGGACATGCTCTACACCGGCCGGGTGGTCACCGCCGCGGAAGCACTCGACTGGGGCCTGGTCGCCCGCGTCGTCCCGCATGAGGAGGTACGGGACGTCGCGCTCGAGGCGTTGCGCGCGTGCTGTCGCGGGGCGCCGGAGGCTCGCGCCGACGTCAAGCGCGTCATCGCCGCGCACTACGGCACCTACGACCGCATGACCATGGACAAGAGCGTCTACGGCGCCGAGGCCCGCGAGGGCTGGCTCGCGTTCTCCCAGCGCCGCAACCCCGGCTGGGTCCCCGAGGACCTGCGGACCCCCGGCCGCCTCTGAACACCCACGACGGAGACGTCCCGCGGGAGCTTGATCGATAGAGTATCCATTATCCATTAGCCGGCGGCCGCGCTGGTCGACGCCGCGACCGGAAGAGGAGCGACATGGCTGCCGAGGTGGAGCACCGTGCCACCTGCCCGCTGTGCGAGGCGATGTGCGGGTTACGGATCACGACCGTCGATGACCAGGTCAGATCCATCAGGGGCAACGCGGACGACGTCTGGTCACGCGGCTACATCTGTCCCAAGGGCACCGCGCTGGGACACCTGCACTCCGACCCGGACCGGCTGCGTCAGCCGATGGTCAGGGGGGCCGACGGCATCCACCGGCCCGTCGGCTGGGACGAGGCGTGGGCCGAGGTCGAGCGGGTGCTGCGCCCGGTATTACAGGAGGACGGCGCGGGCGCGCTGACCGTCTACGTCGGCAACCCCGTCGCGCACAACCTCGACCTCGTCAAGTACATCGGCGCGCTGGTCGGCATGGCGAGCGCGGCGGGCATGAAGGCGATCTACACGCCGGGCACCGTCGACCAGTGGCCCCTCAACCTGGTCAGCGCCCTGCTGTTCGGCGGCATGTGGGCCGGGCCGGTGCCGGACCTGGCCAGGACCGACCACCTCGTCATCCTGGGCGCGAACCCGTCGGCCTCGCAGGGCTCGATGCTGTCCGCGCCCGACATGCTCGGCCGGCTGAAGGCGATCCGCGCCCGCGGTGGCCGGGTCCTCGTCGTCGACCCGCGGCGCACCAGGACCGCCGAGGCTGCCGGCGAATGGCTGCCGATCCGCCCGGGCACCGACGCGCTGCTGCTGTTCGCCGTGCTGCGGACGCTGGCGGACGAGGGCCTGGTGCGCCGGCCGGCGCACCTCGACGGCCTGGTCAGCGGTCTCGACGAGGTGCTCGCGCTCGCCGCCCCCTTCACCCCGGAGCGGGTCGCCGCCGCCTGCGGCATCCCCGCCGAGCAGATCCGCGGCCTGGCACGGGACCTCGCCGCCGCGCGAGCGCCCGCGCTCTACGGCCGGATCGGCACCTGCACGCAGGAGTTCGGCACGCTCGCCACCTGGCTGATCTTCGTGCTGAACGTCGCGCTCGGGTCGCTGGACGCCCCCGGCGGCGTCTGCTTCCCCCGGGCGGCGGCGTGGATGCCCGGGTCCACCCGCGCACCGGACCAGACAGGCGAGCGATGGGAGTTCCACCGCTACACCAGCCGCGTCCGAAAAGCGCCCGAGGTGTTCGGCCAGTTCCCCGTCAGCTGTCTCGCCGAGGAGATCGACACCCCCGGCGCGGGGCGCCTGCGGGCACTGATCAGCGTCGCCGGCAACCCCGTCATCTCCGCCCCGGGCTCGGCCCGCCTCGACGCGGCGCTGCCGAGGCTGGACGCGTTCATCGCGGTGGACAACTGGCTCAACGAGACGACGCGGCACGCCCACGTGATCCTGCCCGGGCTCTCGCCGCTGGAGCGCGGCCACGCCGACGACCTGTACTGGATGTACGCGGTCGAGTCCGCCTTCAAGTGGAACGGCCCGGTCCTCCCGGCCCCCGCCGGCCGCCCGGCCGAGTGGGAGATCCTGCTGCGCCTCGCCGGCACGGTGCTCGGCATGCCGGCGCCCGACGTCGACCTCGCCGCGCTGGACGACCTGTACACCACCGGCATCATCACGGTCGCCACCCGGCCGGGGCAGCCGCTGGCCGGCCGCGACCCGGCCGAGATCCTGCCGATGCTGCACGGCCGCGGGCCGGCGAGGCTGGTCGACCTGGGCGTGCGCGCCGGGCCGTTCGGCGACCGCTGCGGCGAGCGGCCGGACGGCTGGACGCTGGAGAAGGCGCGGCGCCACCCCGACGGGATCGCCTTCGGGCCGCTGCGCGCGGGCCGGCTCGCCGAGGTGCTCCAGACGCCCTCCGGCACGGTCGAGCTGGTACACGACCTGCTCGTTCGCGACGTCGGGCGCCTGACCGCGCGCCTCGAGCGCGCCGAGCCCGAGCTCGTGCTGACCAGCCGGCGCCACCTGCGCTCGAACAACTCGTGGCTGCACAACGTGCCGGCGCTGAACAGGGGCACGAACCGCTGCACCCTGCTCATCCACCCGCTCGACGCCGCGCGGGCCGGGCTGGCCGACGGCCAGCCGGCGGAGGTGTCGACGGCCCAGGGGCGGCTGAGCGTGCCCGTCGAGGTCAGCGACGAGATGATGCCCGGCGTCGTCAGCCTGCCGCACGGCTGGGGCCACGGCCAGGCCGGCACCCGGCTGACCGTCGCCGCCACCCGCCCCGGCATCAACTCCAACCTGCTCAACCCGGGCGACGTCCTCGACATCCCCAGCGGCACCATCGTCCTGAACGGGGTGCCCTGCCAGGTACATCCCGCGCGAACCGTCGACGGTCAGGTCACTGCGGCGCCGTAAGCACAGCGGCAAGCACGGCGGCGCCGTGAGCACGGTCCGAACCGTCGCGCGACGGTCCTCTCGCGTGGCCGCTGTTCGGGGGCGCCGGTCGCCGGCCACCGCCTGGGCGACGATCCGCGTCATCTCGTCGAGATCGCCCGGCGTGGCCGCTTCCCGCTCGGGGCCCGCTGGCCCAGCGTTGCCCGGCGCCCGGCCAGAGAAATAATGTATCTAATATTCCAGCCAGCGAAGGGTTGCGATAAGTGGCGATCAAGGTCGTGCACTGGGGTACCGGTCCGACCGGCCGCCTCGGTCTTCGAGGCATCATCAACCACCCCGACCTCGAGTTAGTGGGTCTCTACGTCCACTCGCCCGACAAGGTCGGCCAGGACGCCGCCGCGCTGTGCGGCGTTGCGGCGAACACGGGCGTGGCCGCGACCGATGACGCCGCCGCGCTCGCCGCTGGGGGCGCGGACTGCCTCGCCTACTTCGGCCCCGCGGCCCACGACGGCGCCGGCGTCGCCGACGTGGCGCCCTTCCTGTCCGCCGGGACGAACGTGGTGACCACGTCCTTCGCCGGGCTGACCCATCCGCCGACCGCCGAGGCCGCCCTGCGGGACCCGCTGGAGGCCGCCGCGGTGGCCGGCGGCGCGTCGTTCTTCGCGACCGGCATCGAGCCCGGATTCGCCAGCGACCTCCTCCCGATGGCCCTGCTGTCGTCCTGCGACGAGATCAGGTCCATCAGGATCCAGGAGATCGCGGACTACTCCGGCTACCCCGCCGCCGACACCCTGCGGTACGCGTTCGGCTTCGGCGAGGCGCCGGACTTCGGCTGCTTCCTGGCCGACCCGGCGATCCTCACCGGCGCCTGGCGAGGCGTGGTCGACGCGATCGCCGACCTGCTCCAGACGCCGCTCGACGCGATCGAGACCGACTACGAGCGCGCCACACTCGACCGGGACCTGGACACCGCGATGGGTCGCCTTCCCGCCGGCAGCACGGCCGGCGTCCGGTTCGAGGTGCGCGGCGTGCTCGACGGCCAGCCGCTCGTCATCCTCGAGCACGTCAACCGCATGGCCGGCGACGTCGCGCCGGCCTGGCCGCACGGCACCGCCGGCGACACGCTCACCTACCGGGTAGAGATCGTCGGCAGCCCGACCATGCGGTGCGAGCTCGTCTTCGACCCGCCGGAGTCCGAAGGCGGCCTGACCGCGACCGCGATGCGCGCCGTCAACGCGATCCCCGCCGTCTGCGCGGCCGGACCCGGACTGCTTGGCGCGACCGACGTGCCCCTCGTCGCCAGCAGGAACCTCGCCAGCAGGAACCTCGCCAGCCGCGCCATCGCGGCCTCCGCTCGGCCCGGCGCCCGCCCGAGTCAGTAGGCGGGCGCCGGGACTCGCGTCGAGAGCGGCGGCTCCCTCGGCCAGCCCGCCGGGCCCGGTCCCGCCGGTTCGCGGCTGCCGGAATTGATCGGGAAATTCCGGGTAGTAGACACTTGTCTGGTAGGTTGCGCGGCGCGGATGTGGTGCGTGGTGGTGCGGCCGACCTGGCCGACCGAGCCGGTTCGTGGGCGGGTCGGTGTTGTGCGGCCCGAGGACATCGTTTCCGCCGTGTCGTCAGGTTCCGCCGTGTCGTCGGGTGATGCCTACCGCCGCGGGGGCGAGAGGACGGCCGCGTGACCAGTGGAGCCGATGGCCGGCTGCGCGCGGCCGAGATCGCTGAGACCACCGAAATCGCTGAGACCACCGAGATCGCTGAGGCCATGGAGGCCGCGGGGATCGCCGACGCCACGGGGGCCGGGGTGTTCGCCGCCGACCAGGAGGTCGGCGAGGATCTGGCGGTCGTGGACTGGTCGGCGACTCCGATCGGCGAGCCGTCCGGATGGCCGCAGAGCCTGCGGACCGCGGTGAGCATCCTGCTGTCGTCACGGTTCCCGATGTGGATGGCGTGGGGTCCGCGGCTGACGTTCTTCTGCAACGCCGCCTACCGCCGCGACACCCTGGGGCAGAAGTACCCGTGGGCACTGGGCCGCCCGGCCGACCAGGTGTGGGAGGAGATCTGGGACGACATCGGCCCTCGGATCGAACACGTGCTGGCCACGGGCCGGGCGACCTGGGATCAGGGGCTGTTGCTGTTCCTGGAACGCTCCGGGTACCCGGAGGAGACCTACCACACGTTCTCCTACAGCCCGCTGCGCGACGACTGGGGCACGGTGGTCGGAATGCTGTGTGTGGTCAGCGAGGACACCGAGCGCGTGATCGGCGAGCGGCGCATGGCCACGCTTCGCGATCTTGGCTCGGATCCCAGCGTGGCCCGCACCGAGCAGGAGATGCTGGAGTTCGCCGCGAGCCAGCTGGGCCGCAACCAGCGGGACCTGCCTTTCACCCTGACCTATCTGTTCGACGACGACGGTGGCGCGCGGCTGGCGGCGACGACCGGGATCGTGAGCGGTCATCCGGCCGCCCCGGGGCACGTGCCGTCCGATTCCGGGCTGTGGCCGGCCGCGGCCGCCGCCCAGGGCAGGTCGGTGCTCGTCGACCTCGGCGACCCGGCGCTGGGTTCACTGCCGACCGGGGCCTGGCCGACGCCCCCCGCCCAGGCGCTGGTCGTGCCGCTGCTGCACCAGGGCAGCGTGCCAGTGGGGTTCGTGGTGGCGGCGCTGAACCGGTATCGCCCGCTGGACGAGGGCTACCGCGGATTCGTGGACCTGATCGCGGGCCATGTCGCGGGCGGCATCCTCAGCGCCCGCAGCTACCGTGCCCAGCTGCGGCGGGCCGAGGAACTGGCCGAGCTGGACCGCGCCAAGACCGCCTTCTTCTCCAACATCAGTCATGAGTTCCGCACCCCGCTCACCCTGATCACCGGCCCGGTGCAGGAACTGCGGACACGCCTGGCCGACGCGGAGCCCGTCGTGCGGGCGGAGGTGGAGGTCATCCACCGCAACGGGCTGCGGCTGGGCAAGCTGGTCAACGCCCTTCTGGACTTCTCCCGCATCGAGGCCGGCCGGATGCGGGCCAGCTACGAGCCGGTCGATCTGGCGGCGGTGACCGGGGAGCTGGCCAGCGTGTTCCGGTCGGCGATCGAGAAGGCCGGGCTCAGGTTCGAGGTGGACTGTCTCCCGCTGGCCGAGCCGGTCCATGTCGACCGCGGCATGTGGGAGAAGGTGATCCTCAACCTGTTGTCGAACGCGGTGAAGTTCACCTTCGACGGTGCTGTCGCCGTCCGCGTGCGAACCCAGGACGATCATGCGGTGGTCACCGTCGCGGACACCGGCATCGGAATCGCCGAGGCGGAGATGCCACGGCTGTTCGAGCGGTTCCACCGGGTCGAGAACGCCCGGTCCCGTTCCAGCGAGGGCAGCGGCATCGGGCTGGCGCTGGTCAAGGAGCTCGTCGGCCTGCACGGCGGCACCATCACCGCGGACTCCGCGCAGGACCGGGGCACGACCTTCACGATTCGCCTGCCCTTCGGGTACGCCCACCTGCCGGCCGACGCCGTGACGGAAGGCCCCGCGATGGTGACGGCCTCGGCCAGCGTCGAACCGTTCGTGGAGGAGGCGATGCGCTGGCTGCCCGACACCGCGGTCCCGGACCTCCAGCCCGCCGCGCCGGGCGACGCCGCGCTCCCCCCACGGGTCGGCTCACCGGCCCTGACCGACGCCGTCCGTGGCCTGCCCGCCCGGGTGCTGGTCGCCGATGACAACGCCGACATGCGCGAGTACCTGACCCGCCTGCTGCGGGGCGCCGGGCACGAGGTCAGGGCGGTCACCGACGGGCAGGCCGCGCTGGAGACGGTGCGCGGCGAGCTGCCTGATCTGGTCGTCAGCGATGTCATGATGCCCCGGCTGGACGGGCTCGGTCTGGTGGCCGCCCTGCGCGCGGACAGGCGCACCGCGAGCGTTCCCGTGCTGCTGCTGTCCGCGCGCGCCGGCCAGGAGGCCTCCATCCAGGGCCTGGAGGCGGGCGCCGACGACTACCTGGTCAAGCCGTTCTCCGCGGCCGAACTGCTGGCCCGGGTGCGGGCGAACGTGGAGCTGGCCCGGCTGCGCAGCCAGCACGCGCGGTGGCGCACCGCGCTGGTGGACTCGCTGCAGGAGGGGTTCTTCGTCTGCGACGCCGACGGCACGGTGGCCGAGATCAACGCCACGTTCGCCGAGATCCTCGGCTACGGACCCGACGGGCTGCCCTACCGGCCGCCGCTGGCCTGGTGGCCCGATCCGGACACCGACCCGCATGCCTACCAGCGGGTCCGCCAGGAGTTCTCCCGCCTGGTCGAGGACACCAGCGGCGAGGGTGACCTGCCGCTGGTCCACCGCGACGGGCACCGGGTCTGGCTGCGCGCCACCTTCAACCGCGTCGAGGACCCGGTGGCCGGCCGGCACGTGATCGTCGGCACCGTCCGCGACATCACCGGCGAGCACTACACCGTCCAACGCGACACCGCCCTGGCCGCGCTGGCCGAGCAGCTGGCCCAGGCCGACACCGTGCCCGAGGCGCTGGCCGCGGCGGCGACCGAGCTGCGCCGTACCTGGTCGGCCCACCATGTGACCATCGCCGTCTTTCCCCCCGCGTCCGCCGGGAGCCACCGGGAGCCGGACCTGGTCCGTACCAGCGAGCACAGCCGGTGGTCCGATCTGGCGCCGGAGCTGCGGACGCTGCTGTCCGCGCTGCGTGAGGCACCGCCGCTGGCTCCCCAGGTCGATCAGCCCGGCTGCGCCGGCGTCACCGTGGGCTATCCCGGCGGGGTGCTGGTGGTGTGGATCGACCTTGGCGACCGGCGCCCGTTCGGCGCGGAGGACCAGGCCCTGCTCTCGGTCCTGGCCGGCCGGCTGGGGCAGGGCGTGCACCGGGTGCACGAGATCGACCAGCAGCGCGAGGCCGCGGTGGCCCTGCAACACGCCATCCTGGGGCCGGCGAGCCTGCCCGGCGGGTTCGCGGTGCGCTACCAGCCGGCCATCCGCCCGTTGCAGGTCGGCGGCGACTGGTACGACACCGTGCCCCTGGCCGAGGGCCGGATCGGCATCGTGGTCGGCGACTGCGTCGGCCACGGGCTGAACGCGGCCGCCGTGATGGGCCAGCTGCGCAGTGCCTGCCGCGCGCTGCTGCTGGAGCACTCGAGCCCCGCGCGGGCTCTGGCGGGCCTGGACCGGTTCGCCGCGCTGCTGCCCGGAGCGGAATGCACCACGGTGTTCTGCGCGATCCTCGATCCGGCCAGTGGTGAGCTGGTGTACAGCAGCGCCGGGCATCCCCCGCCCATCCTCGTGCGCGCCGACGGCACCGCCGCCACCCTGGACGGCGGCCGTGGAATTCCCCTGGGTGTGCGCATCGACCGGCACCGGGACCAGGACCGTCTGGTCATCCCGGCGCGGGCGACCCTGCTGCTCTACACCGACGGGCTGATCGAACGCCGCCGCCGCTCGCTGGACGACGGCATCGCCCGCGCCGCGGCCGCCGTCCACGACGGCCGCGGCATGCCGGTGGAGGAGCTGGCGAGCCACCTCATGGCCGTCCTCACTCCCGAAGGCGGGTACGAGGACGACGTGGCGCTGCTCCTCTACCGTCCGCCGAGGCCGCTGGAGATCGAGTTCGTGGCCGCGCCGAGCGAACTGGCCCCGGTCCGGCACACCTTGCGGGACTGGCTGAGCCGCTGCGACCTGAACGCCCAGATGATCAACGACGTGCTGATCGCCGTCGGCGAAGCGTGCAACAACGCGGTCGAACACGGCCACCGCGAACACCCGGCGGGCATGGTCCGGCTGCGCGCCGCCGCGCTGGCTGACCAGCTGTGGGTGTCCGTCATCGACAGCGGCCGGTGGAAGCCCCTCGACCCCGAAGCCACCGCCCGGGGGAACCGCGGCCGCGGGATCGCGCTGATGCGGGGCCTGATGCACCACGTCACCATCGACGCCACCGAGTCAGGGACCATCGTCGAGATGTCCACGAGGATCGCCACGTGAGCACCCCGCTGACCTTGCGCACCATCCATCACCCCGACGGCCGGCCGGTCCTGTCCGCCCGCGGTGAGATCGACATGAGCAACCTGCCCGAGTTCCGCGCCGCCCTCGCCGCGGCCGTGACCGGAAGCGGCCCGATCGTGGTCGACCTCACCGCGGTGGACTACCTGGACAGCGGCGCGATCAACGCCCTGTTCGTGCACGCCGAGCACCTGCACCTGATCTGCAACCGGGTTCTGCTGCCCGCCCTGCGGATCAGTGGCCTGACCGAGCTGGCCACCGTCGAGGCTCCCGACGCGCCATGACGAGCGCGGCCCGCGGCTGGGCCGGCGCGGACCGGCCAGCACAAAGGATGATCGGCTGGGCGCCGGCCGCGAGGCTCACCGACGCCGCCGGTCCCGCGCCGTCACGCGCCGAGGAACGCCTCGAGCGCGATGTTGTCCGGGTCGCGGAAGGCGAGCACCCGCCCGAACGGCAGCTCCCGCGTCGGGGTGAACACGGCGCCGGCCTCGGTCAGCCTCGCCTCCAGACGCTCGAGGTCCGCCGGCTCCTCCACGGAGAACGACAGATGGTCCAGGCCGGGCCGGGTCTCGTCGAACGCGTCCGCGATTCCCTGATCATGCTGACGCAGGACGACGCTCAGCCCGCCGGGAAGGACTCCGTGCGCGAAGGTGGTCGTGTCGCCGCGGTCGCGGACCAGCTCCTTCCAGTCGAGGACCTCGCCGTACCAGGCGGCGCTTCGGTCCAGGTCCGTCACGGTCAGGCTCAGGTGTGACACGCCGGTGAGGGCCATGCGTTCCTCCGAGGAATGCGACGACAGAAGAGAAACAGAAACGGAAGGAGATTGAGAAGTGTCGGCTTGGCCGTCCCGCGGCGCATGCCCCGCGGCGGGCACCTCGGCGGCCGTGTCCGACGCCGCCCCGCGCCGACGCCGCCCCGCGCCGTCAGCGGCCCGCGCCGAGCCGGGCGATCGCCCGGGTGAACCGGTCGGCGTGGCCGGACTCCTCGCGCCCGCTGATCCGCAGAAGCCGGGCGACCTCCGGGTCCGGCTCCGCGTCCGCCCACCGCTGGTAGTCCGCGTCGCCCGCGCGTTCCCCCTCGACGACCGCGGCCAGCAGCGCCGCGTCGACCACGGCGGGGGCCTCGACCGGGTAGCCCTCGTCCATGTCCAGGGTGGGCTGGAACGGGCCGCCGGTCTTGAGGGTGAGCGCACGGCGCACCCGGCTGGCGTGGCCCAGTTCCTCCCGGGCGTTGCGGCGGACCAGCTCGGCGGCCTCGTCGTCGCCAATCCGGTCCGCCATCCGCTCATAGAGCTGGGCGGCGGTCCGCTCCAGCTTGTAGAGGATCTCCAGTTCGGGCACCCCCAGGTGGTCCAGCGCGGCCAGCGCCATCGCCGCGGACCGGAAGTCCTTTTCGTCCAACGTTTTCGTCGCCTCCTCGGCGGCCGGGAACCGGCGGGTCATGGATCGTGGGCGGTGAAGGGCCGGCGGACCGATCCGTCGGCGGGCCTGACTGTAGGGACACCTCGACGCTGGAGCGCGACCCGAGCGGCCCGGTCTCCCACCGCGGCGGCCAGATTGTCCTCGGGTGGCCGACGGCCCCGCCCGCTACGATCCGGACGTGCCCGACGCGCCGCTGCTCGTGATGCGCCGGAGCGTGGGGGTCAGCGCCGGAACGGTGGAACATCGCGCGACCGAGCCGATTTCCTACTGGCACCGGCATGACCTGCACGAGATCGAGTACGCCGTCGACGGCCTCGCCGAGATCTACACCCCGACGACGCATTACCTGTTGCCGCCCCGGCACGCGGCGTGGATTCCGGCGGGCGTCGAGCATTCGCCGCTGCTCAGGGACGTGACCACGATCGCGGTGTTCTTCGATCCCGCGGAGTTCGCGTTCCCGCGGACGCGGACGACCATCATCTCCGTCCCGCCAGTGCTGCGGGAGATGATGCGGTACGCGGCACGGTGGCCGATCTGGCGGAACGCCGACGAGTCCGACGCCGCCGGCGAGGGCACCGGCGACGGCGCCGAGGCGAACGCCTTCTTCCACGCGCTGGCCGGGGTGGTCCGCCGGCAGCTCGCCCACGAGGCACCGCTGTCGCTGCCGGTCTCCGACGACCCCGTCGTCCGGGACGTGATCGCTTACACGGCGGCGCACCTGGTCGACGCCGACGCCGCCTCGGTGTGCCGGGCCGTCGGCATCTCCGAGCGCGCGCTGCGCCGCCGGTTCGCCGCGGCACTCGGCCAGACCTGGCGCGACCACCTGCGCCAGGCCCGGCTGTTCCGGGCCATGGCCATGCTCAGCACGTCGACGATGTCGGTCGGCGAGATCGCCGTCGAGGTGGGCTTCGGCAGCGGCAGCGCGCTGGCCCGCGCCTTCCGGACGTGGACCGGGGAGAGCCCGTCGGAATACCGCGAACGCTGGCTCACGCCGGACGCCCCGGTGGGCTCCCCACCCTCCGCCGGCACCGGAGACGAGTTCGCCGCGGCCCGGGCCGACGCCCACGCGGACCGCCGAATCCGCCACCGATCGGCGTCGCGATCGTGGTCCTCCCAGCCAGCCCGATCGTTCTGAAACGGGGATCGCCCACACCCACCGCGCTCGGCTCGGGAACGGTCAGTCGCGGGCGTCGCGGGCGTGGCCGTCCGTCGGGTCCTGGGGCCCCTCGGCCTGGTCGCGGTCCGTGTAGTCCTTCCACCAGCCCGCCTGCTCACGGTCCGCCTGTTCACGGTCCTCGCGGTCGCGCAGGGCGCGAGCCGCGGCGTGCACGCGGGCGCGGTAGCGGCGCCGCGTCAGGATGCCGAGCAGGACGAGCACGGCGACGCCGGCGAGCGTCAGCAGCGCGAGATGCACCGGGAAGACGACGATCGTGACCTGGCGCTGTTGCGTCGCGCCGTTCGGGCCGGGCACGGTCACCGTCGCCGTGCACACGCACATCAGCGGCGGACGTGCCCACCGCGTGGTCACTTCACGTTCCGCGCCGCGGCCGATCGTGAAGTCGGGAAAGGCGACGTCCTGGCCGTCGATCCGGGCGTTCAGCCGGCCGGTGCCGCGAAAGTCGCGGTGCACCGTGCCGGTGGACCGGAAGGTGGCGGTCAGGTCGATCGGGCCGCCGAGCGCGAACCGTGGCCCGGTCAGGCTGTTCAGCCGGATCGAGTCGTCGACCGGGCCGGGCACCGTGATGTACAGCGGGGCCGCGATGCCCCGGTTGAGCTTGAACGCCTTGGCGTCGCCGGTCGCCGGCACCATGAACACGACCGCCACGTGGTGGTCGCCCGGCTCCGGGTTCGGGGGCATCGTGATGCGGCTGGTCACGAGCTGGCGCGCGCCCGCGTCCAGCCGGAACCTGGCCGGGCTGACCGTGATCCAGTCGATGGCCGAGTAGGACGCCCCGTCGGTGGTCAGCTTCACCGCGCCGTCCTTGCCCGCCGTGAAGTCGGCTCGCTGCACGACCACGTCGAGCGGTGCCGACCCACGGTTGGTGACCACGAACTTCTGGTCATCGTCGATGTGCTCCGGCGAGATCGTCATCCGGGTGGGACTCACCGACAAGGAGAAGGCCGGCGACTTCTCGCCAGCCGGGGCCGGCTGGGTTCCTTGAGCCGGCTGGGTCCCCTGGGCCGGCGCGGTGCCTGCCGGCTGGGCGGTATCCGCGGACGCCGGGCCGAGCGGCACCGACAGCGAGAGCAGGCCGATCGCGCCGGCGGCGGCACACCGCGCGAGTCGGGCACGACGGCTCACGGCAGGATCCCCGGACGCGGCACCGGCTTCGGCCGCGGAACCCCTCCCGCGGCCGTCCGCATCTCAGCCCACGGATCCATCTTGGCCGCGGAACGGTCTTCGACCACCGGACTCCCCTCGTCGCCGGCGCGTTCCGCGGCCGTGTGGATCTTCCTCCTCCCCTGGGCGGGCGGCTGGTCCCCAGCCGCCCGCCCAGCATTGCGAGAACGAGTACTACAGGGTGGTGACGACGTAGTCGAGCACCGCCGTATACGTGTCCGGGATGACGAACGGAATCGTGATCCGGAACTCGTTGGTGATGATGTCGCCGGCTGGCAGGGAAGGGCCCGCCTGGGAACGCACCAACACCGGCGCGGTGTTACTGGGCGGGTTGTAGGTGGTGGTTCCCGCCTCCCGGACCTCCAAGCTCCCGATCGGGATCGTGTCGGAGTTTCCGGGCAACGTCGGATTCAGGGTGGGCGTGGTGGACTGGACCGTGACGGAATATCCCTCGTTGTTGTTGGTGGTCACCAGCATGGTGACCGCCGGGTCCGTGGTCACGTCGGTCTCGCCCGGGTTACCGGCCAGTACGAAGGACGGCACGAGCGCGGTCAGGGTGATCGAGGATCCGACCACGACATTTGCCGTCGTACTTAGGGTCGAGGTCTGTCCCGGGATGGCCTGGGCACTGGTCCCCAGACCGCCCACCACCATCCCGACCCCGGCGGCCAGAATCAGACCGCGCCACAGGACGGGCCGCGATCGACATCTCATCAACATTACCTACTCCGCTCGCTCGGCAGATCGGGCGGAGTTTTTTTTCCAGCGCCCCGCCAGGAGTCAAGGAAGGTGCCGGGAAGGCCCGTGGTCGATCTCCGTGGGGCCCGGAGAAATCCAAAGCAGATATTCCGGCCGCGCTTCCGGCGGGTTGGCGGCGGCAGCCAACCCGGGCGAGCGGGACAGAGCACTCCTCCGGCGGCGGCGACATGGCCCGCCCGTGCCCAATGCCGACGACGGGTCCGCAAGAAGCGCGGCGGCGCCGATCGCGCCCACCCTCCGTCATTTTCCGTGAGGCACCTCTCGGAGTGGCTCCGACCAGTCGGCGTCGCTCACGGGCTTTGCCCGGCACCGCGGCACCGGCCGGCGCCCCGCGCCACACCCGGCGACGTCGTCCCGCGCCCATCCGTCCCGTGGGTGGCGCCCGACGTTTCAGCCGAATCGCGTGTCATGACTCGCGTTTCGGCGGACAAGTCCGCGGTCCGGCCCGCACCGCCGCCCTTGACGTCTCAGGCCACCGGCACGCCCCGAACTTGTCCGTCAATAGGCGGTCCATGGACCGCGTCGCGACGGACACTTCGCCATTCTTGGCCCACGGCATATGCCCCAGACCGGTGAACCTTGGCCAAGGCGGCACTCGTTCGCGCGGGACTGTCCGGTGGCCGGCCCTCGTCGCCCGTATTCCGCCGGAGAACCCCCACCCCGAATGATGACGCACCCCGTTTCGGCCGCCACTGGCCGTCATTCAGCGTCCCGGCCACCTATACTGCGACCCGCCCAGCGGCAACGGAACGGACTGGACACGCGACCTTCCCCGTTTTACGTCGCACCCGTCAAGGCAGCCGGAGATATCCGTCGTCCGGCCAGAAAGGAGCGCGATGACCGGGTCCGGCATCGGGCGCGCCATCCGCCCGCTCGTCCTGGTGATGACCGGCCTGGCACTCACCGCGGCCTTTCTCGCCGTCGGCGGCGGGCCGCTGACGGCGCCCATCCCGTGGTCCACCGCCCTGGCGTCGCCCGCCCGGGCCGAGCCAGCCACCGGGCCGACGCCGGATGGCCCGGCCCTGAACCTCGCGGTCGCGGTCGACGACGGCCGCGCCGACGCCAGGGAGGGCGACGAGATCACCTACACGGCCAGGGTCCGCAACGCCGGAGGCACCGACGCCCGCGACCTCGTCGTGACGCAGACCCTGCCGGCCGTCGCCCGCGTCACCGGCGCGGACCGCGACGGCACGATCAAGGGCGGCACGGGTGATGGCGGCCCGGGCGCGGAGGAAGGCGCCGGCGGGGGCGTGGTCGAGTGGCCGGTCGAGCTGGCGCCCGGCCAGGAGGAGACGTTCACCGTGCGCGCGCGGGTGGGCCGCGTCCCGCCCGGGCTGCTCCGGCTCGCCACGGTCGTGTGCGTGACGACGGCGTCCGACCGGCGGCCGGTGGTCTGCGCGACCGACTCGGATGCGCTGCCCGCCGCGGCGGCGGACGCGCGGACGCCCGGGTCGACCGAGGGTGCCGGCGGAGTCCCTGGCTGGCTGGTGCCGCTGATCGCCGCCGCCGCGATCCTGCCGCTCGGCGCGGGCGGCCTCGTCCTGTACCTCCGGATGGCCCGCCGCCGTGCCCGGCTGGCCCACCGCCAGGCGCGCGCCGCCACCTCGCGGGTACCGATCTCGGAAACCGCCCCGGTGGAGCCACCGAGCGCGACGCCGAGCACGACGGCCGGTCCCCGATCGGCCCCACGGTCCGCTCCCCTGACCGGCCCGGAGGCCAGGCCACGGGCCGAACCGGACGCCGAGGCCGACCCGGAGGCCGAACCGCGGGCCGTGGTGACATACCCGGACCGCGGCTGACGGAGCCGGGCAGCGCGGCGGGGCTCCGGCGGTTCCCGCCGCTTTCCCGGTTTCCCGCCTTTCCCGGTTCCACTGCTTTGTTGTGCCCACCTTCCGACACTCCCCGCGTGTCTGCTGGGCACTGTCTGGCCGGCAATGTCTGCCAAGTTTTCCGCCGCCCGGCCGGCGGGCTGTCCGCTGATGTTCTTCAGCGACCACCGGCCGGGCATAGCCGACGCCGCCCCGCGCTCGCCGCCGTCGCGGCGAAGCCGTCGAACACCGGGGCGCCACATCCTTGACCCGCCGTGGTCGCAGTCGTAACACTTTCCGTCGCCATCCCCGAGCGAATGAAGACAAGGAGTGGAATACCTCGGGACGGCCACCGGTCGGCACGTCCGGCCGCGATATGACCGCAAGCGCTGACGATTCGACCGCCCCCCGGCCCCCGCATCTCCTCCGCCGCTCCGCCACCTCTTCCACCGCCACTTCCCGCTGCCCGATCGACGACGTTCCGCCCGGGATTCCGTTCGGGCGGCCCGGCGTGCGCGACATCTCCGACGGTCGGATGGTTCGCGACACGCGGGACGGATCGTGAACCGGGGGATGGAGGCGGAGGCGCGGGATGAACGCGGACGGCGGGTCGAGTCGCCATCCGCGAGGCGAATCGTCGCCGGCACCCCGGCGATCTCCGGCAACTGGGATCTCCGGTCGTAGGAACGGGCGAGGCTGTGGACGGTAGAGAACGCGCGCGGGCGCGTGCCACGATGAGGCGTCGCGGTGTCCGTGAAATCGGAATGCGCGACGCCGGAATCCGTGGCGCCGGAATCCTTCACTCCGGAATGCGCGGCCGCGGCATCCGCCGCCCCTGGTTCACGAACGGCACCGCGGTGGTGGTGCTCGCCGTGCTGCTCTCCGGCTCCTTCTCGGTCATCGCGCCGGAAACCGCCCGCGCCGCCGGGACCGTGCTGTTCAACCAGCCGTTCAAGAACTCGACGGCGAACGGCACGGGAGCCGTCTCGCTGCCCGCCCTGCCGGCCTCGGCTTCCGGCTCGAACTTCGCCTGCCTTTCCGCCGCGGGGAACACCACCAGCGGCCCGCTGCTCAGCTGCACCACGAACACGGACAGCGCCGGCTCCGGCAACCTTCGGCTGACAAATGCCACGACCTCCAAGGAGGGCGGCGTCTTCGGGGCGACGAGCGTCCCGACCTCGCAGGGCCTCGGCGTGACGTTCAACTCCTACCAGTACGGCGGCGGCGGCGCGGACGGCCTCACCTTCGTCGTGGCCGCGGTGAACCCGGCCTCGCCGACCGCGCCGACGAGCATCGGGCAGGCCGGCGGGTCGCTCGGATATTCCGGGACGTCGTCGAGCGCCGGCCTGGCCTATGGCTATCTCGGGTTCGGCATGGACGTCTACGGAAACTTCAGCAGCAGCTTCTACCAGGGGTCCGGCTGCACGAATCCGGCCTACATCTCCACCGTGTCCCGGGTACCCGGCCAGGTGGTCGTGCGCGGCCCGGGCAACGGCACGGTCGGCTACTGCGCGATCAACAGCACGGCGACGAGCACGTCGTCGTCCGCGCTCGCGCTGCGGGCCAGCACCCGCGCGGCGTCCGTGGTGCCCGTCGAGGTCGTCATCAACCCCACCAGCCAGACCCTCGTCAGCGACTCCGGCCTCAGCGCGGCCGCCGGCACCTACGCGTTCTCGTTCACGCCGGTCGGCGGTACGGCGCGCACCCTGCGGGGCAGCCTGCCGACGGTCTCCACCAGCCTCTTCCCGTCGAGTTGGCTGAGTTCGGGCGGCATCCCCCGCCAGCTCGCCTTCGGCTGGGTCGGGTCGACCGGCGCGGTCACCGACTTCCACGAGATCGACAACGCCAGGGTCGTGACCTTCAACCCGGTGCCGCAGCTGACCGTCGCCGCGACCAGCTACAACGGGTCGGCGCCGCAGCCGGGCGACCCGGTGACCTACACGGTGTCGGCGGGCGTCTCGGCCAGCGGCGCGGCCGAGGCGGTGCCTGTCTCGGTCACCCAGACGCTGCCCGCCGGCGTCGTCCCCGTCGGGGCGTTCGGCACCGGCTGGGTCTGCCAGCCACCGTCCGGCCAATCGATCACCTGTACGAACAGCAACGGGCCGTTCGCCGCCGGCACGACACTTCCGCCGCTGACCGTCGTCGCGGTCGTCACCGGCAGCGGCGTCACGCCCACGCTGATCCAGACGGCCACCACGACGACCTCGTCGTCGACCGACGCCAATCCCGGGCTCGCCACCACGACGACCCCCGGCACCGTCCCGGCGGCACCGACAGGGCTCGCGATCTCACCCACCTCCGGGACGATCTCCGGCGGCAACGCGGCGACCATCACCGGCACGAACCTCGGCGGCGCCACGGCGATCCTGATCGGCACCACCGCGGAACAGCGCGCCGGGACCGCCGTCGTCCTGCTGCCCTGCCAGTCCGGGCCAGCCGCCGGCTGCTTCACGGTCAACGCCAACGGATCGCTGTCGATCTCGTCGATGCCGGCCAGGGCGACGGCGACCGCCGTCACCGTCGCCGTCGTCACGGCCGGCGTCGCCGGCACCACGTCCTACACCTACACCTCCGTCCCGGGCACCCCGGCGGCGCCGACCGCCACCGCGGGCGTCTCCAGCGCGACGGTGAGCTGGACGGCCCCGCCCGCGAACGGCAGCCCGATCACCGGCTACGTCGTCACGCCCTACCTGAACGGGGTGGCGCAGGCCCCGCGGTCCTTCGACGCGACCGCGACCAGCCGGATCCTGACCGGGCTGACCCCTGGCGGCTCGTACACGTTCACGGTCACCGCCGTGAACGCCGTCGGCACCGGCGCGCCGAGCCCGGTCTCGAACGCCGTCGTGCCCTACGCGCTGCCGGCCGCGCCCACGATCACCGCCGTGTCCGCCGGCAGCACGTCCGCCACCCTGTCCTGGACGGCGCCCGCGGCGAACGGCAGCCCGATCACCGGCTACGTGGTGACCCCGTTCATCGGCGGCGTCGCGCAGACACCGCAGACCTTCAGCGCCACCGCCACCACCCAGACCCTCACCGGCCTGCAGGGCGGCACCACCTACACGTTCCAGGTCGCGGCGATCAACGCCGCCGGGACCGGGCCGGCGTCGGCCGCCTCCGCGCCGGTGACCGTCAACGTCTCCCCCAGCCTGAACCTGCCGGCGCCGCCGCCCGGCGAGGTCGGGGCCGCCTACTCCGACCAGCTCACCGTCACCGGCGGCACGGCGCCGTTCACCTGGTCGGTCAGCTCCGGCAGCCTGCCGGCCGGGCTGACCCTGAACCCCTCGACCGGGCTGATCTCCGGCACCCCGACCAGCGCCGGCGCCTTCACGTTCACGGTCCGCGTCGTGGACGCGAGCGGCCAGGCGGCCGCCCAGAGCCGCACCGTCACGATCGCCGCCGCGCCGGTCCTCACCTTCCCGGCGCCGCCGGCCGGCGAGGTCGGCGTGGCCTACAGCAACCAGCTCACCCTCTCCGGCGGGACCGCGCCCTACACCTGGTCGGTGAGCGCCGGCTCGCTGCCGGCCGGCCTGTCCCTGGACGCCGCGACCGGGCTGATCTCCGGCACGCCGACGGCGGCCGGCACGGCGTCGTTCGTCGTGCGCGTCGTCGACGCGTTCGGGCAGTCCGCGCAGAAGAGCACCAGCATCACCATCGCCGCGGTGCCCAGCCTGGACGGCCCGCCGCCGCCCACCGGCCAGGTCGGCGTCGCCTACAGCACCAGCTTCCCGGTGACCGGCGGAACCGGGCCGTACACCTGGGCGGTGACCGCCGGCAGCCCGCCGGCCGGCCTCACCCTGAACCCCACCACCGGCGTGCTGTCCGGCACCCCGAGCGCGCCCGGCGGCTCACCGTTCACCATCCAGGTCACCGACGCGTTCGGTCAGACGGCGACCCGGACGGTCACCGTGACGATCGCCACCGGGCCGATCACCGTGGTGTCGGCGGTGGACCGCTCGTCGGTCGCGCCGGGCGGCACGGTGGCCTACACGCTGACCGCCACCAACACCAGCGGGACACCGTTCGCCGGGGTGGCGCTCACCGAGTCGCTCGCCGGCGTCCTGGACGACGCCACCTACGACGGGAACGCGAGCGCGACCGCCGGCGCCGTCGCCGTCACCGGTACCGACCTCACCTGGACCGGCGACCTCGCGGCCGGCGCGAGCGCGGTCATCTCGTTCTCGGTCACCGCGCGCTCCCCGGCCACCGGCGACAAGGTCCTGGCCAGCGCGGTCACCTCGCCGACCCTGGGCACGACCTGCCCGGCCGGCGGCACCGACCCGCGCTGCGCGAGCACGGTGACCGTGTCGACGCTGACCCTCACCTCGGCGAGCGACGTCGCGTCGACGGTGCCCGGCGGCACGGTCACCTACACCTACACGGCCACCAACGACGGCCAGACGCCGTTCCAGGACGCCACGTTCACCGTGCCACTGGCCGACGTCCTCGACGACGCCGCCTACGCCTTCAACGGCCAGGCGAGCGCCGGCGGGCTCAGCTTCACCGGGGACAGCCTGGTGTGGACCGGCGCGCTGGCCCCGGGGGCGTCCGCCACCGTCACGGCCTCCTTCACGGTCCGCTCGCCGGCCGGCGGTGACGGGGCGCTGCGCGCCACCCTCGTCTCAGCCACCCAGGGCAGCACCTGCCCGGCCGGCGGGACGGTTCCCGCCTGCGCGACGGTCGTACCGGTGCTGACCCCCGGCCTGTCGATCACGTCGACGTCGGACGTGTCGTCGACGACGCCCGGCGGCACCGTCGGCTTCACCGTCACGATCACCAACACCGGGCAGACGCCGTACACCGGCGCGACGGTCGTCGACTCGCTAGCCCGGGTGCTGACCGACGCGGTGTACAACGGCGACGCGATTGCCAGCACCGGGGCGCTGAGCTACACGGCGCCGAACCTCACCTGGACGGGCGACCTCGCGGTCGGGGCGTCCGCGACGATCATGTTCTCGGTCACGGTGAACGACCCTGACAACGGCGACCGCGTCCTGATCAACACGGTCAGCTCGCCGGTCGCCGGCAGCACCTGCCCCACCGGCGGCAACGCGCCGGCCTGCTCGACGACCGTCCCCGTGCTGCTGCCCGCGCTGACCGTGACCGCCGCCGCCAGCCCCGCGACCGTGGCCCCCGGCGGCACCGTCACCTACACGGTCACGGTGACCAACGCGGGCGACACCCCGTACACCGGCACGTCCACGGTCACCTCGCTCGCCGGGCTGCTCGACGACGCGGTCTACAACGCCGACGCGGCCGCGACCAGCGGGACGGTGACCTACACGGCGCCGAACCTGACCTGGACCGGCGACCTCGCCGTCGGCGCGGCCGCGACGATCACCTTCTCGGCGACCGCCGCGAACCCGGTCGCCGGCGACGCCGTGGCGACGACGACGACCGCGTCGACCGCGACCGGCACCAACTGCCCGGCCGGCTCGGCCGACCCCCGGTGCTCGACCGAGGTGCCGATCTCGGCGCTGGTGCTGGAACAGCACTACACCGGCAGCACCACCACCCCCGGCGCGGTCGTCCGCCTCAACGCCACGTTCACCAACGTCGGGAAGACGCCCTACACCGGCATCACCGTCCGCAGCAGCACGCTGCGGACCATCGACGACGCCATCCCGAACGGTGACCAGGTGGCCTCGTCCGGGACGCTGATCCTGGGCCCGTCAGAGATCACCTGGACCGGGGACATCCCGGTCGGCGGCGTCGTCACGATCACCGGCACGCTCACCATCCGCAACCCCGACCCGGGCGACCGGACCCTCACCGGCACCCTCGTCTCCACCGCCCCCGGCAACAACTGCCCGGCCGGCGGCACCGACCCGCGCTGCACCTCCCTCATGAACGTGCTGCTGCCCGGCCTCACGCTGAGCAGGTCGACCGACGTCGCGACGACGGTGCCCGGCGGGACCGTCGGCTACACGGTCACGATCAGCAACACGGGACAGACCCCGTACACCGAGGTGACGGTCGTCGACCAGCTCGGCGGCGTGCTCGACGACGCGGTCTACAACGCCGACGCCGCGGCGACCGCCGGCACCGTCGGGGTCGCCGGGTCGGCCCTGACCTGGACCGGCGACGTGGCCGTGGGCGCGACAGTGACGATCACCTTCTCGGTCACGGCGCGGGACCCGGACCCGGGGGACAAGCTGATGACGGACAGCCTGGTCTCCACCGCCGTCGGCGGCAACTGCCCGCCGGCCAGCCTCGACGCGGCCTGCGCGGGGACCGTCGCGGTCCTGACGCCGGCCCTCACTCTGGTCCAGACGCCCGACCCGACGGTCGCCGTCCCGGGCCAGGTCATCGCCTACACGGTCACGGCGACCAACAGCGGGCAGACGCAGTATCCGGCCGCCACCTTCACCCAGTCGCTGGCCGGCCTGCTCGATGACGCGGTCTACAACGCCGACGCGGCCGCCTCGTCCGGCTCGGTGTCCATCAGCGGCCAGGACCTGACCTGGACGGGCGGCCTGGCCCCTGGCGACACCGCGACGGTCACCTTCTCGGTGACCGTGAACAACCCCGACACCGGTGACCGGTCGCTGTCGAGCGTCCTGAACTCGCCGACCGCCGGCTCGAACTGCCCATCCGGCGGCACCGATCCGCGCTGCGCCAGCACGGTCACGGTCGAGTCGTCCGCGCTGCTGACGATCAGGACGGAGTCCTCGGCGCCGACGACCATCCCCGGCGGCACGGTCACCTACACGGTCACGGTCACCAACGGCGGTCTCACCCCGTACTCCGGCGCCGCGTTCACCGCGGACCTGACCGACGTGCTGGGCGACGCCACCTACAACGGAGACGCCACCGCGGACCTCGGAACGGTCGGCTACACCGCGCCGACGCTGTCCTGGAGCGGAACCGTGCCGGCGGGTGGCACGGCCACCATCACGTACTCGGTGACCGAGTTCGGCGGCATCGGCGCTGGCGACAGGATCCTGGTCACCACGGTGGCGTCGCCCTCCGCCGGCAGCAACTGCCCGCCGGGCGGCACCGACAGCCGCTGCACGACGACCGTCACCACGTCGGAGCTGACCCTCGCGCTGACCGCCGACACGGCGACCGCCACCCCCGGTCAGGTCGTCCAGTTCACCGGGACCATGACCAATACCGGCACCGCTCCCTACATCGGTGTAGACGTCGGGGTCCAGGTCGGTGGGCTGATCGACGACGCGGCCAGCTTCGGCGGCCAGACCGCGTCCAGCGGCACGTTCGCGTTCGGGCCCACCGGCCTGGTCTGGACCGGCAACATCGGCGTCGGCGAGACCGTCACGGTCACCGGCAGCGCCCGGATCAGCGACCCGGTCAGCGGTGACGGGCTGCTGGCCATGGCACTGTTCACCGACGCGCCGGGCTCCAACTGCCCGCCGGGCTCCGCCGACCCCGCCTGCTCGGCCTCGGTCCCGGTCCTCGTCCCGGGGCTGACCATCGTCAAGACCGCGGACCGGACGTTCACCACCCCGGGCGGCACGGTCGGATACACGATCACCGTCACGAACACCGGCCAGACCCCGTACACCGGTGCGGTCGTCACCGACCCGTTCGGCGGGCGGCTGGACGACGCCGACTACAACGGCGACGCGATCGCCACCGCCGGCACGCTGAGCTTCGCGAACCAGGCACTGACCTGGACGGGCGACCTCGCGGTCGGCGCCGCGGCGGTGATCACCTACACCCTGACGGTGCACAGCCCCAGCGTCGGTGACAAGCTGCTGGTCAACAGCGTCAGCTCGACCGACGCCGGCAGCACCTGCCCGCCCGCCAGCGGCAACCCCGCCTGCACCGCGAGCGTCCTGATCCTCACCCCGGCGCTCACGATCACCCGCGCCACGAGCGCGCCGAGCGCGGTACCCGGCGCCACGGTGACGTTCACCCTCGAGCTCGCCAACACCGGGCAGCTCCCGTTCCCGGGCGCCGTCGTGGCGGACTCGCTGGCCGGCGTGCTCGACGACGCCACCTACAACGGCGACGCCGCGGCCACCGCCGGCACCGTCGGGGTCACGGGGCCGGCCCTGACCTGGACCGGCGACCTCGCGGTCGGCGCGACGGTCACGATCACCTACTCGGCGACCGTCGACACCCCCGACAGCGGCGACCACCTGCTGACGGCCACCGCCAGCTCTGCCGTCGCCGGCAGCAACTGCGCCGCCGGCGGCACCGACCCACGCTGCTCGGTGACCGTGCCGGTCGCCGAGCTGACCATCGTCACCACACCCAGCGCGTCGGCCGTGGCCCCCGGCGACGTGCTCCAGTTCGTCACCACCATCACCAACACCGGGGCGGTGCCCTACCAGGGCGCCACGGTGACCGCCACGCTGGCGGGCGGCCTCGACGACGCGACGTACAACGGCGACGCCGTCACGACCTCCGGCGCCCTGCAGTTCGACGTCGACAGCCTGACCTGGACGGGCGATCTCCCAGTCGGCCAGTCCGCCGTCATCTCCGCCTCGCTCACGGTGAACCAACCCGACACCGGCGACCGGATCATCCGGATCTCGGTCGTATCGCCGACGCCCGGCAGCAGCTGCCCGGACGGCACCACCAACCCCGCCTGCTCGGCCACGGTCACCGTCCTCACGCCCGGGCTGACCATCACCACCACGGCGAACGTCAGCACGATCACGCCGGGCGGCACCGTCGGCTTCACCGTCGTCGTGACCAACACCGGTGAGACGCCGTACACCGGGCTGGTCGTCCAGGACGACCTCGCCCAGGTGGTCAACGACGCCACGTTCAACAACGACGCGGTGGCCTCCAGCGGCGCCGTCGGCTACGCCGAGCCGTTGCTGACCTGGACCGGTGACCTGGCCCCCGGCGCGAGCGCGACGATCACCTTCTCGGTGACCGTGGACGCCCCGTACCAGGGTGACCGGACACTGCGCAACGTGGTGCGCTCGAGCGCGTTCGGAGGCTCCTGCGCCGGCGGGCCGGCCGATCCGGCCGGCTGCGCGGCCGTCGTCACCGTGCTCCTGCCGGCGCTGACCATCACGAAGACCGCGGACACCGGCGGCGGTGGCGCCGGCGGCGCGGACGGGCAGACCGTGGTGGCCGGCGGCCCGATCGCCTACACGGTGACCGTCGCCAACACCGGTGAGGCGCCGTACACCGGGGCGTCGTTCACCGACGATCTGGCCGGCGTGCTCGACGACGCCGCCTACAACGCGGACGCCGCGGCCGACGTCGGCGCCGTCTCGTTCGCCGGCCAGGCGCTCACCTGGACCGGTGACCTCGCGGTCGGGGCGGTCGCGACGGTCACCTACTCGGTGACCACCGCGCTGCCGGGCGGCGGCGACCACACGGCGATCAACCAGATCGCCTCCGCCACCGCCGGCGCGAACTGCGCCACCGGCGGCGCGCCGTCCCCCTGCGCGACGACCACCACGATCCTCGTCCCGGGCCTGACCATCGGGATGACCGCCGACCAGAGCAGCGCCGTCGTCGGCTCCACGGTCCGGTACACGATCACGGCGACGAACACCGGGCAGAGCCCGTACACCGGGGTGGTCATCACTGACGACCTGAGTTCGGTGCTCGGGAACGCGACCTACAACGCCGACGCCACCGCCAGCGCCGGCGCGCTTGCCTACACCGCGCCGGCGCTCATCTGGACCGGCGACCTGCCGATCGGCGCCGGAGTCGTCATCACCTTCACCGCGACCGTCAGCCCGGCCGCGCCGGGCGGCGCGACCCTGGTCAACCGGGTGAGCTCGACTGCACCCGGCAGCACCTGCACCGGCCAGGGCGTCGAACCCGGCTGCGTCGCGACCACGGCGGTCGAGGAGCAGTTCCTCACCCTGACGGACCTCACTCCCACTTTCACCCTCGCCGGCGAGCCGAACAGCACGGTCAGCAGGGACGACGCGGTCACGATGACGGTGACGACGAACAGCGCCACCGGATACACGGTCTCGGTCCAGGCCGGCGAGCCGGTCCTGTCACCGAACGCCGCTGGGAACTCCGGCACGATCCCGGTGGACCGACTGTCCGTCCGGGGCACCGGATCGGGAGCCTTCCAGCCGCTGTCCGACTCCGCGGCGGTGACCGTCCATGACCAGGACCAGCCGAGCGCCCCGGGCGGCGACGCGATCAGCAACGACTACGCGATCGACGTGCCGTACGTCCCGTCCGACGTCTACTCCGGCACCCTCGACTACGTCGCCGCCACCCAGTGACGGCGCGATCGGGCGGAAACTCCTCCCCGGAGATCCGGGGTCGCGCCGTACCCGGCCCCCTGTTCGCCTGGTGGTGCGGCGTGCGCGGTCGCGCGTGTGCGTCTTGTCGCGACGTCACGGGGAATCGCGTCCGACGTGAGGGGCATGTCCGCCACCGTTTCGTGACCCTGGTGCCTAACAGGACGTCCGGGATCCCCCCGGATGTCTGCGAGGACGCGGCGAGGTGTGGGTGGGTCGCGGCTCGCCCGGCCTGTCGATCGGGCCAACGTTGTCTGAGGCGGCACTCGTCGCCTCGATGGTGATCTCTACGGGCCGCTCAAGCGTGGTCATCGGACGAATGGGCCGGCGGGCGGGAGGCGAGGTCCGCCAGGTCGTCTCGGCTGGGGACCGAAAATCCCAGGTCGATGAGGCGATCCGCGATCCGGACGGGAGTCCACCGGAACCGGAACGAGCCGATGAGGACCTCCGCCCGCGAGATCGGCCGATCCGCGTATCCGATGCCTTCCGTTCGCACCAGTTCCATGAGCGCTCGGTCGAAGCCGTCGATGACGGCAACCTCGGCGGTGGTCGTCAACTGGGGAACCACGCAGCCCAGACCCGCCAGTTGTCGCGCCACCTCGCCAGGCGAGCGGCGCAGATGTCCCGCCGCCGCGACGATGTGGGCGAGGGACACCGGCGGGTCGCCGAGCCAGGGACCTCGGCCGTTGAGGTCCGCGCTGAGCACGAACGCGTCCACAGGTGTCAGCCGGCCGGCGGGGAGATCCGCGAGGCCGCCCAGGGACGCTACCGGGAGTCCTATCCCGGCCAGGGATCGGGCGACCTCGGCGGGCGCACGGCCCGAGTACTCGGCGACGCCCAGTACCTGGGCAATCGTCACCTTGTTCAGCGATTGAAGGCTGGTGTCGGCGCCGTGGAACGCGACCGTGATGTCGTTGCGCTCCTGGCCATCGATCTCCCAGACACCGTCTGGGACCTCGAATCCGAGCCGTCCGTAACGTTCGACCACCTCGGCGACATCGCACCCGAGCACACACGCGGCACGGAGCACATGCGCGAGTGGAACGACTCTTTCAGCCAGCCACGGAGCGTTGCCGTCGAGATCACGCGCCACAAGCACCAGATCAACGGCGTCTACGGACCTGGGTGCGGAGTTGGGCAGTTCGACGTCTCCGAGCCCCAGCAACGTCAGGCGCTC
This sequence comes from Frankia nepalensis, assembly GCF_016786325.1. GTDB lineage: Bacteria > Actinomycetota > Actinomycetes > Frankiales > Frankiaceae > Pseudofrankia > Pseudofrankia nepalensis. The sequence continues at coordinate 16,170 of NZ_JADWYU010000113.1, read as the reverse complement.
GACAATGGCCGCTGGACTCGAACCGGTCCTGCCTGCGGCGGCAAGTACGTGGCCTACGGGTACCGCGCCATCGGGTAGCCATGGGCCTCTCCCGTCCAGCCCATAGCTGAGAAGCACCAAGTCGTCCGCGCCGACTCGCGCGCCATCGAGCCGATGGCAGTTCACCGGAAGCTGAAGGCCCAGAGCCTCGATCCGCACGGCGACCCCGGCCGGCTCACGACCTCGAAGGCGAGCCGTCGCCAGCACCGCAGCGACGCCAAGTTCCCCGTCCGGTCGAGTACCCTCGTCGTCATCCTCCTCCGGAATCTCCAGGAGTATGCGAAGGGTTAGATCGTCCTCATGCGTCAATTCGGCGTCGGTAACAGGAGCGACGTCAAATCCCAGCCGCTCCAGCTCGTTGGCCAAGTCCACCGGCCGCCGGCCGCTCACTGCCGCTTCCCGAAGCACATGCACCGCTGGAACCACTCCATCGGCAAGGTAGCCACGATCTGGGTCACCTTCGTTGGCGAGCAGGAGAGAACTGGGCGGGGAAACCGGTGAGGCGTTCCATCCGTCCAGTTCCGGCACGGCCACTCCGAGAGCATCGAGCCGCGCCGCAAGGTCTGCTGGCCGCTGTTTGAGGAGAACGCTGGCGGCAAAAACGTGCGCGGCACCGCTCGCTTGGTAGCGCAACCCGCCTAGCCATGGGAAAATACCGTCGAGGTCGACACTCAGGAGAGTCGCGTCGTTTGCGGTCAGTTCAACTTCACCAACTTTCGGCGTCGCTATCCCCAAGCGAGTCAAGACCTCCGCGATCTCCCTAGGAGGCCGATTGAGAACGTGCGCGGTCCCAATTATCTCGTGGAAAGAAACTCTATCCATGAATAGCAGATTTTGGAACTCTTGAACCTCTTTGTTGTCGAGCGTCCGCCAGACGGTGTCCGCGCCAGATGTGAACGCCGGAGCAGTGAGTCCGAAGCCGTTAACGAGGCTAGCGACCTCCTGCGGGCTTCGCCCTGTCGACTTTGCCATCCACGCGATATCAGACCGGCCGACCGGGATACCGGCCCGAAAGAATGTGCGGTCGCCAACCCACCTCTCGACGCTTGTCATGCGCTGCGCGAGCGGGCTACTTCCGGCGCGGATACTTCGCGCTACCGGCAACCCGAGACAGCGAAAATGGCCGATCACTTCCTCCATCCGAAGGCCGGTAGCGTCGGCGACGAAGTAAATGAACCCAATGCTCAATGGCCGCGCCTGGAGAGCATCACTGAACTCAGCCTGAAGAATAACGGCATCGATGTCCCCATGAGTCGCATTTTCAACGCCCACGGGCTGCGACGGGTAGCCCAGCTCGGCAAACCTCCCACGAACCTCATCCACCGAACGACCAGTGTGAAGCGCCGCCCGACGTAGATGCATCGAGGTCACCCAGGTGGACCGTAGCCAGGGAGCAACACCAGTCATGTTCCGACTAAGCAGCACGACGTCCAGCGCCTCGACGGACGCCGATGGATCGGGTTCCGGATGAATAGTGAAACCCATCTCACGATACCTATCGACCACCTCGCGCAGTGGGCGCCCTGTCTGCTGGGATGCCGCGAACGAGTGTCCAAGCGACACCACGTCACCTGAAATCGGCGACTTCCCTTCGAAATCGTGACTCAACAGCCTCATGTCAGCGGCCGTAATTTCCGAAATGAGCGCCCCTTTCAGGCTCGGTGGCACCACTTGAAGCCGACACAGCCGTTCGACGACTTCAGCCGGCGACCTTCGGAGTCGACCAGACCTGAACAAGGTATCCGCAAGATCGCGATAAACATCACGTCGCGGACGATCACCGAGCTCGAGACCAAGAAGTCGCATATCCGACGGCCAGGCCATCGTAACCGCAGCGCCAGCTGGGTCTTCCGACCGAAGGGCGGCACGCCAGCAAGAATTCCTGTCCACCACAACAAAATCCGGGAAATTGCGGGGACTTCTGCGGCGCCTTACCCTTGACCTGAACGATTGTTCCAGAATTTCCCCATCGAGCGAAAAACAACCGACAGCCGAGACTGGCACGGTCGCGCCTCCGGCTGCACGCCAATGCTTGTCCTCTTCAAGAAGCGCAGCCTGTACCGCGTCGGCGACCAAGGGACGTTCGTCGGCGAGCGCGGCCATCCACTCCAAGGACATCTCAACTGCCTCGGACGCAAGGAGCGCCGGAACCGCCGAGACAACCAGCTCCTCCATGGCGGGTTCGTCAGGGAATTCTCGAATCTTGTTGCGATCCACTGCGAGGTCCGGGGCCAAGCCCCCGGTGAGATTGACGATGAAGCCGAATGCCGTAGAGCCAACCCACAGCCCGTCGACGAGAATCGCGCCCTGGCCGTTACACCACCACACCGGCAGGCTGGTGCCCACGATCTGCTCCGTAATCCGCATCGCGAAGTCCAGCAGCGGATTGTCCGTCCCGACCGGCGCGAAGTCAGCAAGCTTGCCGGGCATCCAGGTAAGCGAAATCGCGCCCTCGGTGGCCGATGTGTCGAACTCGGCGATCCAGAGAATTCGCCGTAGAATATCCACCGACGAGACCGGTGTTTCTCCGGGCCTGCGGGACAGGTGTAGGCGCACTGTCGTCCCCGCCGCTCGTCCAGGCCCGAGGTCCTGGACTCGGAAGAGGTTACCCGGGCCCGCGATGGTGACCCGGAGCTGGCGGCCCGGCACACCGTCGATACCTGCCCGGCAGGTGTTGATCGTGATCTCGTCAGCGATCATGAAATAGCTCAGGACACCGACGCCGAACCGGCTGTTCGGATGGAACTCGACTGGAGGTTTGCACTCGCTCCAGCGCGCCATCTCCTCGACGACCTCGGGCATGTCGACGGACCGGGTCCCGGCCTCGGCGAAGACCTCGATCAGCTCTCTGATGCCCATCCCGACGCCATTGTCCTCGCATTCGAGGTACGGACTGCCATCCGACTCGAAGCCTTGCCGTACACGAATCCGACCCTGCCAGGTTGACCGCTCGCCCGTCGTGCGCTCGCGATATTCTTCCCGCGCGCGCCGATAGCGGCACGCGTCCAACGCGTTCTGGTAGAGCTCGCGGACCGCCAGCCCACGGTTGGTGTACAGCTGCTCGCCCATGAGCAGCTCCTGGACCTTGTCCTCGGCCATACGGAACTGGGCGCCGGCGACGCTGTACATCTGCCGGCCGCCGGCCATCTCCGCGGTCACGTTGTCAGCCGTGGCATGGGTGGGCAGCACGGCGAGAATCGTGGGCTCAGCGATCGTGCGGTGTGCCTCGGCCAACAACAGATCCAGCGTCGCGGCGTGCCGCTCCAGGGCGACCTGCAGGGCCTGGTGACGGCACGTGGCGGCCAGCGCCCGCGCCGTGCGCCCCCTTTGCTGCCATTCGGCGCGCCGAATGGTGTTCCGCAGGTCGTCAAGATCCAGTGGATCGGCCACACCAAGGTGCTCGGCGACGACGTCCGGCAACGCCACCGGCTCGATCGCCATCCGCTGGCTGATCGCGAGCAGGTATCCGACGACACGTTCCCGCAGCGGCATCTCCTGCGGCGTCGCCGCGGCGACGAAGGCCAAGTCGCCTAGCGCGCCGGGTCGGTCCGTCCGTCCCAGGAAGGCCGGTTCCGACCGCAGCGCCTTCAGGATTTCGGCGATCCGGCCGGGCCGGAACACGTCGTTGGCCAGCGGGTTCACCGCCGTGGTGACCAGGAGCCCGGACAGGGTTCCGCTGAGATAGGAATCGGGCCGCGCCTTGGCGACCCATCGGTGCAGCAGCCACCAGCCGATCGCGGCCGAGGCATCCTCGTCGCCGGCCTGGCGGGCGCGCTCCGCCCGCCGCAGCAGCCGAGGATGCAGCCGGGCGAACGCTCCGAACGCCATCCGGTCGCCGCTGGCCCCCTGGAAGTCCAGCCGGGTCGGCTCGACGTCCGTTGCCCTCGCGACCAGCAGGGTCCACAGCGCCTCGTACAGAAAGGGCACCGTGACCAGGAGCGCTACCTCGGCCATCGTCAGGGGCGCGGGCTCCGGCGGCAGTCTCGTCAGGAGGAACTCGACCCGCTTGGTCATCCGCAGCGCCAGCTCGGGCTCACGCCAGGGGTCTTCCGCGAGCAGCGCGCCGTGCCGGTCGCGTTCGGCTCCCAGCCGAGCCACCAGGTCAATGGTCGCGTCCCGCAACTGCTCGCCGGCCGGGCTCTCGAGCGCGAGTGACCAGGCCGCGTGGCGTCGCGCCGCCGTAACCCACTCATGGTCGGGCGCATCCGCGTCAGCGGACGACGGAACAGGAAAGGGCCGAAACCGGCGCGGGTCGCAGAGCCGCACAACCTGCAACGAGCAGGCGGATTGCCCAGCCGCGTCGGAGCCGCGCGGGGGACGCGAGAGCCGGTGGCGAAGCAGGTGCTCAAGCTGGTCGAGGTCGACGGGAACGAGACCGTCCGACAGCAGGCCCATGAGCGACTGAGCCAGAGTCGCGGACGGCTCGGGGACGCCTGATCCGCCGAACAGATACGCGACCGCGGTCCCCGGGGCGGTGATAAGGCGTCCGGTCGACCACCCTGGCTCGGTCACGGCCTCGGCGATGGTCTCGTCGTAGCCGACGGCGGCGTCGACGACGACCAGCACGGAGCCAGCCGTGCCCCTGGAGATCGCCTTGATCCAGTCAAGCGGGACGCACAGTTCCCAGAACGGCTGATAGTCGACAGGGGCGTCTGTGGGCACCAGGAAGTCACGGCCGGCGTGGTGAACGCCGTATCCCGCGAAGTACAGCAGCAGCGTCTCACCGGCCGTGGCGCTGGTGAGGAAGCTGTGCGCGGCAGCCCTGATGGCGGTCGCGCCGGTCCGGGACCGGTCGTGAATCTCGGCGCGGTAGCCGGCTTTCTCCAAACCGCGCGCCAGGTCGTCGACGAGGGTGGGTATCCACGGCAGCGGCGCCAGCCGCTCATCCTCATACTCGCTCACGCCGACCAGCAGCGCGCGAAACATCGACGGGTCGGCCGGCGCCGGTTCGCCAACCTTCTCGGGCTCGCGTTTCCCACGAGTTCGCAACCCGTGTCCGCCGTCGCGGTGACGTCCCATAAGCAGGTCGGCCGGACGTCCAGGGAACGCGGGGGCCGAACGTGGTGACGGCGCCTGCGGTGGCGTGGGCAGCGCCAGCGAACCCGGAAAGTTCGGCTCGACGGCGGGCTTCGCGCGTCCGCTGACTGCCCCCTGGATGGAGGTCAGGAGCCGGCCGCGGGCCGCGTCGGCGGCGAGGCCGAAGAGGTCGACGGCGACCATCTGGCCGAGGACTCCCGGCCGCGCACAGTTCTCGATCCGGACCGGCAGGAGCCTTCTGGCAACACCTTCGGGATCGGAGAGCCAGGTCGCCTGCCATTCCTGCTGGCCGAAGACGGATCGCAGGTAGGCATTGGAGACAAGGGCCACGGTCCGGGTCGCCCGCCGAATGCCGTCCTGAATCGTCGTCGTCCAGTTCGAACCCGCCACCATGTCCCAGGCCTGCACAAGCACCCGGAAGTTGACTCCCTCAAGCTGCCAAGAGATCCACTCGGCCCAGGCCTGATCCTCCGCGGTGTACGAGACGAAGAAGTCCCATCCATCGTCGGCAGCGCGTTGTCCCCCGAAGTCCACGTTCCGATCTTCTCAGACGGATTCCCGCTTCCACCGGAGGACGGCCATGGCCCGGCCAGCCGGCAAGGTGAGGGGCGTGATCGTGGCGCGATCCTCGATCCGCCCTTTCCGAACCTCAGTTCGGGCGTCGCCGCCACTGCCCTGGTCACAGCCACAGATGTGCGCCGGCCCGGCCCAGATCGAGCTGACCCTGGCCGGGCCGATGCGCCTGACGGTCAGCTCGTCATTCTGGCGAACATGCCCGCCTCGTAGGACCCGCCCTGCTGGTGCACGATCACGGCGAGCCGGTTGGCCGCGTTGATCAGCCCAACGAGGCAGACCAGCGCGGCGATCTGGTCGTCGTCGTAGTGCTTGCGCACCTGTGCCCAGGTCTCGTCGGACACGCCCTGGTGGGCGTCCGCGAGCCGGGTGCCCTCCTCGGCGAGCGCCAGCGCGGCCCGCTCCGCCTCGGTGAACACGGTGGACTCGCGCCAGGTGGCGACGAGGTGGAGCCGGACCGCGGTCTCGCCGGCAGCCGCGGCCTCCTTGGTGTGCATGTCGACGCACCAGCCGCAGCCGTTGATCTGGCTGGCGCGCAGCGACACCAGCTCCTGCGTTGCCGCCGGCAGCGGCGACTGGTGGATCACCAGGCTGGCGTTGGCGAACCGCTTGGCGAACCGGAGGGCGATCTCGTTGTCGAACATGTTGAAGCGGGCATCCATGATGTCGTCCTCACTCGTGGTGTCGCGCTGGACGACCACGAGATGCCGGCGACCGGCTTCCTGTGACGGCTCGGGCAACGTGACGCGCGCCACCATCAGGCGCCCGCGCTGTGCGAGGCGCCGGCGCGGATGGTGCCGCCGAGCCGTCGCCGCAGGTGACAGGTGGCAGGTGGCAGGTGGCAGGCCGCTCGGGTAACGACGAGAAGACGCGGCTGCCGTCCCGGTGTCACACGACCGCGGTTCGCGGCATCTGGTGGGTGGCACAGTCGAGCGTGAGGAGGAGCCACCCATGGCCGGCACATCGCGGACCGCGGCCGACGACGGCAGCGAGGGCAGCGGCCACAGCGAGGGCAGCGGCCACGACGACCACCTGGACCCCGCCACCGAGGCGTTCCTCGCCCACCGCAACCTGCTGTTCACCGTCGCCTACGAGATGCTCAGCTCGGCCGCCGACGCCGAGGACGTCCTGCAGGAGACCTGGCTGCGGTGGGCCGGCGTCGATCTCGGCACGGTGCGGGACCAGCGCGCATACCTGGTCCGGATCACCACCCGCCAGGCGCTCATCCGGCTGCGCACGCTCGGCCGCCGCCGGGAGTCCTACGTCGGCCCATGGCTGCCCGAACCGCTGCTCACCGCGCCGGACGTGGCCGAGGACGTCGAGCTCGCCGACAGCGTCTCGATGGCGATGCTGTTGGTCCTGGAGACGCTCACGCCGACCGAGCGGGCGGTGTTCGTGCTGCGCGAGGTGTTCGACGTCGGCTACGACGAGATCGCCGAGGCCGTCGACAAGAGCCCGGCCGCGGTCCGCCAGATCGCGCACCGGGCACGGGCGCACGTCGCGGCGCGCCGGCCGCGCGGGGCCGTCTCCGCGGCCGAGACCCAGCACGCGCTCGACGCGTTCCAGCGGGCGACCGAGACGGGCGACCTGCAGAGCCTGCTCGACATCCTCGCGCCCGACGTCGTCCTCATGGGCGACGGCGGCGGCCTCAAGCAGGCCATCCTGCGCCCCGTGGTCGGGTCCGACAGGGTGGCCCGACTGCTGGCGGCCGGCCTGGGCAGGATCACCGCCGAGATGTCGCTGCGGTCGGCACAGGTCAACGGCTACCCGGCGCTCATCCTCCGGCTGGACGGCGAGATCGACACCGTCGTGGCCGTCCGCATCGACGACGGGCTGATCACCGGGCTCTACGCCGTGCGCAACCCAGAGAAGCTGTCGCGCATGCGGCGGGAGACCACCCTGCGCCGCTGAGGGCGGGTCCGGCCGCGCGGACCTGTCCGTCAGGACGCGGTCCAGAGAGAAATGTGTCTCAAGACGCACAATGAGCTAGCTCGCGGCATAGGTGATCACCGGTGCTGGAAGCTGGATTAGCGGTCGTTCGGCGCTTCTCCTGCGGCGGAGGGTCGACGCGGCGGGCTGGACTTGTGGTCCGATGAGGCTCGTTCACGTGAGGCTCGTTCGAGGATGTCAGGGCTTGACGAACAGGCGGCCGGGATAGTCGCTACGGTGCATCAAAACGCGGACGCCCTGCTCTTCCAGGTATTCATCGATGGCACGGCGATGCCCGGCCCAGTGCCCGTAGTCGTCGGCAACGCATATTCCACCCGACACCAGACTCGGCCAGAGATGGACGAGTTCGTGGCGCGTCGACGCGTACCAGTCGGTGTCGAGGCGCAAAAGTGCAACCTCTTCGGGCGCGGCGGCCGGAAGGGTGTCCTCGACCCGGCCCTTCACCAGATGGACGTGTTTCGACGGATATCCGGTCCCGGCCATGTTGGTCCGGACGTCGTCCTCGCCGGCCCGGCACCAGTCCGCGGTCTCGTCCAGGCGGCGCATCCGCCGGAACGTCCGCGCCGCCGGCCGCCCGGCGGGGTCGCGATCCTCAGGCTCCGGCTCGGTCATGCCTTCGAATGTGTCGAACAGGTGGAGGTCGCGGTCGCGCACGCCCTGCTCCAGCAGGGTCCGCGCGACCGCCATCATGCTGCCGCCGCGCCAGACCCCGCACTCGACGAACGCGCCCGGAATCTTCTCCTCGACGATCCACCGCACCGCGCCGGCCAGCGCGACGATCCGTTCCGGGCTGGTGAGGGTGTAGGGGCGCACCGCCCGGACCAGCGCCGCGTCACGCGCATCGAAGTCCACCGGCACCTCCCGGTACCGGACGACGTCGAAACCGAGCCGGCGCGGAATCCAGCGAATGCGGTGCCGAGCCGCCCGTACACCCGGTGGAATCAACGCAACCAGGTCAGAACCAGACAACGCCAACCCCTCCGATTAATTCGCGCGCCCCGCGGGCTGAGTCGTGGCGGCACCGGACCTCGAACCGCCCGAAAAGGTGCCGCCCTCACGTTGGGCCACTCTACAAACATCCCACCCGAGAACCACGACGACACGCGAAGACATTCAGCGGAACGGCCGGCCAATCGAAGTATCTGGTTCCTTTTGCACCTTTCCCGTCGCGCGGCCCGGGCCGGAGGTCCCGAATTCCGCATAGGCCGCGTGCGGCGCGCCGGGGCACGCTTTTGCTATTACGAGCCCTTCGGCGGTTCGCCGGCGCGCAGCATGCCTGCCCGCCGGAGGAGCCCCGCTCAGCTCGAGGTATGAGGACACAGGCCCTCAAACCCGAGACAGCACCGGCCGACCGGCCGGCGCGCCGGCCCCGCCGCTCCGGGCCTGTCCGCTGTTATGCGAGCCAGAGACCGCGTTCTGACGGACAGGTCGATGGTCCGCCGCCGGCCAGTAGGCGCCGTCGACGGCCTGCCGGCCTGAGCGCGGATCCGCTCAGGCCGGCAGGGGCAGCGGCCGTGGCGCGTGGATGCCGCGCAGGCCCGGGTCGACGATCAGGGTGAGTTCGCCCCGCATCCCGTCCGGGTCGGTGAACCAGAGGCTGTGGAAGGCCCCCAGGTCCTCCACCGTTCCGTCGCTGGCGTCCCGCTCGGACAGGCGGGCCCGCAGGACGGCGAAGGTCTCGGGCGATGCCGCGGTCAGCGCGACGTGGTCGAGGTGGCCACGGTCGAACATGGCGGGCACCCCGGCGCCGTGGGCGTTGCCGGGAACCTCCGCCGGGTGCAGCCACGAGGTCGGACCGGCCCGCAGGATCGCGTGCCGGAACGCCGGCGTCTCCTCCCGGAAGACGACCTCCAGGTCGAAGACGCCGGTGTAGAAGTCGATGAACCGGTCGAGGTCCGCGGTGAGGACGGCGGCGTGGTTGACGCCCTGAACGAGGGACACGGCATGCCTCCTGGTGAAGTGGTGGTCGGGGGATCGCTGGGTCGGGATCACTGGGTCATGGCCCGGCCTGTGCCCTGGCCCGCGCCCCGTCGAGCAGCAGCTGGATCGCCAGGGCGGCGGCCTCGCCGGCCTCCACCCCGTCGACGTCCCAGTAGTCGCGCAGCGTCTGCCAGGTCGCGGCGGCGGTGAGCACCTGGACGACGGCGGCCACCCGCCGGGCGCTGGCCTCGTCGAGCCCGGGGGCCTCCCGGTCGACCACGCCGCGCGCGGCGCGCCGCCGCCGGTCGTTGTCCGACAGCCGGGCGAACAGGCCCTCGGGCGCCCTGAGCAGCTCGCGGACGACCGGGGCGATCTCGTCGAAGCCGGCGAACACCCGCCGGACCAGGTCGGCGGCCTCGGCGCCGGTGACCGGTTCCGCCGCCGGCCTGCTCCCCGGCCCCGCCCCGTCCGGATCCGGCCCGTCGAACCCGATGCGCCGGTTCGCCCAGCCGAACACCGCGGTCAGCAACGCCTCCCGGGTCGGGAAGTGCCGGTAGACGGTCCGTTCCGGAACGCCGGCGGCCTTCGCGACCTTGGCGAAGGTCAGATCGTCGCCGGCGGTGAGCACCGCCGCCACGCCCTCCAGCACCCGGTCGCGCACGAGCGCCGACCGGGCGTCCCGCAGTGACTCTGACGTCATGACAGTAAGACTGCCAATATGGCAGTTCTACTGTCAACGTCGCCGCCGCGACAGGACGAGACGTCGCGGCGGCACCGGGTCGACGGCCAACCGGCGCCGGTCAACGGCCACCAAGCGCCCATCCGTCGCCAGCCAGGGTGACGAGCGGGCTACCCGCCGCGCCGACGCCGTCTCCACGGTCCGGCGTCTCCACGGTTCGGCCGGGCACTGACTCAACGGTTGCTTGACCGGTTGCGTCTCTAAGTCGAGACTCTCACCCAATTGAAGTAGCGATGTCTCTCTACTTCATCGACGTCCCGTCTGTTCTTCTTGCGCGCCCAGGCCGTGATCACAGCCAGGTGGTGATCGACGGCCTTCTCGGCGAGGCAACCGGAGGATCACCTGTCGACTACTGCCCCGCGCCGACACAGAAGACGACACAGAAGACGCGCTCCCGCGCGACGCGCCCGGTGGTTCCGGCCCGCCGCACTGGCCGCCGCCGCGGCGCTCCCGGCCGTCACCTGGGCCCTGACCGCCGGCTGGACGGCCATCGACGTCCTGCCAGGCGGGGAGGTCGTCGTCGGGGTCGGCGGCGCCGAGCCCACCGCGACGGCCACCGGCCCGAACCACTCCCCCTCCGCCGACGACCCGACCGCGGGCGGCGCCCGGCTGATGGTCGTCGGCGACTCGATCAGCCAGGGACTCGAAGGCGACTACACCTGGCGCTACCGGCTGGCCCAGCACCTGGGCGCCAGCGGCGGGGTCGACTTCGTCGGCCCGTGGACCGGCACCAACAGGCTCCCCTCGGCCGTCGCCGACGACTACCCGCGAACCCGGACGCCGGCGGCCGTCGACGCCGCCTACCGGCCCGGGATCAGATTCGACAGCGCCCACTACGCCAGCTGGGGCCGGGCGATGCACGAGACCAAGGACACGATCCGCGGGGTCGTCGAGGCCCAGCAGCCGGACTACCTCCTGGTCGAGCTCGGCTTCAACGACCTTGCCTGGGGGATCAACAATCCGGCGGGCCTGCTGAACGACATGCGGACCTTCGTCACCCAGGCCCGCGCGGCGAGGCCCGACATCCGCTTTCTGATCGCGAACGTGCCACACCGCTCCCCGCTCGACATCGTGGCCACCCTGCCGGGAATGACCAACGACTACAACGACCGGCTCGCCACCGTGCTGCACGGCCTGAACACCCAGGCCTCGCCGATCTCGCTGGTCGACATCGAAGGCCCCCTCGACCCGGCCGCCGACACCTACGACGGTGTGCATCCCAACGGCGTTGGCGAATACAAGATCGCGAAGGCCTTCGCCGAGGCCCTGTCGACCCGGTTCGGCGTCGGCGGAGCGTTCGGCGCCATACCCGGGGATGTCCCCGGCCCGGCGCCGGCCGCCCCCGGCTCGGTCACGGTCACGGCGACCCCCGCCGGGCTGACCGTGGCCTGGCCGCACAGCTTCGGCGCCGCCGGCTACTGGCTCTACCAGCGCGACGCCACCGCCGGGAGCGCCTGGGAACGGCTCCCGCTGGTGATACCCGCCGACAGTTGGAAGCTGAGCTCGGTGGTCACCGGCCACACCTACGAGTTCCGGGTCGCCGCCGCCCGCGGCGACGCCGAAAGCGCGCGGTCGCCGACCGGCAGCGCCGTCGCCAGCACGACTACCGCCGCTACCGCCGCCAGCCACCCCCGGACGGCCACGTCGTGACGCCCAGCGCGGTCGAGCTCGGCCGGCGACGTCGGATACCCGCCTCCGTCGGACACCCGCGTCGGGACGAGCTCAGGATTCCGGACGACCCGCGGGGAAGCCGTCGGACGGATGGTGGGTGAGCAGCAGGGTGGCGGCCCGCCGCACGGCCCTGATGTCGTCGTCGGTGGGGACGCCGCCGTCGCGCAGGGTGCGGCGGGCGACGGTGTGGGGCAGGTCGACCACGGCGAGCAGCAGGTCGGGGAGCGGGTGTCCGGTGGCGGCCGCCAGGGCGTCGAACGTGGCGCCGACGGTGCGCTGGTTGGCCGCGGCACGTTCGGCGAGCGCGGGTGAGGTGTCGCCGCGCAGCAGGTCGCGCAGCGCGTGGCGCAGCAGCAGGGTCGCGTCCTCGGGGTGGTCTCGGCTCCAGGTGAGCACCATGACCGCGGCCTCGATGCCGGCCTCGATGCCCGGCGGGTCCACGACGCGCAGGAAGACCCGCAGGAAGTGGTCCTGGGCGCGCAGCCACGCCGCGGCCACGAGATCGTCCCGGCGGGGGAAGCGGTGGTAGACCGAGCCGCTGGAGGCGCCGGTGGCCAGGCACACCGCGCGGGCGGAGGCGGCCGCGGGGCCGCCGGTCAGCACGAGGGCGCGGACGGCGTCCAGCATCTCGTCGGCGGAATGCTTGACCGGCGCGGGCATGGCTGGAGACTAGTCGCCGGATAACTGGCGAGTTATCTCCAGCTGATGGCCGACCGCCGGGCGCGCCCCGCCAGGCCCGTCGCGCACCGCCGTGCGACACCCAGCTCATCGGATGTCGGACGTTTCCGCCTGGCGCGCTCATACGCTGCGGACGTGCAGGTGATCCGGACGACCGAGGTGCTCGCCGCGCTGTCCCTGACCACGGACCTCGCCTCCGGGATGGAGTTCGAGAAGGGCCTGCGCACCTGCGCGGTGGCGACGACGTTCGCCGGCGAGCTGCTCGGCGCGGACGCGCCGGCCCGCCGGGTGGTGTTCGAGGCGGCGCTGCTGCGCTCCGTGGGCTGCACGTCGTTCGCGCCGGAGAACGCCGACTACTTCCGGGACGACGTCGCGTTCCAGGCCGCGCTCAAGACCCTCGACCCGGGCGACCCGGAGGTGTTCGCCGGGCAGCTGCGCGTGTTCGGCGCCTGGGCCGGCGCCGAGGAGGCGCCGCGGCTCGCCGAGACACTCACCCAGATCATGCCGACGGTCGGGGTGCGGGCGGCGAGCACGGGCTGCGAGACGTCGCGGGCGCTCGGGCCGGGGCTCGGCCTGCAACCGGCCGCGGTCGACGCGCTCGACGACGTCTACGAGCGGTGGGACGGTCTTGGCATCCCCGCCGGCCGTCGCGGCGAGCAGCTCTCCCTCGCCGGGCGGATCGTGCACGTCGCCGAGCAGGCCGTCCTCGCCCACGCGCGCGGCGGATCCACCGCCGCCGTCGCCGAGATCCGCCGCCGCGCCGGCGGGCACCTCGACCCACGGCTCGCCGCCGCGTTCGTCGCGGGCGCCGACGTCGCGCTCGCCGCGCTCACCGAGCCGGACGCGATCGCCACGGTCCTCGCGCTGGAACCGGCGCCGCACGCCACGGTGCCGTTCGGGTCGGTGCCGCGGCTGTGCGCGGTCCTGGCCCGGGTCGTCGACCTGAAGAGCCGTTGGCTGCTCGGGCACAGCGAGCACGTGGCCGCGCTGGCCGAGGCGGCCGGACGGGTCGCCGGCCTCGCCGACGCCGCGCTCGTCGAGCTGCGCTGCGCCGCGCTGCTGCACGACCTGGGCCGGGTTGGCGTGTCGAGCGCGGTGTGGGACCGCCCCGGGCCGCTCGGGGTCGCCGAACTGGAACGCGTCCGTATGCACACCTACTGGACGCAGCGCGTCCTCGAGCGGGTCCCCGCGCTCGCGCCGCTGGCCGGCGTCGCCGCCGCACACCACGAACGGGCCGACGGCGGTGGCTACCACCGCGGCTTCCCGGCCGCCGGCCTCCCGCCGGCGGCCCGTCTGCTCGCCGCCGCCGACATGCTCGCCGCGCTGACGGAGCCGCGGGCGCACCGGCCCGCGTTCGGCGCGGCGCGGGCCGCGGACCTGCTCACGGCACAGGCCGACGCCGGCGGCCTGGACCGGGAGGCTGTCGCCGCCGTCCTGGAGGCCGCCGGCCTTCCCCGGCCGCGGCCCGTGCTGCCCGCCGGCCTCACCGAACGGGAGGTCGAGGTGCTGCGGCACGCCGCCCGCGGGCTCAGCAACCGGGAGATCGGCGCGGAGCTCGGCATCTCGGCGCGGACCGTCGGCCACCATCTCGCGCACATCTACGACAAGACCGGGCGGCGGACCCGCGCGGGCGTGGCGATCTTCGCGATGGAACACCGCCTGCTCCCGTAGGGCTCAGGGCTCTCGTCCCGCCCGGCTGGGCGGGACGAGGCCGCGCCACGCCCCCGGCGCGCGGATAGGCCGATCGACCGATGCCCGGGAAGGGCGCGCTGGGCGACCGTGTCCGTCGGCACCCACACCGGTGCCGACGGACACAGCCCGGCGGCAGGCCGGGCACCGCATCGGGAGGATCACCATGGCAGCGACCACCACGACGGCCCAGACGGACACCGCCGCCGAGGCGGACAGCGACACCCACGCGGACACCGGGGTCGACACGGGTCGGCGGGCGGCGCACGAGGCGACGATCCGCCGCATCTACGAGGCCTTCGGCCGCGGTGACATCCCGGCGATCCTGGCGCGGCTCACGGACGACGTCAGCTGGGACGCCGACTGGAAGGACCAGTCCGCGCACCGCGAGCCCGCCGTCCCCCACCTCGCTCCCCGGCGCGGGCGGGCCGGCGTCGCGGAATTCTTCACGCTGATCGGCGGCTACACGTTCCACGACTTCGCGGTCCTCGGCCTGCTCAGCGGCGACGACGCCGTGGCCGCCCGGATCCGGGTGGCGTTCACCATGCCCGGCGGCGGGACCGTCGAGGACGAGGAGATCCACCTGTGGGTCCTCGACGAGCACGGCCTGGTCCGGGCGTTCCGGCACTACTCCGACACCGCCAAGCACCGCGCTGGCATCTCCGCCACCGGCTGATCGTCCATCAGCCGACGCGCACGGAGCCTGGCGGGGCGGACCAGCGTCCCGCCAGGATCCCTTCGGGCACCGCGCGGTTCACGAGGTCGCGCAGGCGGGCGTTGACCGCGTCCGGGCGTTCCAGGATCACGGCGTGCCCAGCGCCTTCCTCGACCGCGAGCTCGGCCTCGGGCAGGGCCTCGGCGAGGATCCGGCTGTGCTCGATCGGCGTCATGACGTCCGCGTCCCCGACGAGCAGCAGGGTCGGGATGTCGCGCAGCGCGGCCGCCGCCGCCAGCCGGTCATGATCGAGGAGGGTTGGCAGGAAGGCTCCGACCACCGGGATCGGCGTGTTCGCGACCATCGTCTCGAGGGAGTCGACCACCGGTTCGGGCACCCGGGCCGCGCCGAACCCGAGCCGCCGCGTCAGGGTCCTGGACAGCGAGCTGCCCTTCCACCGGACCCGCTCCAGCAGCGACGGGGCGTGGCGCATCCCGACGGCCATCCCGGGCAGGACCCGGCGCGCCGCGGCGCCGACCGCCGCGGGCAGCCCGAACGCCAGTCGGGGCAGCTCGCCGGCGCTGGTCGACAGGAGACCGACTGCGATGATCCGTTCCCCGAACAGTTCCGGATGCGCCTCGGCCAGCCCGAGGATGGTCATCCCGCCCATCGAATGGCCGATGAGCACGACCTGCCCGGTGGGAACCCGGTCGTCGAGGACCCGGCGCAGGTCGTCGGCGAGCTGCGCGATGGTGCAGTGCTCGGCCTCCGACGGCCCGGACCGGCCGTGCGCCCGCTGGTCGTAGCAGAGCGTGCGCCCCAGGTCGCCCAGGCCGCGGCGCTGGAAGGTCCACGCGTCCGCGGTCATGCAGAACCCGTGCACGAAGACCAGGGTCACCGCGCCGTCACGCGGTCCGCTCTCCTCGACGTACAGCCGCACCCCGTCGGACGCGGTCACGGTCGATTTCCGGCTGGTGGACGGATCCGGCCGCGCCGACGCCATCCGCCCCTTTCGCCGTGGACGCCGCGCCGCGGGGCGCCGTGTCCTGGACGGCGCCACGCCCCGTTCGACCCCTGTCAACCGAGACCACCCTCCCTGTGCCACATCGACGCGACAGGTAGGTCCTGCTCCTTTTGGAGCCAAAGAAAACGGAATGTCGGCGCCCGGCGGGCGGCCCGTGGCCGTCGCCGGGCCTGTCTCTTATACACAAATGGGCGT